>CAZLDV010000028.1:0-37938 GCA_964558425.1 uncultured Rhodoferax sp. | reverse complement strand
TCAGGATCAATCGGCTTGCTAATATGCCCGTTCATCCCCAGTACCTGGCAACGCTCCCGTTCGTCTGCCATCGCATGCGCGGTCATGGCGATGATGGGCAGATCCACGTAGCGGGCATCCATTCTGAGTTGGCGGGTGGCCTCATAACCATCCATGACCGGCATCTGCAGGTCCAGCAAGACGACGTGGTAATGGTCTGGCGGGTGCGCGTTGATTCGATCGATGGCTTCTTGCCCATTGCTGGTGACGTCGACCTCCACGCTGCGTGCCTGCATGAGTTCGACGGCAAGTTGCTGGTTGATCGGGTTGTCCTCCACCAGCAATACACGCAAGCCAGTCAAATCTTGCATGCCTGGCGTTTCGCTCATCAGCGGCATCTGCTCTTGCAGATGGTCGCCGACCAACCATTTGATCAGTTCGCGCAGTGACTCCGGTAAAACCGGTTTAGGCAGGAAGTGCTGTGCGCCCAGCCCGTTCGCGGTGTTGTGCAACAGGTCCGTGTCGTAGGCGGAAACAATGACCGGCAGCGGTGACTTGAGGTTGTCGGGACGTCGTTGCAATGCGGCCAGCACGCCGGCCCCGTCGAGTCGCGGCATGACCCAGTCGATCAGCAGCATGTCATAGGGGCACTGCCGGGCCTCGGCCTGTTCGACCATCGCCAAGGCGGTATCACCATCGTCCGCCAGATCGACGGCGCCAGGGACAGTGATGCCGACACCGAGCGCGCCGAGCAGGTCTGCCAGTGCGTCCCGGGCGTCCGGTTGATCGTCGACGACCAATACGCGCATCACGTCGGCCTTTGGCATGGGAACGGCCGATGGTGCCGGTGGCGTCGTCAAGGGAAACCGCGCAGTGAAGTTGAAACTGGAGCCTTGTGAAGGCGCGCTGTCGACCCAGATCCTGCCACCCATCAACTCGACGATTCTCTTCGAGATGGTCAATCCCAGCCCGGTGCCGCCATACCGCCGGGTGGTCGAGCCGTCCGCCTGCGTGAACTCTTGAAACAGGCGTGCCATCTGCTCTGTCGTCATGCCGATCCCGGTATCGCGCACGGTGAACTGCAACGTGACACCTTGTGCATCCGCCTCGTCGACCCGGATCATCAGCTTTACATAACCATGGTGCGTGAATTTCACGGCATTCGACAACAAGTTGGTCAATACCTGCCCCAGGCGCAGCGGGTCTCCCATCAAGGCACCACTCTCCCCGAGCAGGTTCGATTCCGTCACGTCAAACAGCAGCTCAATGTCCTTCTCATGCGCGCGTTGTCGCAATAGAGACAGAGACCGACCGGCGACATCTTCGACCCTGAATCGTCCTTGTTCGAGCTCGAGCTTGCCGGCTTCGACCTTGGAAAAGTCGAGAATGTCGTTGATGATCCCCAACAACGATTCCGCGGCATCGTGAATCTTGTTCACGTAGTCATGCTGGCGGGCATTGAGATTGGACTTGAGCGCAAGATACGCCATGCCCAGTATGGCGTTCATCGGCGTACGGATCTCATGGCTCATGTTGGCCAGGAACCTCGACTTGGCATGTGTGGCGTCCTCCGCCTGTTTGCGCGCCTGTTCCAGTTCCTGCTGCACCACTTTCCGATGCGCGATGTCGTCTTCGATGGCGATCGCCATGGCGTCCATGGTGCGACCCATCGACGTCAGTTCGTCAAAGCCATGCAAAGGGCCGTTACGGGCTGCATAGTCCCCCAACGCCAGGCGATCGGCGCTGTGTCCCAATCGGTGGATCGGAACGAGCACGTTCTTGCGGATGACGCGCAGCGCCAGCATCGCCATGAAGATGCTGGACCCCATGCTGACCAGTGACAGGAAAATCCAGCGCGCCAGAGCGCTGCCGGCCGCGGCAACTTCCGCGCGGCTGCGTTGATCGGTGGTTGCGACGAGCGTGCTGACAGCCAGGGACAGATTGTCCTTCAGTGTGTTGTATGCGGCGCTGTGCACCAGTTGGCTGGCGAAGTCCAGACGGGGTGGACCGTCGGATATGAACTCCCCGGTCTGCGGGTTGTACAGACCCTGGGTCGCGGCAAATGCTGTCTGTTCCAGCTTGTTCAATGCCTTCGTGGCGCTGATGACCCGTTCCAGAGACGCCAACTCGGCCGCGCCGAAACCCTGGGATCGCATCATCTCGACGACAGACCGCTTGGTCCCCTGTGTCGGGATGGTGTGCCGGATGCGCCCGGCGATGACCGCGTCCCAGTAGTTGGTCGGGTTGACCTGCACCGGTGGCACCTTTTCTCCTTCGCGCACGGCAAGGATGTCGTAGTAATACAAGAGGTAACGCGCTTCTCCTGTGCTGGTATAGGCGCGCACCAAGCGTGTCAACTGCTCGGTTTCCTGTTGGAGTCCATTGGACAGGCGCAGTGAACGTTCACGGTGCTCCTGGGCTGATACGACGGTGTCGTAAGCATGTTTGATGAGCAACAGGAACATCGCATTGGCGCCCAGGGCCAGCAGCACGATCGCGAAGAACCAGACCGATGCCTTGCGCAACTTCATGTGGCCTTCTCCCTATGCACCGATTTCGCGACCCATACCGATACGGTTCGATATGGAAAAGGCGGCGACCGGCCGATGGAAACCCTTGAGCGCGAGGTCGCCCACCGATTGACTGCGGACGAAATCCGCCACAAAACCATGCACGCGCTGTGACACGAGTATCTGTCCGCCGGCGGCTTCGCCGCACAGTCGCGCGGCAAGATTGGTCACGGTGCCGATCACGCCGTAGTCGCGGCGGCCTTCAAAGCCGATCGCCCCGATGGTTGCGAACCCTTGCGCGACACCGATCCCCATCGACAGCGCATATCCCCTTCGCAGCCAGGCCTGCACCAGATCGGAGAAACGTGCCTGCATGTCGATCGCCATCTCCACGGCGACCAAGGCGGGGTTGTCGACTTCCACAGGATCGTTGAAGTAGACCATCATCCCGTCGCCCGCAAAATGCTCCAACGTGCCGCCATACGCCATCACCAGCGCACCCATTGCATCGTGGTACTGGTTGATCACCTGCATCACGTCTTCCGGATCCGATGTCTCAGTGAAAGCGGTGAATCCGCGCAGGTCGACAAACGCGGCGGCAACTTCGCGCCGATGGTTCTTGAGTGGATCGTCGGCCGCGCCTGACAATATCAGATCGACCACCGACGGCGAAAAAAATCGCTTGAGTCGCCCCAGTCGTTCCAGCTGAGCGACACCGTCGGATATCCG
The DNA here is from genome assembly GCA_964558425.1 of uncultured Rhodoferax sp. GTDB lineage: Bacteria > Pseudomonadota > Gammaproteobacteria > Burkholderiales > Burkholderiaceae_C > CAISIP01. The sequence goes on along the minus strand of CAZLDV010000028.1, from coordinate 34,720 downwards.
CTGTTCCAGCGTGTGGTTCAACTGTGTGAGTTCCCGCGCCTGCTGCTCCAGCTGCGCGACCAGGCGTTCGCGTTCCCGTGCCTGTTGTGCAACGGCCAGGTGGGTGCGGATGCGCGCCTTGACAATGCTTGGGTTGATCGGCTTGGTGACATAGTCCACGCCACCGAGCGCCAGACCCCGGGTTTCATCTTCAGTCTCTCCCATCGCCGATACGAAGATGATGGGGATGCTGCGCGCATGGGGCGCGGCCTTGATCCGCTGGCACACGTCGTATCCGCTCAGGCCCGGCATCATGATGTCAAGCAGCAGCAGATCGGGGGGGTCGCAACCCAGGGTCAGTTCGATGGCTCTCTCGCCATTGATCGCTACCTTGGTGCGGTACTCCGGCCGCAGCAGTTCAACCATCAGCGCCAGATTGGTCGGCGTGTCGTCCACGATCAGGATCGTCGCAATCTCGCTCGATTCCGGCACGAATGGCCCCTTGTTACGTGGTCATGCTGTACGCGCCCGACCGCCGCTCCAGAGCCGCGCCGAACGGGATCGTGGTATCGCGCCCGCTGCCTGCAGGCGAAATCATTATGACGGCTTTGGCATGGCCGGTCACTGGCAGTTTGCCGAGGACGGGTTCGCTCGTGTGCGTCAATCCAGCCCCGCAATGGGTAGCGGGCTGCCGCCTCGGCGCTCTGGCACACGATGCGATGGCCAGAAGCGCTTCTCCCGGAGGCGCGAACCTGAACAGTTCATTGCGCCGACACGTTCGTGATGGGCCAGTGTCCGTCGCAGCAAGACATCGATCAGGCTGCGGCTCTTGCGCAACCATCCATCGGCATGTGCCGTACGCAGGTCCTTGCAAGAGGCCGACCTGGCGGCGGTTCAGTCGCGAAAGCTGCGAATCTCCCGTACCCGGTCGTCGTGCCGCTGGCCTGCGCCATCGGCGCCGGCAATCGCAATCGAAGCGCCGGCACGCGCAAACAGTGGCAAGCGCGACCAGGGCGCGTCGACTGTATGCAGCTGCCCGGCAGCAAACCGATTGCCAGTGTGAAAGTCGAACCATGCCTGCGGCCCGCTGGGCAGATACACGCTGCGGCTCGTGGCCCCCTGCGTCACCACCGGCGCCACCAGCAGCTCCGGGCCCAGCATGAAGTCGTCGCAATCCTCGAAGCACCGTTCGTCATCCGGAAAATCGTAGAACGTCGGCCGGATGATCGGTTCGTGGTGGCTGCTGGCGCGCTCGAACAGCGACCACAGATACGGCATCAAGCTGTAGCGCAGGCGGATCGCCGCTGCCACGTGCTCGGTCACCTGCGGGTGCAGCCAAGGCACGTTGTTGGTGCCGTCGAGCTTCCATGAGTTCATCACCATGCGCGGGTTCAGGCAGCAGGCCTGCACCCAGCGCAAGAACAACTCGGCATCGGGCGACGGGCCGGCAAAGCCGCCCACGTCGTGGCCGACGTTGAACATGCCCGACAGGGACATCTGCAAGCCGGTGCGGATGTTCCAGCGCAGCGTTTCCCAGCTGGTGGTGTTGTCGCCGCTCCAGGTCTGCGCATAACGCTGGATGCCCGGTGGTCCGGCGCGGCTGACGCTGAACACCGGCTCACCCGCAGCGTGCGCGACCTGCGCCTCGAAGCTGGCGCGGGTCATGAGCAGACTGTGCAGCGGGCGCGCGCGATGCATCGCGAGCGGCGTACCGAAGCCGTTGCACTGCGCATCGTCGTCCAGGATGGCGTATTCGTTGTTGTCGTTCCAGCCCACATCGATGCCATAGTCCAGCACCTGCTGGCGCAGTTGCTGCTGCCACCATGCGATTGCTTGCGGATTGGTGAAATCCAGGTGCGCGCCCATGCCGTCCCAGAAGGGTTCGAGCACCGGCTGGCCCTGTGCATCGTGGATGAAACCCCCGTACGACTGCACCTGCGCAAAGGCCGGGTGGTCGTCCAGCAGGCAGGGCTTGATGTTGGCCACCACCTGCATGCCGGATGCATGGAACCGATCGTTGAGTGCCAGGGGGTCGGGGAACTTGCTGTTGTTCCACGTGAAGACATAGCGCCGCCTGCCGCGCGACGAATACCCCGAGCCGTAGTGAAACGCCGAGCAGGGAATGCTTTCCTGCGCGATGCGGCTGATGAAGGCGTCCAGCTGCTGCTGCGCGTCGGGCGCATCGGCCAGGCCCATCGCGGTCTGCGCGAAGCCGAGTGTCCAGCGCGGTGGCAGAGGGGTGCCGCCGATCAACCGCACAAAGCCCGCGATCACCTCGGCGGGCGACGCGCCGGCGATGACGTAGTAGTCCAGGTCGCCATCGTCGATCTCCACATGCCGGTACAGGCCATGGTAGTTGTCGTGTTCGCAGCCCAGGTCGAAGGTGCACGCGGCCAGTGTGTCGTAGTAGATGCCGCACCACGCACCCTCGGCGCTGCGGCTGAGGACGAAGGGCCAGTGCTTGTAGAGCGGGTCGCCGCTCTTCGGGTCGTAGCCCAGCGCGTCCATGGCCAGGGTGCGCAGGCGTCGGCCGTGCAGGTTCAACCGCCCGGTCTTGTCACCCAGGCCGTAATAGCGATCGCCGCGCTCGCGTTGCAGGTAGTGGCGCATCGCGCCGGTACGGCTGCTCGCCATGTAGGCGGCGCTGGTGCGGTCTTCGAGCAGCAGTCGTCCATGCGCGTCGGTCCAGCGCAATGCCAGCGCTTCGGTGGTCAGCGTCAGTGACAGGGCGTTGGTCTGCAGCGCGATGGTGCCGTCGCGCTGCGAGATTCGCGCAGCGGGGCACGCAAAGCCGCTGCGGTCGTCACGCGCGCGGCCGTGCCAGTCGACATCGTGGCCCGGCACCGGGGCGATCGCCCAGGTGCGGGGTTCGCGGTAACCTTCCGCGGGCGTGATGCGTACCCGCGCGATGGCGTGTTCCAGGACTTCTGCGCGTAGCCGGGCGCCACTTTCGAGCGCCACCGAAATGCCGTGGGTATCGGCCTGTGCAGCACCTGCGGCGCGCAGTGCTTTCATAGGCTGGCTCCTTGTTGCGCCGCCAACCGCAAGCCCTGCGCATCGAACCAGTGCAGGTGTTCCGCCGGCATGCCGATGCCGACGCTGTCGCCGCCGCGGATCGCGGTCTGGCCGTTGCACACCAGCTCGAACGGCGTATCGGTGCCGACCGTGCCATGCAGCAAACTGGTCGAACCGAGTTGTTCGACCTGGTGCACCCGCATCCGGATCGGACCGTCGGCGTCAATCAGCGCGTGTTCCGGCCGCAGGCCGATGGTATGTGTGCCCGCGGGCGGCCGCAGCATGTCTTGTGCAGCGTCGACGGTGCGCACGGTCTCGGCCGGCAGGAAGTTCATCCGCGGGCTGCCGATGAAACCGGCGACAAACGTATTGAGCGGGCGGTTGTACAGCTCCAGTGGCGCGCCGACCTGCTCCACCTTGCCGGCGCGCAGCACCACGATCTTGTCGGCCATGGTCATCGCCTCGACCTGGTCGTGCGTGACATACACCATGGTGGCCTTGAGCCGCGCATGCAGATCGCGAATCTCGGCGCGCATCGAGACGCGCAACTCGGCGTCCAGGTTGGACAGCGGTTCGTCGAACAGAAACAGCCGCGGTTCGCGCACGATGGCGCGGCCGATTGCCACCCGTTGGCGCTGTCCGCCCGAGAGCTGGGTCGGCTTGCGCTGCAGCAGGGTGTCGAGCCGCAGCAGCCTGGCGGCGGACTGCACCTTGGTATCGATCTGCGCGCGCGGCTCGCCGGCGTTTTCCAGCCCGAAGGCCATGTTGTCGTACACGCTCATATGCGGATACAAGGCGTAGGACTGGAATACCATCGCACAGCCGCGATTCGCAGCCGATACGCCGTTGACCGATCGCCCATCGATACGCACGTCGCCGCTGGTCGGTGACTCCAGACCGGCAATCACCCGCAACAGCGTCGACTTGCCGCAACCCGAAGGCCCGACAAACACGACGAACTGACCGTCCTCGACCTGCAGGTCGATACCGTGCAGGATGGTGGTCTGGTCAAAGGTCTTGACGATCCGGGCGAGTTCGAGGGTGGCCACGCGGTGTTCCTGAAGTGGGGTGTGGTCGCGGCGCGGCCGGTGCTATTTGACGCCCGCGCCGGCGATGCCGGTCGTGATGTATTTCTGCAGAAAGGCAAACACCAGCGTGATCGGGATCAAGGTGATCACCGTCATGGCCAGCAGGTAATGCCACTGGGTGTTGAGCTCGCCCTGGAACGCATTGAGCGCCAGCTGCAGCGTGAAGAACTCGGAGCGCGAAAGCACGATCAAGGGCAGCAGGAAATCATTCCAGCGCCACATCACCGAGAAGATGGCCAGCACCGCGAGCGCCGGCGCCGCCAGCGGCAGGACGATCTTCCAGTAGATGCGCCATTCGCTGGCATGATCCATGCGCGCGGCCTCCAGCAGCTCATCGGGAATGGTCAGCATGTATTGGCGCAGCAGAAATACCCCGGTGGGGGTGGCAATTGCCGGCAGGATCACGCCCCACAGGCTGTTGAGCAATCCCACCGTATTGAGCACCAGGAATACCGGCACCAGGATGATGGTGGGCGGGATCATCAGGGTCGCGATGATCAGCAGGAACACCGTCTTCTGGCCCGTGAACCGGTATTTGGACAGGGCGAATGCCGCCATCGAGTTGATCAGCAGTGTCAGCAGCGTGGCCACGACCGTGATGAACACGCTGTTCCACAGATACAGGCCGAAGCGGAACTTGCCGAAAATCTCGGTGTAGTTGGACAGCGCAAACTGCAGTTCGTTGACCGGCGTGCGGTCGTTGATGTTGACGCGGACCTGCTGCTCCGGATGCGCCGGGTCGACCATCGTGGCCATGATGCCGATGCGCCGCAGCTGCGCCATCGGCTTGATCTCGCCCTTTTCGTCACGCGTCAGGAACAGCGGCAGCGGCTTGTCGTGTCCCGCCACCGGGACCGACTTCTGCGTGTAGGGCAGGAAGGTCGGCGGAAACTGGCTGATCGCAGCCTCCGACTTGAACGACGACATCACCAGCCAGAGCACCGGCGCGAACATCGTGAACAGCCCGATCACCAGATAGAGGTAACTGAGCCAATCGGTCCAGTCCATGCGGCCACGCCCGCGGGTGCGTGTGAGGAATCCGGTCATCGTGCTCTTTCCCCCGCGCTCGATGCGCGCGTCAGGCGCAACTGGATCAAGGTCAGCAAGATCAGTCCGAATGCCAGCACCAGCGACGCGGCAGCGGCCAGGCCGTACAGGTGGATCTGTTCGGCAAACCCGGTCTGGTAGATGAACTGCACGATGAAGGTGGTGGCAGAGCCGGGGCCACCGCCGGTCAGCACGAACACCTCGTCAAAGATCTGCACCGCCCGAATCATCGCCAACACCAGCACCACGATCAGGTTGGGCATCAGCAGCGGCAAGGTGATGCGGCGCAGCGTGCGCCAGGGCGAGGCGCCATCCATCTCGGCGGCCTCGTACATGTCTTTCGGAATCGCCTGCAAGCCTGCCAGCAGGATCAGGGTGTAGAAACCCATGTGGGCCCAGATCGAGACGAACACGGTCCAGAAAAACGCCCAGGATGCGGTGGTCAACCACTCGATCGGCGAACTGCCCACCGCGACCAGTGCGGCATTGAACACGCCCTGGCTTTGCAGCAGCCATTTCCAGATCAGCGCCACCACCACCGGTGACAGCAGCACCGGGTAGAAAAACACGCCGCGCCAGAAACCGCGGCCGATGATCTTTCGGTTGAGCACCAGCGCGGTGACCAGCGAAAACCCCACCATCAGCACGACCTGGATCAGGCTGAACTGCACGGTGTTGAACACGGCACGCCAGAACACGTCCTTGCGGCAGGACTGGATGTCGAAGTAATTGCGGCATTCGAGCAGGATGCCGAAGTTCTCCGAACCAGTGTAGGGCCGCTCGAATGGCATCAGGTTGACGCCTCCGGTGGTCGCGTAGACCAGATTGATCGTGATTGGCAGGAAGGTGAACAGCCCGAACACGACCAGGTTCGGTGCCACGAACAACCAGCCAAGCCGGCCTACCCCGAGCCGGCGTTGCGCCAGTCGGAACAGGGGCTCGAACAGGTTGAAGAACAGGCCCGCTATGCGCGACAGCAGTGACACGGTGGGCCTTTCTGGCGATGCGGCCTATTTGCTTGCCTGCTTGACCGCGTCGGCCATGTCGGCAGCGATCTTGGCGTCGGCCTCGGTCACGGTCATTTCACCCACGATGGCCTGCGTCACGCGGGTCACCGTCGGAAACATGATGGCGCGGTTGAACTTGTAGCCCTGGAACGCATAGGCCACTGGCGACAGGCTTGCCACGCCGGCGCTGAAGACGCTCAGGGCGGCCTGTGCCTGCGGGGTTGCGCTCGGGTATTTCACACCCTTCTTGGCCAGACCGGCATGGGCCGGGATGTTGTTCGTCTTGCTGGCGAATTCGGCATAGTTGGCTTCCTGGGCCATGAAGTCGAGGAATGCGGCCACGTCCTTGGGCGCCTTGCTGGTCTTGAGTGCGACCCATGCAGCGCCTCCGGGAATGCCGGAGCAGGCGGCGGGACCACAGGGGTTGGGGACCGCGATCCAGTCGAACGCGTTGCCGATGTCCTTTTGCAGCCGGTTGATCTGCCAGGAGCCGGACAACACCATCGCGACCCGGACGTTCTTGAACTCGCCGATCGAATCGGCATAACTGGAGCCACCGGTGCCGGCCCATACTTCCTTGAGCATGGTGCCGTCCTTGTTCCAGCCAACGAACTTGGCCACCAGCGCCTTGTAGCCGTCGTCGATGACCAGATTGCCCTTGGCATCAAAAATCCTGGCGCCATAGCTGATCGCCGGACCGGCGAACCGGTGGCCCGAACGGTCCCAGGCCATGGCGGCCGGCAATTGGTTGGCCTTGGCCACTTTGCGGGTCGCCTCGACCCATTCGTCCCAGGTCGCCTTCGGGCCTGGCAGCGCAACCTTGGCCTGCTCGAACAAGGTCTTGTTGACGAAGGGCCCGGTCATCGTCAGTTGCGACATGAAGCCATAGATGCCGGTGTCGCCGGGGTTCGGACGCAGCCACGGCGACGTGGCCCCGAAGTTGGCCTCCCAATAGGCCTTGTCCTTGATGTTGGCGCTGATGTCCATGTAGTACTTGGACAAGCCGCCCAGATCGGTCACGCGGGCGATGTCCGGGCCCTGGCCGGCCGCCAGTTGCACCGGAAGTTGCTCCAGGATGGTCTTGTAGGGCACCACGTCGATCACGACCTTGGTACCGGCATTGGCCGCTTCAAACCGTTTGGCCTGCTCGCTGACGACGTCGCATTCGATGCCGTCCTGGTAACACATGACACGGATCTCCGCGCTGTGCACGGCGGCGGGAAGGACGAACAATGCGGCGGCAAGCGCGCTTGCGGGGTGCTTCAGGAGACGGGTTACCATGATGATGGCCTTCCTAGGAGAGAGTGGGTGGAAACGTTCGTCATCGTAGGTCAAATCGGCTGTCTGGCGCCTAGCGTTTCTACCGACACGGTCATATGAATGACCCGCTTGACAACAGCGCGGCCTCGAACCTCGCCCCCTGGCCCGATCCCCTGTTGACCCAGGACGGCCTGCGGGTGTCCTCGCCGCTGCAGTGGCCCGCACGGCGTCAGGAAATTGCCGCGTTGATGCTGCCGTTGGCGTACGGCCCCTTGCCTGCTGTGCCCGAGTCCGTTGGCCTGGTCTGCCTGCATCAGGCGCTGCTGCGCCGCCAGTCGGGTACCCGCCTTCTGCATTGCCGCGTCGAACCCGCTGGCACCGCAGCCTTTCATGTGCGACTGTTCGTTCCTCCCGGTAACGGCCCGTTCCCGGTCATCATCAGCGGTGACGGTTGCTGGCAGTACGCCGACGAGGCCGTGCGTGCCACGATGCTCGCGCGCGGCTATGTGTTTGCCGAGTTCAACCGGGTCGAGATCGCCGCCGACCCGGATTCAACGGCGACGTGTCTTGCGCCGATCCACGCTGCTGCGCGGCCACGCACCCTGGCCATCTGGGCATGGGCGTTTCACCGTGTTGTCGACGCGTTGCAAGCCCTCGCCTGGATCGATCCGGCGGCCATCACGGTGGTCGGTCATTCGCGGGGCGGCAAGGCCGCTTTGCTGGCTGGCGCCACCGACACGCGCATTGCGCTGACGAGCGCCAACAATTCCGGCGCCGGCGGCGCGGGTTGCTGGCGTCACCGGGGTCCGGGCGCGGAAACACTGGCCGATATTCTGGCGCGGTTCGACTACTGGTTCGATCCGCGTCTGCGAGCGTTTGCGGGTCGCGAATCTGAATTGCCGTTCGACCAGCACTTTCTCAAGGCGCTCGTCGCCCCGCGCGCGTTGCTGACGACCGAGGCATTGGACGACCGCTGGGCGAACCCGCAAGGCAGCTGGCAGACGCACCGCGCGGCACAGCGTGTCTTCGATCTGCTGGGAGCCGCGGACAAGGCGGCGATCGTGTTTCGCGTCGGTGGCCACGACCATTGCCTGGCAGATTGGATCTGCCTGATGGATTTCGCCGATGCGGTGCTGCGCGGCATGCCGCAGCGCAGGCCGATCGCAATCGACCCGTTCCCGGATCTGCCGGCGCCTCTTCAGATCGTGGCCAGTGGCGCGCCGATCGCACGGTAAGCCGCACGAACCGCCTGTTCTTCGTCTTCTTCCAGCCGGCACAGCGGTGCGCGCACGTTGAGCCAGGCGTCGTCACCGGTCTGCTCGGCCAGCATGGTCTTGTAGACATTGACGAACTGCATGCCGGGTCGCAGCGCCAGCAGAGCCAGCAGGTCCAGCACCAGCTTTTCGTCGGCCGGCGTGACCTGCGACGGTTTGGCAATGATGCGCGCCATCAGCGCCGGTGCGATGTTGGCCAGGCCGTTGATCGAGCCGCTGCCGCCGGCGCGCATGATGGGCGCGACGAATGGTTCGGCGCCAATGAGGATGGCCAGTTGCGGGAACGCCTTGACCAGCGCCAATCCGCTGTCCAGGCTGCCGCTGCTGTCCTTGACGCCAATCACCTGACCGGGATGCCGCTCGGCCAAGGTCCGGATGATGTCGTGGCTGAATTCCACGCTCGACAGGCCGGGGATGTGGTAGAGCAGCATCTTGAGCCGGGGGTCGCCGATGCCGTCGAGTACCGTGGATACGGCCGTCACAACGCCCGCCGCGCGCGGCTGGCGGAAATAGAACGGCGGCATGTACAGCTGGCGAAAACAGCCGTGTGCGATGGCGTGCCGCCCCAGGTCGATGGCGTCGGCCAGCGCACTGCAGCTGGTCGTGACCACGATCTGCTCGGCGCGCACGCCGTTGGCCAGCAAGTGCTCGAGCAGCGATTTGCGCTCCGCATTGGTAAAGGCCGGGCCCTCACTGGTGGTGCCGAAGATGGCAACACCGTCACAACCTTGGGCCAGCAGGTGCCGGACATGGGCAAGGGCTCTTGACTGGTCGAGCGCGCCATCGGCGGCCACAGGGGTGAGCACGGCCGGCCAGAGGCCGGAGATGTCCTGGTTCACGTGGATGTCCTTCGGGTAGGGGTGGTACGGGGTTTGCGGGTCGATGTGCGTTGCATGGTTGACCCGGCCGTGATCAGTTCCAGTGGCGCCGCCAGGACGCGCTCGCGCGCGCTGCGGATATGCCCATCGAGCAGCCCGGTGGCGCCGGCTGCGTCGCGCTGGCGCAAGGCGGCGATGAAAAGCAGGTGCTCTTCCATGGCGGGAATCAGGCGCGCCGGCGTGATCACGCTGCTTTCGAGCTTGATCAACCGGATGCGCAGCGTGTTCACGCGGTAGATCTCGGACACGATCTCGTTGCCCAATGCGTCGACCATCCGGTCATGCAGGCCCCAATCGACGGCTTGTGCATCGTCCAGCAAGCGGGCGTCGACGGGTGTCGCGCTGGCGCGGCGCAAGATGTCCTGGTGGCTGGTGTCGATCTGTTCGAGTTCGACGTCGGTGGCGGTGTGCACGAAATGGCGGATCGCCTCAAGTTCGATCATCGAGCGGACCTGGAACGCATTGCGGATCAGCTTGAGGTCGACATGCGCGATCTGCAGGCCACGTTGTGGCACGGTCTTGATCAGGCCGCCGGCCTCGAGCCGCGGAATCATTTCGCGCACGGCACCCAGCGGCATGTCGAGCAGGGTCATCAGTTCGCGTTGCGAAATGAACTGGCCGCTGCGGATGCCGCCGCTGAGAATCTGTTGCGTGAAGCCCTGGTAGGCGCGTGCCCGTTGGCTGGTTCCCTGCGCTGCGACAGCGTCGGCCAACGGCACCACCACGGCGGAAGTCTTGCGCTTGCCGATCATGGACGCACCACGCCTTTCTTGAGCAGGATGTTGCCGTAGATGCGTCGAACTGACATGTTAGTAATGGTATCAGATTGCGCATGCGCTGGTCAATGCCGTGGTGCATGGTGGCCGGCCCGTGGCGCACCACGCTGCCGGGCAACCTGGGCTTGTCGATGCTGCGCTTGACACAGGCATCGCGGCATGCACTTGCCATAAGATAGTTGTTTTTTTGCGGAGCGCTTCATGAAAATAGAAACCATTGCCGTGCATGGCGGTTACAGCCCGGATCCGACCACCAAATCGGTCGCGGTGCCGATCTACCAGACGGTGGCGTATGCGTTCGACAGCACCCAGCACGGCGCAGACCTGTTCGACCTGAAGGTGCCGGGCAACATCTATACCCGCATCATGAATCCGACCAATGCCGTGCTCGAAGCGCGGGTGGCGGCGATGGAAGGTGGAGTCGGCGGGCTGGCGGTGGCCTCGGGCATGTCGGCCATCACGTATGCCATCCAGACCATCGCGGAGGTTGGCGACAACATCGTCTCGGCCTCGACGCTGTATGGCGGCACCTACAACCTGCTGGCCCATACCTTGCCGCAGATGGGCATCGAAACCCGCTTTGCCGACTACCGCGATCCGGCCTCCTTTGCCAGGCTGATCGACGACCGGACGAAGGCGATATTTTGCGAATCGGTGGGCAATCCGCTGGGCAACATCACCGACATCGCAGCACTGGCCAAGGTTGCGCATGACGCCGGCGTCCCGCTGATCGTCGACAACACCGTGCCCAGTCCCTACCTGTGCCGTCCCATCGAGCACGGCGCCGACATCGTCGTGCATGCGTTGACCAAGTACCTGGGCGGCCACGGCACGACCCTGGGCGGCATGATCGTCGACTCCGGCAAGTTCCCGTGGGCCGCGCACAAGGCGCGTTTCAAGCGGCTCAACGAACCGGACGTGAGTTACCACGGTGTCGTCTATACCGAGGCGCTCGGCGCGGCGGCCTATATTGGCCGAGCTCGCGTGGTGCCACTGCGCAACACCGGTGCGGCACTCAGCCCGATGAATGCATTCCAGATCCTGCAAGGCATCGAAACGCTGGCGGTGCGCATGGACCGCATCTGTGACAACGCGCTGAGCATCGCCAACTACCTCAAGTCGAATGCAAAGGTAGGCTGGGTCAACTACGCCGGTTTGCCGGACCACCCTGACCATGGCCTGGCCAAGACCTACATGGGTGGGCGCGCTTCGGGCATCATCAGTTTCGGGTTGAAGGCCACGGATAGCCGTGCGGCGGGTGCCCGCTTCCAGGATGCGCTGAAGTTGTTCACCCGACTGGTCAATATCGGCGACACGAAGTCGCTGGCCTGCCATCCGGCATCGACGACCCATCGCCAACTGGCACCGGACGAACTGGCCAAGGCCGGCGTGAAGGAAGATATGGTGCGTCTGTCGATCGGCATCGAGCATATCGACGACCTGCTCGAAGACCTGGGTCAGGCGCTGGCCAGCGTCTGATCCGCGCGGCGCGCGCGCATCGTTTTCCGTGCGGGCTGGCCGTCGGGTTGTCGGGCATGCTGGAGCCATTCTGATTTCGAAGCCATTGGGAGCGCCGATGCACCTGCCGCCCGATATGTCCGATTCGCGTCCGCTGATTGCCTGTGTGGGCCATTGCGCCATCGACCATGTGTTCCAGGTGGAGCGGTTCCCGCAGCGAGCCACCAAGACGCCGGCCCATCGCTATCAGATCGTCGGTGGCGGCATGGCCGCCAACGCCGCCCTGGCCAGTGCGCGGCTCGGTGCACGCGTGCGCTTTGTCGGCGCCGTCGGGCCGGATGACGCCGGGCGCATGGTGCGCCAGCAACTCGCAGCCGAGGGCATCGACCTGACCCATCTGCAAGAGGTGCCGGGGGCCCACACCTCGGCGTCGGCCATCATCGTCGACCAGCAAGGCGAGCGCCACATCTTCAACCACCGGGGCGATGCCATGCATCTGGCCCGGCCGCCCGATGATGATGCGTTTGCCGGTTGCGACGCGGTGCTGGTGGACCCGCGCTGGCCGGCCGGCGCTCGCGCGGCCTTGTTGTGGGCGCGTGCCCATGACAAGCTCTCCGTGTTCGACGCCGATGTCGCGCCGCAGCAGGATCTGGCGTCACTGGTGCCGCTGGCACGCTGGGTGGTGTTCTCGGAACCGGGCCTGGCGGTGTGGTCCGGCCCGGTGGCCCAGGAGGCAGCTTTGCTGCGTGCGATCTATCTCGGCGCCAGCTGCGCCGCGGTGACGCTGGGTGCCAAAGGCCTGATGCTGGTATCGGACGCACGGCTGCACCGCATATCGGCGATCGCCGTACAGGCGGTCGACACCACCGGCGCGGGCGATGTGTTTCATGGTGCCTTGACGCTGGCCTTGGCGCGTGGACTGTCGCCGGGTGATGCCTGTGTCTACGCCAGTTCGGCGGCGGCGTACAAGTGCACCCAGCCCGACGGCATCCGCGGCGCGCCAACCGCCGAGGCCTTGCGGCAGTTCCTGTTGCGGCTGCAGTGATCCGGCGCTGCGACGAAGCGGAACCATGATGGTGCGCAGACAGAGTGACATGTCAGTGACACGCTTCCTGTCCCAAGGCGCCGTCGTTCGCGGCCGACGCATGCCCTGGAGAGCAGCGATGCGCAGCGTGTCGCTCATGGCCGCCCGGGTTGCCGATCGGCCCTTCGCAATGTGCGCAAGCAGACCCTGCTGTCCTTGATGCAATGATCTTCAAATCCATGACCACCGGATTGCGCCTGGGTCTGGGCGGTGCGCCACTGGGCAACCTGTTTGCAGCGAGCAGCGACGATGCGGCACTGGCTTTGGTGCGCGCAGCCTGGGACTCGGGCTGTCGCACTTTCGACACGGCGCCGCATTATGGCAACGGTCTGAGTGAACACCGGCTCGGACAGGCGCTGCGCGCCTGCGAGCGCTCTGCCTGCACCGTGTCGACCAAGGTCGGGCGGCTGCTGCGGCCCGATGCAGCTGCGCCGCGATCGCAGAACGGGTATGTCGATGTGCTGCCATTCGTGCAGGCCTGGGATTACTCTGCAGCGGGTGTGCGCCGCAGCGTCGAAGACAGCCTGCAGCGGCTGGGGCTGGCCACGCTGGACGTGGTCTACATCCACGATTGCGACGCCGGCATTCATGGTGCACAGTACCCGCGGGTACTGCGCCAGGTGGTGGACGAGGCGCTGCCGGAGCTGCGTCGCATGCGGGGCGAAGGCCTGCTGCGCCACATCGGCCTGGGTGTCAACGATGTGCAGGTGTGTCTGGATGTGCTGCACGAGACCACGCTCGATTGCCTGCTGCTTGCCGGCCGCTACAGCCTGGTGGACCACAGCGCGCTGGCGCTGTTGTTGCCGCTGTGCGCGCAGCGTGGTGTCCGTATTGCGTTGGGCGGCGTCTTCAATTCCGGCATCCTGGCCACTGGCGTGCGCGGTGGCGGCGCTGCGCCGCTGCGCTTCAACTATGCGCAGGCAACGCAGGAATGGGTGGCTCGCGTGGCCGCCGTCGAAGCTCTGTGCGCCCGCCATGCCGTTCCACTGCGTGCCGCTGCATTGCAGTTTCCGTTGGCCCATCCGGCGGTCGAGCTCGTGTTGCTGGGGCCGCAGGACCATGCGCAATGGGACGATGGCGTTGCCATGCTGGGCCATCCGATCCCGGACGCGTTCTGGCATGCGTTGCGGGCGCAGGCCCTGGTGCCGGCCGCCGCGCCGCTGCCGCTGTCCGCTCCCGCATGATCGACGCGCATTTTCACATCTGGCAATTGGCGCGTGGCGACTATGGCTGGCTCACGCCGGCCATGGGACGTATCCATCGCGATGTGACGCTGGACGACTGGCGGCGCGAGAGCCGGCCGCTGGGCGTGACGGGTGGCGTCCTGGTGCAGGCGGCGCCGACCGAGGCAGAGACCCACTTCCTGCTTGCGCAGGCGGGGCCTGCCGCCGATGTGCTGGGTGTGGTTGGCTGGGTCGACCTGCTGGCGCCAGACGCCCCCCAACGCATCACGACGCTCGCCGAGAACCCCAAGCTCAAGGCGTTGCGCCCGATGCTGCAGGACATCGCGGACCCGGACTGGATCCTGCAAAGCGCCTTGCATCCCGCGTTCTCGGCCATGCTGGCCGGCGACCTCGCGTTCGATGCGCTGGTCAAGCCGGTCCACCTGTCCCGCATCCTGACGCTGGCGCTGCGCTATCCGACGCTGCGCATCGTCGTCGACCATGGCGCCAAGCCAGATATCGCCAACGGTCAGTGGCACGCATGGGCCGACGGCCTGGCGCTTCTGGCAACGGCGCCCCAGGTGGTGTGCAAGCTCTCGGGCCTGTGGACCGAAGCGCCACCTGGTGCGCCGTCTGACACGCTGGCACGCTACATGCGCCATATCCTGGCGTGCTTTGGCGCCGATCGGGTGATGTGGGGCAGCGACTGGCCGGTGCTCGAGCGTGCCGGCGCGTATGCCGATTGGCATGCCAGCGCAATGGCACAACTCGCACCGCAGCAACATGCCGACGCGACCGGGGCGACGGCGCGCAGGGTCTACCGTCTGTAGCTTTTTTGTCGCTGGTTTGGCCCTGACCCCTGCTTGTGGGCCGTGGACTTGATACGATGGCGCAAACTCCTTGAAAGTCCCGGATGAATGCCCCTTTGCACAAAGAAATGCCGGCTGGCGCATTGAATGATGCCGAGGCGCTGGAACACGCCAGCGCACAATGGGACAACGACATCGTCGGCCAATTGCACGACTACATCCGGGTGCCGGCCAAGTCGCCCGGATTCGACGCGCAGTGGGCCGAACACGGCCATATCGAGACGGTGGTGCGCAACGCCGCAGCCTGGGTCGACGCCCAGAAGGTGGACGGTTTGCGGCTGGAGATCGTGCGCATCGAAGGCCGTACACCGGTCTTGTTCTTCGAGTTGGATGCGACCCGTGCCGACGCCACGCAGACCGTGCTGATGTACGGTCACCTGGACAAGCAACCCGAATTCACCGGCTGGCGCAACGATCTGGGACCCTGGACGCCCAAATACGAAGATGGCAAGTTGTATGGCCGCGGTGGCGCTGACGATGGTTACGCGGTGTATGCCAGCATCGCCGCCGTGCAGGCGCTCAAGGCACAGGGCGTGCCGCATCCACGCATCGTCGGTCTGGTCGAAACCTCGGAAGAAAGTGGTTCGCGTGACCTGCTGCCGTATATCGACGCCTTGCGGCCGCGCCTGGGTGACGTGGCGCTGGTGATCTGCCTGGATTCAGGCGCCGGCAACTACGATCAGCTCTGGTTGACGACCAGTTTGCGTGGCGTGGTCAGCGGCACGCTCAAGGTCGAGGTGCTGACCGAAGGCGTGCATTCCGGTGACGCATCCGGTCTGGTCCCGTCGAGTTTCCGGATCATGCGCCAGGTGCTGGACCGGCTGGAGGACAGCGCCACCGGGCGCCTGTTGCCGGCCCGCTTCCATTGCGAGGTGCCGCCCGAGCGGCTGGCCCAGGCGCGCGCCACCGCGGCGATCCTGGGCCAGCAGGTGACGAAGCGGTTTCCCTGGGCCCACCACGACTGCGACGGCGCGCAGACGCTGGTCTTGCCCACCACCACCGACCCGGTTCAGGCGTTGCTCAACCGTACCTGGGCACCGACGCTCAGTGTCACCGGTGCTGATGGCTTCCCGGCGCTGGCAGATGCCGGCAACGTGTTGCGGCCTTACACCGCGTTCAAGCTCAGCCTGCGTTTGCCGCCCCTGATCGATGCGGCACAGGCGGTGCAGGCGATGAAGGCCTTGCTGGAAGACAACGCACCGTACCAGGCGCGGGTCACCTTCGAGAGCAGTGGCGCTGCCACCGGCTGGAACGCACCGGCGATAACGCCCTGGTTCGAGCAGGCGCTGCACAGCGCATCGATGGCGCAGTTTGGCGCGCCCTGTGGCTACATCGGGCAAGGCGGCACGATACCGTTGATGAGCATGTTGGCGCGCGGCTTTCCACAGGCGCAGATGATGGTCTGTGGCGTCCTGGGCCCCCGGAGCAATGCCCACGGACCCAACGAATTCCTGCATGTGCCGTTTGCCAAGAAGCTCACGGCCGCGGTTGCCAGAGTCATCGTCAGCCTGCCGTGACATTGCCGCGCGCGACTTGCATGCCGATGCCGGCATCGGCCCGTGTCATGGCGCCTGGCCGCGGGTGTCCGTCCTGGGCGGGAGCGTCGATTGCCTGAAACCAATCTCAGCCCGCTGACCGCGCGTGATGGCACCAATCTGGTCGTGATGGACTGGCCGCTGTCGAAGGCGCCGGTGCGCGGTGTCGTGCTGATCGTGCATGGCCTGGGCGAACATGCCTGGCGTTACGACCGGTTGGCCAAACGCCTGAACGACTGGGGTTTCGCGGTGCGGGCTTATGACCAGTACGGACATGGTGAATCCATGGGCCAGCGGGGTGCATTGCCCGCCAAGGACCGCTTGTTGCAGGACCTGGCCGAAGTGGTCGACGAGTCGCGTGCGCGCATGCACGCATCCACGCCGTTGGTCGTTCTGGGCCACAGCATGGGCGGGCTGGTTGCGGCACGGTTTGTCGCTCTGCAGCTGCGCACCATCGAAGGTCTGGTGCTGTCGTCGCCTGCGCTGGATGCTGGCCTCAATGGCTTGCAGAGACTGCTGCTGGCGGTATTGCCGAAATGGGCGCCGAACCTGCGCTTGGGCAATGGCCTCGACCCCCACTACCTGTCGCACGATCCGGATGTGGTGGCGCGATACAAGGCCGATCCGCTGGTACATGACCGGATCTCGGCGCGGCTTGGCGCATTCATTGCCCAGACCGGCCCGGCCGTGATTGCCGATGCCCCCCGCTGGCACGTGCCGACCTTGTTGCTGTATGCGGGCGCGGACAAGCTGGTGAACCCGGCTGGCAGTCGCGCTTTCGCCAGCGCTGCACCCGCCGCTGTGGTCACTGCACAGTGCTTCGAGACGCTCTACCATGAGATATTCAACGAGTCGGCGCCAGACAGTGTGCAGGTGTTTGCTCGCTTGAAGGCCTGGCTGGACGCGCGTTTCTAGCGGCGCGCCGATTCGGTTCAGCGCTGGCCCGGCAATCCACCGAGCTTGCCCATCAGGTCGGTGCTGCCGCCAAGGCGCTCGGCAGGTGTCTGGCCTGCGGGCGTGTTGTTGTTGTTGCCGCCTATGGCGCCAATGGCCGAGTCCAACAATCCCGTGCCGCATCCCGGTTGCAAAGCGGCTGTGAATGGCTGGCTCAGAGCGGGGCCTCGCGGCGGGTGGCAACCCGCCAGGCCAGCCATGCCAGTGCTGCGGCGGTCAGGGCCACCGGTACCAGCGAGCCCAGGTTCAGCAGGTGCCAGCCCTGCGTCGTCACCAGGGCGCCGGCAGCGAACGAGGTGAGCGTCATGACGGCGAACATGGAAAAATTGATCGCAGCCTGCACCCGGTCCTTTTCCTCCGGGCGGTAGGCTTTGAGTGACAAGGTGGTTGCGCCCGTGAACAGGAAGTTCCAGCCGACGCCAAGCAGGAACAAGGCAATGAGGAACTGGTGCAGGTCAACACCCGACAAGGCGATCAGGATGCAGACCACATTGAGCCCCAAGCCCACCGCCATGATCTGCAAGGCGCCGAAACGCCGGATCAAATGACCGGTGAAAAACCCGGGCGCGTACATGCCGATCACATGCCACTGCAACACCAGCGCCGTGTCTTCGAACGGCAGTGCGCAGACCTGCATGGCCAGCGGCGTGGCCGCCATCAACAGGTTCATCACGCCATACCCCAAGGCCACGCCCAGCGTGGAGACAATGAAGATCGGCTGGCGCATGATCTCCCGCATCGGGCGACCTTTGGGGTCGCCCACGACCCTGGGCGGCACCGGCGGGAATCGCAGCCGTGCCATGATGGCCATCGCGATCAACGCGACCACCGCCAGGGTCAGGTAGGCACCGACAAACGGGGTCGCGGTCAAGGACTTGGTGCGGGTCGCGATGTTGGGCCCGAGCACGGCGCCGATCAAGCCACCGGCCAGAACCATGGAGACGGCCTTTTCACGGTAACCCGGATCGGCCAGTTCGGCGGCCGCAAACCGGTACAGCTGACCATTCGCGTTGTAATAGCCGGCAACCACGGTGGCAGCCACCAGCAACCAGAAACTTTGCGCCACGATCGCGTAGGCACATGCCAGCACCGAGACCAGGGCCACGGCCAGTCCGATCTGGAACGACACCTTGCGTCCCCACGCCGATTGGGTGCGCGCGACCAGCGGCGTGCTCAGCGCACCACCGACCACGTAGGCCATCACCGGAATCGTCGCCATCCAGCCGACCGGTGCCAGACTGAAACCGATCAAGCCATTGATGGCGATGAAGATGATGTTGTTGGTCAGCAGCAGCGCCTGGCAAGCCGACAGCAACACGAGGTTTCGGTTCATGCCAGCAGTGTAAGTGCCGCCAGCGCGGCGGTTTCCGATCGCAGCGTGCGTGGACCCAGCGACACCGGCGCAAAGCCGGCTGCGATTGCCTGGGCTTCCTCCGCCCCACGCAAACCACCTTCGGGTCCGCACAGAAACACGATGCTGCGTGCTGCTGCGCCCGGACCGCTGCTCCAGTGGGGCAGCGCGCAGGCGTCGGGCTGCAAGGACAGAATCAATGCGGCCTCGGTCGTTGCGCTGGGGATATGTGTCTGGCGCAGCCATTGGGTCAGCGTCATCGGCGCGTGCACAATTGCCAGCCGGTTGCGACCACATTGTTCGCTCGCTGCCACCACGATGCTGCGCCAATGCGCCAGCTTCTTGAGGCTGCGCTGGGCATCGAGGCGCACCACGCTGCGCTCGGTCATCAGCGGCTGGATGCTTGCCGCCCCGAGTTCAGTGGCTTTCTCGATCAGCCAGTCCATGCGTTCGTTGGCTGGAATGCCAATCGCGAGCTGCAGTTGACGCGCCGCTTCACGTTCCACCGGGTCATGCGCGCCGACCAGCACCTCCACGCTCTGGCGCCCCATGGCGCTGATGGTCGCGGCAAATTCACCGCCGGGTGTCGTGGTACCCCGGTGACCGAACAAGGTGATGGCCGCGCCGGGTTGCAGTCGCAAAACCTGCACGTGGCGCGCCGCTGCGGCCGGCAACTCCAGGCGCACGCCGGTCGCCAGTGGCGATGGGCAATGGAAGCGGGGTGCACCCGGCATGGCTATGAATGTCTGCGCATGGGATGCGACCTACATGCGGCCGTAAGCAAATCCGCTGGATTGCGCAATGCCCTCGACCTGATCGACCAGTCGCAACAAGGGTTTGAGTTCACGGTAGCGCGCCGCGGTGGCCCGGATGTACTGGATGAACCGTGGCGTATCGGCCAGGTATTGCGGCTTGCCGTCACGCAAGGTGAGCCGGGCAAAGATGCCGGCGATCTTGAGATGGCGCTGCAGGCCCATCCACTCGACAGCACGGTAAAACGCGCCAAAATCAGCGCCGACCGGCAATCCGGCCTTGCGTGCCTTCTCCCAGTAGCGGATGGTCACGTCCAGCACGAATTCCTCTTCCCAGCTCAGGAACGCGTCGCGCATCAGGCTGGCAATGTCGTAGCTGATCGGGCCGAACACAGCGTCCTGGAAATCGAGCACCCCCAATGCGCCGTGGGTGCGTGGCTGCGTGTCGTCACCGGTGGGCAGCATCAGGTTGCGTGGCATGAAATCGCGGTGGACATACACCGGGGGCCATGCGAGGTTCTCGCGCACGATCAGCGCAAAGCAACGCTCCAGCGTCTCCTGCATCCGCGCATCAGGCTCGACAGCCCGATGCTGGCGCAAGTACCACTGCGGGAACAGGTCGAGTTCGCGCCGCAACAGGGGTTCGTCGTAGGGTGGCAAGACGCCGGGCCGCGATGCCCGCTGCCAGGTGATCAGCGCGTCGATCGCCTGCATGTACAGCGGCAGGTTGGCCTGCGCATCGGTGCGGTCGATTGCCTGCATCATGGTCTGTCGGCCGAGGTCGCTGAGCAGGAGAAATCCGTGGGGCTGGTCCCACTCCAGCACCTGGGGTACACGCAGACCCGCCTGCGCCATCAGTGCAGCCACCTGCACGAACGGCGCGCTGTTTTCCTTGTCCGGTGGCGCATCCATGATGATGCGGGTCCCGAAGTGGCTGTCGATCCGCAGATAACGTCGGAAACTGGCATCGGCCGAGGCCAGTCGCACACTGTGCTGGTCCAGACCCTGCTTCGCGCCGATACGTTCGAGCCATCGATCGCATGCGGCCTGCCGCTGCGGGTCGCTCCAGCTGACGCTCGACGGGGAGGGCTGCGCGTGCGTGGAATCGGACGGGCTGCCCGATGAGATGGTATCGCTCATGGATAATCCATTCTACAAAGCCCCTTGCCCATCGTTTGTGTCTGTTGGGCTGTTTTGCCGTTGCACGATCCCATCGCCTGACTCTCCCATGCGCCGTTTGTTGTTTGTCACCGAATTGTGGGCCGTCGGTCCCGCCCGGTGCTGGGTGCTGGGGCGGATGGTGGCCGTCGGTGCCAGCGTTTGCCTGGCCGCACCAGCGGGCTGGGCGCAGGCGCTGCCCGCGATGGCGCCGCTGCAACTCAAGAGCAGCCGCATCCTGCGAGAAGCCATACCGCAAGCGGACCGGGATGCCCAGCCAACCTTTGTCTCGGGCGAACACCTCTCGTCACGCACCGACCTGGAATCCGTGATTGAAGGCGCAGCAGAACTGCGGCGTGGCGATCTGGTGATCCGTGCCGATCGACTGGAGTATTTCCAGCCTGAGGACCTGGCGACGGCGCGGGGCAATGTGCGCATCAACCGCGCCGGCGATGTCTACGAAGGCCCTGAACTTCGGCTCAAGATCGAGTCGTTCGAAGGTTTCTTCCGCAGTCCGCGCTACCAGTTGTTGCAGAACAAGGGCCACGGCGAGGCCGAGCGCGTCGACTTCATCGACGAAAAGCGCACCGTGATACGCAATGCCAGTTACACCACCTGCCAACGACAGCCCGGGCCGAGCTGGATGCCGGACTGGATCATCCGGGCCGCGAGCATCAGCATCGACAACGAGGAGGATGTCGGACAGGCCGAGTCCGCCGTATTGAGCTTCAAGGGAATTCCGATTCTGCCGGTGCCCGCCTTCACATTCCCGCTCAGCAATCGGCGCAAGTCGGGCATATTGCCGCCGACGTTCGGCCTTGACAACGTGAATGGCGTCGAGGTCACGGTACCGTATTACTGGAACATTGCCCCCAACCGCGACGCAACCATTACGCCGACGCTGATGAGCAAGCGTGGCATCGATCTGGGCGCCGATTTTCGCTACCTGGAGTCGAACTACCAGGGCGAGGTCAAGGGCAACTACATGCCGGGCGACAGGCTGCGCAACATGAGCCGCTGGGGCTATTCGCTGACGCACAGTGGCATCGTCGAAACCGGGCTGCGCTCGGTTGGCAATCTGGGTGTGAGCTTGTCGATGAACCGCGTCAGTGACGACAACTACTGGCGCGACTTCACACGGGTCAGCCCGGGGCTGACCCAGCGGTTGCTGCCCAACGATCTGAATGTTTCATGGTCCAGCGGTAACTTTTCGTCCAGCTTGCGCGTGCTCAAGTGGCAGACGCTGCAAGATGTTGCGTCTCCGATCACGCCGCCTTACGACCGGCTTCCGCAACTGGTGATGCGCTACGCGCGGCTCAATGTGAGCGGATTTGATGTGGCCGTCGATGCCGACGCGACGCAATTCGAGTCCGATCGGTTGCTGACGAACCAGCCCAACGCCCGGCGGCTGTTTTCGCAAGTCGAAGTGTCACGGCCGTGGGTCTCGCCCGCCGGGTTCATCACGCCCAAGCTGCGGCTGCATGCCACCAACTACCAGTTCGACAGCGCACTGACGAACGGCAAGACCTCGGCCAGTCGGACCCTGCCCACATTCAGCGTCGACAGTGGCCTGGTGTTCGAACGCGACACTGCGTTTTTCGGGCGGGCGTTTCGCCAGACACTGGAGCCGCGCGCGTTCTATGTCTACACGCCGTACCGCGACCAGAGTGCGCTGCCCAATTACGACAGCGGGATCAATGATTTCAATTTCGCCACGGTCTACACCGACAACGCGTTTGTCGGAAACGACCGCATATCGGACAGCAACCTGTTGACCGTAGGCGTGTCCACACGGCTGCTGGACCGCGACACCGGTGCAGAGGCGGCGCGTTTGGGCATCGCGCAGCGGCTGCTGTTCAAGGATCAGCGGGTGACCCTGCCCGGTGGCACCACGGTGGCCAAGGGTTTCAGCGACGTACTGGTCGGCGCGTCGCTCAATCTCGATCCGCGGTGGTCGTTCGACTCGACGGTGCAGTTCGACCCCGATACCCGGCGCTCGGTGCGCTCCACCATCGGTGGGCGTTATAGTCCGGGCAACTATCGCGTCGTCAGTGCCGCTTATCGATTGCAGCGCGGTTTGAGTGAACAGCTCGATGTGGCCTGGCAGTGGCCGATCAACGACCTGTGGGGCGACCGGGGCGAAGACCTCGGGGCCGGTCAGGGCCAAGGTGCCGGGCGCTGGTATTCCGTGGGCCGGATGAACTTCAGCCTGCGTGATGGCAAGCTGGTCGATTCGGTGCTCGGCTTTGAATACGACGGCGGTTGCTGGTTGGGCCGGGTCGTGCTGGACCGCTTGCAGACCGGAACCACGACGGCCAGCAACCGCATCCTTTTTCAGCTGGAGTTCGTTGGTTTCGCACGCCTGGGCTCCAACCCGCTGGAGACACTCAAGCGCAGCATCCCGCGCTACCAGTTCCTGCGGGAGACGACCACCAGTCCGAGCCGCTTTGGCAATTACGATTGATCATGATGACATTTGGCCTTTCGCGCATTTTCTGGTCCAGCCTGGTTGGCTGTTGTGTGTTGACCGCGCAGGCACAGGGAATCGGGCTGGCGGCGCCAACCACCGGTTCGGTGGTTGGCGCCGCCGCCAGTGCGCAGCGGGCATCGGACTACATCGTGGCGATCGTCAACAGCGAGCCCATCACCAATCAGCAGGTGCGCCAGGAGATGCAGCGCATGGCGCAGCAACTGGCCCAGCTGCAGCAACCGGTGCCAACCCCTGCCGTGATGGCGGAACAGGCGCTCGAGCGGCTCATCATCGAACGCACGCAGATCCAGTACGCACGCGAAGACGGCATCAAGATCGATGACTTTGCGCTCGACGAGGCGGAGCGGGCCGTTGCCCGCCAGAACCAGGTGGATCTCGACGAGCTGCATCGGCGCCTGCTCGCCGACGGCATTTCGCGCAGCCAGTTCCGAACGACGTTGCGTGACCAGATGTTGCTGTCCCGTGTGCGCGAACGCGAGGTGGGCCAGCGGGTGCGCGTATCCGAACTCGACATCGACCAATACCTGATGGAGCAACGTGGCAGCGCCACGGGCAGACTGGCAGAAGTCAACATCGCGCATATCCTGTTGGCGTTGCCCGAAGATGCCAGCGCGGATCAGGTCGCCACAGTGCAGGCGCAGGCCGATCAGATCATGGCGCGCGTGCGTTCGGGCGAGGATTTCTCGGCCTTGGCGCGTACCGTGTCCAAGGCGCCGGATGCCGATGCCGGAGGCATGTTCGGCATGCGTCCGGTGGATCGTTATCCTCAGCTTTTCATTGACGCGGTGCGTTCGCTGCAGCCTGGCGCGATGACCACGGTGCGCTCGGGTGCGGGATTGCATGTGCTCAGGCTGATCGACATGCGCCTTGCCGGTGCTCCGGCGACGTCGGTCGAGCAAACCCACGCCAGCCACATCCTGTTGCGGCCGTCGGCCACATTGAGCGAATCGGCAGCGATCGCGAAGCTGGAAGACTTCCGGCGCCAGATACAGTCTGGCCAGGCCAGTTTCGAAGCCCTGGCCAAGCAGTACTCGCAGGACGGCAGCGCTGCCCAGGGTGGCGATCTTGGCTGGTCTGCTCCCGGACAGTTCGTGCCTGAATTCGAAGCCGCGCTGGATGCACTGGCTCCCGGAGAGATCGGCCCGCCACTGGTTTCGCGGTTCGGTGTCCATCTGATCCGCGTCATCGGTCGCCGGACGGTGCAATTGAGCACGCGCGAACAGCGCGAAGCGGTGCGTGCACTGCTGCGCGAAAAGAAGAGCGACGAGGCATACGCGAGCTGGAGCCGTGAATTGCGCGCGCGCGCCTACGTTGACTTGCGCGAACCTCCGAGCTGATGCATTTCATGGTGCGCGCCACGAAGGGCTCTTCGACCAAGGCCGTCATGCCGGTGCATCGCTCCGGTGCTTTGGCGGCCCACGCACCGCGCAAACGCTTCGGTCAGCACTTTCTGGTTGACGCCGCAATCATCCATGCCATCGTGCAGACGGTGGCTCCCAGGCCCGGCCAATGCGTGGTCGAGATCGGTCCGGGGCTGGGCGCGTTGACGCAACCGCTGCTCGAGCGCGCGGGTCATCTGACGGTGATTGAACTCGACCGAGACCTTGCGGGCAAGCTGCGTGCGCGCGCCGGTCTCACCGTCGTTCAGGCGGATGTATTGACCGTCGATTTTTCGGCTCTCGCCAAAACCATCTGCCCGCAAGACGCAAGTCCGGGGCCCGGCATGCCGATGGGCAGACTGCGCGTGGTGGGAAACCTCCCGTACAACATCTCCACCCCGATCCTGTTTCACCTGCTGGACCATGTCGGTGTCATCGAGGACCAGCACTTCATGCTGCAAAAGGAGGTTGTCGAGCGCATGGTCGCAGCGCCGGACAGTGCCGCATTCGGCCGTCTGAGCGTGATGTTGCAGTGGCGTTATGCGATGGACAGTTTTCTCGATGTGCCACCACAGAGTTTTGCACCACCGCCACGGGTGGACAGTGCGGTGGTTCGAATGTGCCCGCGCACCGATGCAGCGACGGTCGATGTGGAACTTCTGAGCACCCTGGTACAGGTCGCATTCAGCCAGCGACGCAAGTTGCTGCGCCACACGCTGGGCCGGTGGCTGGACGAGCGGGCTTTCAGCGGCGACTTTGATCTGCAGCGCCGCGCGCAGGAGGTGCCGGTGCATGAATACGTCACGCTGGCGGGATGCGCATGAAAAAAGCCCGTCATGTGGACGGGCTTTTTTCATCGTTGAATTGACTCGGACTGCGCTGTTGCCAGCCAATCATTACGCTGTCGCCAGCCAATACTCCGCATTGAATGGGCTGCTCATGCGCAGCGCCAAAGGGGACACGTCCAACAACTTGTCGGTCGGCATCCTCTCGCCTGTCTCGGTTGTCAGGTGGATGCCGGCCAGCGATTTGTTGGCCTGTGCATCACCATTTGCCTCGATAGCCCGTTCCGCTTGGCTGGTGTGTGCGGAACGGGCTACAGAAAAGAATAGAAACATCGGAACGGTACCTTGCGGTCGCTCCAGTAGTCGGCAGCGTCGCGGAAGATGTCGAGCAATTGCTCGCGCGCTTCCTTGTCGAACTTCGCATGGGCAGGAATATGCTCCAGCACCGCGATGAAGCCCGGCTGCGGCCCGGACTTGTGCACCGGATCGGTCATGCTGTCATACAACGCGTCAAAATTCTTGCCGACGTGCGAGGGCAAGGTGAACTGCTGGCCGATCATGTCCAGCACTTCCTGCTTGGACTGCGCATTGGCCAGGTTGGCATACAGGAAATGGTGTCCCAGGCTCTGGGCGGCGTCTTGCAGGTCCTGCACCCGGAAGGCACGGATCGACTGCACGATGTTGCTGCGTACTCCCCGAAGCGGCGCCTCGGGTTCTTGACGAGTCGGCATATCCATCCCCGTTTCATTCTCGATATAAGACATAGATGTAGTTCCAAAAAAACCTAAGGCACGATCTTGCGAAAATTCGCATAGTGATCGGCTGAGTAATAACAAGCTTCGGGTGCCCTGGGCTGGCCACCACAAACAATTCGGCGTGTGCCGCGATGCCTCGCGCCCGGTGTAGCTACTGTGTACTCTCGGTAGTGGCCCCGGTTTTTGATCGGAAGCAAGCGTTCGCGATTGCCGAATATGGTCCCGTCTCTGTCATACGGGAAAGGACCGCCGCGGGCAATCTGCGCATACGTCTGAGCACCCTGGGCCGGCAATTCGGCAATTGAAATCGTTGCTGTGTGATCGGGCGTGACAAGCGGT
The DNA here is from genome assembly GCA_964558425.1 of uncultured Rhodoferax sp. Classification (GTDB taxonomy): domain Bacteria; phylum Pseudomonadota; class Gammaproteobacteria; order Burkholderiales; family Burkholderiaceae_C; genus CAISIP01. The sequence goes on along the minus strand of CAZLDV010000028.1, from coordinate 8,323 downwards.
GCTCTTGCGTCAACAAGACCCGCAACAGACGATGCAGCAAGTATTAAGCCAGTGAGTGCTAACTTGATTCTTCTGATCGCCGCCATGCAATCACGCTCCAAAACCTCGGGTTTACCCCTAAATCACTCGGAACGTAGTGTCGCCCAATCCACCGCAATTTGCAAGGGCCTGCACAAAAAATGGGCATTTTGTGCGATGCAGCAAAAATCAGGAAGTCAGTGCATGCTTTTCGGGCAGAGGTTATCGATTGGCGTTGGCATCGGCCACGGTCAAGGCAGCCATGTTGACGATGCGCCGTACCGTGGTACTGGCGGTCAATACGTGCACCGGACTGGCTGCCCCAAGCAGGACCGGACCGATCGCGATGTTGCCGCCAGCGGCCGTCTTGAGCAGGTTGTAGGCAATATTGGCGGCGTCGATGTTGGGAAGCACCAACAGGTTCGCATTGCCGGCCAGGGTGCTGTTGGGCATCAAGCGGGCGCGGGCTGCGCCGTCCAGCGCCAGGTCACCATGCATTTCGCCATCGACTTCCAGCCACGGCGCCTGTTCGCGCAGCACTTCCAGCGTTTTGCGCATCTTGATGGCGCTGGGTAGATTGCTGCTGCCGAAATTGGAATGCGACAACAAGGCGACTTTGGGCTGCAGGCCGAAGCGCAACATTTCTTCGGCAGCCATCACCGTGATCTCGCACAGTTCCTGCGGGGTCGGATCGGCGTTGACATGGGTGTCGACCAGGAAAATCAGCCGCTCCGGCAACATCAAACCATTCATGCAGGCGTAAACCGGCACGTCCTGGCTGGTGCGTTGACTGCCGCCTTTGCGTTTGCCGATCACCTGGTCGATGTAGTGCAGATGAATCGGGGTTGTGCCCCAGGTACCGCAGATCATGCCGTCGACGTCTCCCTTGTGCAACAACATCGACCCGATCAGGGTGAGTCGCCGCCGCATCTCGATCTTGGCCATCTGCTGGGTCACGCCCAGCCGCTCGGTCATGCGATGGTAGGTCTGCCAAAAATCGTGATAACGGGCGTCGTGTTCGACATTCACCACGTCGTAGTCGGATTCCTCGCGCAAGCGCAATCCGAACTTCTCGATGCGCTGGGCAATGATGGCAGGGCGACCGATCAATGTCGGACGAGCCAGGCCTTCGTCCACCACGATCTGGCAGGCGCGCAGGATGCGTTCCTCTTCACCCTCGCAAAATGCCACCCGCTTGCGAACGGCCTTCTTGGCGATGGAAAAGATCGGTCGCATCGTATTGCCTGAGGCGTAGACAAAACTCAGCAAACGATCGTGATAGGCCTGCATGTCGGCAATCGGGCGCAGTGCGACGCCACTGTCCGCGGCGGCCTGTGCCACGGCGGGCGCAATCTTCATCATCAAGCGCGGGTCGAACGGCTTTGGAATCAGGTACTCGGGACCGAACGCCAGTTTCTCGCCGACATAGGCTGCGGCAACCACCTCACTCTGTTCGGCCCGCGCCAAATCGGCAATCGCGCGCACCGCCGCGATCTCCATTTCGTCGGTGATGGTGGATGCACCGGCATCCAGTGCGCCGCGAAAGATATAAGGAAAACACAGGACGTTGTTGACCTGGTTCGGATAGTCGGTGCGGCCGGTGGCCATGATGGCGTCATTGCGCACCTGGTGCACCTCTTCGGGCGTGATCTCCGGATTGGGGTTGGCCAGCGCAAAGATCAACGGCTTGGCGGCCATCTTGCGCACCATGTCCGGTTTGAGTACACCGCCGGCAGACAAGCCCAGAAAGATGTCGGCTCCCCCGATCACCTCATCCAGGGTGCGTGCCGACGTCTCTTGCGCAAAGACGATCTTGTCGTCGTCCATCAATTCGGTTCGGCCTGCATAGACCACGCCGGCCAGGTCGGTCACGTAGATGTTCTCGCGTGGCAAACCGAGTTTGAGCAGCAGGTTCAGGCAGGCCAGCGCTGCCGCCCCGGCCCCCGATGCCACCAGCTTGACGTCGGCCCACTCCTTGCCCACCACCTTCAGCCCGTTGAGCATCGCTGCACCGACCACGATGGCGGTGCCATGCTGGTCGTCGTGAAACACCGGAATCTTCATCCGCTCGCGCAACTTGCGTTCCACGTAGAAGCAACCGGGCGCCTTGATGTCTTCCAGGTTGATGCCGCCGAATGTGGGTTCGAGCGACGCAATGATGTCCACCAGCTTGTCCATGTCGTGCTTCTCGTTCACCTCGAGATCGAACACGTCGATACCGGCGAACTTCTTGAACAGGACGGCCTTGCCCTCCATCACTGGCTTGGCCGCCAGCGGCCCGATGTCGCCCAGCCCCAACACCGCCGTGCCATTGGTCACCACGGCCACCAGATTGCCGCGACTGGTGTACTTGAAGGCATTGTTGGGATCCGCGACGATCTCTTCGCATGCCGCTGCAACACCCGGTGAATAGGCCAGCGCGAGGTCGCGCTGGTTGAGCAACTGCTTGGTTGCGGCAATGGCGATCTTTCCAGGCTTTGGGAACTCGTGGTACTGCAAAGCCGATTCGCGCAGCTGCGCACGCAACGCGTCCGATTCGGGGGTGTTTTCAGGCATGTGGGGTCTCCAGTCGCTGGCGATCAGGCACACGCGATGCGCCGCTGCATCGGAGCCTGGACCGGGGAAATTGTAGGCCGCTGCAGCAGCAGGGGGCGGTCTGGACCAACGGCTGCCGCCGGCCGCAGCAGAAAGCTTGCCCGATGTCGCAGGACCGTGCGGCCAGCATCGCACTCTGCTGCTGGTTCCCGACCCCTATTGCAACGACGAGGATGTCCCATGCGTGCGCGAACGTGATCGTGGCCCGCATCGTCGCCGTGGCCGTGTCCCAGGCTGTCGTTGATGCGCGTGAACCGGTCCAGGTCCAGAACCAAGATCGCTACCGTGCCGCTCGGACGCTGTCGGTGATGTCGGACAGCTCGATCACAGCCGTCTGCAGCCGCTCCGCTGCATCCTGCAACGGACTGACGCCGACCTGCACCGTCTGGACGAAGGCGTCGGCTGCGTTGGCCGGGCCAGCCAGGGCGACAAGGGCGGCAAGCAAGATGCGATGCAGTGTCATGGTGTGCCAGTCCACGTCCTGCCTTGCGGCCAGGCGCTATCCGCGCATCAGCGCTTCGATCTGCGCCGCCTCCACCGGCACGTCGCGACTGATCAGTTCACAGCCATCGGCGGTGACGATCGCGTCGTCTTCGATGCGGATGCCGATGTTGTGAAACTGCTCGGGCACCCCGGGCGCAGGCCGCACGTAGATGCCCGGTTCGATCGTCAGCACCATGCCGGCACGCAGGATGCGCGCCGGCCGGTTGACGATGGTCTCTGCGCTGAGCGCATCCTTGCGTTCGCTGGTCTGGCCCAGTTCACCGGGTTCGATGTAGGCGCCGCAGTCGTGCACGTCCATGCCCAGCCAGTGTCCGGTGCGGTGCATGTAGAACTGGAAGTAGCTGCGTTTGTCGATCACGTCCTGCAGCGTGCCGACCTTGTCGGCATCGAGCAGGCCCAGGTCGAGCATGCCTTGCGCCAGTACCTTGACGCTGGCATCGTGCGGGTCGGTGAAGCGGGCGCCGGCGCGTGTGGCCTGCACGGCCGCTTGCTGGCTGGCGAGCACCAGGTCGTACAACGCGCGTTGCGGCCCGGTGAACCTGCCATTGGCCGGGAAGGTGCGGGTGATGTCGCTGGCATAACCGTCGAGTTCGCATCCCGCGTCGATCAGCACCAGCTCACCGTCGCGGATCGGTGCGGCGTCTGCCCGGTAATGCAGTACGCAGGCATTCGCGCCCGCTGCCACGATGGAGCCGTAGGCGGTGGACTGCGAGCCGTGGCGGCGAAATTCGTGCAGCAACTCCGCGTCCAGATGGTATTCACGCACGTCCTGCCCCGCGCGCACCATGCGGGCCGACAACTGCATCGCTCGCACATGGGCGCCGGCGCTGATGCGCGCCGCGCGCCGCATGGTGTCTTGTTCGCCGGCATCCTTGATCAGCCGCATCTCGTCGAGCAGGCTGCACAGGTCGCGTTGGTGGTCGGGGCACAAGGCGCCAAACCGCACCCGGGCGCGCAGGCTGCCCAACCATCCGGCGACCTGCACTTCGAGTCCCGGGTGGACGCCGAACGGATACCAGACCACGTCACGCCCGTCCATCAGGCGCGGCAGTTGCGCGTCCAGTTCGGTGACCGGGAACGCGGCATCCACGCCCAGCTGCTGCGGCGCATCGGCCGGGCCGATCCGGTAACCGTCCCAGACCTCGCGCTCCATGTCCTTGGGCTGGCAGAACAGCGTGCTCTTGCCGTCGCCGGTGATGACCAGCCAGGCCTTGGGCTCGGTGAAGCCACTGAGGTAATGGAAATAGCTGTCGTGCCGGTACAGGTAGTCGCTGTCGCGGTTGCGTGCGTGCTCCGGGGCGGTGGGGATGATCGCAATCGCGTTCTTGCCCAGTTGTTGTGCAAGAGCGGCGCGTCGGCTGGCATACGGTGGACGGGTCATGGTGCGGTAGGGGTAGGTTCAGGAGGCGCTCGGTGACTGCAGTCGGGCCAGGCGTTCGGGGGTACCCACGTCGGTCCAGGGGCCAGTGTAAAGCGCCGCTGTCAGCCGGTCATGCTGCGCGGCCAATCGCAGCAGTGGCGCCAGTGCGGCCCGGGTGCCGTGCGGATTTCCCGCCGCAATGTCGCAAAAAGGGGGCGCAAAGAGGGCGTGGCGAAACAGGCCCATCGTGCTGTAGGTGTGGCGCAACGGACCCGCATTGCGGACAAGGCCATCGGGCGCCAACGCAAAGTCGCCGTTGGGGTTGTGCGCCGGATTGGGTACCAGCCAGATATGGGCCAGGGCGTTGCTGGCGATGAACGCGGCACGATGCTGATCGCTGAAACGGAACTCCGGCGCGAAAACATCACCGGCCAGCAACCAGAATGGATCAGCCAGATGCGGCAGCGCACGCACGATGCCGCCAGCGGTTTCCAGCGCGCCGCCAAAATCGCGGCCTTCGCGCGAGAACGTCAGGCGAATCGACACGCCAGTCGGTGCGCCGTCATGCCGGTGGTGTGCCTGCATGGCCGTGACGATGGATGGATCCGAGAAATAGGCCTCGATCTGATCACCCAGCCAGTCCGTGTTGATGAGAATGTCGCGCACCCCGTCGCGCGCCAGGGCTTCGATGGGCCACTGCATCAATGGCTTGCCGCGTACGGTCAGCAGCGGTTTGGGACAGCGGTCGGTCAGCGGTCGCATGCGTTCACCCCGCCCGGCCGCGAGAACCATCGCGCCACACCGGTCGACCTGAAGTGGTTCTTGCTTGCGCATCCCGTGAATGTATCGCCAACGGACCGGCCTGCTGCCCGCTGTCCAGGCGGCGCGACATCGCAACAGTGCATTTCTCGTTGCCACCGAGACATGCCGCCGGACTCCGACTTTTGGGAGGCACGTCGTGTGAACGATAAAATCGTCCTTTGCGGCCCGACGGCCAGTCACTTCCACGCATACTTCAGTCATGACAATTCCACAATCGATGGCCAATGCGATCCGCGCCCTGGCAATGGACGCCGTGCAACAAGCCAGTTCCGGACATCCCGGCGCGCCGATGGGCATGGCAGAGATGGGGGTCGCGTTGTGGGGCCCGGCATCGCCGGACGGCCTTCCCGCCGGCCACCTGAAACACAACCCCGGCAACCCGCAATGGTTCGACCGTGACCGTTTCGTCTTGTCCAACGGCCATGCGTCGATGCTGCTGTATGCGATGCTGCACCTGACAGGTTACGCCTTGCCGATGGAGGAGTTGAAGCACTTCCGCCAGTTGCACAGCAAGACGCCCGGCCATCCGGAGCACGGCCTGACGCCCGGCGTCGAGACGACGACCGGCCCGCTGGGCCAGGGATTCGCCAATGCAGTGGGCATGGCACTGGCGGAAAAGCTGCTGGCAGCCGAATTCAATCGTGAAGGCCATGCCATCGTCGACCACCATACCTATGTGTTCATGGGCGACGGCTGCATGATGGAAGGTATCAGCCATGAAGCCGCGGCACTGGCCGGTGCCTGGAAGCTCAACAAGCTGGTGGCGCTGTACGACGACAACGGCATCTCCATCGATGGGCCTGTCGCTCCCTGGTTTGTCGACAACACCGCCCTGCGCTTTGTGGCGTATGGCTGGAACGTCATCGGACCGATCGACGGCAATGATGCCGGTGTGGTGTCCAAGGCGATTGCACAGGCGCGCGGCAACGGCGAACGCCCGACGCTGATCATGTGCAAGACGCGGATCGGCCAGGGCAGCCCGAACCGCGCCAACACCGCCAAGGCGCACGGCGAACCGCTGGGCGCCGACGAAGTGGCCCTGACGCGCGAAGCGCTCGGCTGGAGCGAGCCTGCCTTTGTCGTACCGCAGGACATTTATGCGGCCTGGGATGCGAAAGCCGCCGGCGAACGTGCCGAGTCCGAATGGAATGCCCGTCTTGCGGCGTACCAGAAGGACCATCCGCAGATCGCCGCCGAATTCGCGCGCCGGATGCGGGGCGAGCTCCCGCGCGGCTTCGCGCAGACGGTGGTCGACACCGTCATCGGCGCCGATGAGAAGGCGCAAACCGTTGCCAGTCGCAAGGCATCCCAATTGGCGCTGGAGGACTTTACCGCCGCCCTGCCCGAGATGCTCGGTGGTTCGGCCGACCTGACCGGTTCCAATCTGACCAACACCAAAAGCACCGCGCAGCTGCGATTCGAACTCGATGGCGCGGTGGCCCTGACGCCCGATGCGCAGGGTGTGCCGCAGGTCGGGCGCCACATCAACTATGGCGTGCGCGAGTTCGGCATGGCCGCCGTGATGAACGGCATTGCGCTGCACGGTGGCCATATTCCGTACGGTGGCACCTTCCTGACCTTCAGCGACTACAGCCGCAATGCCATCCGCATGGCGGCCCTGATGCAGCTGCGCGTGGTGCATGTGTTCACGCACGACAGCATCGGCCTGGGCGAAGACGGCCCGACCCATCAGTCGATCGAACATGCGGCGTCCTTGCGACTCATCCCGGGTCTGGATGTCTGGCGTCCGGGCGACACGGCCGAGACGGCAGTGGCCTGGGCGGTTGCGCTGCAAAACAGCTCCCGGCCGACAGCACTGCTGCTGAGCCGGCAGAACATCCGCTATGCCCCCAAGGGCCACTGTCCAGCTGCCCCCGACGCTGCCGGCCTCGATGCGATCAACAAGGGCGCCTATGTGGTCGCCGAGCCGTCCGAGGTCGGTCTGCGCAAGAAGGCGCAGGTGGTGATCATCGCCACCGGCTCCGAGGTGCAACTGGCACTGCAGGCGCAGGAACTGTTGGCTGACCGCAAGATCGCGGTGCGGGTCGTGTCGATGCCCAGCACCACCACGTTCGATCGTCAGTCGGTGAGTTACAAGACCGAGGTCTTGCCGGCCGGCGTGCCACGCATTGCGGTGGAGATGGGTGTGACCGATGGCTGGTGGAAATACGGCTGCGCGGCGGTCGTGGGCATCGATACCTTTGGTGAATCGGCACCGGCACCGGCGCTCTTCCAATACTTCGGATTCACACCGGAGAACGTGGCCGACACCGTGCAAAAGGTCTTGACCAGGCGCTGAGCGCTGCGCCGGCGGGTTTCAGTTTCAACCAACGGAGGACAGGTAATGGCTATCAAGATTGGCATCAACGGTTTCGGTCGTATCGGACGCATGGTGTTTCGCGCGGCGGTGCAGGATTTCAGCGATATCGAGGTGGTGGGCATCAACGACTTGCTCGAACCTGCCTACCTGGCCTACATGCTGTCATACGACTCCGTGCACGGCCGCTTCAAGGGGTCGGTTTCGGTCGATGGCAACACGCTGGTCGTCAATGGTCGCAAGATCCGGCTGACAGCCGTCAAGGACCCGGCCGAACTCAAATGGGGTGAGATCGGCGCCGACATCGTGATCGAGTCCACGGGTCTCTTTCTGACCAAGGAAACGGCACAGAAGCACATCGACGCCGGTGCGAAGAAGGTGATCATGTCCGCGCCCAGCAAGGACGACACGCCGATGTTCGTGTTCGGCGTGAACGACAAGACCTACAAGGGCGAGGCCATCATCTCCAATGCGTCGTGCACCACCAACTGCCTGGCGCCGGTGGCCAAGGTGCTGCATGACAACTGGGGCATCAAGCGCGGCCTGATGACGACCGTGCACGCGGCGACCGCGACCCAGAAGACCGTCGATAGCCCGTCGAACAAGGACTGGCGCGGTGGCCGTGGCATCCTCGAAAACATCATTCCGTCCAGCACCGGCGCAGCCAAGGCGGTGGGCGTGGTGATTCCGGAGCTGAACAAGAAGCT
>CAZLDV010000027.1:5033-39311 GCA_964558425.1 uncultured Rhodoferax sp. | reverse complement strand
CTGCGCATCTCCGACCTGCACGCCTGGTACGGCGAGTCGCACATCCTGCACGGGGTGGACTTCGCGGTGAACGAGGGCGAGGTGGTCACGCTGCTCGGGCGCAATGGCGCCGGTCGCACCACGACGCTGCGCGCCATCGTCGGACTGACGGGCACGCGCACGGGATCGATCCAGGTGGCCGGCCAGGAGACCATCCGCATGGCGCCGCATCGCATCGCGCGGCGCGGTGTCGGCTACTGTCCCGAGGAGCGCGGCATCTTCGCCAGCCTGTCGGCCGAGGAAAACCTGATGCTGCCGCCCGCGGTAGCGGTCGGTGGCATGCGCGTGGACGAGATCTATGCGATGTTCCCCAACCTGCGCGCGCGTGCATCCAGCCCGGGCACGCGCCTGTCGGGTGGAGAGCAGCAGATGCTGGCCGTCGCACGCATCCTGCGCACGGGCGCGCGGCTGCTGCTGCTCGACGAAATATCCGAAGGTCTGGCACCCGTCATCGTGCAGAAGCTGGCCGAGGTGATCGTCTCGCTCAAAGCCAAGGGCTATACCATCGTGCTGGTCGAACAGAATTTCCATTTCGCCGCGCCGCTGGCCGACCGCTTCTACGTCATGGAGCATGGGCGCATGGTGCGTCAGTTCCAGCAGTGCGAACTCAAACAGAACATGGGGATGCTGCAGGAGTATCTCGGCGTCTAGCCCGTTTCCGTAGCCCCCTCCCAGGCAGCCATCACTTTCATTTCAACCAGGAGCAAACCATGAAACTCACGTCTCTCGTCGCCGCCATCACCATCGGGCTCGGTGGCATGGCCGCCAACGCCCAAAGTACCGGTCCCATCAAGATCGGCATGATCACCGACATGTCGGGCCTGTACGCCGACATCGATGGCCCCGCTGGCGTCGAAATGGTGAAGTGGGCCGTGCAGGATTTCGGAGGCAAGGTGCTCAACCGGCCGATCGAAGTGCTGTCGGCGGACCACCAGAACAAGCCCGACATCGCCAGTTCCAAGGCCCGTGAATGGATGGACAAGGATGGCCTGCAGATGCTGGTCGGCGGTACCAACTCGGGCACGGCGCTGGCCATGGCCAAGGTGGCCAGCGAGAAGAAGCGTGTGTTCCTGGCTATCGGCCCTGGCTCTGCGCGGTTGACCAATGAAGACTGCAGCCCTTATACGGTGCACTACGCGTATGACACCGTGGCCTTGGCCAAGGTGGCCGGCTCGGCGTTGATCAAGCAGGGCAACAAGAGCTGGTTCTTCCTGACCGCCGACTATGCGTTTGGTCATTCGCTCGAAGCCGATGCCTCGACGGTCGTCAAGGCCAACGGCGGCACTGTCGTGGGTTCTGTGCGTGCGCCGTTGGGTGCATCCGACTTCTCGTCGTTCCTGCTGCAGGCGCAGTCCTCCAAGGCGCAGATCCTGGCGCTGGCCAACGCCGGCGGCGACTTCATCAACTCGATGAAGGCGGCCAAGGAATTCGGCATCGACAAGACCATGAAGATCGCTGGATTGCTGGTGTTCATCAACGACGTGCACAGCCTGGGCCTGAACGCCACTGCCGGGCTGCAACTGGCCGACAGCTGGTACTGGAACCAGGACGACGCCTCGCGCAAGTTCGCCAAGCGCTTCTTCGAGAAATACAAGCGCATGCCCAGCAGCCTGCAGGCGGCCGACTATTCTGTGACAGCCAACTATCTGCAGGCAGTCAAGACCGCAGGCACCACCGACGCAGACAAGGTGATGGCCACGCTCAAGGGCATGAAGATCAATGACTTCTACAACAAGGGGCAGATCCGCGCCGACGGCCGCATGATTCACAACATGAATCTGTACCAGGTCAAGACATCCAAGGAGTCCACCACGCCGTGGGACTACTACAAGCTGGTCACCACGGTGCCGGGCGAGCAGGCCTTCACGAGCGTGGCCGACTCCAAGTGCTCGCTGATCAAGAAGTAAGACGCAGGACAGGGTCCCCGGCGACCGGCCGTCCCGCTGATGGCGGGCCGTTCGCGGGGTGCCCGCCCATTTGACGGAGCGTCATGGAAATCTTCGGTATTCCGCTGCAGGCCTTCCTGGGCCAGCTCCTGCTGGGGCTGGTCAATGGCGCGTTCTACGCCCTGTTGAGCCTGGGTCTGGCCGTCATCTTCGGCTTGCTGGGCATCATCAACTTCGCCCACGGCGCGCTGTACATGATGGGCGCCTATGCCGGGTGGATCCTGCTCGACTCGCTGGGCATCAACTACTGGTTCGCATTGCTGCTGGCACCCCTGATCGTGGGCATGCTGGGCATCGTGATCGAGCGCGTGTTCCTGCGCCGCCTGTACAAGCTCGATCCGCTTTATGGGCTCTTGCTGACGTTCGGCCTGGCGTTGATCTTCGAAGGCATCTTCCGTGACCAGTACGGCGTGTCCGGCCAGTCATACCCGGTGCCCGAACTGCTGGCCGGCGCCACCAACCTCGGCTTCATGGTCCTGCCCAATTACCGCGCCTGGGTGATCGTGTTCTCGCTTGCCATCTGCCTGGCGACGTGGTTCCTGATCGAACGCACGCGTCTGGGCTCGTACCTGCGCGCCGGCACCGAAAACGCGCCGCTGGTGCAGGCGTTCGGCGTCAACGTCCCGCTGCTGGTGATGTGCACCTACGGAGGCGGCGCGGCATTGGCCGGGCTGGCCGGCGTGCTCGCAGCGCCGCTGATCCAGGTCAACCCCTTGATGGGGTCGAATCTGATCATCGTGGTGTTTGCAGTGGTCGTGATCGGCGGCATGGGGTCCATCATGGGTTCGGTGGTCAGTGGACTGGCACTGGGCGTGGTGGAAGGGCTCACCCGGGTTTTCTATCCGGAGGCATCCAACATCGTGGTCTTCGTCGTCATGGTCATCGTGCTCGTGGTTCGGCCGGCCGGCCTGTTTGGCAAGGAGGCTTGAGGCGATGCAACCCACCGTTTCACCCGCAAGCAGCAAGCAGCCGGGCGCTGCGGCGCAGCCTGTGCGTGCGCCCCGCTCCAGGCTGGCGCGGTGGACGCTGATCACCTACCTGGGCGCGCTGGCGCTGCTGCTGCTGGCACCGCTGCTCGGGGTGTATCCCGTGGTCCTGATGAAGCTGCTTTGCTTCGCGCGGTTTGCCTGCTCCTTCAACCTGCTGCTCGGATTCACCGGCCTGCTGTCATTTGGCCACGCGGCCTTTTTTGGCGGCGCGGCCTACGCCACCGGCTGGTTCATCAAGGCGCAGCACTGGTCGCCCGAGCTGGGCATCCTGGCCGGCGTGGGCGTCGCCGGGCTGCTCGGCCTGGCCGTCGGTCTGGTGGCCATCCGGCGCCAGGGCATCTACTTCGCCATGATCACGCTGGCCATGGCGCAGATGGCGTACTTCGTTTGTCTGCAAGCCCCGTTCACGGGTGGCGAAGATGGCCTGCAAGGTGTGCCGCGCGGCGCGCTGTTCGGCCTGCTGTCGCTGCGTCCGGACATCACGCTGTACTACTTCATCGTGGCGGTGTTCGTGTTGGCGGTGCTGCTCATCATCCGCATCGTGCACTCGCCGTTCGGCCAGGTGCTCAAGATGATCCGCGAGAACGAGCCCAGGGCGACCTCCCTGGGCTATCAGGTCGACCGCTACAAGCTGCTGGCCTTCGTGCTGTCGGCCGCATTGTCCGGGCTGGCCGGCTCGCTCAAGACCCTGGTGATGGGTTTCGCCTCGCTCTCCGACGTGCACTGGACGATGTCGGGCGAGGTGATCCTGATGACCTTGCTCGGCGGCGTGGGCACCTTCCTGGGCCCCATCGTCGGCGCCGGCATCGTCAGTTCGCTGCAGGACCTGCTCGCCGACAAGGTGGGCGCCTGGGTCACGGTGATCATCGGTGTCATCTTCGTGCTGTGCGTGATGAGCTTCCGGCGCGGCATCGTCGGCGAAGTGCTGGCATTTTTCGAGCGCCGGCGCCGGCGTGCCGCCGAACCACCGGTGGACCGATAGCGCTGCGTTCCGGGCACGGCGCAGCTGCTTCGCGTCGATTGCCTCACGGCGACTCGGTGTCGATCGGCAAACGGACTTCGGCCTTGATTTCGCGCAGCACAATGCTCGACTGCACATGCGTGATGCCGGGCAACTTGAACAGCGTCTCGTACAGGAACTTCTCGTACTGCCGGATGTCCGGCACCAGCACCGTCAGGATGTAGTCGGCCGGCCCGGTCGTGCTGACGCAATGCACGATCTGTGGACTCTTGGCGACCACCTCCTCGAACCGCCGCACATCGGCTTCGCCATGCTGGATCAGGTTGGCTTCGACCACGACCCGCAGACCGAGCCCGACCTTGTCCCGGTCGACCAGCGCGGTATAGCCGCGAATCACCCCGGCCGCTTCCATCTGCTTGATGCGTTTCCAGCACGGCGTAGCCGACAGCCCCACCCGTTCGGCCAGCTGCTGCACCGTCAAGCGTGCATCGCCCTGAAGCTCGGCGAGGATGCGCCGGCTGTAACGGTCGAGAACAATTTCCTCGTTCATCGTTGATCCTGAAAATGAACCGGTCCCATTTTGCCCGATGCAAGGAAAAAAAGGGACGACATTCCCCGTCAAGGGAATTACGCTGAGGAACGATTGCCGAACAAGGAATTGCCGTGGGCACGACCATCCAGCGACCCGACTACCAACTGTCCGACAGCCTCTGGGCCAACAGCGGCGCCGTCTTCCTGACCGGCACCCAGGCCCTGGCGCGGCTGATGCTGATGCAGCGCGCCCTCGACGCAGAGCGCGGCTGGAATACGAACGGCTTCGTCAGCGGCTACCGCGGCTCGCCGCTGGGCATGCTCGACCAGACGATCTGGAAGGCTGGGCCCGGATTCACCGAAGCGGGCATCCGTTTCGTACCGGCGATCAATGAGGAACTGGGCGCAACCCAGGTGCTCGGAACGCAGCGCGTCGAGACCGACCCCGAGCGCACCGTCGATGCGGTGTTCTCGATGTGGTACGGCAAGGGCCCGGGCGTCGACCGGGCCGGCGACGCGATCAAACACGGCAACGCGTACGGCGCGTCGCCGCATGGCGGCGTGCTGGTCGTGGCCGGCGATGACCATGGCTGCGTCTCGTCATCGATGCCGCACCAGAGCGACCAACTGCTGCAGGCGTTCCACATGCCGGTGCTGGCCCCGGGCAACGTGGCCGAGTACCTGGAGTTCGGCCTCTATGGATGGGCCCTGTCACGCTACAGCGGCAACTGGGTCGGCATGACGGCCTTGTCAGAGGTGGTCGAGAGCGGCGCGACGGTGGACCTGGACGCCACCAACGCGCGCGTCGCGCTCTGGGCCGATGCCGCCACGGTGCGGGCCATCACGGGTCACCAGCCGCCCCGCGATGGCCTGCACTACCGCTGGCCCGACCTGCCCTCGCTGCGCATCGAGACCCGATTGATCGACAAGCTGGTCGCCGTGGCTGCCTTCGCCCGCGTCAACGCCCTCGATCGCCACATCATCAAGTCACCGCAGGCGACCGTCGGCATCGTCACCTGCGGCAAGGCGCACTACGACCTGATGGAGGTGCTGCGCCGACTCGAGATCACGCCAGGGATGCTGGCCACGGCAGGTGTGCGTCTGTACAAGGTCGGCCTGTCGTTCCCGATCGAAACCACACGGATGCGCGCCTTCGCGCAGGGCCTGCACGAGATCCTCGTCATCGAAGAAAAGGCCGATGTGGTCGAGACGCAGCTGCGCGATCTGTTCTACAACGACCGTGAGCGGCCCGTCATCGTCGGCAAGCGTGACGCGCAAGGTCAGCCGCTGGTGTCCGCCGTCGGCGAGTTGCGTCCGTCGCGCCTGATCCAGCTGGTGGCGCAGTGGATCCACCAGCACTTCCCGGACAACGCCACGCTCGGCAATCACCTGCAGCACGTGCGTGACTTCACACCGCCCGAGCTGCTCGCCAACGATGGTGACAGTGTCAAGCGCCTGCCCTACTTCTGCGCCGGCTGCCCGCACAACACCAGCACCAAGGTGCCCGAAGGATCCAGCGCGCGTGCCGGCATCGGCTGCCACTTCATGGCCAGCTGGATGGACCGCGACACCACCGGCGCGCAGCTCCCGATGGGCGCCGAAGGCGTCGACTGGGTCAGCCACTCGATGTTCACCAAGGTGCCACATGTGTTCCAGAACCTGGGCGACGGTACCTACTACCATTCGGGCTACCTCGCCATCCGCCAGGCCGTGGCCGCCAAGGCCACGATCACCTACAAGATCCTGTACAACGACGCGGTCGCGATGACCGGCGGTCAGCCGATCGATGGCTTCATCAGCGTGGACGCCATCGCGCGCCAGGTCGAGAGCGAAGGCGTGCGGCAGGTCGTTGTGTTGTCCGATGCCATCGGCAAGTACGCTGCGACCAAGTCGAAGTTCCCCGAAGGCACCACCTTCCACGACCGCGGCGAGCTCGATGCCGTGCAGCGCCGACTGCGCGAGCTTCCCGGCGTCACGGTGCTGATCTACGAGCAGACCTGCGCCGCCGAGAAGCGCCGCCGGCGCAAGAAGGGCGAACTGGTCGACCCCGACCGGCGCCTGTACATCAACGAACATGTCTGCGAAGGCTGCGGCGACTGCACGGTGCAGAGCAACTGCGTGGCGGTGCTGCCGCACGCAACGCCGTTCGGTCGCAAGCGCAAGATCGACCAGAGCAGCTGCAACAAGGATTACAGCTGCGCCCAAGGCTTCTGCCCGAGTTTTGTCGCCATCACAGGCGGCAAGCCGCGCAAGAAATCCGGTGCGCTGGTGGCCGGCAAGCAGGCCTTCCTTGCGCGCGTGGCCGCGCTGCCGTTGCCACCTGAACATGTCTGGACCGGCCCCTACGACCTGCTCGTGACCGGCGTTGGCGGCACCGGGGTCGTGACCGTCGGCGCATTGATCGCAATGGCCGCGCACCTGGAGGGCAAATCGGCCAGCGTGCTCGACTTCACCGGCTTTGCCCAAAAGGGCGGCTCGGTGCTGTCCTTTGTACGCTGGGCCGACGTCCCCGAACGGCTGAACCAGGTCCGCATCGACACCCAGCAGGCCGATGCCCTGCTGGCCTGCGATCTTGTCGTCGGCGCCTCGCCTGAAGCGCTGGGCACGGTGCGGTACGGGCGCACCAAAATCCTGGCCAACACGCATGAAGTGCCAGTGGCCGAGTCGCTGCGCAATCCGGACGCCAGCCTGAAGGCCGAGCGCCTGCTCGAGAAGCTCGCATTTGCCGCCGGCCCGCGGGCGGTCGAGACCTTTGACGCACAGAGCCTGGCCGAGGACTTCCTGGGTGACACCATCGTCGCCAATATCCTGGCGCTGGGGTTTGCCTGGCAACGCGGCCTGGTGCCGGTAAGCCTGGAGGCGCTGACTCGCGCCATCACGCTGAACGACGTCGCCGTGCCGATCAACCAGCTGGCGTTCTCGCTCGGCCGCCTGGCCGCTGCCGACCCGGCTGCCTGCGACGCGTTGCTGGCTGCGCCCGCTGTCGCGCAGCCGCCCGACACGCTGGAGGACATCGTTGCGCGCGCCGTGGTGCATCTGACCGGCTACCAGAACGCCGCCTGGGCGGCGCGTTATGCGGCAACCGTCGAGCGCGTGCGTCAGGCCGAGTTGGCGCTGGGCGCCGACCCGCGCTTGCCGCTTGCCCGCAACGTCGCCCAGAGCCTGCGCAAGCTGATGTCGTACAAGGACGAGTACGAAGTGGCGCGCCTGTATACCGACGGCCGCTTTCGCGCCGACCTGCAAAACCACTTCGAAGGCGACCTGAAGCTCGCATTCCACATGGCGCCGCCGCTGCTGAGCCGACCGAAGAACGGCCAGCCGCCGCGCAAAATCCGACTGGGCGCGTGGATGCTGCCGGCGATGCGCTGGCTGGCCACAGGCAAGCGCCTGCGTGGGACCCCCCTGGACCTGTTCGGCCACAGCCGGGAACGGCGTTTCGAGCGCGCGCTGATCGCCACCTACGAGCAGCGACTGTTCGACGACCTGCTGCCCCGATTGGATACCACCACGATGGCGCTGGTCATGCAGATCGCGGCGCTGCCGCTGAGCATGCGCGGTTTTGGCCATGTCAAACTCGGCAACGTCGCGTTGGCCCGCGTGCGCGAAGCCGAACTGCTGCACCGCCTGGACCCGCAGCGCTGGCCGCGACCGGCCGGCCCCGCCAAGGCCGGACAGCTCAAGGGCATCGCGGTCGTGACGGGCTGAGCCACTCGATCGGCGCGACAACGACACGCCAGAAGGGTCAACGACGATCCTGGCCACAGCGCACTGCGCCACTTTGTAAGATGCGCAACACAAGCATCTGAAATGCCCACAGGGCTGATGCGCAGCGACGTTGCCTGCCGCAAGCGCAACGCAGCCGCAGCCGAGATCACCCCCATGCCGTCACCCGCGCTTTGCAGCGAGGCCGAAGTCGCCGAACTGGTCAACTCCTTCTACGCCAAGGTACGCAGCGATGCGATCCTCGCACCGATCTTTGAACGCCACGTCGCCGACTGGGGCGTGCACTTGCCCAAGCTGATCGCATTCTGGTCGACGGCACTGTGCGGATCGAAGAACTATCGTGGCAACCCGATGGTGCTGCACCGCGCGCTTCCCGACCTCACGTCGTCGACATTCGCGCGTTGGCTCGATCTGTTCCACGAGACGACGAGCGCATTGCCGAACCGCGCCATGGCCGAGCGCGCGGACGAGTTGGCGCAGCGGATCGCGCAAAGCTTCTGGTACGACTATCAGATGCAGCGCGAGCCAGGCCAGATGCCGATGCCACTGCCGAGCCGGACGGCGACACCGGGATCAGGAACCATGCGCCGCAGCAGCTGACTGGCACGCGCCAGGGCCTGGCCTGGCCGGGCACGCAAAAAGGGTCGATCGGGCCATCTCGTCTGGCCAGCCGTGCGGATGTTGGCACGGCGCCCGCAGTCCCAATCGTGCTAGGCGACGATCCACTTCTGCGCGTCGGCCAGTTCCTCGTTCGGAAACACCTTGACCAGACCCGGCATCAGGAAAGCGAACATGCGCGTCGCATGCGCGACCCAGTGAATGTCGGTGACGATTGCGATACGTTCCCATGCCGTCCAGTCCGCAAGCCCCAGTTTCGCGTCATCCCACATGGCCGCGGTAGTGAAACCGGTGAACTGCGGTGTGAGCTGGTACAGCAATCGGACCCGATCGGATCGCGCACGCGCGGCGGCGATCGCCGGCATGAGTACCGTTTCATAGTCCTTCGCATCGACCTGTCCAGAGGCGCTGACGCCAACGACGTGATCTGGAAAATGCGTGAACAACGTCATCATGATGGGTCTCCTTGCACGGTGGGCCGGCACCATCCGCGCGAGCGGATGGCCTGTCGCCCAGCGTAACACCACATGGGCCTGTATGCCAACGCAGGTATGCGTACGGTAGCGAACAGACGCGAACAGGAGTCGGCGCTACAACCAGCCTCCCCTTGCATTCGGGATTCCCCATGGCCGTTCCCTACCACGCGCTCTTTCACTTCCTCCTGTACAGCCCGGTGTTCGACCGCGCTCCGCAGGGTAACGAAGCGCGGCTCGCGCAGCGCCTGATCGATGCGATCGGCAGCTACGACTATCGGACCGAAGTCGTCCCCACGCTGACCGGCGCCAGGGTCGCTGCGGCGAGCGACATGGGGATCGGCTGCTTCCTGCTTGCGATCGATGGGCCGAACGAGCCGACAAGAACTGGAAGTTCAGCGACGCCGACATCGTGGAGCGCGGATTCTGGGACGCGTACATGCAGGCCTACGCGCAAGCCCTGAGCGCGACCAGCACCGAGGACGCGCCGTGGTTCATTGTGCCCGCCGACGACAAGGACAGTGCGCGCTTGATCGTGTCGCAAATCGTCCTCGAAGCGTTCGAAGGCATGAAGATGGCCTACCCGGTTGTCAGCCCGGCGCGAAAGCGGCAATTGCGGGCATTTCGCAAACAGCTCAAGGCGTAGCGATCAGCTCCAGCAGCGCAAGTTTGGCATGTTTCGAACCTGCAAGAATCTGGCAGCTACCGAACGGGAGCCGACCACAATACCCCCATGCCGCCGTATGGGACGCAATGGCCTTGTTTTCGAATTGAACTATCGTTGCCGCGAGACACTCTACCAAATGGAGGTGCATCGATCCTCCACCGACGTGCAGCGATCGGGAGGGTCGCTTGATGGCAAGCCCTGTCCGATCGCCGTCGTCACCCTGGTCGACGACCGCCGTGAACACACGGTGACCGTGCGGCCGCATCCAAAAGGAGCATGGAAATGCAGATTGGCATGATCGGCCTTGGCCGCATGGGCGCCAGCATGGTGACCCGACTGATACGCGGGGGCCACGATTGCGTGGTGCATGACCACGCACCCGAAGGCATGGCGCGCCTGGTCGCCCTGGGCGCCAGCGGCGCAGCGTCGCTGCAGCAGTTCGTCGACAAGCTGAAGACACCCCGCGTGGTGTGGTTGATGGTGCCGGCGGCGGCCGTCGATGCGGTGCTCGAACAGCTCACGCCGCTCTTGCAGTCCGGCGACACCATCATCGACGGCGGCAACTCTTACTACCACGACGACCTGCGCCGCGCTGAGGCGTTGACGGCCTTGAACATCGCCCACATGGACGTCGGCACCAGTGGCGGTGTCGCCGGTCTGGACCGTGGCTACTGCCTGATGATCGGTGGCAACAAAGAGTCGGTGCAGCATCTGGCGCCGATCTTCGAGACGCTGGCCCCCGGGAAGGGCAGCGCAACCCCGACGCCCGGGCGCCGCGCCGGCAGCAGCAGCGCCGATCAGGGCTGGCTGCACTGTGGGCCGCACGGCGCCGGCCACTTCGTCAAGATGGTTCACAACGGCATCGAGTACGGCATCATGGCCGCTTATGCCGAGGGGCTCAATATCCTGCGCCACGCCAATGTCGGCCTGCAGAACCACAGTGTCGATGCCGAGACGACACCGCTGCGCGAACCGGCGCACTACCAGTACGAGCTCGATCTGCCCGAAATTGCCGAGGTCTGGCGCCGCGGCAGCGTGATTGGTTCGTGGCTGCTGGACCTGACCGCTGCAGCGCTGGCGGCCGATCCCACGCTGGCGGGCTACGAAGGCCGCGTCTCGGACTCCGGCGAAGGCCGCTGGACGGTGCAGGCGGCGATCGACGAAGCCGTTCCGGCGCCGGTGCTCAGCGCGGCGCTGTATGCCCGCTTCGGCTCGCGCGGCCAATCCGACTTCGCCAACCGTGTGCAATCGGCGATGCGCCATGCATTCGGCGGTCATGTCGAGAAGCCCGACCAGGGTCCACCCTCGAAGACATGACACGAACCCCGACAGCGCCGCCGCACGGGCAGTCTCGCGCTGGCGGCAGGCGCAATCCGCAACCCTCCCTGAACCGAAAGCGAATCCCATGAAAGCCACACAGGCACTGCAGCAACTGGGCCAGAGCCTCTGGCTCGACAACATCACGCGCACGCTGCTGCGCAGTGGCACGCTGGCACGCTACATCCGCGAGCTGTCGGTGACCGGGTTGACCTCGAACCCAACCATCTTCGAGCACGCGATTGGCGCGGGCGACAGCTATGACGCCAGCATCCGCGCGCTGCACGGCGCGGGGCTGTCAGGTGAAGATCTGTTCTTCGCACTCGCCCTCCAAGACCTGCGCGAGGCCGCCGACCTGTTCCGGCCGGCCTTCGACGCCAGCCACGGCGTGGACGGCTGGGTGTCGCTCGAGGTCTCGCCGCTGCTCGCCAACGACGCTGCGCACACGATTCAGGCGGCGAAGCGGCTACATGCCAAGGCCGGCAAGCCGAACCTGTTCATCAAGATCCCGGGCACCAGCGCGGGCATCGTGGCGATCGAGCAGAGCATCTTCGAGGGCGTACCAGTCAACGTCACGCTGCTGTTCTCGCGCGAGCAGGTGCTGGCCGCCGCCGAGGCCTGTTTGCGCGGCCTCGAACGCCGGCAGGCGGCTGGCCTGGACCTCCAGGTGGCGTCGGTGTTGTCGCTGTTCGTCAGTCGCTGGGATGTGGGCGTGAAGCAGGAAGTCGCTGCATCCCTGCACAACCGCCTGGGCATCGCGATTGCCATGCGCACCTACAAGGCGCACTGCGAACTGCTGGCAAGCGCGCGTTGGCGACGCCTCGCGACCGCCGGTGCGCTGCCGCAGCGCCTGCTGTGGGCCAGCACCGGCACCAAGGACCCCGCGGCGTCGGATACGCTGTATGTGCAGGCGCTGGCGGCACCCGGCACGATCAACACCTTGCCCGAGAAGACACTGCTGGCATTTGCTGATCACGGCCATGTTCCTGCACCGCTGCCCGCCGATGGAGGCTATGCCGAGGCCGTGATCGACGAATTCACACGCGAAGGCGTCGATGATGCCGCGCTGGCTGCGCGCCTGCAGCGCGAAGGCGTCGATGCGTTCGCAGTCTCCTGGCACGCCTTGCTGACGCGCATCGAACAGAAGTGCGCGTCACCGAAGGTGCGAGGATGAAGGGCATCCGGGCTGCCAGCCAGCGGCCTGCCTGACATGCCCTGAAGGAGCGTCTCGGCTGCACCGCATGACAGCGCGACCCGCGCGCTGCTGCGACAACACCGACTACCGTGAGTAGAACCACCATGACCGCGAACGAACTGCACAGCCTCGACCAGCGCTGTATCGATGCATTGCGCACCTTGGCGATCGACCAGGTCCAGAAGGCGAACTCGGGCCACCCGGGCACGCCGATGGGCGCGGCGCCCACTGCCTATTGCCTGTGGCAGCGCTTCCTGCGCTTTGACCCCGAAGACGCCGCCTGGCCCGACCGCGACCGTTTCGTGCTGTCGGTCGGTCACGCTTCGGCACTGCTGTACGCCCTGCTGCATCTGTGCGGGGTGAAAGCCGCAACAAGCCTGGACACAACCCGCCACGGACTGGCGGTGACGATGGCCGATCTGCAGAGCTTTCGCCAGGCCGGCAGCCGCTGCACCGGGCATCCGGAGCATGGATGGACGACCGGCGTCGAAACCACCACCGGGCCGCTGGGCCAGGGCGTGGCCACCAGCGTGGGCATGGCCATCGCCCAGGCCTGGCTGGCGGCCACCTACAACCGGCCCGGCTTCGCGCTGTTCGAACACCGCGTGTTCGCGCTGGCCAGCGACGGTGACATGATGGAAGGCGTGAGCGCCGAGGCGGCCTCGCTGGCCGGGCACCTGAAACTCGGCCATCTGTGCTGGATCTACGACAGCAACCATATCAGCATCGAAGGCTCGACGGCACTGACCTTCACCGAAAACGTCAGCGCACGTTTCACGGCCTACGGCTGGCAGGTGCTGCAGGTGGCCGACGCCAACGACATCGAGGCCACGCAGCTGGCACTCAAGACCTTCGAAGGCACGCACGATCGCCCTACCCTCATCATCGCGCACAGCCATATCGGCTACGGCGCGCCGCACAAGCAAGACAGCGGCGCGCCAACCCGAATACCGCTGGGCCCATGCCTGGTCGAGCAGATCAGCGGCAGCCTGGTCGACATCATCTGGGGAGCAAACGGACAAAGTTCCGCCGTGCTGCCGGTTGAAGATGTCGAGGCAGCCGCGCAGCAGGGGCACCTGGTTCTGCTGGACTAGCGTCCGTGTTCACCCCTTCAACCATGAAAGCCTCCATGCCAGAAAGAAAAGCCACCTTGTTCGATTCCGTGCGCGTCGGAGAACTGCACTTGCGCAACCGCATCGTGATGGCGCCGCTGACACGCAACCGCGCGCCCGATGCGATACCGACGGCATTGATGGCGCAGTATTACACCCAGCGCGCCAGCGCCGGCCTGCTGATTTCAGAGGCCACCGCCATCAGCCACCAGGGACAAGGCTACTTCAACGTGCCCGGTCTGTATGGCACCGAGCAACTCGATGGCTGGAAGCATGTCACCCGCGCAGTCCATGCCGCGGGCGCACCGATCGTCGTGCAGCTCTGGCACGTCGGGCGGGTCTCGCACACGGAGTTGCAGCCAGGCGGCGGGGCACCGGTCGCGCCGTCCGCGATCACGGCGAAAACCAGGACGGTCCTGATGCGCGATGGTGTGCCGACGTTTGTCGAGACGTCCGCCCCCCGTGCCTTGCGCGCCGCCGAACTGCCAGGCATCGTGCACGACTACCAGGCCGCGGCGCGCAGCGCGGTCGAGACCGCCGGCTTTGATGGCGTCGAGATCCATGGCGCCAATGGTTACCTGCTCGACCAGTTTCTGAAAACCGGCTCCAACGTGCGTACGGACGACTACGGTGGCAGTATCGAAAACCGTGCGCGTCTGATGCTGGAGGTGGTACGTGCCGTCTCGGGCGCCGTAGGTGGCGGGCGCACCGGCATCCGGCTGTCTCCCGTCACCCCTGCCAATGACGCCCATGACGCCGATCCGCAACCGCTGTTTGAACATGTGGTGCGCGAACTCGCCACGCTCCATCTCGCGTACATCCACGTCATCGAGGGTGCGACCGGCGGTCCACGCACTGTGCCTGACCGCCCATTCGACTATGCGGCCATGCAGGCGGCTTACCGGCGCGCCGGTGGCAAGGGTGCCTGGATGGTGAACAACGGTTTGGACAAGGCGCTGGCGGAGCGCGAACTGGCCGATGGGGCCGATCTGGTTGCGTTTGGTCGCCCCTATATCGCCAACCCCGATCTCGTCGAGCGGCTGCGGCGTGGCGGTCCGTTCAACACCGGCGATCGTGACACCTACTACGGCGGCGGCGCCAAGGGCTATACCGACTATCCGACGCTACCTGACTGATCCTGCAAACCGGCAGCAGCCTGCCGAAGGCGGCCCGATCCAGGGATGCGGTGGCGAAGGTGGTCTGACCGGCAAGTTGCTCTTGCGGGGGTTGACGACCGTCACTACCTGGGCTTCGGATTCTTCCGGGGGCAGCGTCCATCAAGGAATTTGTCGCACCCGTTCGCCTACTCTTCGATCTGCATGGGCAGCAGTCGGTCGTATTCCTTCTTGACCACCGCGTAACACTCGCAGGAGGCCTGCTCCAGGCTTGCACGGTCCAGCACCGTGATGCGACCACGCACGTAACGGATCAAGCCTGCTCGCTGCAACTTGAGCGCCGCCTCAGTGACACCCTCGCGCCGCACACCGAGCATGTTGGCAATCAACTCCTGCGTCATCACGAGCTCGTTGCCTGGCAGGCGGTCCAGACTCAGCAAAAGCCAGCGGCACAATTGCTGGTCCAGCGAATGGTGCCGGTTGCAGACCGCCGTTTGCGACATCTGGGTGATCAGTGCTTGCGTGTAACGCAGCAGCAAGTGCATCGCCGGCCCGGCCTGGTCGAATTCCTCCTTCATCAGACTGGCGCTGAGCCGGTAGCCCTTGCCCGCACTTTGAATCACGGCTCGGCTGGGTGTTGAATTGCCACCCATGAACAGCGCGACACCGACGATGCCTTCGTTGCCGACCACGGCAATCTCGGCAGAGTCGCCATTTTCCATCACGTACAGCAGGGAAACGATGGCCGACGTTGGAAAGTAGACATGCCGCTCGGTTTTTCCAGACTCGAAGAGCACGTGTCCCAGAGGCAAGTCGACCAGCTCCAGGTGCGGCAGCCAACGCGTCAGGGATGCATCGGGCAGGGCAGCCAGAAGCCGATTGCGCTTGGTTTCGTGCGTGGCTGCGACCACCGGACCGTGCCGTACGGGCCGGGAGCGGGCCATCTCTCTGACTACAAGCCGAGCACGCTGCGCCGACGCATCGAGCGCCGCATGAGCGTGCACGGGCTGGGCAGCAAGGCCGCTTACGACGGCTTCGTCAGACAGAACCCGCTGGAGCTGGACCTGCTGTTCAAGGAGCTGCTGATCGGAGTGACCAGCTTCTTCCGTGACCCCGGCATCTGGCAGGAGCTCAAGGAGCACGTCCTTCCTGCCTTGCTGGCGCACCGCACCGACGCCAATCGAATACGGGCCTGGGTGGTTGGCTGTTCAACCGGCGAAGAGGCCTATTCTCTGGCCATGGTCTTGAAGGAGACGCTGGACACCTTGCCAGCGGTTGCGGGCCGATCGATACAGATCTTTGCCAGCGACCTGAGTGCGGACGCCATCAATTTCGCGCGCCGGGGGTACTACCCATCCGGTATCGCGGCCCACGTGGATGCGCCGCGGCTGAAGAGATTCTTCTCGGTTCATGGCGACGGCTACCTGATCGACAAGCCGATTCGCGAGATGGTTCTGTTCGCGCAGCACGACGTGATCATGGACCCCCCGTTCACCAGACTGGACTTGCTGTGCTGTCGCAACCTGCTGATCTATTTCAACGCGACGCTGCAAAGGCGATTGATGCCGCTGTTTGCCTACAGCCTGCGTCCGGGCGGCGCGCTGATGTTGGGTGGCTCCGAGACCACCGGCGGCGCGCATGCTCTGTTCACGCCCATCAGCCAGAAGTCCAGGCTGTACTGGCGCAGTGCGCATTCCGTCAACGCCCGGTCGGTGGACTTTCCGATCACCGCTCGCAAGAGTGCGCGCCAGCTTGCCAAGGAGTCGACCATGCCCAAAGCCGCCATGCAACCCGCCAATCTGCAAGCCCACGCGGAACAGGCGCTGCTTCAGGAATTTTCGCCAGCGGCAGTGCTGGTCAACGACCAGGGCGATATCGTCTACATCAACGGCAGGGTTGGCAAGTACCTCGAGCCCGCCTCGGGCAAGGCCAACTGGAATATCCACGTCATGGCGCGCCCGCCGATACGGGCGCAGATCGCGGCGGCGCTGCGCCAGGCGGTGCAGGAGCGCGGCGCGATCGAGTTGCACGGTTTGCGCCTGGACGACGGTGTGCAGGTCGCACTGAATGTGACGGTCAAGGCGATGCAGGAGCCAAACGCGTTGGCCGGCCTGACCATGGTCGTCTTTCGTGACACCATCGATCAGCCACCAGCCAAGCGCAGGCGCAGGCGGTCGGGCGGCGCGCCGGACGCGCCGACAGCCGAAGAACTGCAACGATGCAAGGACGAGGTGCATGCTCTGCGACAGGAAATGGGTGCATCCGCGGAAGAGTTGCAGGCGGCCAACGAAGAGCTCCAGTCGGCCAATGAAGAACTGCAGTCGGCCAACGAGGAGCTGACCACCTCCAAGGAAGAGTCGCAGTCGATGAACGAGGAGTTGCAGACCTTGAATGGCGAGTTGCAGTCCAAGCTGGACGACCTCGCCCTCGCCCAGAGTGACATGCAGAACCTGCTCAACAGCACCGACATCGCCACGCTGTTTCTGGACAGCAATCTGAACGTGCGGCGCTATACCGACAAGATCAAGCGCATCATCCAGCTGCGCGAACGCGATATCGGCAGGCCCTTGACCGAGCTGGCCAGCACCCTGATCTACCCGCAAATGCACGAAGACGCCAAAGGTACACTGCACACGTTGATCGTCACTGAAAAGCAGATTACCACCACGGACGGGCTCTGGTTCATGGTGCGGATCAAGCCCTACCGGACGGTGGCCGACGTGATTCAGGGGGTCGTCATCACATTCATTGACATCACCGCTGCCAAAGAACTCGAATCCCGCCTGCGCCAGGCCAAGAGCTGACCAGCGCATTGTCACAAAAGGAGCCCTCATGCATCAACAATCATTCGAAGCGGCCGATGACCGGGAAAATCTGCGCCGGCGTGCGTTGAAGCAATTGACGGTGGATACCGTGTCGGCTCCCGGCCGGGCGAATATGTCCGATGCGTTGGCGGTATTGCACCAGCTGGCGTCGTCGCCGTCCACAGCCAGTGATGCGCTGGCCTTGCTGCACGAACTGCAGGTCCATCAGGTCGAGCTGGATCTGCAGCAAGATGAACTGCAAGGGTCGCGCTGCGAACTCGAACTGGCGCTGAGCCGCCAGACTGCGCTGGTCGAGCAGGCCCCCGCCGGCTACATGACCATCGATGCAGCAACGGTGCTCGGCGAGATCAACCTCGCCGGTGCGCAGCTGCTGGGTGCAGCGCGCACAGAGTTGCTGGGTCGGCCGCTGACCAGATGGCTGTCGGCGTCCAGCGCCGACGCACTGCGAACACAGATGGCGCAGGTTCCAGATGGTCAGGTGTCCGAAACCCGCAATCTGCAATTGCTGCCGCGTGCGGGCGTGACCAGGACCGTGCACGCCGCAGTCAGCAAAGACGCAACCAGCGGGCAATTTCTGCTGGTGCTGATGGCGGCAGCGAGCGCGGACACGGCGCACACCCATTGATGGCCGGATAAGCGCGGCAGGGGGCGGTCACGCGCAAACCCAGACAGAAACTCACAAGCATGCGCCAGGCCATTGCCAAGTCTTCTGGCACCCCCTCGGGGGACCTGGCGAAGCCAGGGCTGGGGGCAAACATAAACCCCACGCAGGTTGCGAAGTACCGAGGCTGAACCCGTCACCATGTTCGACATCGCCGCTGTCTGCCTCGTACTGACCGCCTGCCTGGCCTACCTCAACCTGCGCTTTGTCGGCCTTCCCACCAGCATCGGCGTGATGGTGTCGGCGCTGACGCTGTCCATGCTCATCGTGGCGCTCGATGCCGCCGGCGTGGATTTCGGGCTGCGGCGATACGAGGAGTCGTTCCTGCGCTCCATCGATTTTTCGGATGTGCTGATGCAGGGCATGTTGTCGCTGCTGCTGTTTGCCGGCGCGCTGCACGTGGACCTGAGCGAGTTGCGCGCCTACCGCTGGCAGGTGGGTGCCTTGGCCATTGTCTCGACTGTGCTGTCGACACTGCTGGTGGGATTGGGCGCCTGGCTTGTGTTGCCGTTGGCCGGGCTGCAATTGCCGCTGATCTACTGCCTGCTGTTCGGCGCGCTGATCTCACCCACCGATCCGATCGCGGTGATGGGCATCCTGAAATCCGCTGGTGCTCCCAGGAGCCTGGAGCTGGTGATCGCCGGCGAGTCGCTGTTCAACGACGGCGTCGGCGTGGTGGTGTTTTCACTGTTGCTGGGTGCCTTGCTCAGCGGCACGACGCCCACCGTCGCTGAAGGGCTCGGACTGCTGGCGCACGAGGCCGGCGGCGGCATCGTATTTGGCCTGGTACTGGGCTATGTCACCGTCTGGCTGCTCAAGAGCGTCGACAACTACCAGGTCGAGGTGCTGCTGACGCTGGCAGCAGTCATGGGCGGTTATGCGCTGGCCAGCCGCCTGCACGTGTCCGGGCCGCTGGCCATGGTCGTGGCCGGGCTGATGGTGGGCAGTGGTGGCCGCGCGCTGGCGATGTCGGACCAGACACGCCACTATGTCGACCTGTTCTGGGAGCTGATCGACGAAATACTCAATGCGGTGCTGTTCGTACTGATCGGGCTGGAGGCCTTGCTGATCGCCTTTTCCGTCAACCTCTTGCTGGCCGCTGGCCTGGCCATCCTGATCACGCTGGCCGCCCGCGCGCTGACGGTGGGCATGCCGGTGCGCCTGCTGCACCGGCACTTCCAATTGCCAAGAGGCGCCGGCCTGGCCTTGACCTGGGGCGGCTTGCGTGGCGGCATCTCGGTGGCCTTGGCCTTGTCCTTGCCGATCGGGCCCGAGCGCGACATCGTGCTCGGCCTGACCTATTGCATCGTCGTCTTTTCCATTCTCGGCCAGGGGCTGACGATCGGGCGCGTGGTGCGCACGGTGGTCGGTCGCCCTGTGGAGCACGCGGCACATTGAATTGCAGCGCATCTGAGCATGGCGCGTGGCACGGGCACGGGCACGGGATGCTGCCGCCACACGCTGCCATCGCCCGCCACGTACCTGATGCACGCGCAATACAATCGTCCCCTTGCAAAGGCCCGCACATGCCCAACATGTGTCGTTGCGCCGTCTTCCTCCAACCGGCCGGGCCAGGGACTCGCCGAGGATCAGCAACCAGCCATCGTGTTCCGTGCGAACTGGCTTCAACGAGAGTTCTGCGTGAAAGACCATTACGCCGCGCTGGGCATCAGCAGCGCAGCCACTGCGGCCGAGATCAAGAAGGCGTACCGGCAGCTGGCGGCGCTGCATCACCCGGACCGAAACCCGGCTGCGGCGGCGACAGTGCGCTTTCGGGCCGCGCAGGAAGCCTATGAAACGCTGGCAGACGACACCCGCCGCGCTGCCTACGACAGCAACCGCAAACGCAACCTGCTGGACGACCCGCTCACAACCGCCGGAGAAATCTGGACCGCCTATCTTGATCGACTGCTCTGAATCCGAACCCATGCATCTATCGCCATTTTTTCACCAACTGCGCACAGCCTACGCTTCCGAGATCGAGGATTTGAGCCATGACTCGGAGGGCACGCTGGTCCTGCAACGGCGGTTGACGGACAGACGCGCGGAGCTGGATTTTCTGGTCCACATGCTCGAACTGAGCCCCGAAATGGTGGCCGCCGTCTTCCACGATGCCTTTGTGTTCAATGTGCCGCTGGCGATGGAACAGTTGTTGTGCGGCGAACCCGAAGACCTGCCTGAGTGGGACAGCCTCGCCAGCACCATCACCATTGCGCCGTGGGCCGACGGCATGGTGCGCACGATTCGCGCGCAGCCAACCGGCGACTGGTTCATGGCCGTAGCCGCGGGTGCGCAATACATGCTGGGGATGTCCGCGCCGTCGATGGCCGGCGACGGTGCGGAGCGCGGCGACGAAGACGACAACGACAACGACACACAGGACCATGGCGATGACCCCGCCTTTCTGTCGGCGCACGACGATCGGGGTTCCGATGCCAAGGCCCGCCACGAGGCCGGCAACGACTGGATGGTCGAGCAGGGATTCGACCGCAAGGACTGAACCGACGCCCGCGACACAAGGCAGCAACATGAACCATCTTGCATTGATCGAAAAGACCCGCAGCCTGATTGCCGCGGGCGACATTGACGGCGCCGAATCGGCGTTGACAGCGCTTGCTGACACCGACGGCGATGGCGCCCTGGTGGTCGTGCTGGAGCAGCTCGCACCCAAGGACATCCTGGCGGTGATCCGCGAATACGACCAGTCCCGGGAGTCGATCGTCAATCTGCTGGTCACACCGAACCAGTTCGCGCGCGCGCTGGTGATCGAGAAACAATACAAGGATCTCACGCACACCCACCTGCGGGGCATGGTCAACTCGGTCGTCTTTCGCGACGATGCCGATCCGGTCGCCTTTCTGAACGCGATCGCCGACCTGGAGGGCGGCAGCGAAGCCATCGCCAACTATTTCGCGGACAAGTGGGGCCGTATCGAGGCCTTCGCCCGCACCGGAAACTTCGACACCTTCGAGGAGGACGGCGAGGTGCTGTCGGAGCAGGCATTGTTCGCATCGGCGTATGCCAAACCCCGCGTCGAGCTCGACGAGATCGCCGATCAGGACTGGATGCAGCTGGCCTGGCTGTTGCGCCACGAATGCCCCGACCTGTTCATCGAAATGCTGCTCGTCATGCGTGCCCAGGCACAGGCGTTCGACCTGGCGCAGGACCATGCCGAGGAAGCACCTGAGGACGGCGGCAAGATCGAAACCGCCGATACCGACCGTGGACACGCAACGCCAGCGGCACGGGACGATGAGGACGAGTCCGCCATCTGAGCGACGATCGATGCAGCCGATCGCCATGCCAAGCCTCGAGGAGTCCACTGCCCAGTCGGTCGCGCTGTTCGACCACCGTCCGTTCTTCGAGAAGGCACTGCAATACGGCGTGCGCCACGGCATCATTGCACCGCAGCGGCTCGATGCGATGCGCCGCGAGGCACCCAAGGGCATCGTGCAGATCGCGCGCTATTTCGGCACCGAGTTCCTGCGTCCCGATCTCGAACTGGCCAAGCAACGCATGGTCAACCTCGTGGGCCTGTACCTGCAGGAGAACTGCGACGGCGATCTGGACCTGGCAGCGCAGGCCCTGCGTGACCACTCGCTGCTGTCGCGCTCCAAGGGCGGCTCCGACATGCTCAGGGCGCTGATCGGCATGCCGCAAAGCAGCCACTTCGGCATGCAGGAGCCGGCGGGCTTTCGCGACGAACATATCCC
Organism: uncultured Rhodoferax sp.; assembly: GCA_964558425.1. Lineage (GTDB taxonomy): Bacteria > Pseudomonadota > Gammaproteobacteria > Burkholderiales > Burkholderiaceae_C > CAISIP01. The sequence goes on along the minus strand of CAZLDV010000027.1, from coordinate 17,426 downwards.
GTTGCTGGCCAAGTGGACGCTGCGCACATGGGACGACTACCGGGCCGAGCGGTCGCTGCGACTGAAGGTCGGCTTGCTGATCGATGCTGCCGCCTGGATGGCGCAACGGCTGGACATCGGCGTGGACGAACTGGCAGACGCCGCAGTGGACGCAGAGGCCGTGATCCGCACGGCGCTGCTGGCGGGCAAGAGCAGACACGGCACGGCACCGGATTGGTCCACCTTCGAAAAATGGGTGCTGGCACTGCGCAAGAAGTGCGCGCACCGGTCCATGGCCGACGCAGGCCCTGCCGCCATCGCACTGCCGCGGGACCTGCCGGAACCGTTCCGCGGTGTGGTGGAGTCCGTGCGGCAGTCGGTTGTGGCCGACCTGCCCAGGCTGCTCGATCCGGCATTGCCCGTGCGCCGCCTGTTCACCCAGAACCCCGCGTTTGTCGGGCGCTACTTCTGGAGCGAGGACGCGTCGGCGGACCTCGAGCGCTTCGATCGCCGGAACTCCGCCCTGTGGGACAAGGCCACCGGCGGTCACAGCGACGACAGCTCCCTGCTGACACTGTTTCTGCGCATCGCCGCCGGCCAGAAGCACGCGACGCTGCTGACCCAAGCCATGGCGACCAGCCTGATCCGCGCAGTGCGCAAGTCCGGCCTGGACCCCGCACTGCCCCGCCAGTTCATCCGGCAACACGCGCCATTGTTCATGCAGGATGACTACCTCGCGTTGTGGGATGCCTTTGCCCAGGAGGCCGAAGCCACGCTGCGCAGCGACCTGCCCTTTGCAGGCCGGGACGCACTGGCACTGCTGCGCCGTGAATGCAACGTCCAGGCGAGCCCGGTCGCGCGCATGTGACCTTGGCGCCGGCCAGACCGGGCCTGGCCAGGCCATGCGTCACTGAACCGGGCGCGATCGGGCGGTTTTCTTGATCTTTCCTAAGTCCATGCAACGCCGATCGAACTGCTGCCCACAGGGCGGCTCCGACCTTGCAGGAAGGCGATAGTCGCCTGCCACAATGAACCGGAGCTCACCATGCACACATTCACGTACCAACGTCTGGCCCGCACACTGGTTGCAACGGCAGTTGCCATCACGATGACCGGCGGCGTGATCCTTTCGGCCCAGGCACAGACCCATGGCCATGACGCCACTGCGCCCGCCAAGCTGAGCCTGAACCAGGGCCACAAATGGGCCACCGACGACGCGCTGCGCACGGGCATGGCCAAGATCCGGCTGCTGGTCGAACCGCAACTGGCGGCCGCCCACGCTGGAAAGCTCGACGCGGCGCAATACACCGCGCTCGCCGGCCAGATCGAGACCGAAGTCGGCAGCATCGTCGCCAACTGCAAGCTCGAGCCAAAGGCCGATGCAGTACTGCATGTCGTGATCGCCGAGATCGGCGCTGGCACCGACGCCCTGGCAGGCAAGGACGCGCACACGCGCCCGGCAATGGGCCTGGTGCAGGTGGCCAAGGCAATCAACGGCTATGCTGGCCATTTCGCGCATCCTGGCTTCAAGCCGATCCGGCTTGCCCACTGAACCCCGCACAGGAGAAGATCATGACCTACACCGTTCCGAATTCGCTGCAGCAGCAACACGAGGCGCAGCTGCCGCGCAGCATGCCTGCCGATCCAGGAGCGACGCCATGACCGCGTCGCCGATGCAGACGCCGGCCTTTTTCGACCAGGCGCCAGCCATCGTCATGTACGACGCGCTGGCGCAGACCCTGGGCGCGATGCAGGACGGCCTGATCGAGTACCGTTACCTCGACGCCGTGAAGCTGGCCGGGCACTCATGCCCGACGGTGGCGGGTGCATGGCTGATGACGCGCGCGGCGCTGGCACGGCTCTACCCGGGGCAGACGCCCCAGCGCGGCGAAGTGCGCGTGGCCATGCGTGATCCGCAGGACGCCGGAGTCACCGGCGTGATCGCCAGCGTCGCCAGCCTGGTCACCGGCGCGGCGGGCAGCGGCGGCTTCCAGGGCCTGGCCGGCCGCCATGGACGGCGCGACCTGCTGGTGTTCGGCGTGCCCATGCGTGGCGAGATGCGCTTTACGCGCCTGGACAACGACCAGAGTGTCGAGGTATCGCACCATCCCGAGGCCGCACCGCGCCCGGCGCAGTTGCGGATGCTGATGCAGGCCGCGCTGGCTCCCGGGGCAAGCGGCGCCCAGCGCGCGGCGTTCGGGGAAGTCTGGCAGGGCTGGGTCAGCGCGATGCTCGTCGAGCACGCCGACGACCCCGAGCTGATTGCCGTGGACGGCTGAACCCGCATGGCCCGCCGCGCACTGGCGCCGCGCGCGTTCCTGGCAGCGTTGCCTTTGTTCAAAGCGCTGGACGAAGCCTCGCTTGCCCGACTGGCGTCGGCCACGACACGGCGCGTTCTGACCGGCGGTGAGCGACTGTTCAGCAAGGGCGACATGCCCAGCGGCATGTATCTGGTGGTGCACGGTGAGATCAGGCTGATCGCGCACAGCCCGGTACGTGGCGAACGGCTCACCGGAGTCGTCGGCGCCGGTCGCAGCTTTGGCGAACCGATGATGTTTCTCGAACGACCGGCATTGGTGCATGCGCAAGCGGCCGGCGACGCTCTGGTACTGCATGTTCCCAGGCAAGCGATCTTCGCCGAGATCGAACGCAGCCCGCGTTTTGCGCGTCGCGTGATCGCCAGTCTGAGCCAGCGCATCGAGTCGTTGGTACATGAACTCGATCGCCAGGCCCTGGGCAATGGCCGCTCGCGCCTGGTCGACTACCTGGTGCGTGGCGCTGGACAGGACCCCGGACCGCAGCTGTTCAGGTTGCCGGCCACCAAGGCCGCCATTGCCTCGCAGCTCAATCTGACGCCGGAACATTTTTCGCGCCTGCTGCACGAACTGGCAGCGGCCGGCTTGCTGCAAGTGCAGGGTCGCGTCATCGCCGTGCCCGACGTGCAAAGGCTGGCTGGCGCCGCGCGATCAAACTGAGGCGACATCGGAGGCCGCGCAGTTGCCGCTGCGCGATCTGCCCCTGCCGGACAACGACGGCTTTGCCGGCGGGCGGCACGCCCAGCTGCGTCAGCCCAGCTGATTCCCAGCTGTGCCGTGCCCAGGCACGCGTTCCGAGCTGGAGCGCCAGCGCGGTCAACCCTTCCAGTAGTTGTTCGCCGCCGCCACGGTCTGGAAGTTGATGGCCACCACCTGAGACGCCGCGGTCAGGCCATCGGCATTGTTGGCGTAGTCATCGCGCAGCTTCTTGCGAACCTCGTCGGAGGGTTGGGTGTATTTGACGCCCATCCGCGAAAGCTTGATGGCCAACTCATAGCCTTCTTGGGGGGTGGCAGTTTTCAAGGTGGTGAGCCAGGTATCGGACATGGAGCGCTCCTCAGCGTGTTGGACGGGTGCAACAAAGACAAAAAATGCGATGCACGGGCACCAATGTAGTCGACTCGCCTTCACCGCATCGGCAAGGCGGACATGCCGGAGCGCGCGCATCGGTCCCAGGCGCGACCACGCCATCGGATAATCACCCGCATGAGAATCAATCTGGCCACTCCGTTCGCCGAGAAGGATGCCGCAAAGGCCTTGGGCGCCCGCTGGGATGGCGCGCTCAGGACCTGGTACATCACGGATGTCGCAGACCTGACGCCGTTCAGGCGCTGGATCGCGGATGCGGCGGCTGACGCATCGCGCCAGCCTGCGACCCCGCCTCGGCGCACGCGCCCAACGGCGCCATCCGCATCCGCCGGCACGGTGACGGCATCGGTGACGCTCGTGGTGCATTGTGGCTGCACTGTCCTGCCGTGGGAGCCCTGCAGCCACGGCTGATGCACCCAGCACGACCGTCCCCACGTCAAGGCCATCACCGCGACCGGCGAGCGTTTATGCTATCGGCATCATTCGGGGAGATACACGACAAGCCGGCATGGGCGCTGCGGCAGGCACCCGGGGTGCGCTGCGACATCCGCGCGTGCCGAGCCAGACGGCGGCTTGCACAAAGGAACAACATTGGCTGAGCTGCTGGAACATCTGGATGGCATCTCGCCGCTGATCGTGGCGGCGTACGTGATCGTCGCGCTGGTCGCCATGCTGATGCTGTGGCGCCTGTCGCTGCAATGGCAACGCCACCGGGTTTCGACGGCGGCCCGGAGCGGCGAATTGCTGGCACTGGTACTGGTCACCGTGGTGGGCATCGCGCTGGTGGCCTATGCGCAGGACCACTTCGAGCGGCAGGCGCAGGCGCAGCGCCTGCAGGCCGAACTGGCCGAGCGCGACCGGATTGCGTCTGTCGTGCGCACCCGCATCAACCAAGAGATCGATACGGTGCGTGCCCTGTTGGCGGACCGGACGGTACGCCATATCGAGCGCGATACCCTGGCCGATGCGCGCACCGATCTGGCGCGCTTCGCACAGCTCAAGGACCCCCGCATCGCGCAGATGCTGGCCTTGATCGATCACGAGATCGAAGTGCGCTCACTGGTGGCACACAGCCTGACCGAACGCTCGCCGCAGGCCCTGGCTCGCCTCTACACACGGCTGGCCGAGCTGGAACCGTCGAATCAGGAATACCGCGACAAGGCGGCGCAGTTCGCTGCCGACGCGGCGAAAGGCACACCGTGACAATGCCGGTTGGCAACGCGCGTCGGTCCAGAGGCGGCATGGCACCGATCATGCGGCCGATAGTGAGCGCAACGCGCATCTGGCGCCCGGCGTTGGCCGGTCTGCTGATCGTGGTGCTGGCCCTGTCCTTGTTGCCGCTGGGTCCGGACGCGCCGACCACGGGCTGGGACAAGACCAATCACCTGCTGGCGTTTTCCACCTTGGCGATCGTCGCTTGCCTGGCATACCCCCGGCGCATTGCGGCTCTGTTGCTTGCGCTGCTGTGCTACGGAGCCTTGATCGAGGTCTTGCAATCCTTCACCAGCTACCGCTCCGCCGAATGGGCTGACCTGTTGGCCGATGCAGTGGGGCTGCTGGTCGGCTGGGGGCTCTGGCAACTGGCCAGCAAGGTGGTGTTCCGGTGATCCGCATCGTCACCGCCGATCAGGTCCATGCGGCCTTGCCGTGGCCCTTGCTGGTCGACCAGCTGGCGCAGGCGTTCGCTGCCGGCGCGCAGGTGCCGGCGCGCCATGCCCATGCCCTCGGAGGTCCCGATGCGTTGCTGTTGATGCCGGCGTGGTCGCATGACGTGCTGGGCGTGAAGATCGTCACCGTCATGCCGGACAACGCCAGCCGCTCGCTGGCCACCGTGCAGGCCACCTACCTGTTGCTGGACCGCCGCAGCGGTCAGGGCCTGGCCCTGATCGATGGCGAGGCGCTGACACTGCGCCGCACAGCAGCGGCCTCGGCGCTGGCGGCGCGCTACCTGGCGCGGCCCGATGCCAGCCGCCTGCTGGTCGTGGGAACGGGGCAACTGGCGCGCTGGATGGCGCGCGCGCATTGCGCGCTGCGTCCGGCCTTGAAGCAACTGCGGATCTGGGGACGCAACCCGGATGCCCGCACCGCACTGGCCAACGATTTGGCGCGGCAAGGCCTGCCCGCCAGCGTCTGTGACGATCTGGAGGCCGGAGTGCGCAACAGCGATATCGTCACCTGTGCGACCACCTCCACCGTGCCCTTGGTACGCGGCGCCTGGCTGCAGCCGGGAACCCATCTCGACCTGGTGGGCGGCTTCAAGCCCGACATGCGCGAGGCAGACGATGCCGCGATGCAGATGGCGCGCATCTGCGTGGACACCTATGCCGGTGCGCTGTCGGAAGCAGGCGACCTGGTGCAGGCCATGCAATCGGGCTGCATCGATCGCACCCGGGTGCGGGCCGAACTGGCCGAACTCGTGCGCGGCGAAGTCATCGTGCGGCAGTCGCAGAGCGATGTGACCGTCTTCAAGTCGGTGGGCACGGCGCTGGAGGACCTCGCCGCAGCGCAACTGGTCTGGCAGCAAGCCTGATGCCGGACGACGGTCCGTATACTTTGACCACATGTGCAGCCATTACCAGGCCATCAAGGAACGCGAGCGCTTCTTTCGACTGTTCGGTGTCTACCCGCCCGATCCCGACGGGAAATACGACATGTGGCCCGGTTATACCGGCGTCATGGTGCGCCGTCCCGACACGCGTGATGCCGGCGATGACGCAGTACCTGCCGTCGAGGCCGTGACCGGCCTGTTCGGTCTGTTGCCGCATTGGGCGAAAGACGCCAAGCTCGCGCGCAACACCTTCAATGCCCGCAGCGAGACCGTTCACGAGAAGCCCAGCTTTCGCGACGCATGGCGACGCAACCAGCATTGCATCATCGGAGCCGACGCGATCTTCGAACCCGACTGGCGCTCTGGCAAGGCCGTGCCCACCCGTATCGCGCGGGCCGACGGCGAGCCGATGGGCATCGCCGGGTTGTGGTCCTGGTGGCGATCGCCCGAGGGCCACGGCGTGCACAGCTTCACCATGCTCACCATCAATGCCGACACGCACGCGCTGATGCGCAACATGCACCGGCCGCACGAAGAAAAGCGCATGGTCGTGATCCTGCCGCGGGCCGCCTTCGACGCATGGCTGGACGCGCCGATGCACCAGTCGATGGACCTGCTGCAACCCTTTGCGGCCGACAAGCTGGTTGCCACAGGCGCGGTTGCGCAGTAGCCGATGCACAAGCCCCACTCCCTGGACGCGGCGCAGGCAAGAATGCGCAGCCGGCGTCTGATGCAGATTGCCAGCCTGACCATCGCCGGTCTGGCGATCATTGCCACGCGGGCCTTGATCGACGACCGGCTGCCGCAGGCTTTCATGCTCAGCTGCGGTATTGCCACCCTGGTCCTGTGCATCGTGCTGGATCGGCGCGGCTTCACCGATAGCGCCAACCTGCTGTTGATCGTGGCGCTCACCCTGATGGTGTCCGGCCTGATGTGGCGTGGCCAGGGACTGCGCGATTCCGCCTTGCTGGCATACCCTGCCTTGCTGGTCTCGGCCGGACTGTTGCTGCGACCGCGCCAGTTCGTCGCCCTGGCCGCTGCCATGATCCTGGTCGCCGTTGGCATCGACATCAGTACCCAGATGGGCTGGCGGATCGACCGGACGGTCGACACCCTGACCAGCCGCGCCGTCGACATCACGATCATCCTGGGCATCACCAGTTTCGCGGTCTGGGTCATGATCGGCGACCTGCAGCGGGTGCTGCGCCGGCTGCGCGTGCAGCTGGAACGCTACCGCCAGTCGCAGGACAACCTCACCTATGTCTCGCAACACGACGCGCTCACGCAACTGCCCAACCGCCTGCTGGGTCGCAGCCGGATCGAACAGGCACTGGCCCATGCGCGGCGCAACGGCCGGCATGTCGCGCTGATGTTCGTCGACCTGGACAACTTCAAGGCTGTCAACGACTCGCTCGGCCATACCGCGGGCGACGAATTGCTGCGCCATATCGCGCAGCGACTGGTCAAGGCCGTGCGCCAGGCCGACGTCGTGAGTCGCCAGGGGGGTGACGAGTTCCTGATCGGCATCTCCGACCTGGCCGGTGGCGCGTCCATCTCCATCGTCGCCGACAAGTTGCTCAAGGCAGTGAACGCACCGCTGGACATTGCCGGGGTCGAAGTGACCGGTTCCTGTTCGATCGGCATCGCGCTCTACCCGAACGACGGCGCCGATTTCGAGACACTGCTGCGCAACGCCGACATCAGTGTCGGCCATGCCAAGGATGCCGGTCGCAATCTGTTTCGCATCTACGACCCCTCCATGCATGCGCAACTGCAGGAGAACCTGCAACTGGTGGCGGGCCTGCGCCAGGCGCTGGCACACCAGGAGTTCGCGCTGCACTACCAGCCCGTGGTCGACATCCACAGCGGCCAGCTGATTGGCGCCGAAGCGCTGGTGCGTTGGAACCGTGCCGGCCAGGGCCTGGTGTCGCCTGCCGAATTCATACCAGCGGCCGAACGATCCGGTCTGATCGTCGAACTTGGCGAGTGGGTGCTGAACGAAGCCTGCCGGCAGATGGTGGCATGGACAGCCGCTGGCCTGCCGGCATTCACCTTGGCGGTCAACCTGTCGCCGGTGCAGTTCCGCCGCGGGAACGTCGAAACCATGGTGGCATCCGCGCTGACCGCCAGCGGTCTGAGCCCTGGCCTGCTCGAACTCGAGCTGACCGAATCCACATTGATCCAGGACTCGGAGACGTTCATCGTCTCGTTGCAGAAGCTCAAGGCGCTGGGGCTGCGCATCGCGATCGACGATTTTGGCACCGGTTACTCCAACCTGTCGTATCTGCAGCGCTTTGCGATCGACAAGCTCAAGATCGACCAATCCTTCGTGCGCCAGTTGATGCGCGGGCCGCAAGACCAGGCCATCGTGTCGGCGATCATCCAGATCGCGCGCAGCCTGCAGCTGACCACCACGGCCGAAGGCATCGAGAGCGAACCCATCCGCCGGCAGCTGGCGGAACTGGGGTGCCTGCAGGGGCAGGGCTACCTGTTTGCACGGCCGCTGCCGGCGGCACAGTTCGAAGCCTGGGCGCGCGCCAATCGCCATTGCGCTGCAACCGACCATGGCGTCGGCGCGGACCGCCGGTGATCGATAATGCCACCATGAAACCCGCCGCTGATCCCGCTGCGACAACGCCCGAGCCCGAGCCCGAGCCCTTCGACCCCGACAGCACCCAGCATTTCCAGGCCCGGATGCCACGCGCACCGGTGTGGGTGTCCTCGATGGCGGCCGGCAACAGCCGCGAAAAAAACCGCATGCGCGGCGAATTGAGCCAGATCAAGGGTGCCTTGCGCTTGTTGATGAAGCAGCGCAATGGCGGCGGCAGCTGGTCCGCCGAAGAACGCGCGCAGCTCAAGCAGATGCTGCGCTCGCTCTCGTCGGTCAGCCCGTACCTGCTCGTCTGGGCGGTTCCCGGTTCGATGCTGATCCTGCCTTTCCTGGCCTGGCATCTCGATACCCGGCGCAAGCGGCGCCAGCGCGCTGCGGCAAGGCGATGAGCCATGCGGCCGTACCGTTGTCGCAACAGTCACACTTTCCTGGTTGCCAACCGGGTAATTCTCTATTGCCGCCCGGCCATGGGCCGGTAATATCCGCTCACCTCAACCCGGACGGGCGTTCATGCCTGCCGTTGCAACCCGAAGGAACATCCCATGACATCGCGTCGCCTGGTCCTCTCTCGCAGTGCTGCCTTGATCGGCGCCGCCGCCAGCAGTCTGTATCTTCCGCGCCTGGCGCAAGCACAAGGCGGCAAGGTCCGCGTCGGCTTCATGTTGCCCTATACCGGCACCTATGCCCAACTGGGGGTCGCCATCGAGAACGGTTTCCGGATGGCGATCGACGAGCAAGGCGGCAAGCTCGGCGGTCGTGAAATCGAATACTTCAAGGTCGATGACGAATCGGAGCCATCCAAGGGTGTCGAAAACGCGAACAAGCTGGTGCTGCGCGACAAGGTCGATGTGATCGTCGGCACGGTGCACTCCGGCGTGCAGATGGGCATCCAGAAAGTCGCGCGCGACACCGGCGTGTTGTCCATCATTCCGAACGCGGGGGTCTTGGCGGCTACCGGCGGCCTGTGCGCGCCCAACGTTTTCCGGGCGTCTTTCAGCAATTCACAGCCCACGCGGGCACTGGGCGCGCCGATGGTCAAGGCAGGGCTCAAGAAGGCGGTCTGGATCACCTGGAAATATTCCGCCGGCGAAGAGGCGTTCCTGGGGTTCAAGGAAGGCTACCAGGCTGCGGGCGGCACCATCGTCAAGGTCATCGAGGTGCCGTTCCCGAACGTCGAATTCCAGGCTCAGCTGACCGAGATCGCGGCGCTCAAGCCCGATGCAGTGGCCTGCTTCTTCGCCGGCGGCGGCGCGGCCAAGTTCCTCAAGGACTATGCTGCAGCCGGTCTGAAGGGCAAGATCCCGTTGTACGGCTCGGGCTTCCTGACCGAAGGGGTCCTGGACGCGGCCGGCCCCGCAGCCGAAGGTGTGATCACCGCGCTGCATTACGGCGATGGTATAGACACCCCGCGCAACAACGCGTTCCGGCTGGCTTATGCCAAGGCGTTCAAGCTCCAGCCCGACGTCTATGCGGTGCAGGGCTATGACTCGGGCAAGCTGCTGGTGCTCGGCGCCAATGCCGTCAAGGGGGACCTGTCCAACAAGAAGGCCTTGTATGCCGCCATGGGGGGCGCCACCATCGACAGTCCGCGTGGCAAATGGAAAATGAGCAAGGGCCACAATCCGATCCAGGACATCTACCTGCGGCGCGTCGAGAATGGCGAGAACAAGGTCATCGGCGTCGCCGCCCGGCAGCTGCAGGACGACGGCCCTGGCTGCAAGATGGTCTGACCGGGCCTTGGCACCCATCCACGGGAGGGGCACCTCCCGTTTTTTTTGAATCATGGACTTTCCGACCTTCCTGATCCAGTTGCTCAACAGCGTGCAATACGGCCTGCTGCTGTTCATGCTGGCAGCCGGCCTGACGCTGATCTTCGGGATCATGGGCGTGGTCAATCTGGCACACGGCAGCTTCTACATGCTGGGCGCGTATCTGGCGTATGCGCTGTCGAGCCAGTTCGGCAGCCTGACGGTTGCCATCATCGCGGGTACCGCGCTGGCCGTGCTGTTCGGGCTGGTGCTGGAATGGCTGCTGTTCCGGCATTTCTACCAGCGCGACCATCTGGACCAGGTGCTGCTGACCTTCGGCCTGATCTACATCTTCGAGGAGATGCGCTCGATCCTGTGGGGTGACGACGTGCACGGCGTGCCGATTCCCGAACTGCTGCGCTTTTCGATACCGCTGACAGACAACCAGTCCTATCCGGCATACCGCTTGTTCATCGCCGGCCTGTGCGTCCTGCTGGCCATCGGCCTGTACCTGTTGATCTCGCGCACCCGGCTGGGCATGAAAATCCGCGCCGGCGCATTCAACCGCGACATGGCCGAGGCTCTGGGCGTGAACATCAAGCGCATCCACGCGGTCGTGTTCGCGTTGGGCGTCGGCCTGGCGGCCTTTGCCGGCATCATCGCCGCGCCGATCTCCAGCGTCTATCCGAACATGGGATCGCAGGTGCTGATCACCTGTTTCGTCGTGGTCGTCATCGGCGGCATCGGCTCGGTGCGCGGCGCCCTGATCTCGGCCCTGCTGGTCGGCCTGGTCGACACCTTCGGCAAGGTATTGCTGCCCCAGGTCGCCGGCATGCTGGTCTATATGCTGATGGCGGCGGTATTGCTCTGGAAGCCCGAAGGACTGTTCAGACAATGAGCACCATGCGATCGAACATCGAGGTCTTGCCGCGCAGCGTGCAGGTGCTGCTCTGGCTCGGCCTGCTGGCGCTGCTGGCGTTTCCGTTCGTCGGCAGCGAGTTCTACACACGCATGGTCACGCGGATGATGATCCTGGCCATCTTTGCAATGAGCCTGGACCTGCTGCAAGGCGTGACCGGCCTGGTGTCGCTCGGCCACGCGGCGTATTTCGGCCTCGCCGGCTATGTACTCGCTTTCCTGACGCCACAGTCCGAGCCGGTCAGCCTGTGGTGGTCGTTGCCGCTGGCCGTGCTGGGGTCCGGCGCCGCGGCCCTGGTCATCGGCTTTTTCGTCGTGCGCACCCGCGGCATCTACTTCATCATGGTCACGATGGCGTTTGCCCAGATGGTGTTCTACCTGTTCTTCGACAACCGGGCGCTGGGCGGGTCGGACGGCCTGTACATCTATTTCAAGCCCACCATGGCGCTGGGCAGTACCACGCTGTTCGATCTCGACGACAAGGTGACGCTGTATTACGTGACGCTGGCATTCCTTCTCATCGTGTATGTCTTCCTGCGTCGGCTGCTCTGGAGTCCGTTCGGCCGCGCCCTGGCCGGCATCCGCATCAATGAACACCGCATGCGTGCCATGGGTTTCGCCACCTTCGGCTACAAGCTCAGTGCGTTCACGCTGGCCGGCGCCCTGGCCGGCCTGGCCGGCTACCTGTGGGGGGTGGACACCGGCTACATCAATCCGGAGCTGATGGGGTTCCAGATGAGCGCCCACGCCATCATGATGGTGATCCTGGGCGGCATGGGCAATTTTGCCGGCGCCATCGTCGGCGCCTTCACCTTCGAATATGTGCTGCATCTGTTCAAGGACCTGCCCGATGTCGGCACCGTCCCTCTGGGCAAACACTGGCAACTGTGGATGGGCAGCTTCATCGTGCTGGTGGTGGTGTTTGCGCCACGCGGTGTGCTGGGCATGGTGCAGGCCGTGACCCGGCGAACCAGCGCGGAGTCCTCCGGCAATGATGGCTGACACATTGCTGCAGGCCAGCGGATTGACCAAGCGCTTTGGCGGCCTGGCGGCGGTCGACGGGGTGTCGCTGGTGCTGGCGCGTGACCAGATCCATGCGGTGATCGGCCCCAATGGCGCCGGCAAGTCGACCTTGACCAACCTGTTGTCGGGTGACCTTGCGCCCTCCGCGGGCCAGGTGCTGAT
>CAZLDV010000027.1:0-5023 GCA_964558425.1 uncultured Rhodoferax sp. | reverse complement strand
AACGCATTGCGCGCCAGGGTCTGGGCCGCAGCTACCAGAAGACCAACATCTTCCTGCCGTTCAGCGTGTGGGACAACGTGTTCCTCGCGGCCCAGGCGCGCGATCCGCAACAACCCTGGAACCCGCTGCGCTGGTTGCGGGCGGCGGCCCGATCGATCGACGCGCGTCGCCGCTGCGATGCCGCGATCGAACTGGCCGGTCTGCAAGGCCGACGCGACGCGATCGCCGCCACGATCAGCCATGGCGAACAACGCCAGCTGGAAATCGCGATGACGCTGGCCACCGAGCCGCTGGTGCTGCTGCTCGACGAACCGCTGGCCGGCATGGGCGTGGCCGAGGCAGAGCGCATGGTGGCGCTGCTGCTGCGCATCAAGAAGGACCACGCGATCCTGCTGGTCGAGCACGACATGGACGCGGTGTTCACGCTGGCCGACGCGCTCACCGTGATGGTCAATGGCCAGGTGATCGCCAGCGGTACGCCGGCACAGGTCCGGGGCGACAGCCATGTCCAGGCGGCCTACCTGGGCGAAGAAGACTGAGGCAGCGCAAAGCCATGGCCGAACCCCTGATCGACGCACGCGGGCTCAACAGCTTCTACGGCGCGAGCCATATCCTGCGCGACATCGATTTCGCGGTGTCGGCCGGCGAGACCATCGGACTGATGGGGCGCAACGGCATGGGCAAGAGCACGCTGCTCAAGAGCATCATGGGGCTGGTCAAGCCGCGTACCGGTCAGGTGCGCATCATGGGCCGCGACATGACGGGCCAGGCGCCTTACCTGATCGCGCAGCAGGGGGTCGCCTATGTGCCCGAGGGGCGCGGCATCTTCGGCAACCTGAGCGTGGTCGAGAACCTGCAGATGGCGGCGCGCGCCGGCAACACCGAGGCGGCACATGCCCGTGTCGCCGCCGGCCAGGACTGGCATTACGAGCGCGTGCTGGAAACATTCCCGCGGCTCAAGGAACGGCTTCGCCACGCTGGCCAGGAACTCAGCGGCGGCGAACAACAGATGCTGACCATCGGCCGGGCGCTGATGACCAACCCCGACCTGCTGATCCTGGACGAGGCCACCGAAGGCCTGGCACCCAAGATCGCGCGCGAAATCTGGCGCATCTGCGCGCTGATCCGCGACAGCGGCATTTCCAGCATCATCGTCGACAAGAACTGGAAACACGTGACCCGGATCACCGACCGCAACGTCATCCTGGTCAAGGGCGAGATCGCCTTCACCGGCAGCTCCGACGAACTGACGGCCAACCCCGCATTGCTGGAGCGGCATCTGGGGGTCTGAGTCTGCATCGTGCCGGTGAGGTGGACGGTTGAACGCGCGAGGCGCGCTGGCTGCTCCCGCTGTCGGCTGCCATTGCAGGGCCGGCCCGGCGGTGCGGGCACTATCGGGACAACGCCCTGTGCAGCGTCGCGAGCGCCACGCCGACATCCTGGTCGACCTTGAGCGTGAGCACCGCGTCGGCGCGGGTACGGCCACGATTCACGATCAGCACCGGCTTGCCGGCGGCAACGGCATCCTCGACAAAGCGGTAGCCGGAATACACCATCAGCGACGAACCCGCCACCAGCAAGGCGTCCGACCGGGCCAGCGCCGCACGCGCCGCGGCCACCCGCTCGCGCGGGACGTTCTCGCCGAAAAACACGACGTCGGGCTTGAGCATGCCGCCACAGTCCGCACAATCCGGTACGTCGAAACCGGAAAAATCCAGCGCCTCCAGATCGGCGTCGCCATCCGGTGCAGCCAGCGCGTCGCGCGCAGCCCACTGCGGATTGCGGCGCAGCAGTTCGCGCTGCAAGGCCAGGCGCGGCTGGCGCTGCCCGCAGGCAAGACAACACACGGTGTCGATGCGGCCGTGCAGGTCGACCACGCCCTTGCTGCCGGCCTGGTCATGCAGGCCATCGACATTCTGCGTGACCAGCAGTTCGACATGTCCAGCGGCCTCCAGCTGCGCCAACGCATGGTGCGCCTGCGCCGGCCGTGCCTGCGCCATCGTGCGCCAACCGACCATGCTGCGGGCCCAGTAGCGCTGGCGGGCCGTGGTTTCGCCGACGAACAGCTGGTAGCGCATCGGCGCAGCGCGCTTCCAGGCGCCGTCGGTGTCCCGATAGTCCGGAATCCCGGCCGCCGTGCTGCATCCCGCGCCAGTCAGGACCAGCAGGCGCGGATGGCGACGCACCCAGTCGATCAATGGCGCCAGTGGCTGCATCAGCGGTCCTTGGGCACCATGACCGGCGGAGCCTCCCGACGAATCAGATACAGGCCGCTGGCGATGATGATCGCGCCGCCCAGCAGCGTGTGCGCCTGCGGCACCGCATGCCAGAACAACCAGTCCAGGCCGACCGCCCAGGCCAGGCCGGAATATTCGAACGGCGCAATCACGGCCGCTTGTCCGTGCCGAAAGGCCTCCGAGATGGCCAGCTGCCCCAGGAAGCCGGTGACCGCGAGCCCGAGCAGAATGAACCCATCGCTGCGCCGGATGTCGACCCAGTCGGCAGCGCCCAAAGCGAGGCCACCCAATGCCATGCTGACGGTCGTCCAGAACACCAGCGATGCACTGGGCTCGCTGCGGCTGATCAGACGCCCCAGCACGTTCGACGTCGCGTAACAGATGGCCGCCAGCAACACGGCGACCGCGCCGATCGATACCAGGGCACCCGGCTGGGGCCGCATGGCCACCACCACGCCGATCAGCCCCACGCTGATGGCAATCCATTGCCGCTGCGACACCACCTCCTTGAGGATCGGCACCGACAGCGCAGCGAGCACCATCGGCGCGACGAATGCCAGCGTGTAGGCCTCGGCCAGCCCGAGTGTCTTCAGGCCGAAGGTGAACAGCGCCATCATCGCCACGCCGAACACACCGCGCGCCAGGTGCAGCCGCCAACGCAGATGGCGGCCGATCACCGAGTGCGTCTCGCCACGCCAGACGATGTACAGGCACACCAGCGGCAGCGCCGTCAGCCCGCGCAGGGCCGTCACCTGCAGCGGCGGGTAGGTGCCCGCCAAGGCCTTGAGCAAGGCATCCATGCAGGAAAACATGGCCATGGCCGCCAGCATCGCGAGGATGCCGCGCAGATTTCCGGTGTTCGGCATGTGTTGCGTTGTGGTCCAAGGGGCCCGATTGGCGCGCCGACCGGCCGGTCGACACCGGCGCCGCCGTGCCAGACCGGCAAGCATACCGCCACCGGCGCTGGCAGGGAGATGGCAGGCCATCGCGACGCCTTGCGTACACTGCGCGCATGGCGCAGCCCCTGCCCCCCTGGATCACCAGCACGGTCGACCGATTGCGTCGCACCGGCACGCTCGCCCGCCAGCACCCCTGGCGTGTCTTGCTGCTGGTGCCGGCGTCGCTGGTGTTGTACGTGCTGGTGCTGGCGCTGCTCACGCCCAGCATCGGCGACCTGCGCAAGGCCAAGGTCGGCCAGCCTTCGGTGCTGCTGGCCAGCGACGGCACGGTGCTGGCCGAATACAAGAACATCAACCGCGAATGGGTCAGCCTGGACAAGGTCGCGGCCAACGTGGTGAATGCGCTGATCGCCACCGAGGACCATCGGTTCTACCAGCACCACGGCATCGACCTGCGGCGCACCGCCGGCGCCCTGCTCAACACCATGCAGGGAGACCTGCAGGGCGGCTCGACCATCACGCAGCAACTGGCGCGCAATCTGTACCCGGACGAGATCGGTCGCGCCGCCAGCATCACGCGCAAGATCAAGGAGGCGATCACCGCGCTCAAGATCGAAGCGCTGTATTCGAAGCAGGAAATCCTGGAGACCTACCTGAACACGGTGCCGTTCCTGTACAACGCCTTCGGCATCGAGATGGCTGCCCGCACCTACTTCGACAAGTCGGCCAAGGATCTCGACGTGCTCGAGGGCGCCACGCTGGTGGGCATGCTCAAGGGCACCAGCTATTACAACCCGGTGCTCAACCCCGAACGCGCCCGGCAGCGCCGCAACCTGGTATTGGCGCAGATGGCCAAGGACGGCACACTGGCCGCCGACCGGCTGGAGGCCTTGTCGCGCCGGCCGCTGGGGCTCGATTTCGAACGCCAGATCGATTCCCCCGGACCGGCGCAGCATCTGGCCCAGCAGGTGCGCAAGTGGCTGGTCGCATGGGCCGACGACCACGAATACAACATCCATGCCGATGGCCTGCGCGTGGTGAGCACGCTGGACGCCGGCCTGCAGAAGGCCGCCAACCAGGCCGTCGCCCGGCAACTGGCGCAGTTGCAGCGGCTGGCCGACAGCCGGGTACGCGCCGGCGGCGAACATGCGCCGCTGCAGGCGGGTTTCGTCGCGCTCGACCCACGCGACGGCGCAGTGCGCGCCTGGGTGGGCAGCCGCGACTTTGCCAGCGAGCAATTCGACCATGTGAGCCAGGCCAGGCGCCAGCCGGGCTCGACCTTCAAACCGTTTGTCTATGGCGCCGCCTTCATGCAGGGGTTCAAGCCTGACGACACGCTGGTCGATCAGGTGGTCGAGATACGGCCGCCCGGCGGTGGCCCGGTCTGGTCGCCCAAGGACGAGACCGCGCCCAGCGGCCAGCCGATGCGCCTGCGCGCGGCCCTGGCGTATTCGAAGAACACCATCACCGCACAGTTGATGCAGAAGGTCGGGCCGGACAAGGTCGCACAGTTGGCCCGGTCGCTGGGCGTGCGACAAAGCAAGCTCGAACCGGTGCTGTCGCTGGCGCTGGGAACCAGTCCGGTCACGCTGCTCGAAATGGTCACCGCCTACGCCAGCATTGCCGATGGCGGGCTCTATCGGCCGCCGATGTGGGTGCAACGGGTGGAGGACCGCAATGGCAAGCTGCTGGAGGCGTTTGCGCCGCCGGCCAAGCCCGAACGCGCCATGCCGTACAAGGACGCGTTGACGCTGATCGACACGATGCGCGGCACGATCGACGAAGGCACCGGCAGCGCGATCCGCTGGCGCTACGGCATCCGCGCCGACGTGGCCGGCAAGACCGGCACCACGCAGGACAACACCGACGGCTGGTTCATCCTGGCGC
>CAZLDV010000026.1:0-39803 GCA_964558425.1 uncultured Rhodoferax sp. | reverse complement strand
TCGGTGCTGTTCATGGCCTCGTTCATGTTCCCGCTGTTCATGCCGGTGGGCATGAACATCGACGTGCTGATCCGGGTGCTGGTGGGAATCACGCTGTTTCAGGCCGCCTATCTGGCCGAGGTGATCCGAGGGGGTCTGCAGGCGATACCCAAGGGCCAGGTCGAAGCTGCGGCGACACTGGGCCTGTCGTATTGGCAGACACAACGCAAGATCGTGCTGCCACAGGCGCTGGCCATGGTCGTGCCGGGCATCATGAACAGCTTCATCGCGATCTTCAAGGACACCTCGCTGGTGACCATCGTCAGCCTGTATGAACTCACCGGCGCCTTGCGGCTCGCGTTGGGGTCGGACACCGATTGGCGACCTTACTACGTCGAAGGCTACATCTTCATCGCGCTGATCTATTTTGCCTTCTGCTTCTCGATGTCCCGCTACAGCCGCTGGATCGAGAGCCAGCTCAACCGGGGCAAGGCGCGTTAGCCGCCCTGCATCCCCTTATCCCGATCGACACCACCCCATCTGGACCGACCATGGCAGAACCCATCATCGTCTTCGACAAGCTCAACAAATGGTATGGCAACAATTTCCACGTGCTGCGCGACATCGATCTGAACGTGGCGCTGGGCGAGCGCATCGTCATCTGCGGACCGTCAGGCTCGGGCAAGTCGACGCTGATCCGCTGCATCAACCGGCTCGAAGAACACCAGCAGGGACGTCTGGTGGTGGACGGGGTCGAATTGACCGACGACGTCAAGGCGGTCGACGACGTGCGCAAGAAGGTCGGAATGGTGTTCCAGCAGTTCAATCTGTTCCCGCACCTGACGGTGCTGGAGAACCTGACACTCTCGCCGATGTGGGTCGGCAAGCTGCCCCGCAAAGAGGCCGAAGCCAAGGCCATGGCACAGCTGGAGCGGGTGCGCATCGCCGAGCAGGCACACAAGTACCCGCTGCAGCTCTCCGGGGGACAGCAACAGCGGGTCGCCATCGCCCGCGCCTTGTGCCTCACCCCCAAGATCATGTTGTTCGATGAGCCCACCTCGGCGCTCGACCCGGAGATGATCAAGGAGGTGCTCGACGTGATGGTCGAGATGGCCGGCCAGGGCATCACCATGCTGTGCGTGACGCACGAGATGGGGTTTGCCAAGGCGGTGGCCGACCGCGTGATCTTCATGGACCAGGGCCAGATCGTCGAGCAGAATTCCCCCGAAGCATTCTTCAACAACCCGCAGAACGAACGCAGCAGGGACTTCCTGTCCAAGATCCTCGGTCATTGAGCATGGCCACCCGCACAAGCCGTCCCGTGCCTCTGCACTACCAACGCACCGTGGCCGCGCTGCGGATGCTGTTGATCGCCGCGCTGCTGGCCATGGTGCCGGCCTGGGCGTTCGACCTGCAGAGCCATCGCGGCGGACGCGGACTGATGCCCGAAAACACGCTGGCCGCGTTCGTCGATACCGTATTGCGGGCGGTCCGGACCGCCGGCATGACGCAGCGGGTGATGATCCAGAGTTTCGACTGGCGCAGCCTGCGCTTGATCCAGCAACTGGAGCCGGCTATCGAGACGGTCTACCTGACAACCGAATCACCACGTGCCAACAATGTGCGCGACAGCGCATGGACCGGCGGCTTGCTCTGGCGCGATCATCCATCCACCGCGCACATGGTCAAGGCCAGTGGCGGCACGACCTGGTCGCCCAACTTCAGTCAGATCGACGCGCAGGCGGTCAGGAGCGCGCGGCAACTCGGTCTGAAGGTGATCCCCTGGACCGTCAATGAACCCGCCGACATGGATCGCCTGATCGCATGGGGCGTGGACGGCATCATCAGCGACTATCCCGATCGCCTGCGCGAGGCGATGCGACGCGCAGGGTTGCCATTGCCAGCCCCCGTCCCGCCCTGAGTGGCCTGCAGCCTATCCATCACCGCTGGCGGCCCGCCAGCCCGGTGTCCTTGCGGGGAGACGGGAATCCATGCCCTGCGCGCAGTCGAATCTGATACCCTCATGCCTTACATCGGCTACAGGAAGGACATATTGCCATGGAAACCCAGGAATCCACGCTCAGTGAGCAACATCAACTGGTCTCCGACATGAAATCGGCGATTGCCGACGCAGAAGACATGCTGCAGGCGACCGCCGACCAGGCTGGAGAGAAGGTCGCCAGCTTGCGCGCCCGTATCCAGGAACGTCTCAAGGACACCCGACAGCGGCTGAGTGAGGCCGAAGCAAGCTTGCGCGAGAAGACCCGCGCCGCCGCACGTGCGACAGACAATTACGTGCACGAATCTCCGTGGACCGCGGTAGGCATCGCCGCCTGTGTCGGACTGCTTGTCGGGCTGATCGCCGCGCGCCGCTGATTCGCCACTGGCGCGATCGACCATGGCTGCGGCACGGCCGCGGCCGCTGGTGGTGGTCGTCAGCGTGGCGTTGTGCCGGCCCGGTAGCGGGCGACATCCCACTCAGCCACCGGTGCACCCTGATTGCCCCAGGCCGAGCGGATATGGGTCAACACGGCGGCCACCGACCGGTCATCGAGTTCCAGCTTGAACGGCGGCATCCCGAAAGGTCGCGGGTTGCCGTGTGTCGCCGGAGCAAAGCCACCGTGCAGCACGATCTGCACCAGATTGGCGATTTCGGCCATCTGCACCGCCCGATTGCCGGCCAAGGCAGGATACGCCCCCGCGATGCCTTCCCCTGAGTCGCCGTGGCAACCGGCACATTGCTTGTCGTAGAGCGCTGCGCCGAATGCCGAGGGCTGCGGCCGCGCCGCGCCAGCACTGGCGGCGGCCGGTGCAGCAGGGATTGTCGGCAATTCCTTCAGATACCGCGCCATGGCGCGCAGATCGTCCCGCGTCAGGTACTGGGTGCTGTGCAGCACCACCTCTGCCATCGGCCCGGACACGCTGGCCGAGCCGGATACGCCGGTCTGCAGCAGGCGCACGATGTCGTCCAGTGACCATGCATGCATGCCGGCTTCGGACGGCAACACCAGCGAAGGTGCGTACCAGTTCTGCATCGGAAGCGGCCCACCCGAGAGGGCCAGGCGTTCATCGGCCGCACCGAGCAGGTTGCGCGTGGTGTGGCATGCATTGCAGTGACCCAGCGCGCGCACCAGATAGGCACCCCGATTCCATTGGGCATCCTGCGTCGTGTCAGGCGCAAAGCTCTCGGGCTTGAAGTACAGCGCACGCCATGCTGCCAGCGCCAGCTGCGAGTCGTAAGGCCAGCGCAGCGCGTGGCTCCGGTTGGGCTGACGCACGGCTGGCAGGCTGCGCAGGTAGGCAAACAAGGCGTCGGCGTCGTGCTGGCTGATCTGCGTGAAACTGGTGTACGGAAACGCCGGATACAACAGTCGGCCATCGCTGGATCGGCCCTCATGCATGGCACGCCAGAAGTCGAGCGACGTCCAGTTGCCGATGCCGGTTTCGCGGTCGGGTGTCAGGTTGCTGGTGTAGACGGCGCCAAACGGCGTCTCGATGGCTCGCCCCCCTGAGTACGGAGCGGCTCCGTTCGGGGTATGGCACAGCATGCAGTTGCCGGCGCGCGCGAGATAGGCCCCCTGTGCGACCAGCGCTGCCGGCGACAGACCGGTACCTGGGGAGCGCGGCGCAGGCAATCGCATCGGCGCTGCCTGCCACCACCACAGCCCCGCGGCCACCGCCAGCAACACCGCTGCGGCGACCCATGCGGTGCGCATGCGCAGCATCAGCGGGTCGCCTCCAGTTCCGGCGCGCTGCCACACGCGGGACGTGGCGATTCGCCGGCACCCAGGCTGGCTGGCGCAACGGCGCGCGTAGCGGCAGGCAGTGGCTGGGCCGCCAACCACGCGCTGATGGCAGCCACTTCGCCGACCGTCAACGCGCGCGCGACCTGGGCCATGCAGTCGGGCTCGGCGGCATGGCGTTGCCCGGTCTTCCAGGCACCGAGTTGTGCATTGATGTAGTCGCGTGGCAGGCCGAGCAGGCCAGGCACGTGGGGCAACACGCCGGTCAGCGCCGCACCATGGCAACCGGTGCAGGCGACCAGCTTGCGGCTCGCATCCCCCCGCTGGATCACAGCGCGCGCCTGTTCAGCCTGCTGCGACGACAGCGCCAACGGCGCCGGTGTCGGATAAGGCAGGTCGAGCGCAGAAAAATAGTCTGCAATCTCCTGCAGATAGGAGTCGCTGAGCACGCTGACCATACCGGCCATCAACGAATAGGAGCGCCGACCATTGCGGAAATTGCGCAACTGGTTGTACAGATACCCGGCCGGCTTTCCGGCAATGCGCGGAAAGTAGACATTGCCGATCGCCCGCCCATCCTTGCCATGACAACCGGTACACGCGAGCATGCGCTGGGCCATCGTGTCTTGGAACGGCGCAGCACTGACGATGGGCGCCCACACAAGCGTGGCCAGAACCAGCACAAACCACCTGAAAGGCCTTGCCGCCGCAACGCCGGCCCAAGACCGCATGGCTCTATTTCTTGCGTGCACGCCCTTCACCCGAACCCGCGGCACTGCCTTGCGACAGGCCTTCGGACATTCCGATCAACACCCCGCTGACCAGCGCCGTGTAGCTGTCCAGCATGGCCTGCGCGGTCTTCATGCTGCTGGCACGGCTGCTGCGTATCGCATCGCGCGACTGCGCCAAGAGTTGCTCGATCGCCTCGCTGGCCTGGCTGCCGGTGCTGGTGCCATTGAGTTTCATGGCCGACAACACCTGCTCCCAAGGCCCCTGCAGCGGGCCACTGGCCTGCTTGGCCGCCTTGCCGACCGCGTCGAAGAACATGTCCTCCATCCGCTCGACGTTGGCCAGCGCCGTCTTCATCTGCTTGCCCTGCATGTCGACGCCCTGACCGGCAAACTGTTCGAGCGCCTTGCGGTTGGCCTGCACAGCCTGCAGCAAGGCGGCATCCATTCCGGCGAAGGCCTTGCCCAGCAGCGCTTCGATGTCGGCCGGGCCCGCCGGATTGAGCGCCGCCCCCGCCGAACTCGCCTGGGTCACCGTCTTGAGCACCTTGCGGATGTTCTCCATCGTCAACTCGCGCCCCTGCAGCGCCTTGACCGTGGCTTCGGTGACCGCCTTGCGCAGACCCTCGCCCTGCTTGGCGGTGGCCTGCGAAAACATCTGGATGATGGCGTCCTGGTCGATTCCCGACTTGATCATGGCTGGCTCCTGTTCAGGTTGGTGGCATTTGCCACGAGATGGAAAGACAGCCCCATTATCAGTCGGCTGATTGGCATGGGCACCATGCGCATCCGAATCAGGCCGCAACGGTTCGTGGCATCGCAGCTGCCCGAATCGGCGGGTGGATCAATCCGTCGCCCAGAAATACTGCCCGATAGCGAATGCCAAGCTGCTTGTCACAAGTCCCAGACCAGTCAGGCTGTCGAGCGGCGCCGCAAAGTGACCCAAGGATTGGCGCACGCCCATGGTCATCGCACAGTTGCCGGCGGCCGCCGACAGAACCAGCCACATGGCGGATGCGGCCCCGTGGAGGACGCCAATCGGCTTTCGCTGCGCATGAGTCTATGGCTCCTCCGCCATGTCGGACGGCGTGCCGGTCAAAACCACCATCGCCTGACTCAGCAAGCGATGCAATGTCGCGACCTGGGCATCGCCGAGCCGCCGATTGAGTTCCAGTTGCACGGCCTTCCAGTGGCGTTGCGCCTGCCGCTGCTTGTTGCGCCCGCCCTCGGTGGCCGACACGCTGCGACTGCGGGCATCGTCACCGCTGCCGACGACGACCCAGCCGGCAGCCTGCAGCGGCTGCAGATTGCGCGTCACGGTGGAGGCCTGCATCTTCATCGCCCGCGCCAGTTCGCCCGGGCGAATCGGACCCAGCCGCACGACGTGCGACAACAGGGAGTATTGCGATATCGTCAGGCCCGCCTTGGCGAGTTCGGCGTCATACAGTCGGTCCAGCTTGCGCACCACCTGGTGCAGCAGCAGATTGGTGCAACCGCGCGGCTTGGCCATCTCTGGCGGGATTGCCGCGGAGTCGGCAGTTGGTCGAGATGTTGGCATCGCATAATTGTAGCTACAATGATTGCATATGCAATTAATCAATGGATCGACCATGGCAGCAAATCTTGCGACCCGTCCCACCGACAACCGTTTGGCCCAGTGGCTGGAAGATGAGGAACGGATCCTCGCGAAACTGCAGGCTGGCGTCGGCTTCGGCGTCGCCTGCGCCGAGCAGATCGCCGGCAAGACCGGTTTGCAGATCATGCAGGCCATGTTGCGGGGCGAACTGCCGTCTCCACCGATCGCCCGCACGCTTGACTTCATGCTGATCGCGGTCGGCGAAGGCACAACGACATTCCAGGGCCGGCCACAGTTGACGCACTACAACCCTTTGGGCAGCGTCCATGGCGGCTGGTTCGCCAGCCTGCTCGACTCCGCGCTGGGCTGCGCGGTACACACCAGGATACCGGCCGGCCACGCCTATACCACTGCCGAACTCAGCGTCAACCTTGTACGTGCCATCACCACCGACGTGACCCGGGTGCGAGCAGAAGGCCGTGTCATCCATTGCGGGCGCCAGTTGGCCACCGCCGATGCGCGTCTTGTCGGTCCGGACGGCCGCCTATACGCCCATGCCACGACCACCTGCTTGGTCTTTGGCCAATAGAAGGCGTCGGTCCGCTTCCAGGGTTTCGTGCACCCCTTTGGGGGACCTGGCGAAGACCAGACGGATCGGACATGATGGTCGGGCATCGGTAAAAGGAACGGCCACGCCCCGACTGTCGCCCCCGATTTCCGTGCTTGTCGCGCCATTCGTGCTGCTGTGCGCAGGCCTGTCACCCTCGCGGGCGCGGGGCGCGTCGACCATGCCACAATTTGCAGCCGCGACAGCAAGGACGTTGCGGTCCGTGCCGCTGGATGCATCCATCAATTCAACCTCTACCCAATCATCACCCCATGCGACTGCTTCACACCATGCTGCGCGTTGGCGACCTGCAACGTTCCATTGACTTCTACACCAAGGTGATGGGCATGCAGTTGCTGCGCACCTCGGAAAACCCGGAATACAAATATTCACTGGCCTTCGTCGGATACGGCTCCAACCCGGAGCACGCCGAACTGGAGCTGACCTACAACCACGGTGTCGACCACTACGACATGGGCACGGCGTATGGTCATATCGCGCTGCAGGTCGAAGACGCCCATGCCGCCTGCGAACGCATCAAGGCCGCCGGCGGCAACGTCACCCGCGAAGCCGGACCGGTCAAGGGCGGCAAGACGGTGATCGCCTTCGTCACCGATCCCGATGGTTACAAGGTCGAGCTGATCCAGCGCTGATTCGAGCCGCCATGCCATCGACGGGCCTGGATACACGCGGCGCTTGGCTGGTATTCGGCGCGGCGGCGATCTGGAGTTTCGGCGGCGCGATCGCGCGCTTCCTGCAGGTCACCGACAGCTGGACCATCATCTTCTGGCGCTCGGTCTGCGCCGCCGTGTTCCTGCTGGGATTCATGCTGCAGCGCGACGGTCCGCGCGGCACACGGGCGCTGTTTGCCGGCATGGGTTGGGCCGGCATCGGCGTGGCCCTGTGCTTTGCGACCGCATCGACTGCGTTCATCGTCGCGCTGGCGCACACAACCGTGGCCAATATCCTGATGATGCAGTCCGGCGCACCCTTGTTTGCCGCACTGATGATGTTCCTGCTGTTCCGCGAGCGGGTCGGCCTCGCAACCTGGGTGGCCATTGTCGCGGTCATGGCCGGCATCGGTGTGATGGTCTCCGACTCCATCGATGGCAGCGTCTCGCCCGTCGGTGACGGACTCTCGCTGCTGATTGCGCTGTCGTTCGCACTGGCCACCGTGCTGACCCGCCGCAACGCCCATGTACGCATGTTGCCGGCCGCCTGTCTGGCGACCCTGATCACGCTGGTGGTCGGCTTCGTGTTCGCGGGCTCGTTGCGCGTGGGCGCAGCCGACGCGGCCTGGTTGTTTGTGTTCGGCGCCTTGAACCTGGCGCTGGGCATGGTGTGTTTCGTGACCGGCGTGCGACTGTTGCCAGCCGCCATCGCCGCACTCATCAGTACCGCGGAACCGGTGCTGGGCCCGGTCTGGGTCTGGCTCGTGCACGGTGAAGTGCCGGCCAGCCGCACGCTGATCGGGGGCGGCATGGTCATCGCGGCCCTGCTGGCCCACCTGGCCTGGCAGATGCGCCAGACGCACGTCGAGGTAACCAATGTGCCATTTGCCGAGTAGCGATGCGACCCGCGATACCCTGGGTGGTCGCTGGAATGCCGGTGCAGCTGCGTTGCTTTCGCCGGCATGCAGTCACCGTCGACCGATGATCCGGTCGTTCCCACTACCCTTTTCTGACACAGACGCTCCATTCGTGACCAGATTTCGCAGCATCCTCGTCACCCTCGTGGTGATGGGCAGCGCCTGGACAGCCATCCCGGCATGGGCCGACGAAGGCGGAACGGCCAAGCATGTGCAGGGTGCAGTGCGCGTCGAACCCGACGGCGCTTCGCTGCCGCTGCGTGTCGGAGATCGGTTGCAGGAGAAGGACCGCGTCGTCGTGCCGGCAGGTGGTGCCGCAGGTATCACGTTGCGCGACGATACACGCATCAGTCTGGGTTCGGGCGCCACGCTGGTGCTCAATCAATTCAAGTTCGACCCGCAAACGCAGGAAGGCACTGTGGAAACCTCGATCCTCAGCGGGGCGATGCGCTATGTCACCGGTCTGGTCGGTCGCCACCGTCACGACGCGGTGCGCGTCAGAACCGCGACGACGACCGTGGGAATCCGGGGTACCGATTTCATCGTCGAGGTCGGTGATGATCATTGACCGTTTTTGGCGCGCACTGGCCGTTGCGGCCCTGGCCGGTCTGCTGGGCGCATGCCAGACGCCCGCGCCCTCGCCCGCCGTGCCGCCACTGGCCAAACCGGACCGCATCATGCTGCTGCCACAGGCGGACGGCAGCGCCAGCGCGCTGATCGTGCAGTCGCAGAGCGGCGAAGAAGTCACGTTGTCTCAGCCTGACGCAACGGCAAGTGTCGGCGCAAGCCGGGTGGCGATAGTCGATCGCCGTGCAGCGCGACCAGCCAGCAATCGGACCTCGACCGCATGGGAAAATGCCCTCCCGACAAGGAGGACTGAACCATGCTGATCAATTGCGTTGCCTACCAGGACGGCAGGAAACTTGCGGATATCGCCATCGAGGACATCGATCTGTGGGTCCACAAGCCCGGCTGCTTCGTATGGGTGGCGCTGCGTGACGCGACCGACGACGAGTTGCGTCAGATGCAGAAGGAGTTCGGCCTGCACGATCTGGCTGTAGAAGACGCACGCAATGGCCACCAGCGGCCCAAGATCGAGGAGTATGGCGACACCTTGTTCGTGGTGATGAAGCTCCCGGAGCTGCGTGACGGTGAACTGGAGACCGGCGAGGTCGCCATTTTCGTTGGTCCCAATTTCGTGCTCTCGGTGCGCAACAACAGCCAGCAGGGATTCCTGGGTGTGCGCGAACGCTGCGAAAAAGAGCCCGAAAACCTGAAGCAGGGTTCAGGCTTCGTCTTGTACGCGTTGATGGATGCGGTTGTCGACCGCTACTTTCCGCTGCTCGATGAACTGGAGACCGAACTCGAGCACATCGAGAGCCAGATGTTCGAGCAGGGCGCGGCGCGCTCGAACATCCAGCGCCAATACGCACTCAAGCAACGCGCCATGGTATTGCGCCATGCGGCTGCACCGCTGCTGGAAGTGGCCGGCAAACTGCACGGCGGGCGCGTGCCGGCCGTGTGCGCACCGATCCAGGAATATTTTCGCGACGTGCACGACCATCTGGCACGCATCAATACGGCCATCGATGGCATTCGCGACACGATCGGCACCGCGACCCAGGTGAACCTGTCGATGGTGACGATCGAAGAGTCCGAGATCACCAAACGCCTGGCTGCCTGGGCGGCGATCTTCGCCGTCTCCACCGCGCTGGCCGGCATCTGGGGCATGAACTTCGAGCAAATGCCGGAGCTCAAATGGGCCTGGGGCTATCCGATGGCCCTGGGTGCGATCGCCACCTGCGCAGGCGTCCTGTTCTGGCGCTTTCGCCGCGCCGGCTGGCTGTGAAGCCGGCAGTGCCCTTCAACGCACAAGAAAACGCCGGGCCGCCCCCAAGTTTTCTTGCACCCCCTCGGGGGGCCTGGCGGAGCCAGGGCTGGGGGCGCTCAGAAGTCGAACCGCACGCCCTGCGCCAGCGGCAACGCGGTCGAGTAGTTGATCGTGTTCGTGGCCCGTCGCATGTAGTTGCGCCAGGCGTCGGAGCCTGACTCGCGTCCACCGCCGGTTTCCTTTTCGCCGCCAAAGGCGCCACCAATCTCGGCGCCCGATGTGCCGATGTTGACGTTGGCAATGCCGCAATCGGAACCCTGCACACCCAGAAAGCGCTCGGCTTCACGCAGGTCATTGGTGAAGATCGCCGACGACAGACCTTGCGGCACTGCATTGTGCAGAGCCAGCGCCTCGTCGAGCGTGTCGTAACGCATCGCATACAGGATCGGCGCGAAGGTCTCGTGGCAGACCACCTCGGACTGGGCGGGCATGCGCACCAGGGCCGGCTGCGCATACCAGGCATCCGCAAACCGATCCTGCAGCACCCGTGCACCACCGCTCA
This sequence comes from uncultured Rhodoferax sp., assembly GCA_964558425.1. Classification (GTDB taxonomy): domain Bacteria; phylum Pseudomonadota; class Gammaproteobacteria; order Burkholderiales; family Burkholderiaceae_C; genus CAISIP01. The sequence continues at coordinate 29,189 of CAZLDV010000026.1, read as the reverse complement.
CATGGCCGCCATCGGCGCGGGCCTGCACCAGGGCCTGCTGCATCTGGTCGAACGCAGCCCGATCGATCAACGGGCCCACGAGCACGCCGTCGTCGCGCGGATCACCCATTGGCAGCGCGGCGCGCGCGCGGTCGAGCCGCTCGACAAAGGGATCGTGGATCGACGCATGCACGAACACCCTGCGGGTCGTCGTGCAGCGCTGGCCGGCGGTGCCATAGGCGCCGAACACGACACCGCGCACCGCCAGGTCGAGGTCGGCGGACGGCGCGACGATGATCGCGTTGTTGCCACCGAGCTCCAGCAGGCTGCGGCCCATGCGCCGTGCCACCGCCGTCCCGACGGCCAGGCCCATCCGGGTGCTGCCGGTGGCCGACACCAGGGCGACCCGTGCATCGTTGACCAATGCTTCGCCCACGTCCTTGCCGCCGATCAGAACCTGCGACAGGTCGGCTGGCGCGTCGCCGCCGAAGCGCTGGATCGCGCGCTCCAGCAAGGCCTGCGCGGCCAGGGCCGTCAGCGGCGTCTTCTCGGACGGCTTCCAGACGACGCTGTTGCCGCACACCAGCGCCAAGGCCGTATTCCAGGACCAGACCGCCACCGGAAAATTGAATGCCGAGATGATGCCCACGACTCCCAGCGGATGCCATTGCTCCATCATCCGGTGGCCGGGGCGCTCGGATGCGATGGTCAGTCCATACAGCTGGCGCGACAGCCCGACAGCGAAGTCACAGATGTCGATCATCTCCTGCACTTCGCCCTCGCCTTCGCTGGACACCTTGCCCACCTCCAGCGTCACCAGACGGCCCAATGCCTGCTTGTGCGTGCGCAATTCTTCGGCAAACAGGCGCACCAGTTCGCCGCGCCGCGGCGCCGGGACCGTGCGCCAATGAACAAATGCTGTTTGCGCGCGCGCAATCGCTTCGCGCATCGCATCGGCACTGCCATTGCCGAGCGTCGCGATCCGCGCGCCGTCGATCGGAGAGTGAACCGGCAGGTCCCCGTGGTCGCGCAAGTGCGCGCGGATGCCCAGGGTGTGAAACAAGTCGTCTAGATTGGATGCCATGAGTCGTATTCCTTCCAGCAAAAGTCGCCCGCCTGCGCAGGAAATCAGGCAGTGGCAGTCAAAACCGCCTCGACACGCGCCTGGTAGTCTTGCGGGAACGCGAAATCCCGCATGCCCTTGCGCATCGGCAGCACGTAATTTTCCATCGGCGGCTTGAAGTAGCCCGATTCCGCGTCGGGAATGTAGTAGGTGCTCGTTTCATGGGCCTGCCCGGCGGCGTCGAATACCGTCACCGTCTTGCGGCGCCACTTGTTCAGATGGGTCAGCGCCGACGCGTCCATTGCCGCGGCGTCGTCCTCGTTCATATCGTAATTGATACCGTACAGCACGGCTTGCGGGTCTGCAACCAGGGTGGCTCCGCCCATGTCACGGCCCTGGCAAAACGCAAAGCCGAGCCGATAGCCAGGCAGCGTCATCACGCCCAGCGGTCGGGCGCTGGGCGCGGTGGCGCGGATGCGGTCAATGTCGATCAAATTGGCATAGGCGAAATACGGCATGGAGGCTCCCGATGGTTCAGTTGGATGGAGAAGAAGGCATACGGTCCCAGGTGGCGGGATCGCGGGCCAAAGGTTCGAGTTCCGCATACGCATCGGCGCGGTGGCATGCGACAAGGTGCCCCGGCGTTGCAGGGGTCAATGCAGGCGCCTCGGTGGAACACCGGGGCAATGCAAACGGGCACCGCGGCGCAAATGCACAACCGTGCAAGGGCACTACCGCGTCCGGCGGCTGGCCGGGAATCGCGATCGGCTCGACGCGGCTGTCCAGCCGCGCCACCGCGTTGCGCAGCCCCATCGTGTAGGGATGGCGACCTTGGCGCAGTACCGCATCAACCGGTCCCTGTTCGACGATCTCGCCGGCGTACATCACCGCTACCTGCGTGCAGTGGCGCTGCACCAGCGCGATATCGTGCGTCACCAGAATCATCGAGAACCGCCGCTCGCGTTGCAAGCGGCGCAACGCGCGAAAGATCTCGTCCTGCACGATGACGTCCAGCGACGTCGTCGGCTCGTCGGCCAATACCAGTTCGGGGCCCAGCGCGAGCGCCATCGCGATCAGCACGCGCTGGCGCATGCCACCCGAGAACTGGTGCGGATAGTCACGCTGGCGGTCCGGATCGACACCGACCAGCGACAGCATGTCGCGCACCCGCACCGATACATCACGGCGCGAAACGGATGCGTGCGTCTGGATGGCTTCCGCGATCTGCGCCCCGATGCGCTGCACCGGGTTGAGCGCATTCATCGCACTTTGCGTGACCATCGACACATGGCGCCAGCGCAGCGCCTGCATCGTCGCGTCGCAAGCAGTGACCAGGTCATGGCCACGAAACAAGATGCGCCCGGAGCTGATGCGGGCGTTGGGCGCCATGACCCGGATGATGGCCTTGAGCAGGGTCGATTTGCCACAACCCGATTCGCCGACCAGGCCCAGCACGGTGTCTGGCGCCAACGTCAGATTGACACCCCGCACCGCCCGCGCCACGCCACGACCGGTCTGGAAGTCGATGTCGATGCTTTCGAGTCGCAACAGCTCGTCTGTCATGTCAAGGCCCTGCCAGACGCGGATTGACGACACGTTCGTATTCGCGTCCGACCAGATAGACAGCGGACACCAGCACCATGATCGCAACGCCGGGCGGCGCAACCCACCAAGGCGCACGGTACATGGCTTGCGACGCAAATGCGTCGTAGATGATCGAGCCCCAGCTGATCACGTTCGGGTCGCCGAAGCCGAGAAAGCCGATGCTGGCCTCGGTGGTGATCGCCCATGCCAGCGCGAACGCCATGTTGACCATGGCCAGCGGCACGATGTTGGGCGCGATCTCGCGGTACAGGATCGCAAGATCCGACGCGCCGGTGATCCGGGCTGCCGCGACAAAGGGCATTTGCTTGAGCGACAGCACCTGCGCGCGCACGATGCGGGCGCTGGCGCGCCACATGATCAGCGTCATCGCCAGCATCAGACTGCCCAGGTCCTTGCCGAACACCGACAGCATCACGATGACGAACGGCAGAAACGGAACTCCCATCACGATATCGGTGAAGCGCATCAACAGGTTGTCGAATCGGCCGCCGAAATAGCCGGCCAGCAGACCGATGTTGGCGCCGATCACGGCCGAACCCAAGGCGACAACCAGGCCGACCAGCATCGCGGGCCGCACGCCCCAGATCATCTGGCTGAGCACATCGCGCCCGAGCGAGGTGGTGCCCAGCCAGTGCTTGAAGCTCGGATCGGCGATACGCAGCAACTTGCCAGCGGCGTCGTAGTGCTTCTGCGTCGGGTCGAACGGCGCCAGCCAGGGCGCAAACACTGCCAGCACCGCACAGGCGACACAGATCCCCAGCGCGATACGGCCCACCGGCGTGGCGGTGACGACACGCAGAAACTGGAGGATGGCGGACAAAAGCGCACGCATGCGGTTACTCGTACACGATGCGTGGATCGAGCAGGCCGTACAGCAGGTCGGCCACGAAGGTCCCCATCACGGTCAGAAAGGCGCTGAGCATGAAGCAGGCCTGCACCACCGGATAGTCGTTGCGCTCGACGGCGCTGACCATCAGCAGGCCCAGGCCGGGCCAGGAGAACACGGTTTCGATCACGACCGAACCGGCGACCGCCCAGCCCAGCAGCATCGGCAGCGTAGTGGCCAGTGGCAGCAAGGCGTTGCGCATCGCATGGCGCAGCATCACCTTGCGTTCGCTCAGGCCCTTCATGCGTGCGAGATCGATGAAGTCCTCGCCGATCGTGGACAACATGCTGGTGCGCATCAGCAGCAGCGGGAAACACAGCTGGTAGGCAAAGGTGACCAGGAAAGGAAGCGCGAGGTGATGCAACACGTCCACGTCGAGATAGCCCGCCAGTCCGGGCAACATCTCGCGTCCGGGTGTGATGATGTGGCCCACCGGAAACAGGTCGAGCTTGAGCGAGAAAAACAGGATCGCCATCATGCCGACCCAGAACACCGGCGCCGACTGCAAGGCGGTGGCCACGATCACCGACACGGTGTCGAGCCAGCCACCCCTGCGCCACGCGATGTAGGTGCCGATCAAGGCCCCCACCAGATATGCCGCCAGCAGTGACGGCAGCAGCAGGGCCAGGGTGTTGAGCAAACGCCCGCCCACCATCTCGGTGACAGGCCTGGAGGTCTGGAACGAAAAGCCGAAGTCCAGCTGCGCCATGTTGACCACATAGGTCAGGTACTGCTGCCACAAGGGCTTGTCCAGTCCGAAACTGGCGCGCAGTGCCGCTTGTGCCTCGGGCTGCAAGGCTGAACTGATGACGGTTGCCGTCGGGTCTCCGGGCAACAACCGGAACAGCAGGAACATGACCGTCGCCATCACGAACAGGGTGATGACCATGAACCACAGGCGACGCAGGACGAAGCCGATCACGCGGCGGCCCCCACCGGCAGGCCGCGCAGCGTCAGGTCGGCCGACGGACAGGCCGCTATCAGTGCCTGCGTATAGGCGTGCTGCGGCGCATCGAGCACGCTGTCCACCGGACCGGACTCGACGATCTCGCCGGCCAGCATGATCGCCACCTCGTGGCACAAGGTGCGCACCGTGGCCAGGTCATGCGTGATGTACACCAGCGCCAGCCCCTGCTCGTTCACCAGGCGCTTGAGCAGGCGGATGATGTCCCACTTGATCGAGACGTCCAGCATCGAGATCGGCTCGTCGGCCACCAGGTAGCGCGGCTCCATGATGATGGCGCGTGCGATGCACAGACGCTGGCGCTGACCGCCCGACAGGCGGTGCGGATGGGTCGCCAGATAGCGCTCGGCCGGCCGCAATCCGACCCGTTCCAGCACTTCGACGGCACGCCGGCGCAGGGCCGGACCTGCAGCCTCGCCCTGGTAGCGCAGCGGGCGGGTCACGGTCTCGAGCACGTCATGCTGCGGATTGATGGAGCCGTACGGGTCCTGGAACACCATCTGCACCCGGCGGTAGAAGGCCTTGCGATCCTGCGCCAGCAACACGGACGCATCCTGACCGTCGATCTGCACCGCTCCGCTGGTGGCCGACTCCAGGCCGACCAGCAAGCGGCCCAATGTGGACTTGCCGCTGCCGCTTTGACCGATGATGCCCAGCACCCTGCCCGGCGCCACCGAAAAGCTGGCACTGCGCAGCGCATGCACCGGCTCCGGCCGGTGACGGCCCATGGCAAAACCAACCGGCGGGAGGTAGGTCTTGGAAAGTGCGACGGCTTCAAGCATCGCGCAAGGTGCAGCACGCGCGCTGCCGACGCGCGCGCAATCCGGGTCGCATGCTCAGCGTGCCGGCATCAGGAGCGCACCGTCCGCGGCCCAGCTGAAGCCTGCGGCCTTGAGCGTGGCGCGCGCCCGTTCCAGGTTGAATTCGATCGGCTTGATGCTCGCGTTGTGCCAATACGCATTGGTCGGCGTGATCGCCGAAGCGGTGCGGCCGCCATCGCCATTGAGCACTTCCTCGATGATGGCCTCGTACGGGATCGCCTGCGACAAGGCCTGGCGGAATGCCTTGTTGTTGAAGGGCGGCCGGGCGACGTTGTAGCGCACCGACATGTAGCCGTTCGATTCGGTTCGGAACAGGCGCAGGTGCTTCTCTTTCTTGAACTCGTCCACCACCGTGGGCACCAGCGGTTGCAGCGACACGTCGATGGAGCCCTTCTTGAGCGAAGCGGCCAGCACCTCACCCGAACCGAAAACAATCATTGCCAGGTCGGATTTAGGCTTTCCAAAGTGCTTCTCGTTGCGTTCGAGGTAGGTCTCCTGGCCTTCCTTCCAGTGGCGCAGGCGGTACGGCCCGGAGCCGACCAACGGCTGGTTGCGATAGTCCTGCGGCTGCTTGAGCTTTTCGCGCGTCACCACATCGGCCCAGACGTGCTTTGGCAGGATCAGGACCTGGCCCAGGGTATTGAGAATGAAGGGTGCGTACGGTTCCGACAGCTTGAATCGCACGCCGGATGCGCCAACCGTCTCGACCGAGACGATCTGCTCCAGGTACTTCTTGAAGTACACCGCATTGTTCTTGTGCATGAAGTCGAACGTGAAGCGCACGTCCTCGGCGGTCAGCGGCTTGCCATCGCTGAACATCAGGCCGTCGCGGATCTTGACCTCGATCGTCAGCGGATCGACCACCTTGAGCGACTCGGCCGCCCACATGCGCGGCTTGCCGTCCGCGCCGACCACGATCAACCGGTCATACACCAGCCCCAGACGGTCCAGGTCTTCCAGCGTACGCGCCACCAGCGGGTTCCAGCTCGCCTGGTCGATCGTCCAGCCCAGGCGCACCAGCTTTTGCGGCGTCCTGGACTCGAGCCTGAGCAGATTCCAGAACGAGCGAATGCCGTCCGACGACGGTTCGAAGCCTTCGATCGCGGCGGTATTGGTGTTCATCGCCGTGGTGTTGACCACCGACGAAATCAGGCCTTCGGGTTGCTCATCGGCCAGGATCGCCTGGAGCTGGTGAATCAATGGTCGACGTGTCTGGACGTCGTAGATCTTGATCTGCTGGTTACCGACCTCGTCCACCTTGGCATTCGAGAAACTGCCGACGTTCCAGTCGCCGGGCGCCGCACTGCGCGAGTTGAACTGGGCATTGGTGAAGAAGTCGGGTTCGGTGCGCAGCGGCGAACCGGACAACACCGACAACACGGCGTCGAACTGGTGGTCCTTGAACCACATCGCCAGCATCGGGTTCGGGAAGCCGGCCGCGTTGAGCTTGACCTTGAGGCCGAGCTTGCGCCATTGCTCGGCAATGTAATTGCTGCTTTCGTAGTAATGCTGGTACTTGGCGGCAGGCCAGGTCAGGAAGTCGATCTCTGGAACAGGTTTGGCCTGGGCCAGGGCAGCAGCTGAAATTCCGGTCAGCAGGCATCCGGTCAATGTTGCCTTTATTGCAACAAATGCGTGTTTCGTCATCCTGGGTCTCCTTGCCGCACAGATACGGCATATGTTTTCAAATCAACTGTCCAGAGGCATTTTAAGAGTTGAAGTCGGCATGGGTAAAGTGATAATCTGGCACGGACTTCATTCCAAAAATGCAACAACTTGAGGCTTGCCATGAACCGCTATCTGCCGTCGATGACGGCGCTGCTGTGTTTTGACGCGGTCGCACGCCATGCCAGCGTGAGTCGCGCTTCCGACGAACTCAACGTGACCCAAAGTGCCGTCAGCCGCCAGATCAGTGCACTGGAGTCGCTGCTGCAGTGCGAACTGTTCCACCGTGAACGCAAGCGCCTGCACCTGACCCGCATGGGCGAGGAATATGCGCGCGATGTCGCCGACATCCTGCACCGCACCCGGCTGAGCGCGATGCGCCTGATGACCAAGGGGCAAGCCGCCGGCAAGCTGACGATCGGCGTCCTGCCCACCTTCGGCAGCCGCTGGCTGATGCCGCGCCTGGGCGATTTCATCGGATTGCGGCCATCGATCGAGATCAACATCATCACCAAGATCCGGCCGTTTCGGTTCGACCATGATCCCGCCGATCTGGTGATCCACTACGGCAGCGCCGACTGGCCGAACGCGCAGGTGACCTATCTGATGGATGAAGAGTTGGCGGTGCTGGCTGCACCCGGACTGCTGGCGCGCAAGCCGGTGCGCGAGCCTGCGGACCTGGCGCGACACACCTTGCTCCAGCACACCACCCGACCCGAGGCCTGGAACCAGTGGTTGGCGGCAACCCGCACGCAAACCGTCAATGGCCTGGCCGGGCCCCGCTTCGAGCACTATTCGCTGATGGCCGAAGCGGCGGTGGCCGAAATCGGGATCGCCTTGTTGCCGCCATTCCTGGTGCGCAGCGAAATCGAACGCGGAACCCTGATGTTTGTGTCGTCCCAACGCCTGCGCTCCGACGGCCGCTACTACATCGTCTTTCCAACCGTCAAGGAAAACAACGTCGACATCCTTGCGTTTCGCGACTGGCTGGTGGCAGCCATCCAGCGCGAGTGCAGCGTCGAATCGGGTGGCGTGCGCCTGATCGATGTTCCCGCCACGGCTGGCGCAGGCGTTCAGGCCAGGTAGCGCCCCACCAGCGTGACCCAGAAGCTGGCCGTCGTCGGCAGGATGTCGTCGTTGAAGTCGTAACCGGTGTTGTGCACCATGCAGCCCGGTCCGGTGCCGGGTTTGCCGTCGCCGTTGCCGACGATGAAATAGCAACCCGGCACGGTGTCGAGCATGAATGCAAAATCATCGCTGGCCTGCAGCGGCGCCATGTCGGGGATCAGCGCCTGCTCGCCCATTTCTTCCAGCGCGACCTTGTGCGCAAAGGCGGTCACCGCCCGGTCATTGATGCACGGCGGCGAATTCCAGTGGTAGACCACCTCGGCGCGGGCGCCGTGCACCGCGGCCTGGGCCTGCGCCATCGCGCTGATGCGCTCGCGCAGGAAGGCACGCACCTCGGGGCGGCGCGCCCGCACCGACAGCCTGAGCTGGGCCGTTGCGGGGATGACGTTCGGGGCATCCCCGCTGTGCAGACTGCCCACCGTCACCACCGCCATGTCGTTCGGGTCGACCTCGCGCGAGACCAGCGTCTGCAGGGCCAGGATCAGATGCGCGGCGACCATGATCGGATCGACCGTGGTGTGCGGCATGGCACCGTGCCCGCCCTTGCCGTGCACGGTGATCACGGCGATGTCGGACGAGCTGTAGATCACGCCGGGCAGAAAGCCGAAGCGCCCGGCCGGAAATCCGGGCTCGTTGTGGTACGCGAAAACCGCATCGCAGGGGAACCGGTCGAACAGGCCTTCCTCCACCATCTTGCGGCCGCCCTGCAATCCCTCTTCCGCCGGCTGGAAGATCAGGTGCAGCGTGCCATTGAAATGCTTCGTGACGGCCAGCAACTGCGCCGCTGCCAGCAAGGTCGCGGTGTGCCCGTCGTGGCCGCAGGCATGCATGCGCCCCGGATTGCGGCTGGCCCAGGGCAGTCCGGTGGTCTCGGTCATCGGCAAGGCATCCATGTCGGCCCGGATGCCCATGCTGCGCGTGCCCTCGCCGCAGCGCAGGCTGCCGACCACGCCGGTGCCGCCCAGGCCGCGGTGCACCGCATAGCCCCAACGCGCCAGCCGTTCGGCGACCAGGTCGCCGGTGGCGAACTCCTGGTATCCCAGCTCCGGATTCGCATGGATCTGGCGGCGCAGGGCGACCATGGCTTCGCGTTCGCTGGCGATGCCGGGCAGGATGGGGGCAGGGATAGGGGACATGGTGAAAAGCTGTCTGAAACAAGGCGGCAGGCCACTATGATGGCATCGTAACCCGCCCTGGCGGTGGTCGCACTGGCGACACCGTGCGCCTTTTGCCCTGACAAAATCGAGACCATCATGCATCCACACCAAACCAATGCACCACGACCGGCCCACAACACCGTGACCCGCCGCCGGATCGGCCAATGGGGCCTGGGTTCGCTGGCCATCGCCGGCTTGTGGCCCGCCATGGCGCACGCCGCCGGCAAAGGCGTGGCGGTGCTGGGCATCGACAACGACCCGCCGACCCTCAACCTGGCCACCAGCACCGATTTCGGCGCCGGCGATGTGTCGGCCAAGATCCTCGAAGGCCTGATCTGGCTCGATCCCGATTACAACCCCCGTCCGTCGCTGGCCACGGCCTGGATCGTCTCGCCCGACAGCAAGACCTATACCTTCACGCTGCGCAAAGGCGTCAAATGGCATGACGGCAAGGACTTCACCAGTGCCGATGTCAAGTTCACGCTGGTCGAAGTGCTGGCCAAGCTGCATCCACGTGCAGCGCCGGTGTTCAAGAACCTCGGTGTCGAGGTCGACACACCCGATGCCGGCACGGTGGTGGTGCGCCTGCAGAAACCGTATGCCCCGTTCCTGTCACAGATGACGGTATTCGACGCACCGATGTTGCCGCGCCACATCTACGAGGGCAGCAACGTCGGCACCAACCCCGCGAACCAGAAGCCGATCGGCACCGGGCCGTTCAAGTTCGCGGAATGGAAACGCGGCGCGAGTATCCGTCTGGTGCGCAACGACACCTACTGGGATGCCGGCAAACCCTATCTGCAGGAAATCATCTTCCAGATCATTCCCCAGGCCAGCAACCGGGTACCCGCGCTGCAGACCGGCGAGATCGACGAATTGCTCGACTTCTACACACCGAAGCCCGAGATCCCGCGTCTGCTGGCCGACAAGTCGCTGGCGCCGCGGCGCGGCGTCAACATCCCGGCGATCTGGTTCATGATGTTCAACATCCAGTCGCCGGTATTTGCGAAGAAGGAGGCGCGCCACGCGCTGGCCTTCGCGATCGACCGTGACCGTATCGTCAAGCAGGTGATGCAGGGTATTGCCCGGCCCGGCGCCGGGGCCTTTGGCGACGGCTTCAAATGGCTGCTCAACCCGGACGTGGCGTACGCCAAGAAATACCCGTTCGATCCGGCGCGCGCCAAGGCATTGCTGGCCAAGGCGGGCATCAAGCCCAATTCGGTCACCTTGCGCATGCCGTTCGACCTGAATCGGCCGCAGATGCGCGCGCAGTCGCAGATCATCCAGGAGAACCTGCGCAACATCGGGCTCGAAGTGCGGCTGGAGCCGCTGGAACGATCGGTATTGATCGACAGGGTGGCCGTCAAGCGGGATTTCGACATGACGCTGGCCTCGTTCTATTCGGCTGGCGACCCCGCGATCGGCTACACCCGGCTGTATGTGACCAACACCAGCACGGCCGCCAACACCAATTCCAGCGGCTACTCCAACCCCAAGGTCGACGATCTGCTCGCCATGGCCGCCACCGCGGCCGACCGCAATGCCCGCGCCAAGGCGTACAAGGAACTGCAGGTCATCCTCAACGAAGACCTGCCCTCGCTGGTGCTGTTCGACGAAGAGACGGTGGATACCGCCAGCAAGAAGCTCAGCGGCGTGTTCCCGGGCCTGGACGCACGTGATCAGTGGGCTGGCGTGCGCCGAGTCGACTGAGCGTCAGGCGGCTGCATGCTGCAATTCATCCTGCGTCGCCTGCTGCACGCGGTGCCGCTGCTGCTGGCCGTCGTCGTCCTCAACTTCCTGTTGATCGCCCTCACACCGGGTGATCCGATCACGCTGCTGGTCGGCGATTTCCCCGCGCCACCGGAATACCTGGAGAAGATGCGCAGCGAATACGGGCTGGACCAGCCGATCTGGGTCCAGCTCGGTCACTACCTGGCCAAGGTCGCGCAAGGGGATTTCGGCTATTCGTTCAACGCGCAGCAACCGGTCGCACCGCTGATCCTGGACCGGCTGGGCGCGACGCTGACACTCACCGTCACTGCGCTGGCGCTGGCCAGCGTCGGCGGCATCGTGTTCGGGGTGATGGCAGCGCGGCTGCGTGGCGGCGCCGTCGACAGCAGCATCCAGACCGTGGCCTCCGCCGGTTATTCGATTCCCGACTTCTGGCTGGGTCAACTGCTGATCCTGGTGTTTGCGATCTGGCTCGGCTGGTTGCCGTCGCAGGGCAATCAGCCGATCCGTGGTTTGCCCGACGGTTTCTGGGCCGGCACGCTCGAACAGTTGCGCTACCTGATCCTGCCTGCGTTCGCCTTGTCGCTGCGCTACCTCACGCTGATCACCCGCATCACGCGCGCTGCGATGCTCGAGGTGATGCACTCCGACTTCATCCTGGCGTCGCGCGCACGCGGAGCCAGCGAATGGACGGTGGTGATGGTGCACGCGCTGCGCAACGCCGCTGCACCGGTGATCACCGTGATCGGCTACAACGTCGGCTTCATCCTGGCCGGCTCGGCTTTGATCGAGGCGGTATTCGCCTGGCCCGGCATCGGACGCCTGCTGTTCGAGTCGATCTCCAAACGCGACTACCCGGTGATGCTCGCGATCCTGCTGATGGTATCGGCCACCGTGGTGGTGGCCAATCTGGTCACCGACATCGTGCACCGCCTGATCGATCCCCGCATCGAACGCCAATGAGCAGCACACCCGCATTGGCAGACAACCCCCCGGCGATGGCGGCTGCGGTCGCGCCCGACGGCGGCGCGATCGCGCGCGCGACGCGCTTTCGCAAGCGCCTGCTGCGACGGCCCGCGACCTGGCTGTCCATCGTATGCCTGCTGCTGATCGCGGGACTGGCGCTGTTGGCGCCCTGGGTCACCGGCAGCCATCCGATGGACGGCGGCCTGGACTCCCTGCTGCCCCCGTTGTCACCGGGCCACTGGCTGGGCACCGACGACCTGGGGCGCGACATCTGGACCCGCGTGGTCTACGGCACCCGCATCTCGCTGCTGGTCGGTGTCGCCAGTGCCGCGCTGTCGGTGCTGATCGGCGTGCTGGTCGGTGCGCTGGCCGGCTATTACGGTGGCTGGCTCGACACCACCTTGATGCGGATCGCCGAGTTTTTCCAGACCTTGCCACGCTTCGTGCTGGCACTGATCGTCATCGCCCTGTTCGGCGCCAGCGTGACCAAGATGATCCTGGTGATCGCGGTGCTGTCATGGCCGCAACTGGCCCGGGTGGTGCGCGCCACCGTGGCCAGCCTGAACCAGTCGCAGTTCGTCGATGCGGCGCGGGTGGCCGGCATGGGCGCCGGCGCGATCATCGTGCGCGAGATCCTGCCCAACGTGGCGGCGCCGATCGTCGTGATCGGTTCGCTCGACATCGCCGCGGCGATCCTGATCGAAGCCAGCCTGAGTTTCTTCGGGCTGGGCGACCCGAACCAGGTGTCGTGGGGCGCGATGCTCAACGATGCGCAGCAATATCTGCGCAGCGCCTGGTGGATGTCCGCCTTCCCCGGCCTGGGGATTGCGCTCACCGTGCTGTCGTTCAACCTGCTGGGCGATGCACTCAACGATGCACTCCATCCGCGCGGGGAGCAGCTCAGATGAACCCGCAAGCCGACTCCGGCGTGAATGCCGCAGCACGCTGCGCCAAGGCCTGCGCATGACCGCACCGCTGCTGGACATCCGCAACCTCAGCGTCGACATCCGCACAGCCAGCGGCGCCCTGCGTGTCGTCAAGGACGTCTCGCTGACGGTGGCCCGCGGTGAAGCGGTCGGGCTGGTTGGCGAATCGGGTTCCGGCAAATCGATGACCGCGTTCTCGGTGATGAACCTGTTCCCGTCGCCGCTGGCGCATGTGGCCGCAGGCGACATCGCACTGGAAGGCCAGCCGCTGAACCGCCTGTCGCCCGACGCGCTGCGTGCGGTGCGCGGTTCGCGCATGGGCATGGTGTTCCAGGACCCGACGAGCTATCTCGACCCGCTGATGCCGGTCGGCCGCCAGATCGCCGAAACCTTGCGCGCGCACCAGTTCGGTGACGACCACCAGAGGCGGGTGCTGGAGCTGCTCGCGTTGATGGAGTTGCCTCAGGCCGCGCAGGTGGCGCGCAAGTTCCCGCATGAACTCTCGGGCGGCATGCGCCAGCGCATCCTGATTGCCTGCGCACTGGCGATGCGCCCTGCGCTGCTGATCGCCGACGAGCCGACCACCGCGCTGGACGTGACGGTGCAGGCCGGCATCCTCCAGCTGCTGGGCCGGCTGCGCCGGGAGCTCGACCTGGGACTGCTGCTGATCACCCACGACCTCGCCGTGGTGGCGGAAACCTGTCAGCGCGTCTACGTGATGTACGCGGGCGAAATCGTCGAGCACCAGCCTACGCTGGACCTGTTCGAGACACCCCGCCATCCGTACACCCAGGGCCTGCTGCGCAGCATCCTGCATCCACGTTCGCGTGCGCACGACCTGTTCTCGATCCCCGGCGGCGTGCCGATCGCAGGCCATTGGCCGTCGGGTTGCCGCTTCCATCCGCGCTGCCCGATCGCGCAACCCGGACTGTGCGACACCCGCGTACCGGCCTTGGTCCCGACCGCGGCAGCGCAGGGCAGCGGCGCCGACCGATGCCATCTGGTCGATGATCCGCGCGCGCGCAACGCGTGGGCATCGGCAGCCATCGGCACGGGCGCGGCTCCCCCGGTGCACGTGTCATGACGGACCGCCCTTTGCCCCCCGTCGCCGCACGCGCCAGCACCGTGGCCGCCGCTGAAATACCCGTGCTCGAAGCGCGCGACGTGAGTCGGCTGTTCCCGATCCGCGGCAGCGGCGGCTTGTTGCGGGCAGCGCAGATGCAACGCGCCGTCGATGGTGTCTCGGTCTCGGTGCACGCAGGGGAAGTGGTGGCGCTGGTCGGCGAAAGCGGCAGCGGCAAGACCACGCTGGGACGCATGTTGCTCGGGCTGACCGAACCGACCAGCGGCGCCATCCTGTACCGCGGTGCCCCTTTGACAACCATGCAACCCGACGCCAGGCGCCAGTTCCGGCGTGACGTGCAGGTGGTGTTCCAGGACAGCGGCGGCTCGCTCAATCCGCGCCACGCGATCGCTCGTTCGGTGGCGCTGCCGCTACTCTACAACCGCGGTCTCGACGCCGCCGCCGCGGCGCGCGAGGTCGACAGCCTGCTCGACCAGGTCGGCCTGCCACCGGCGCATTTCCGGCACCGGCTGCCGCATGAACTCTCGGGCGGCCAGCGCCAGCGCGTGGGCATCGCGCGCGCGCTGGCTTCCAACCCGGCGGTGATCATTGCCGATGAGCCGGTGTCGGCGCTCGACGTGTCGGTGCGGGCGCAAATCCTGCGGCTGATGTCCGACTTGCGGCGCGACCGGCAACTGGCCTACCTGTTCATCACCCATGACCTTGGCGTCGTGCGTGCGCTGGCCGACCGGGTGGTGGTGATGACCGCTGGCAAGGTGGTCGAAAGCGGCGCCGCCGACACCGTGCTGGAACATCCCCTGCACGCCTATACCCGCCAGCTGCTGGCCGCCACACCGGTCCCCGATCCGCGCCGACAGCAGGCGCAGTCCAGCGCCATCGCAAGCCTCTGATGGCACACGCAGACACCCCATCCGTCTGGATCGACACCGACCTGGGTTTCGACGATCTGGCAGCCGTGCTGACGGTAGCGGCGCAGCCCCAATGGCAGATCGACGGTATGTCGCTGGTGGCCGGCAACGCACCGCTGGCGGTCGTGATCGACAACGCGCAGCGCGCCGCCGACTGCTTCGACTGGTGTTTTCCGATACACAGCGGCTGCGCCCGGCCGCTGGCGTGCGCACTCGTCACGGCGCAGGACATCCTGGGTGAAGATGCCTTGCGATCGGCCGGGCGGTCGTTGCCGTTGACCCGCCGCGCGCTGGCCAGCGACGACGCGGTGACGGCGCTGGCCCGGTACCTCGAACAGCGCACGACACCCGCCACCGTGCTCGCGCTCGGGCCGTTGACCAATATCGCGACCGTGCTGCAACGCCATCCGGAGCTGGCGCCGCGGATCGCAGACCTGGTCTGGATGGGTGGCAGCGCCGGCCCGGGCAACCATACGGCGACAGCCGAATTCAACGCGGCCGTCGACCCCGAATCGGTGCAACAGGTGCTCGACCAGCACGTGCCGCTGCGCATGGTCGGACTGGACGCCTGCCGCCAGGTGCGGGTCCATGCCTCCGACGCGCTCGCCTTGCGCTCCATCGGAACGCTGCGTGCCGCGCTGCTGGCCGACCTGCTGCTGGGATATGTGCAGATCGCCAGCCCGGATCGCAGCCGGCCGATGGCGCTGTACGACCCGTGCGCGGCCGCTGCGCTGGTAGCACCGGCAACGATGGAATTCCGACCCGCGCACCTGGTGATGGAACTGCAGGGCATCCACACCCGCGGCATGACGGTGGTCGAATGGCGTGTGCCGCGCCGCGCCGCGCCCAATGCCATGGTCGCGGGCACGGCCGACGAACACCGCGTGCGCGAGACGGTGTTGCAGGCATTGGCACACGCCGCCCGAAGACGATGACGATTCTTTCACCCGCCAGCGCCGATGCGGCCTTGACCGACTTCGTGCGGGCCATGCCCAAGGTCGAGATCCATTGCCACCTGCTGGGCACGGTGCGCCATGCCACTTTCAAGGCGCTGGCGCAACGGGCCGCCAGGCGGGCCACCGCGCGCGGTGCGCCCATCCCGCTCAGTGATGCGGAAGTGGACGCCTTCTACATCCGCGGCGAAAAGCCGGTTGGTGTGCTCAAGGCCTTGCGCGCGCTCGACGCCCATCTGCTGGCCACGCCCGATGACCTGCACCGCATCACCTATGAATACCTGCAGGACGCGGCGCGGCACGCCGTGCGCCATGCCGAGTTCTTCTGGAACCCCACCGGCACCGCGCGCGATTCGGGCATCGCCTATCCGGCGGCCCTGGCGGCGATCGTGCGCGCGATCCACGACGCACGCACCGACCTTGGAATCTCCGGTTGGTTGATTCCGTCCATCGACCGCGAAGCGTCGCCACAGGACGCCGTGGACATGGTGCAATGGGTCGTCGACCACCGCTGCGACGAGGTACTGGGCATCGGTATCGACTACAGCGAGGTCGATCGCCCGCCCGAGATGTTTGCAAACGCCTATGCCATGGCGCGCCAGGGCGGGCTCAAGACCACCGCCCATGCCGGCGAATTCGGCATGCCCTGGACCAACGTCCGTACCGCGGTCGCGTTGCTGCAGGTGGACCGCATCGACCACGGTTACACCGTTGTCGACCAGCCGGACTACGCACGCCACTGCGCGGATCGCGGCATCGTCTTCACGGTGGTGCCGACCAATTCGTATTACCTGCGCACCTTGCCCAGGGAGCGCTGGGCGCTGGACCATCCGATCCGGCGCATGCCTGGACTCGGCCTGCGCATCCATCCCAACACCGACGATCCGACCTTGCACCGGGTCACGCCGACACAGGCCTGGCTGATGATGGTGCGTGACTTCGGTTTCACGATCGACGATCTGCGCGGCTTCATGGACAACGGCCTGGAGGGCGCCTGGATGGACGACAGCACCCGGCGGGTGTGGCGCGCCGACTTCGCCGCACAGTTCGACCGCCTGCGCGGGCAGTATCAGCCGCTTGCGAGCGACGCTGCGCCGGCTGGATCAGCCGGACCGAGGAGCGATCCCGTCAGTCCCTGAGCACCCAGCCCCGCGGCGCCGCCTGCAGCAAGGGGCTGTCGAACACCCCGACCACCTGCGCCGAACGCGCCGGCCCGAGCCGACCGGCCCAGCGTCTGCCTTGCAGCATCGCGACACCACAGACCACCACATTGCCGCCAAGCGACTCGATCAGGTCCCAGGCGGCCAGAATCGTCGTGCCCGAACTCAGTGTGTCATCGACCAGCGCCAGGCGCCGGCCGCGCAGCAAGGGCAGCAGATGCGGATCGAGATAGATGCGCTTGCCCGGCACCGGGGTCGTGATCGAATGCACCGGCGCCGACAGGGCTTCGTCGTACCAGAACTTGCGTGAATACCCCATCGGCAGGAAACGCGACTGTCCGAGGTTGCGCGCCACCACCGGCGCCATCGTCAGACCCAGGGTCGGCAAGGCGATCACCATCTCGGGCGCCAGCGGCCGCAAGCGGTCCGCCAGCATCTGCCCCAGCGCGTCGACCACTTCCAGCGACGCCTGGTTGACCAGCAGCGACGCGACCGCGTGGGTCGGCTCGCTGGCCAGTGGACGGATCGGCAGCACCAGCACCCGGCCATCGGGCAACCGCGCCGGGTAGCCGCGCTGCCACGGGCCGTTGGCCGCAATGCGCGGGTCCGCCTCGACAATCGTCTGCCAATAGGCGGTGGTGGGTTCGGTGAAGTGGGTGTGGGCGTGGGGCGTGGGTGGCATGGTCATGGCGATTGTGACGCGCCACTGTTTTTGCATTCCATTCAGTCGGCATTCAGTCACCGGGTTGCACCATACACGCATCCCAACAGCAGGAGCACCTCCATGCGCCGCAACCTTCTTCTTCTCCCGGTACTGGCATCCCTCGCGCTGGCCGCACAGGCCGATACCTTTGTCGACACCGCGCGGGTGCGCAGCGTGCAGCCGCAATACGAGAATGTGGCGGTACCGCGCCAGGCCTGCACCATGTCATGGGTCAACGAGCCGCAGCGGATGCAGGGGGACCGCAACTATGGTGGCGCGGTGATCGGCGGCGTCGCCGGGGCACTGCTGGGCAACCAGCTGGGCAATGGGCACGGACGCGAGGCCACGACGGCCCTGGGCGCCGTCGTGGGTGCGTTCACCGGCGACCATCTGTCCAATCGCGGACGTGGCGACCGCTACGAGCAAGTGCCGCGCCAGGTGCAGACCTGCCAGACCGTGAATGAAGTGCAGCAGCGGCTGACCGGCTACCAGGTCACGTACGAATACCGTGGCCAGCAATACACCGCGTTGCTGCCGCAGGACCCGGGCCGCAACCTGCAGGTGCGGGTGTCGGTCGATCCGCTGGTGCGCTGACCACGGTCACCGGTCACGGTAGTACGATCCCGGCATGTTCCTCGTTGCAGCGCGCCAATGGATGCACCTGGTCTTGCGGCTGCTCGCTGCAAGCGCCATTGCGCTTGCGCTGACCATGCCCGCCTGGGCGCAAATGGGACGGGACCAGGCCGCGGCGGCGGCCGAGCGCCAGACCGGTGGCCGGGTGCTGGCGGTCGACCGGATCGCCTCGGGCAGCGGTGCGATGTGGCGTGTCAAGGTGGTCACGCCGCGCGGCGAGGTCCGTGTCGTGCTGATAGAGGCCGACGAAGGCAGCAGCATGCGCAGCGAAGGGCGTGACACGGGCGCGCAAGGCACCCAGCCGCGATTGCGGCAGAACCCCCAAAGAAATGATGACGGACGACGCAACCGTCGATCCGGACGCAGTGACTGACATTGCCGGACGATCCCCATGCGCCTGTTGCTGATCGAAGACGAAGCGCCGCTGCGGCTCACGCTGGCACGCCGGCTGGAGGCCGATGGGTACCGCGTCGACCAGGCCAGCGACGGTGAAGACGGCTTGTACCAGGCGCGCGAATTTCCGCTCGACTTGGCCATCGTCGACCTGGGCCTGCCCAGACGCAATGGTCTGTCCATCGTGCGACAACTGCGCGCCGAGGGCCATCTGCTGCCGGTGCTGATCCTCACTGCCCGCGGCAATTGGCAAGACCGGGTCACCGGCCTGGAGGCGGGCGCGGATGACTATCTCGTCAAACCGTTCGAATACCCCGAGCTCGCCGCCCGCATCAAGGCCTTGCTGCGTCGCGCCAACCGGGGTGCGTCCGACGTGCTGACCTTCGGCCCGCTGGCGCTGGACTTCACCGCGCAAAAGGCCAGTCTGCACGACGCACCGGTGGAACTGACCACATTCGAATACCGGGTGCTGGAATACCTGGTGCGCGAGCGCGCCCGGGTGGTGTCCAAGCAGGAGTTGTCGGACTATCTGTATCCGCACGACGACGACCGCGACAGCAACGTGCTCGAAGTGCTGGTCGGCCGCCTGCGCCGCAAGCTCGATCCGACCGGCACCTTGCTGCCGATCGAAACCCTGCGCGGACGGGGATACCGCTTCTCGCTCGCATGAGCCCGCCCGGCACTGGTGGCAGCCGCGAACGTCGGACACACCCGCCCGGCCCATGATGCTCCGCTTGTGGCAACACCTGCAGGCGCGTGCGATCCGCACGCGCCTGATGGGTGGCGCCACGCTGGTGTTGATCGCCTTCGTGCTCGCCGTGGGCTGGGCCGTGCAACGGGCGCATGCCGACAGCGTGCGCACCGCCCACTATGCGCAATTGCAAGGCACCATCTACCTGCTGCTGGCCGGTGCGGAAATCGACGGCAACGGCAATCTGGTGATGCCAGCTTCCCTGACCGAGCCGCGCCTGTCGCTGCCAAGCTCGGGCCTGTATGCACGGGTGCGCAACGGGGTCAACGGCCAGATCTGGCAATCGGCCTCGACCGTCACGAACACCTTGCCGTTCCTGCAGGATGAAGTCGTGGGGCAATGGCGTTTCGAGACACGCACCGCCCAGGGTCACGACTATCTGGCCGTCGGTTACGGGGTGCGCTGGATGGATGGCGATGAACCGGTCCCGCTGGCCTTGTCCGTGGTGGAAGACACGGTCGCACTGGAACGCGAGCTGGCGGCATTCCAGCAGACCTTGTGGACCTGGCTGGGCGGCGCTGCCCTGTTGCTGCTCGCCTCGCAAGCAGCCCTGCTGAAATGGGGGCTGGCACCGCTGCGCCGCGTCGCGCTGGAGCTGCAACAGATCGAACACGGCGCACAGACCGAGGTGCAGCACACCTATCCGAGCGAGATTGCCGCCTTGACCGACAACATCAACACGCTGATCCGCCAGGAGCGGGTGCGCCAGACCCGCTTCAAGGAGGCGCTGAGCTACCTCGCGCACAGCCTGAAAACACCGTTGGCGGTGTTGCACGGTGCGCTCGCGGAGCCCGCGCAGCTGCCTGCCACGGTGGCCGAACAGGTTGCACGCATGGACGCGATCGTGCAGCACCAGCTGGGCCGCGCCGCAGCCAGCGGCCAGGCCCGTTTCGTGCCCTTCCTGGCACTTGCGCCGGTGCTCACGCGTATCCGCGATGCGCTGTCCAAGGTGCATGTCGACAGAGCGCTGGACATCACGCTGGACTGCCCTGCCGATCTGCAATGGCGCATCGACGACGGCGACGCCTTCGAGCTGTTCGGCAACCTGATGGACAACGCCGCCAAATGGGCACGCCAGCGGGTCGCGGTGCGGCTGCGCGCCGAGCCACTCGGGCTGCAGATCCAGGTCGACGACGACGGGCCGGGATTCCCGGATGACACCGGCGCCATGCTGCAACTGCATGTGCGTGGCGACGAAAAAGTGGCCGGCCACGGCGTCGGCCTGGCAATGGTCGACGAACTGGTGGCCAGCCACCAGGGCTCGCTGGCGCTGACGCGGTCGGACTGGGGCGGCGCACGGGTCGTCGTGACCTTGCCCGCGGCGTGATGCGAAGGTCACGATGGCACACGCAACACGCAGGCAAATCGCTTTCGTTCAGCCTTGGTTCAGTCGCGCGCAGGCACCATCGGGGCATCCCAACACCAGGAGCGATCCCCATGCTGTCCTTCACCAACCCCTCCCGCCTGGCCATCGCCACCGTGCTTGCCGTCGCCACGCTCGGAGCAAGCACCGTGGCGCACGCACGCAGCGACGTCTCGATCTCGATCGGCATCCAGGTGCCCGCGCGCAGTGCGGTCTATCCCGGCCGGGTGTATGTGCCACAGCAACCGGTGTACATCCAGCCCCAGCCGGTGTATGTGCAGCCCCGGCCGGTGTATGTACAACCCGCGCCGGTGTTCATCCGCCCACGGCCGGTGGTGGCCTATCCCCCGGCAATCGGCTATTACTATCGGCCGGCTCCGCACTGGCAGCACGGCCATTGGAAGAAGCAGCAGCGGCACGGGTCGCATGGGCAGTGGCGGGATAGGGATTGACAGGTCCGATGCCCGGCAGATCGCTGTCCGCACCACCGTCTCCCGGCATCGAACATCGCATCCTCCGGTACCAATGTCATCTCGTGCCTGGTGCCCGGCCGGCGCTCTGAACCGGTCGCGCAAACCGGTCTTGCACCATCCTCGCCTCGCCCACCAGCCAGTCGCGCAGATACACCGCCTCGGCGCGCAACTTGCCGCGCCGTGAGGCGACGATGTAGATCGGCTGGTCGGTCGTCACGCTGTGTGGCACCGGACGCACCAGCAGGCCTTGGTCGATCAGCGGGTCGACCAGGTGCCGCCAACCCATCGCGACGCCCTGTCCTTCGATGGCAGCCTGCAGCACCACCGAATAGTCGTTGAAGCGAAACAGCCGGGCGTTGCGCCCCAGCGACACACCGAACCGCGCCAGCCAGCCGGACCAGTCCAGCCGTGGACGGTAGCGTTCTTCCAGATGCAGCAGGCTGGCGCGTGTGAGCGCCTGCACGTCGGCAATGGGGCCGCTTTGCTGCAGATAGGCCGGGCTGCACACCGGGAAGATTTCTTCGTCGACGAAGTGCCAGCGCTGGTGTTGCGCAAATTCGCCGGTGCCCAGGGTGATCGCCAGGTCGATCCGCTCGCGGCCCAGGTCGAGATCGGTGTCGGTGGTGATGCAGCGCAGTTCGATGTCCGGGTGCTGCTGCTTGAAGCGGGCGATGCGCGGCAGCAGCCACCAGGTGGCGGTTGCCGTGGACACCGCCAGCGTGACCTGCGGGCCGGCCGTCATCGCGCGCACCTCGCCCACGGCCTGGTCGATCAGCGTCAGCCCCAGGCTGACCTGCTCAAGCAGATGGCGCCCGGCATCGGTCGTCTCCACGCCCTTGTGGCGCCGCGCGAACAGCTTGACACCCAGTTCCGCCTCCAATTCCCGCATCGCGTGGCTGACGGCCGGCTGGCTGATCGCCAGTTCGTCGGCAGCGCGGGTGAAACTGCCCGTGCGCGCGGCAGCCTCGAACGTGATCAGGTTTGCCACGGCGGGCAGCTGGAATCGTTTTGCCATGAACCGATGTTATGGCAATGATGAAACCGCCTGTCGATCACAAAACCATTGAAACGGCTTACGATGCGTGCCACACGGCGAATGATCGTCGCGCAACCGGGCCAGATCGACATGAGTGACACTGATACCAAACGCCGCCGCGGTGGCCGCGAACGGCGCGACCCCAACGCCAAGCCGGCGGCACCGGCTTACATCAAACGCAACATCCCGACCTACGACGTGATGGGCGAGGAGAACCTGCAAAGGATCGAAGCCGCCGCCGACCGCATCCTGGCCGAGGTCGGGATGGATATCCGCGACGACGACGCCTGCCTGGCGCTGTTTCGCAATTCGGGCGCCAAGGTCGACGGCATGCGGGTGCGGTTCGAGCCCGGCCATCTGCGCGAGATCCTCAAGACGGCACCGAAGGAATTCACGCAACACGCCCGCAACCCGGCGCGGTCGGTGCAGATGGGCGGCAACAACGTGGTGTTTGCGCCCGCCTACGGGTCACCGTTCGTGATGGACCTGGACAAGGGGCGGCGCTATGGCACGCTCGAAGACTTCCAGAACTTCATCAAGCTGGCCTACAACTGCCCCTGGCTGCACCACTCGGGTGGCACCGTCTGCGAGCCGACCGACGTGCCGGTCAACAAGCGCCATCTGGACATGGTGTATGCCCACATGCGCTATTCCGACAAGGCCTACATGGGCTCGATCACGTCCGAGCAGCGCGCCGAAGACTCGATCGAGATGAGCCGGTTGCTGTTCGGCGCCGACTTCGTCGACAAGAACTGCGTCGTGCTGGGCAACGTCAACGTCAACTCGCCGCTCTTGTGGGACGGCACCATGACCACCGCCGCGCGCGCCTACGCCCGCGCCAACCAGGCGGCGGTGATCGTGCCCTTCATCCTGGGCGGCGCCATGGGACCGGTGACCAATGCCGGCGCGATCGCACAGGCATTGGCCGAGACCATGGTGGGCTGCGCCATCACGCAGTTGGAGCGCCCCGGCGCGCCGGTGATCTTCGGCAACTTTCTCTCCAGCATGTCCTTGCGCTCCGGCTCGCCCACCTTCGGAACACCGGAACCAGCCATCGGCTCGATGGTGATCGGCCAACTGGCGCGGCGCCTGGGTCTGCCGCTGCGCTGCGCGGGTTCGTTCACCACCTCCAAGCTGCCAGACGGCCAGGCGATGCAGGAGAGCGTGATGTCGATGCTCTCGGCGGTGCACTGCGGCGCCAACTTCATCCTGCATTCGGCCGGTTTCCTCGATGGCCTGCTGTCGATGAGCTACGAGAAATTCATGATGGACGCCGACTTCTGCGGCGCGCTGCACAGCTACATGGCCGGCATCACCGTCGACGAGAACTCGTTGGCGATCGACGCGTTCAAGGAGGTCGGCCCGGGCAGCCATTTCCTGGGCTGCAGCCACACCATGGCCAACTACACCACCGCCTTTTTCGATTCGACCATCTCCGACGACCGGCCGTGGGAGACCTGGAGCGAAGACGGCTCCAAGGACAGCGCCACCCGCGCCAACTCCCGCTGGAAGGCTTCCCTGGCCGAATACCAGGCGCCACCGATCGACGCAGCCGTGGACGAATCGCTGCGCGACTATGTGGCGCGCAAGAAGGCGTCGATGACCGACCAGTGGTATTGAGGCCTGCACCATGACCACCCGCAACGACCCCTTGCTCCAACCGTTCCAGCTGCGCCACCTGCGGCTGAAGAACCGCATCATCGTCACCGCCCATGAACCGGCCTACCCCGAGGACGGCATGCCCAAGGAGCGTTACCGCGCCTACCAGGTCGAACGCGCCAAGGGCGGCGTTGCGATGACGATGACCGCCGGGTCGGCCGCAGTGTCGCGCGACAGCCCGCCGGTGTTCAACAACATCCTGGCCTACAAGGACGAGGTCGTTCCCTGGATGCGCGACATGACCGACGCGATCCACGAACACGACTGCGCGGTGATGATCCAGCTCACCCACCTGGGCCGGCGCACCACCTGGTCCAAGGCCGACTGGTTGCCGGTGGTGTCCCCTTCGCATGAACGCGAAGCAGCGCACCGTGCATTCCCCAAGAAAATGGAGGACTGGGACATCGACCGCATCATCGGGGACTACGTCGACGCCACCGAGCGCATGGTCGCTGCAGGAGTGGACGGCGTGGAGTTCGAGGCCTACGGCCACCTGATGGAGCAGTTCTGGTCGCCGCTGACCAACACGCTCGATGCACCCTACGGCGGCAGCCTGGAAAACCGCTTCCGCTTTGCATTCGACGTGCTGCGCGCGGTGCGCAAGCGTGTCGGCGACAAGCCCATCCTGGGCCTGCGCTATTCAGCCGACGACACCCTGAAGAACAGCTTCTCGGCGCAGGACGGCATCACGGTCTCGAAGCTGCTGCGCGATAGCGGCCTGGTCGACTACCTCAACATCGTGCGCGGCCATATCGACACCGACGCCGGCCTGACCGACCTGATCCCGGTGCAGGGCATGCGCAGCAACCCGCACCTGGATTTTGCCGGCGAGATCCGCGCGGCCACCGGCTTTCCGACCTTCCATGCCGCCAAGATCCAGGACGTGACCACCGCGCGCCACGCGATCGCGTCGGGCAAACTGGACATGGTCGGCATGACGCGCGCCCACCTGACCGACCCGCATATCGTGCGCAAGATCATGGCCGGCAAGGAAGACACGATCCGGCCCTGCGTCGGCGCCAACTTCTGCCTCGACCGCATCTACCAGGGTGGCGAGGCGTACTGCATCCACAACCCGGCCACCGGGCGCGAGTTGACGATGCCGCATGTGATCGCGCCCGCAAGCGTCAAGCGCAAGGTCGTCATCGTCGGCGCCGGGCCGGCAGGCCTGGAGGCCGCGCGCGTGGCGGGCGAACGGGGCCACGACGTGGTGGTGCTCGAAGCCGCGCCCAAGGCCGGCGGCCAGATCCGGCTCACCAGCCAGAGCCCGCGCCGGCGCGAGATGATCAGCATCATCGACTGGCGGCTGGCGCGCTGCGAGGAGCGTGGTGTGGTGCTGCGCTTCAACACGCTGGCCGACGCCGATGCCGTGCTGGCCGAGCAGCCCGATGTCGTCATCATCGCCACCGGCGGCTTGCCGCACACCGAGGTGCTGAGCGAAGGCAACGACCTTGTCGTGTCGAGCTGGGACATCCTCAGCGGCGATGCCAAGCCCGGACGCAACGTGCTGCTGTTCGACGATGCCGGCGATCACCCTGCGCTGCAGGCGGCCGAGGTCATCGCGCACAGCGGCGCACAGGTCGAAGTGATGACACCCGACCGCTCGTTCGCGCCCGAGGTGATGGCAATGAACCTGGTGCCGTACATGCGCAGCCTGCAGAAGTACGACGTGACTTTCACCGTCACGTTCCGCCTCGAATCGGTCCAGCGCGACGCAGGCGGCCTGCTGGCCATCGTCGGCAGCGACTACGGTGGCGTGCGCAAGGAGCGGCGCGTCGACCAGGTGGTGGTCAACCACGGCACACGGCCGCTCGATGAGCTGTATTTCGAACTCAAGCCGCGCTCGAGCAACCAGGGCGCGGTCGACTACACCGCGCTGATCGACGGCAAGCCGCAGCCGGCACCGGCGGCGGGCTCTGGCGCGTTTCAGCTGTTCCGGGTCGGCGACGCGGTATCGGCGCGCAACACCCATGCGGCGATCTATGACGCGCTGCGGTTGGTGAAGGACCTCTGAGCGCCCGCACGGTTCTCGTTCATCACACCGCCGCGTCCTTGACGATTGCGCCATGCCGCAGAGCTTTCCGCATCTGTTCACCCCGCTGTCACTGCGCCACAAGACCTTGCGCAGCCGCATCGTGTTTGGCGCGCACACGGCCAACATGGCCGAACAGGGTTTGCCGGGAGCGCGGCACCTGGGCTACTACCTGGAACGCGCCAAGGGCGGCGCCGCGATGATCGTGGTCGAACCGGTGCCGGTGCATGCCACGGCGGTGCTGACACGCGGCAACATGCGCCACGCCAGCGATGCGATCATCGAACCATTGCGCCACATCACGGACGCCTGCCACGCAGAAGGCGCGGTGATGCTGCAACAGCTCTACCACGTGGGGCAGCATGGGGACTTCGACAATTCCTATTCGGCACACTGGTCACCGAGCGGACTGCCCTCGTACCACGACGCCGATGGCAGCCACGCGATGCGGGACACCGAGATCGAGGAGATCATCGACAGCTTCGTGGCCGCGGCCGTCCGTGCACAGCAATCCGGCTTCGACGGCGTGGAACTGTTCGGCGCCTACAACGGCCTGATCGAGCAGTTCTGGTTGCCCTGGTCGAACCGGCGCGATGACCGCTGGGGCGGTTCACTAGACAACCGGATGCGCTTCACGCGCGAGATCATCGAGCGCACCCGCAGCCAGGTCGGCGACGATTTCATCATCGGGCTGAATGCCAGCGTCGATACCGGTGTCGAAGTCGCCTTGTCGCTCGAGGCCTTGTGTGAAGTGGCCCAGTGGCTGGACCGGCGCCAGCTGATCGACTACATCAGCTGCGGCACCGGTGGCTATTTCAACTTCGCCGAGCTGATGCCGACTTTCCAGTTCGCCGACAAGCTCGGCGCGCCGCTGGCCGAGGCGCTGAAGAAGGTCGTGCAGCATGCCAAGGTGCAGGCAGAGAGCCACATCCGCACGCCCGAGAACGCCGACTACGTGGTCGCATCGGGCCAGGCCGACATGGTCAGCATCGTGCGCGGCCAGATCGCCGACCCCCACCTGGCCAACAAGGCACGCAGCGGCCGGGCGGATCAGGTGCGTGGCTGCATCTCGTGCAACCAGATGTGCTGGGGCCGGCGCTCACGCGACTACTGGATCTCGTGCCTGGTCAACCCGTCGGCCGGACGTGAATTCGAATGGGGCGGCGACCGGTTTGCGCCCTCCCCCGCGCCGCGCCATCTGCTGGTCGTCGGCGGCGGGCCGGCCGGCATGGAGGCCGCGCGCGTGGCGGCCGAACGCGGCCACCGGGTCACGCTGGCGGAAGCCGGCCCGCGGCTCGGCGGCGCCTTTCGGCTGGCGGGCATGCAACCGCGGCGCACGCAGATCCTGGAACTGCTCGACTGGTACGAACGCGAACTGGCCCGGCTGGGAGTGGCAATTCAACTGAACACGCCGATCGATGTTGACGACGTGCCTGCCTTCGCCGCCGACGGAATCATCATTGCGACCGGGTCCCTGCCGACGGGCACCGGCTTCCAGCGCCAGTTGCCACAACAGGCCGTGCTGCCCGGTGTCGACAAGCCCAACGTGTGGTCGATCGAGGACGTCATGGGCAAACTCGCCAAGCCCGGCAAGCGTGTCGTACTGGTCGACGACACCGGCGACTGGCGCGGTGGCGGCACCGCCTGGCATCTGGCCGAACTCGGCCACCAGGTCACCATCGTCAGCGGCTGGCCGATGGTGGGTTACTGGATCCAGCGCACGGCGGGCGACGGCCAGCTGCGCGCACGGTTGAGCCAGCTCGGCAGCAGCTGGATCACTGAGGCGGTGGTCACCGAATGGCACGGCGACGGCGCCAGCGTGCGCTCGCTGCTCGATGGCCAGGTGCGGCGCATCGATGCCGACGCACTGGTGCTCGCCACCACCAACACGCCACAGACGGAATTGGCAGACGCCTTGCGCAGCACGGTGACCGCACTCCATGTGGTCGGCGACGCGTTGTCCGCCCGGCTGGCCGTGCACGCGATCTACGAAGCACGTGCGCTGGCGCAGCAACTCTGACGCTTCCTGACCATGGACATCCGGTACATCAGCGCCACGCAGATGCGCGACCGTCTGGACTTCGCCAGCCTGATAGCCCACTTGCGCGCGGCGCACCGCGAACCGCCGGCGGCCGTCGAGCGCGTGCTGATGCAACACCGCAGCGCAGACGGCACCGGCGACGCGATGCTGGTCTGGCCAGCCTGGCAACACGGCCGCAGCCTGGGTGTGAAGGTGGTCACGATGTTTCCGGGCAATCGCGAGGTGCCCGGCGTGCAGGGCGTTTACCTGCTCTTCGACGGCAGCAACGGCGCGCCGCAGGCCGTGATCGACGGCACCGAACTGACCTACTGGAAGACCGCCGCCGACTCGGCGCTGGGCGCCGACATGCTGGCGCGCCCGGATGCGCGCACGCTGCTGATGGTGGGCGCAGGTGCCCTGGCGCCCTACCTGATCCGCGCCTACCAGGCGATACGCCCCGGCCTGGAGCGCGTCACCGTATGGAACCGCTCGTCGGACAAGGCCGCACGCGTCGCCGCAACGGTTCACGGCACATCCGCCTGTGTTGCCACCGACCTGCAGGCCGCGGTGCGAGACGCCGACATCGTCTGCTGCGCCACCAGCAGCCAGACCCCGCTGGTGCTCGGCAAATGGCTGCGACCGGGCACCCATCTGGACCTGATCGGCGGCTACACGCCCGCGATGCGCGAGACCGATGACGACGCCATGCGCCGCGCCCGGGTTTTCGTCGACAGCCGCTGGTTCACGATCGACCATGTCGGTGACCTGACGCAGCCGATCGCCAGCGGCGCGATCGCGCGCGCAGACGTGCTGGGCGACCTGTTCGACTTGTGCGACGATCGTGTTGCCGGACGCACCGCAGCGGATCAGGTCACCTTGTTCAAGTCCGGCGGCGGCGCTCACCTGGACCTGATGACGGCGCAGTACATCGCTCTGGCAACCGAGCCTCACCAGACCTGATGCAACCAGGCGGGGGCGAACTGCAGTCATGGGCAGCGGTCTGCTGGATTGGCTTCAGGGGGCTTGGGCATTTCGGCGCGTTTAACTGCTGTTGGTACGTTGAATGAATATCGACGGTTGGTGGTCGGCAACGCAGCGTAAACCGTCATTCAGATCGCAATTTTGGATGG
>CAZLDV010000025.1:0-40145 GCA_964558425.1 uncultured Rhodoferax sp. | reverse complement strand
AGATGGTCGAGTCGCTCGGCTACCGCATCCGGCGCCTGTTCGTCGGCGTGTTCGTGCTGGGCAGTGCATTGGCGGGCCTGGGCGGCGTGATGTGGGCGCTGTACCAGCAGTCGGTGACGCCGCAGATGGGCGCGCAGGTCAACGTGCTGATCTTCATCGTCATCATCATCGGTGGCCTGGGCTCTACGGCGGGCGCGCTGATCGGCGCCCTGCTGGTCGGCCTGATGGCCAACTACACCGGCTTCCTGGTGCCCAAGGTGGCGCTGTTCTCCAACATCGCGCTGATGGCGGCCATCCTGCTGTGGCGCCCGCAAGGTGTCTATCCGGTGTCGAACCGCTGAGAGGGCGTCCATCATGCTGACCCGTTTGTTGTCCAACGACCTGCCGCGCAGCCGAGTGCTGGCCCTGGTGCTGCTGCTGCTGTTGCTGGGCCTGGCCTGTGCGCCGTTCCTGTTTCCGGGCGTCAAGGCGCTCAACGTGGCCGCCAAGGTGCTGATCTTCATCGTGCTGGTGGCCAGCTTCGACCTGCTGCTGGGTTACACCGGCATCGTCAGTTTCGCCCACACGATGTTTTTCGGCATTGGCGCCTACGGCATTGCGATCGCCACCACCCGCATGGGCCCGACCTGGGAAGCGCTGTTTGTCGGCCTGGCCGGTGCACTGGTGTTGTCGTTCCTGCTGGCGCTGGTGATCGGCCTGTTTTCGCTGCGCGTGCGGGCGATCTTCTTCGCGATGATCACGCTGGCGGTCGCGTCGGCCTTCCTGACGCTGGCCTCGCAGTTGTCCGATTTCACCGGCGGTGAAGACGGACTGACGTTCAAGCTGCCCGAGATCCTGTCTCCGAGTCACGCGTTCGTGGAAGACCCGTTCCTCGGCGTCTCGATCGATGGACGGCTGGCCAGCTATTACCTGCTGTTCGTGCTCGCCGCGGGGCTGCTGCTGACCCTGCTGCGGATCGTCAATTCACCCTTCGGACGGGTGTTGCAGGCGATCCGGGAGAACGAGTTCCGCGCCGAGGCGATCGGCTACCGGGTCGTCGTCTACCGCACCATCTCCAGCATCCTGTCGGCGTTGTTTGCCTGCATCGCCGGCGCCATGCTGGCGCTCTGGTTGCGCTACAACGGCCCCGACACCTCGTTGTCGTTCGAGATCATGATCGACGTGTTGCTGATTGTCGTCATCGGCGGCATGGGCACGATGTACGGTGCCGTCATCGGTGCCACGCTGTTCATGGTGGCGCAAGGCTATCTGCAGGACCTGCTGCGGCTGGCCAGTGAAGCCGCGACCGGGTTGCCGTGGCTGTCGGCGCTGTTGTCGCCGCAGCGCTGGTTGCTCTGGCTGGGCCTGCTGTTCGTGTTGTCGGTGTATTACTTCCCGACCGGTGTCGTCGGTCGACTGCGACTGCGCAGCGCGCGCCAGACCAGCGGGGCGGCGCGGTCATGAACGCGCGTGGCGACAGGCTCGCCGGCGGGCCGCGCTCGCATTACCTGAACTGCGCCGGGCGCGAGATTCACTACACCGAATGGGGCGCGCAGCACTCGCGTACGGTGATGGCCTGGCATGGCCTGGCGCGTACCGGGCGCGACATGGATGAACTGGCCGCGCACCTGAGCGCGCCGGCCGACGGCTACCGTGTCATCTGTCCGGACATGATCGGGCGGGGCCTGAGCCAATGGAGCCCCGATCCGGATCGTGAATATTGCCTGGACTTCTATGTGCAGGTCGCCGCTGCGCTGGTCGAGCAGCTCGATCTGCCGCAGGTCGACTGGATCGGCACTTCGATGGGTGGCGCTGTGGGCATCGTCGCTGCCGCTGGCGCCTTGCGCGGACGCATCTCCCGACTGGTGCTCAACGACAACGGGCCGGAACTCGCCGCCACCGCGATCGAGCGCATTCGCAGCTACGCCGGCAATCCGTCGGCGTTTGTCACGGTCAGCGAGCTGGAGCAGTATTTCCGTGCGGTCTACAAACCCTACGGATTCCTGACCGATGCACAGTGGCGCCGATTGACCGAGACGTCGACCCGCCGCCTGCCCGATGGCCGGGTGACGCCCCATTACGACCCGGCGATGGTGCAGCAGTTCGTCTGCCACCCGAACGATTACCTGCGCTGGGACGAATACGACCGGCTCGCTATTCCGGTGCTGTGCCTGCGTGGCGAGCATTCCGACCTGTTGCTGGCCGATACGGCGCGGCAGATGGCGCTGCGCGGGCCGCGCGCGCGGGTCCAGACCATCGCCGGTTGCGGCCATGCGCCGGCACTCAATGTGCCGGACCAGCTGGCCCTGGTCGCCGGCTTTCTGCGCGACGCCTGAGCCGCCTTGCGGCGCCTGGCGCGCGCTTCAGTGCCAGCCGGTCCTTCAGGCTGCCGCACGGACGGGTGGATGCGTCCATCCGGTACGCGTCGATGCCACGCAGGCAGGCAGGCACATCATCCCGGGATCAGGCGTTGACGCGCGCCAGCAAGCCCTGGGTCGACTCGTGTCGCAGCCCCAGCGGCTCGATCAGATCATTGCCGGCAGCGAAGTCCCTGCCGACGATCAAGGACGCCGCCGCAGCGATGGCTGCTGTCGCGGACATCGGCAACGCGACGACTTTTCCCAGCGCCATCAGGAACACCAGGCCGAACGGCACGTCTTCGGCCAGGAAGCGCGTTTCGACATCGACCGGCCCGGGCGGTCCGCCGCGCTTGGCGTGGAGTTCGGCGGCAATCTCCGCCAGACCATGCGCCTGCGTGCCGAACGACTGCGCGAAGTGTTGTTCGATGCCGCGAACCTGCACGCCCAATGCCTGCGCCAGCGCCAGGCGTTCGGCTTCGAGTTGCAGGATGGCAGCTGCGACCCGCGGCGTCATGTACTGGTACTGGGGCCAGGCTTCGGCCCGCTCGATGCGCGTCCAGTTGAACAGCGCCAGTGGGCCGTGCGCGATCGGGTTGATGTTGGACAAGGTGGTGGCCAGCGCATGCGCATCGGTACGCCAGGCCGCGCCGAACAGGGCATGGCACAGGGCCAGCACCGACGATTGACGCGCGCTTGGCAGACTCGACACTCCCAGTTCGGCTCGACGGGTCATGATGTGCACCTGCATCGGCCCGGTGCGTCGCGCTGTCAATACCGTGGTTCCGAAACTTGCCACGGTGAGATCGCAGCCGCGCGCACATGCGGATTCGAACAGGTACAGCGCCGACAGCGAGGCCATGGAGCTGACGAGCACCGTGAGGCCGTGGCGCAGATGCGGCAACAGCGCATCGACCACCGTGCGGTGTGCATTGACCGGTACCGCGATCAGCAGAACATCGCTGTGTTCGACCAGGCTGGCCGGCCCGGTCTCCAGCATCACCTGGAAGCGTGCCTCGATGATGCCACTGGCGACCAGTGGCGCAGGCGCCGACCCGCGGTCGGGCGCGGCACGTGGCGACCACATGTGCACGGCATGCCCGTCCCGGCGCAGCCAGGCCGCCATGGCCAGTGCGATTGCACCGACTCCGACGATGCCGATCCGCATGGTCCGCCGCGGTATCTATTCGGCCTTGATGTTGCCCTGCTTGATCACCTTGCCCCAGCGCTGGTAGTCATCGTTGATCACCTTCTCCAGCTCCTTGGAATTGCCGCATGCGGCCGTGGCACCCAACGCCTTGAAGCGGGTCTGCGTTTCGGGCAGCTTGCAGATCGCCACCAGCTCGGTCGACAGCTTCTCGACGATGGCCGGCGGTGTCTTGGCCGGAAGCAGCAGCCCGGCCCACACCGGTACCTCCAGCCCGTTGATGCCCGTGGCCTCGGACATGGTCGGCGCACCGTGCATGGCATCCAGACGCGACTTGGTGAAGGTGGCCAGCACCCGCGCCTTGCCGGCCTCGACCATCGGGTCGATCGACGCGCTGCTGGTGACGATCATCGCGACCTGCCCGCCAACCAGATCGGTGATGGCCGGTGCGGCACCGCGGTACGGTATGTGCAGCAGCTTGACGCCAGCTGACTGCGCCAGCAATTCGCCTGTCAGGTGCGACACGGTGCCATTGCCGGTCGAGGCAAAGCTGACCTGGCCGGGGCGTGCCTTGGCATCGCGCAGCACGTCGGCCATGCTGGTGTAGGGGCTTTGCGCGCGCACGGCCAGCGTCATGGGCGTGTCGGCCACCATCGCCACCGGAACGAAATCGCGCAGCGGGTCATAGCTCATCCTGGACAGCAGATGCGGCGCGATCGAAATCGCCCCGCCGCTGGCCAGCAGGGCCGTCGTGCCGTCGGGTGCTGCCTTGGCCACCGCGTCGGCCGCGATCACGCCGCCCGCACCCGGCTTGTTCTCGACCACCACCGTCATGCCGGTCCTGGCACCGAGTTGTGTGCCCAGGTAGCGGCCGATCACGTCCTGGGCCCCACCGGGCGCGAAGGGCACGACGATGCGCAAGGTCTTTGCATCGGGAGCAGGGGTTTGCGCGATGGCCGGCAGTCCGGCCAGTCCGGTGCCGATGGCACAGGCCAAGGCGAGGAAGGAGTATTTGGTGTTCATCAGGGGTTCTCGAGGAGTTGGGTTGAGGTTGGAAAGTGCACGAGAAATGCATCTGGCGGGCGATGCTGGCTCAGTTGGGGCCGGCCTTGCCTAGTGTAAGCACCCCTACCTGCAGTTCGGCCCCGGTGCGTGCGCCGCATGCGGGCGAATCGAGCCAGTAGCGGCGCAGTCTGCCGGTCCTGGTGCCTTCAGGCAACGCCAGCGCTCCGGATTTCCGCGATCACGCGTTGCAAGACCGCATGATCGACCGGATGACGAATGACGCAGCCTGGCGCGAACAACAAGCCGCGTCCTGCGGTTGCGCGCATGGCACTCCGAATGTCCGCCTGCAGCGTGGGCAGATCGCCCTGCGTCAGGGCCATGCGTTGCAGTCCACCCACGACGGGCTTGCGCTGCGCGCGCGTGACATAGTCGCGCAGCAAAGGGGGGGTCTCGCCAATATGCCAGTTCAGCGCAGTCACCGGATAGTTGCTCAGCAGGTCGAACATCACGTTTTCGCCATGCATGTGGATCACATTGAACCAACCCTGTTGCGCCGCCGCGAGCACGAACTGGTCTCCCGGCTGTCCAAAGCGCAGGTAGGTGGCAAGGTCCATCCGGGCCAGGCTCGATTCCTGGGTGGCGAAAAAGATGCCGGCGCAGCCGCGCTGCAACGCGGCCTGCACGAAGTCGGCCATGGTTGCAGCGATCATGTCGATTGCGTGCAGTACCCAATCCGGGTTGCTGCGCAGATGGGAGCGGTAGTCCAGCGAGCCGGCGAGCTTCTGGGCCACGGTCAGAGGAGAAAAGGCCGTTGCGAGCACCGCAGTCTGGTCGCCCAGCGCGTCGCACACCGCTGCCAACTGCTCCAGCTCTCGCCCGAAGGCGCCCTGCGTGACATCCAGCCGCTCAATCGTGCGCCAGTCGGCCGGATTGCGGATCGCAGGCTTCACCACCCTGGCGACACCGCCTTTGGCTACATCGCTGAAATCCGAGACCACGCCCCAGTCCTCGGTGCAGAACTGGCCGTTGGGCATGGCCTTCACGAAGTCCAGGTCGAGGTCCCGCGCGAACGCGATCGTGGTGCTTGCCAACCGGTCAGGGTCCAGGTCAATTGCGGGGAAATGCGTCCAGAACGAATACGCGGGTCGGTCCACGGGCTCACCGCGCAAGGCCGCTCGCACGCGCTCCATCTTGTTCAATTGCTTCTCCTGGACTGGACCGCCCGGCAGTTTCGCTCCTGGGTCCGGACGATGGCGTCGACCATGCCGGCACGCCGTGGACTGGACGCGGGATCTCGTGATCGATGCACAGGGGCCTGTTGCAGGTGGGACTGCGGGCATTGTATGCGGACAGGTCCATGAAACTGCGCGCGCATCGTGGGGTTGTTCCCCATCGGTGGTACAAACGCGTCCATGAAAATCGCAAAAAATACCGCCGTCACCCTGCGCTACAAGGTAACCGATGCACAGCGCCAGACGCTGGATGCCGGCCCCGGCCCGATGGTCTATCTGCATGGGGGTTATGGCAATACCTTTGCCAAGATCGAACAGGCGCTCGAAGGCCAGGAAATAGGCTTTCAGACCGTGGTGGCGCTGCAGCCCGAGGACGCCTTTGGCGAGCGCGACGAGTCGCTCGTGCAGACCATTCCCAAGCGTGAGTTCCCGCCTGGCGTGAAGGTGGGTGGTAGCTTGCAGGGCCGCGACGAGTCCGGCAACGAACGGGCGTTCCGGGTTGTCAAGGTCAAGGGCGACATGGTGCTGCTCGATGGCAACCATCCGATGGCGGGCAAGGCCTTGCGTTTCATCGTCAAGGTCGACGACGTGCGCGTGGCGACGGCGGCGGAGATCGAGCACGGTCACGTGCACGGAGAACACGGCCACCACCATTGAGCGGGCCGGCGCGACAGGCGGGGGCCGGCGCCAGCCGCTGGCCGGTCAGGGAAGCATGATCCCGCGGATCATGTAGAACAGCATGGCGGCCATCAGCGCGGAAACCGGCACCGTGATCAGCCAGGCGGCCACGATGCGGGCCAGCGCCGAACGTTTGACCAGTTCCTTGCGGTAGACCCCCTTGAGACCCTTGCGCTCCTTCTTGGTCAGGTGGCTTGCGGCAACCGCGTGCTTGCTGGCCTTGAGCTCCGCGAGCATCTGGCCCTTCTCGTCGAAGCTGGCCTTGTGGAAGCGAACCAGATAGGTTTGCACCACGGACTGGTCATGTCCGGCATGGTGCTCCTCGATGGTGTCGATCAGCTTGCCGTAATGCGCCTTGATGAACTCGCGCAGGAAGCCCACGCCGAAAACGGCTCCCACCGCGATATGGGTGGAACTGACCGGCAATCCGAGCTGGGACGCGGCGATCACGGTGATGGCCGCCGCCATCGAGATGCAATAGGCGCGCATCTGGTCGAGGTCGGTGATGCCCGAACCCACGGTCTTGATCAACTTGGGGCCGTACAGGCCCAGGCCCAGCGCAATGCCGATGGCGCCCACCATCAGCACCCAGAGCGGAATCGCTGCCGTGGCCGACACCGCGCCCTGCGTGACGGCTTCGTTGATCGCCGCCAGAGGGCCCACTGCATTGGCCACGTCATTGGCGCCATGCGCGAAGCTGAGCAGTGCTGCTGAAAAAATCAGCGGCAGGATGAACAGGCTGTTCACGCCTTGCTTGTCGTTGCTCAGCTCCTGGGCCACCGCAGCCACGCGCCAGCGCATGACCAGATAGGTGAGTGCCGCCATCACCAGTCCGATCGAGGCCGCGGCGCCAAACCCGACCGTCCAGATGCGGTTCAGGCCCTTCATGATGAGGTAGGTCGTGAAAGCCCAGGCCATGACTGCCTGCAACAGCGGCACCCAGCGCCGCGCGGCGGCCAGCATGTCGCGCTGGTAGGTGATGGTGCGTTTGATCAGATACAGAAAAGCCGCGGCGAACAGTCCACCCATCAGCGGCGAGATCACCCAGCTGGCGGCGATTTCCGCCAACGCGCCCCAGTTGGCGATCTGCCAGCCGCCGGCTGCAACACCGGCGCCGAGCACGCCGCCGACGATGGAGTGGGTGGTCGATACCGGCGCGCCGGACGCGGTGGCGATGTTCAGCCACAAGGCACCGGCCAGCAGTGCGGCGGTCATCAGCCAGATGAACACTTCCTTGTCGAGGATCTGGCCGGGCGTGATGATGCCGCTCTTGATGGTGCCGACCACGTCACCGCCGGCGATCAGCGCGCCGGCCATTTCGAAGATGGCGGCCACCAGGATCGCACCGCCGAGCGTGAGCGCCCGTGAACCGACTGCCGGACCGACATTGTTGGCCACGTCGTTCGCGCCGATGTTGAGCGCCATGTAGCCGCCGATCATCGCGGCCACGACCAGCGAAAAATGCACCTGGCCTGCGCGCGAGGTCAGGAACAGCACGATGCCGACGAGGAACAGCAGCACGATTCCGACGCGGATCAGTTCGCGGCGGCTGCGGCCGCCGGAGCGACCGGTCATGACAAAGCGTTCGAAATCCATCGGTGGTTTGAGCTTGTTGGTCTGCGCGCGCCGTCTGCGGGCCAGACCGGCCCGGGCTTGCGCGTTGGGTTGCAGTGTGTCTAGTCGACTTTCGCGCCCGAAGTCTTCACCACCTGCGACCATTTGCTGGTCTCGGCGGTGATGAACTGGCCCAATTGTTCGGGCGTGCCACCCACCGGCTCGGCGCCCAGGCCCTTGAACCGTTCGATGACCTCGGGCTTCTTCAGGATCCTGTCGACCTCGGTGGAAACGCGGTTGACGATGGCCGCCGGGGTGCCGGCGGGCGCCATCAGCACGAACCAGGATTCGGCGGCGTACCCGGGCAACACCGATGCCACCGGGGGTACGTCGGGCAACTGGCTGTTCGGCTGCGCTCCGGTCACGCCCAGTGCGACCAGCTTGCCAGACTTGATGAAAGGCATGGCCGACGGCAGGTTGTCGATGGCCATCTGTATCTGGCCCGACATCAGGTCCACCAGCATCGGTCCACTGCCTCGGTACGGGATGTGGGTGACGAAAATCCCGGCCCGGTTCTTGAACAGCTCGGTCGACAGATGGCCGGTCGTTCCGTTGCCGGGGGAGCCGTAGGACAAGGCCCCGGGCTTCGTCTTGGCCAACGCGATCAGCTCCTTCAGTGACTTGACGCCAGTGCCAGGGTAGACGACCAGCACGTTGGGCACCCGTACGACGAATGACACCGGCGCAAAGTCCTTGGCCGTGTCATAGGGCATCTTGGGATACAGAAACTGGTTGATGGCCTGTGTGCCGGGAGTGCCCATCAGGAAGGTGTAGCCGTCCGGCGCTGCCCGTGCCACTTCGGCGGCGCCGACGTTGCCACCGGCTCCGGCCTTGTTGTCGACGATGAAGCTGTGCTTGACCGCGCGCGTCAATTCATCGGCAATGACGCGCGCCGTGATGTCGGTGGTGCCTCCGGCGGCGAACGGGACGACGATGCGCACCGGTTTGGTCGGCCAGTCCGCCTGTGCGGCTGCGCCGGCGGACAAGGTCATGGCGGCCGAGACGAGCAGCAACTTCCAGGGTGTGAATGGCATGACGTGTTCCTCGTGGTGAATCGGAGCGGCGCCCGGCGAGCGCACAGGCGTGCGCGCCTGTCACAGGCTCAACCGTGCGACGGCAAGGCAGCCTGGATGATAAATGAGCTTTCCGGGGCCGCCAGTTGCCGGTGCGCAACCCGTGGCTAGAATCCGAGGGTTCCAACCCCGCCGTTGCGTCGCACCGCTGTCTGCATCCACATGTCCAGTCTTCTGTCAACCTCCACCCATCTTGCCGGGGCAGGGTGATGTCGGCGACACCGGCTATCTCGGTGGATGGTGTCGACATACGTTTCGATGGCGACAATCCGCACACCGTTGTCATGCTGCATGGCTGGCCCGACAGCGACCGCTTGTGGGATGCGACGGTCCAAGCGCTCAAGAGCGCGTTCTGCTGCGTGCGCTTCACCCTGCCCGGTTTCGACCTTGAAAAGCCCGCACGGCCGACCAGTCTGGACGACATGTGCGAATGGCTGCTGACGGTCGTCGATCAGGTCAGCCCGGGTCTGCCGGTCACGTTGCTGTTGCATGACTGGGGCTGCATGTACGGTTACGAGTTTGCCGCCCGCCATCCGGACCGGGTGGCCCGTATCGTCGCGGTCGACATCGGCGACTACAACAGCGCGGCCTTGCGCCGTGCACTGACGTTCAAGCAGCAGTGGCAGGTTTTCGGTTACCAGTTCTGGCTGGCCGTGGCATGGAAGCTTGGTGGACGCATCGGCGACCGGATGACACGCTTCATGGCGCGCGCGCTGGGTTGTCGCGTCGATCCGACGCGCATCGGGTGGCAGATGAACTATCCGTACGCGATGCGGTGGTTCGGTAGTTTCGGTGGGCTGGCACACACCGCACCGGTCCGGCCGCGGTGCCCGGTGCTGTACGTCTACGGTACACGCAAGCCGTTCATGTTCCATTCGCCCCAGTGGGCGGCCGATCTGGCCGCGCGACCTGGCTGCGCGGTGCAGGCGTTTGCCACAGGACACTGGATCATGCTGCAGCAACCGCAGGCGTTCAACCGGTGCGTGCTGGATTGGCTGACGCAAGGGGATGCGTCGGTCACCTGAACGCCGCCTGCGCTGCGACGTGCCGGTATCAGTCGGTGATGCGTTGCGGGTTGGGCAAACGGTAGCGTCCGTCCAGCAGCGCCGGTTGTGGCAGGTAGGCGCGCAGACACAGGAAAAACCGGTCCTGCGGCGCGGGCAGCCAGTTGGCGCGGTGCGCGGCATCGCTCGGTGCGGCATGCGACAGGAACAGCGTCAGGCCACCGTCTGCATCTCGCACCAGGCCAGCGGTTCTGTCGCCGATCGCGTAGCGCTCGATCGGATTGCCCACCAGGAAGTAGTCGCTCGCCCGGTACATCGTGATCGACCAAAAGGCATCCACCGGCGGCAGCTGGCCTGGCTCGAAGCGAATCGTGTACCGGTGCGCACCGGTGAGCAAGGCGCCGGTGGCATCGGTCTCGCAGCGCGGATACGCGGCTTCGCGTGTTTCCAGGGCGCCAATCGCCTGGCGTGACACAAAGGCGCGCAGCAGCAGCGCGTCTCCATAGTGCGGTTCGATCTGGATCGGATGGCGCCAGCCGGGTGCCGCGGCATCGTCGCCCGCGCCGAAAACCTGCTGCTCGGGGCTGTCGAGCAGCGCCTGCGCCTGCGTGCAGGCGCGCTCCAGAGCGCGGCGCGTCTGCGGGGTCAGCGCACCGTTTGCGGCCGGGCCGATGCCTATCGCGTCAAATAGTGCAATCCGTGCGGCGTCGCTTGGCGAAGGCGGGCAACTGCGCAGCGCATCGTTGACCATGTCCAGGAACCGGTCCACGGTGAACGGCGCGTTCGGCGCAAAGCGGCTGTCGAACCGGCGGGCCGGGCTGTCGCGACCGGCGTGCCAGTCTGGCAGGGTTTGCAGATGGAATTGGTCTTGCAAGGCGTTGACGGCAGCGATGTCCTGCGGGCCATCGACCAGAATCCGGCCGATGATCCAGACCCAGTTCGTCGCGCTGCGCAGGTGACGCCCGCTTGCCTGGTGTTCGGGCGGAACGTCCCCGTCCCAATCGGGTCCCGACAGCAGCACGGAGCCGGCACCGCTGCCGGTGGTGCGGGTGCCGACCGATGCGAATGCGTTGGTGTAATAGTCGAGCATGCCCAGCACGTAGTAGCGACTGCCCGTGTCGGGCAGGCTGATCACCAGCGGGCCTGCCGAGAGATCGAGCCACGCATTGGCATACAAGGTGTCGTTGTTGGGCATCACGACCCGGCTCTTGCCGGCAGTCAGCAGATGGCGCTCGTGGGTGAACAGGTTGCACCAGCGCTCGGTGCTCTCGGGGTTGTCGCCGGCAAATCCCTGGCCGGGCGCCTTGCGCGCCGACGTGGCGGCGCGCATGCGCTGCATCTCGAACAAGGGCCAGCAGGTGATGCAGGCCTGCATCGCCAGGCTGAAGAGATAGTCGTCACGCGCGCTGGTGGTGTTCGCTGTGCAGGTCATGCTGGTACTCGCATCGGTTCGGTGGGATGGGCGATCTGCAACGGCGGTATGCGCCAACTGCGTGCCTCGGCGCGCGGCCGGTACATGCGCAGGATCAGGTAGAAACTGCCGCCGGGTGCCGGAAGCCAGTTGGAACAGTCGTTTGGCGCCGCATGGCCGATCTGCAATGTGAGGCCGCCGTCGGGATCGCGGCGCAGACCCGGTGTGCGGTCGCCAATGGAAAAACGCTGGAGGTTGTTCGGATACAGAAAGCGGTCAGCGGCGTACAGTGTGATCGACCAGAATGCATCCACCGGTGGCGGGTCCGCGGGCGCGAAGCGCATCAGGTAGCTGTTGCGTCCGTCCAGCTTGTTCTTGTCGGCATCGAAATCGCCCATCGCGTAGACCGCCTCGTCGCTGGCCAGCCCGCCCAGTCCCTTGTAGGCCGTCAGCGCGCGGGTCAGGTAGTCGGTGCCATAGCGTCCCAATGCGAAGCTCGCGGCCCATGGTTTGGCCAGGTGGCTGCGCGATCCCGATGCGAGCAGCGCCGCGCCGTCCGTCAGGCCGCGCACCAGACCGGCGCGCAGCGGCGCATCGATCCATTGCCAGTCGAAGCTTGTGCCAGG
This sequence comes from uncultured Rhodoferax sp., assembly GCA_964558425.1. Classification (GTDB taxonomy): domain Bacteria; phylum Pseudomonadota; class Gammaproteobacteria; order Burkholderiales; family Burkholderiaceae_C; genus CAISIP01. The sequence goes on along the minus strand of CAZLDV010000025.1, from coordinate 28,019 downwards.
CACCAGTTTGCCGCGGCTGAACCAGTGCGCCAGGCCGGCGTCGCTCGCTGGCACCGTGGTGCTGGCCAGGCACTGGCACAGATTGCCGAAGAAGGCGGCTGCAATGGCTTGTACGTCTTCGGGTCGCTCGGTCAAAGCCGCCATGGTGTCGTCTGGCGCGCCGATCCAGTGCTCCACCCCGTCCGGGCGCTTGCCGCTATCGGTTCCAGTGGGGCAGACCAGCGTGATGTCATCCTGCACGGCCTGCGCCGCGTCGCCATCGCCGTCGCCGACCACGACGCGTCCGATCATCCAGACCAGGTCCGTCGGTGCGGTCACCAACCGCAAACCCTGCGGCCACGCTGGTTCGCGCGGCGTCCCCGGGCCGACCAGCAGGATGGTTTCACCGCCGGCGTCGGTACTGGCGGAGCCGGGATTGGCGAAATTGTTGGTCCAGGCGTCATACAGCGCGAGCACGAAATAGCGCCCGCCGTGGCGCTGGCGCGACGGCACCTGCAACAGCCGCGGCCCATTGGCCAGGTTGAACCATCCGGTGGTGTAGAGCAGGTCATTGGCGGGCGTCACCACATCGCGGTCGGTGGCGGTGGAGGCCCGTCGCACATGCTGCAGCCGGTCGATGTCGGCGCGCCAGGCCGCCGCCCGGTCGCCGCCCTCGGTGGTCTGCAGCCGGCAGGTACGCATCGATTCGACCAGCGGATAGCCCCAGACAAAGGCGGACAGGCCGATCGACTGGCCCAGTGCAAACCGGGGATGGTGCAGCACGGCCTCAGAGGAGGGCGGCGCAATGGTGGTGGTCGAGTTGTCTGCTGTCACGGGTGTGCTCCTGCCGATGGATGGCGCCCCACCACGACCGCGTCGGCGGCGCTGCCGCCACCCTGCGCTTGAGGCAGTGCGATGAAAGGATTGATGTCGATGCTGTCCAGCGTGTCGCCCGCGTCCACCGCCAATTGCGACAAGGCCACCAGGTTGCTGGCCAGATGGTCCAGGTCGACCGGGGTGCGGCCGCGCGCGCCGGCGAGCAGGCCGAAGCCCTTGACGCTGCGGATCATGGCCATGGCCTGCGCATGGGTGACCGGCGCCGAGTGCAGCGCCACGTCACCCAGCAGTTCGACGAACACGCCGCCCAGCCCGAACATCACCATCGGCCCGAACACCGGGTCGCGTCGCGCGCCCAGGATGCATTCGACGCCACCCTGGATCATCGGGGCCACCAGCACCCCGTCGATGCGCGCGTGCGGCGCATGCGTGGCGATCGCCGCCAGCATCGTGTCGTAGGCCTGCTGCACCGCTTCGGCATCGCGAAGGCCCAGGGCCACACCGCCGATGTCCGACTTGTGCAGGATGTCGGGCGACACGATCTTGAGGACCACCTTTTGTCCCAGCCGCTGCGCAGCGGCTGCAGCGGCTGGCCCGGATGCCACCACTGCGTGGGCGCAGGTGCTGATGCCCGCTGCAGCCAACGTGGCCAGGGCCTGCGGCTCGGACTGTGCGCCTGCGGGCAGAGGCCGGGTCGCTGGCACCTGTTGTGGCGGTGCGATGTCGGTGCGGGCAAAGGCTTCCGTGTAGCCGGCCAGCGCGCCCATCGTGCGTACTGCTTCAGACGGCTCGCTGAATACCAGGCAACCCATCGCTTCCAGGGCGTGTCGCCGTTCGAGCGTGAGCAAGGTGCTCAGCGCGAGCAGCTTGTCGGGATAGTCGCGCCGCAGGTTGGTCACCAGTGATTCGATCACCGGCCAGAATGCATCGGAGGCGCCGGCGGCAGCCATGAACCCGATCCAGCTGCCGTAGTGGCCGACCTCGAGCATCAACCGCGCACTGCGTTCGATCAGGGTCAGGTCGTTGGTCACCTGGCCCGTGATGTCCACCGGATTGGCCGGGCTGGCAAACGGCACCCAGCCACGGATCGTGTCCTGGGCCTGCTGTGGCATCGGCCGCACTTCCAGGCCGCTGTCGTGGGCCTCGTCGGCCATCAGCACACCGACACCGCCCGACAAGGTGAACAGACCGATCGTGCGATCCGGCGGCAGCGTGGCGATGCTGGCGCTGGCGGCAATGCCGAAGAACTCGGCGACGTCGCGCGCACGGTGTACCCCGTACTCCCGGAACACCGTGTCGTACACCGCGTCGTCACCCGCCAGTGCGGCGGTGTGGCTGGCAGCGGCCTGGGCCCCGATCGTGGTGCGCCCGACCTTGACCATCACCACCGGCTTCCTGGCCGCGTGGGCGGCAGCCAGCGCGCGGCGCAGCTTGAAGCCGTCGCGGCAGCCTTCCATGTAGCCCATGATGACGTGGGTGTTGGGGTCATGGGCCATCCACTCGACGCAATCCGCGAAATCGAGGTCAGCCTCGTTGCCGGTGGTGATCCATTGCGACAGCCCGATGCCGCGTGCATGCGCCAACGCATAGGCATAGGCGCCGAACGCACCCGACTGGCTGACCAGGCCGATCGAGCCCGGACGCACCAGCCCTGCCTTGAGCGCTGGTGAGAAGGTGGCGTAAACGCCGCTGCGGATTTGCATGAAACCCAGGCAGTTCGGCCCCAACAGCCGAACGCCGGCGGCGCGTGCCTTCCCAGCCAATGCCTGTTGCGCCTGCAACCCATCCTCGCCAACTTCGGCGTAGCCGGAGGTGAAGAGCACGACGCCGCGCACGCCCGCTGCGATGGCGTCGTCCAGCGCCGCCGGTACCAGGCTGGACGGCAACGCAAAGATGGCGACATCGATCGGCCGCCCGATCGCCTGCAGATTCGGATAGGCGGGCAGTCCCTGGATCTGGCTGGCTTTCGGGTTGATCGGGTAGATCTGTCCCTGGAAGCCGAGTCGCTTGTGGTAGTCGACCGGGATGCCGCCGATCTTGGTCACGGTATCGGAGGCGCCGACAATCGCCACCGAGCGCGGGGCGAAGACGGCGTTCAGATCGGTGACACGTTGCTGCGCCTCGGACAGGGGAGCATGGGGCATGGGTGTGGCTGGTGCAGTGGATGTTGTCATTGGCGTGTCATTGCTGCGCGCGCGAGCGCCTTGATTTCTCCGAAGCGCGATGTGTCGCCCACTTCGAACGTGACAGTGTGCAAGACGCCAGGGTAGACAAAAGGTGCCTGGTCGTCGTGGTTGATTGGCGTCATGCTCCGGCCCAGGTCCAAAAAGAAGATTGCCAAGTTAATTCGAATGAATTACATTGTTAATTCATATGCATTACATGTCAACCCGATTTCAACTCTATCTGCACGCGCGGCAGTCCACCAGGCATGGGGCTCCAGCACATGGCGTTGCCGGGCATTCGCATGGTTGATGCCGTTGTCGCGCCCGCGCCGATGGTGTTTTCTGACACGGCGTCGCACATACTCGATACCGCCGAGCGGCTGTTTGCCGAGAGCAGCATCGATCGGGTGTCGCTGCGCGAGATCGTGCGCGCCAGCGGGCAAGGCAATCTGTCGGCGGCACACTACCACTTCGGCTCCCGCGAGGCACTGATTGGGGCCTTGCTGGCTCGGCGCATTCGTGCCATCAACGTGATTCGGCACCAGCGACTCGATGAACTGGTCGCCTCTGGCGCAGACAAGAGTGCCTATGGCGTCGCGTATGCATCCGTGATGGTTTTGTGCGATGTCGTCAAGAACACACCTTGGGGGCGCGACTATGTGCGGGTGGTCGCGCAGGCCTTGTTCGCCAACAATCCCGAAGTGTGGATTCACCTGGATCCGGACACCATGGGCGGTCACATCCGCGTGCGCGCCATGTTGCGCTCGCTGCTGCCGAATTTGCCGCTGCGGGTCTTCAAGGACAGATTGTGGTCACTCAACAACCTGTGCTGTTTCGGTCTTGCGCGTTGGGCTCAGTCGCACGAGTCGGTGACGGCAGCCGACAGTCGGCGCTATGTGGCCATGAGTCGCAACCTGTCGGCCTTCCTGGCCGCGGGCATGGCCGCTCCTTACGGGGATCCGCCCGACGATGCGCCGAACCCGCAGGGCGATGCACCGTGATGGTCAATCGGCGATCGCAGGCAGGGCGCAGTCCACACTGCCATCGGAAGAGGATCCGGCATGGCCCTGCGCTGGAACGCGCGGACGCCGAGCTGATGGGGCAAGGGTCCTGAATGGAAATGGCAAGGGAAAGTCGGGGCTGCGTGCGGTTCCATTTGGTGTTTCAACCGAGAACAAGGAGATGTTGATGTTCAAGAGGATTCTGGTCACGGCGATGGTGGTCGCCAGCATGGCGGCGCAAGGCCCGGCGATGGCGCAAGCCGCCTGGCCCAGCAAGCCGGTCAAGGTGGTCGTCGCAGGTGGCGCCGGAAGCGGCACCGACGCGGGTGCACGCGTTGTCACCGAGGCCTTGTCCAAGGCATTCGGACAACCGTTCGTGATCGAGAACAAGCCCGGCGCAAACGGAATGCTTGCCACCGAAGAGGTCGCCCGGGCACCCAATGACGGCTACACGCTGCTGTATTCCTATGCGGCAGCGCAGGTGGTCAACCAGTCCCTGTATCCCAACGTGAAATACGATGGTGCAAAGGACTTCGCAGCGATCGTGCAGATCGGGGCCGGCGGCAACATGCTGGTGGTCCCCATGGATTCGCCCGTCAACAACCTCAAGGAATTCATTGCCTACGTCAAGTCCAAGCCTGCCAACAGCTTGTCCTACGGTTCCTGGGGCAATGGCTCAGGCGGCCACCTGAGCATGGAGGCCTTGAAGCAGCAAACCGGTCTGCAGCTCCAGCACGTTCCCTACAAGAACCCCGCAGCCACCAACACCGACCTGATCGGGGGCCAGATTCCTGTTGCGTTCACGTCGATGGGGTCGGCATTGCCGTTGGTGCTGGGCGGGAAAATGAAGGCGATCGCGATCAGTGGCCCCTATCGAGCACCCCAATTGCCGAATGTGCAGACCATGACCGAACAAGGCGTGAAATTCGATCTGGTTGCCTGGTACGGCATGTTCGCGCCTGCCGGCACTTCACCGGCCATCGTCGACAAGATCAACAAGGAGGTCAATCGCTTGATGGAGGCCCCCGAGAGTCGTGAGCGGCTCATCAAGATCTTGGGGTTCTCCGAAATGCCGATCAAGACGCCGGCGCAGTTTTCCCAGACCGTCAAGGACGACATCCGCGAATGGGGCGCCATTGTCAAGGCAGGCAACATCAAGATCGATTGATGCGCAAGCGACCCGCGCGCTGACACCAGCACGCGGCTTGCAGGGAGTTGCAACAGCTACTGCGTGGCCCCCAGCGACAGCGCCCGTGCGCGGGAACGGTCCCGCTGTTCGCTGTCGTCGGCGTCCTGCGTCGGCCAGCCCTGCATGTGTTGCAACGCCACCGTGCACAAGGCATCGATCCACTCCGGCTGGTCGTTGAGGCAGCTGATGTAGTGAAACTCCTTGCCACCGGCACGCAGAAACGCAGCCCTGGCTTCGATTGCGATTTCTTCCAGCGTCTCCAGGCAGTCGCTGGTGAAACCGGGGCAGACCACATCCACCCGGGCGGTGCCGGCCTTGGCAAGCTTGATGAGTGTCGGCTCGGTATAGGGTTCCAGCCATTTGGCGCGGCCCAGCCGTGACTGGAAGGTCACCAGATAGTCGTCTTTCGCCAGTCCCAACCGATGCGCCAGCAGCCGGGCGGTCTTGTGGCATTCGCAATGGTAGGGATCGCCCAGCGTCAGGCTGCGTTGCGGGATGCCATGAAAACTCATCACCAGCTTGTCGCCTTGGCCGTGGGTTTGCCAGTGGCGGCGAATATGTTTTACCAGCGCTTCGATGTAGCCGGGCGCGTCGTGGTAGCTGTTGACGAAACGCAGTTCCGGAATCCGTCGGGTGCGCGCTGCCCATGCATAGACCGCGTCGAAGACGCTGGCCGTCGTCGTGGCAGAGTAGTGCGGGTAGGCTGGCAGCAGCAGCACACGGGTCACGCCTTCGGCCTTGAGGGCATCGAGTTGCGTGGCGATCGCGCCCTGGCCATAGCGCATGGCGGGGCGCACCAGCACCGGATGGCCGCGCTGCGCCAGCCAGCCCTGCAGCAGCAAGGCCTGCTTCTCGGTCCAGATGCGCAGCGGTGAGCCGGCTTCGGTCCAGATACTGGCGTATTTGGCCGCCGATTGTGCGGGCCGAAAACGCAGGATGATGCCGTGCAGGATGACCATCCACAACAGGCGCGGTATTTCCACCACCCGTCGGTCGCCGAGGAACTCGGCCAGATAGCGCCGCACTGCCGGCGTGGTCGGTTCGTCCGGGGTTCCGAGGTTGCAGTACAGGATGGCGCAGCGCGCCTTCTGGCCGTGGGTGTATGCAGGTTCTGGGTGGAATCGGGGTGCGGTCATGCTGTATTCTCCCGCAGCTATGCTGGACATCTCGCGCATCAAGGCCATCGGGCTGGACCTGGACGATACCTTGTGGCCGATCTGGCCCGTCATCATTCGCGCCGAGGCGCAGATGCTGGCCTTCCTGCAGCCGCTGGCGCCCGAAGCGGCAGCCGCTCTTGCCGACCCGGCGCGCAAGCAGGCCCTGCGCGCGCAGGTGGTGCGGACCCATCCGGATCTGAGCCACAACATGAGCGTGCTGCGCCGGGAGAGCATCCGAACCGCCTTGCGTGACAACCACGAGGACGAAGCGCTCGCCGACGCTGCGTTCGATGTGTTCTTCGAATGCCGGATGCAGGTCCAGTTGTACGACGACGCCTTGCCGGCGCTGGCCCATCTGGCTGCGCGCTACCCCATCGTCGCGGTGTCCAATGGCAACGCCGATATCCACCGGGTCGGCATCGGCCAGCATTTCGCGGCCAACATGAGCGCCCACGTGCTGGGCGTTGGCAAGCCCGACGTGCGGATTTTCCATGCGGCCGCGCAGGCTGCCGGTGTGGCGCCCCATGAGGTGCTGCATGTCGGAGACGACCCGGCGCTCGACGTGCTGGGCGCGCTCGATGCCGGCATGCAGACGGTGTGGGTGAACCGCGGCGGACTGCCCTGGCAACATGCGCAGCAGCCCGATGCCCGCGTGTCGGACCTGGCCGAGCTGTGTGCGCTTCTGTCTAACCCGCCTTGATCGGGGCGGCCGCGTTGGCAATCACCGCCACACCGCAGCGCACCGCACCCTCCAGGGTCGAAGGATAGGGGCCTTGCACATAGTCACCACAGGCAAGCAGGCCGGGCGCAACAGGCATCGGCGGGCGCACCAGACCGGGGCGGCAGACGATGGTCGCACGCCTTTCGACCACGGTACTGACGGGCTGCAGTCGCAGTCCGAGCTGCGCCTGCGCCTGTGCCAGCACGAGCGACTCCAGCCGGTCGCGCTCGCCGCTGCTGGTACTCACGACGAATGCCAGCAAGCCGCGCTTGCCCCCGAGTTGCCCGCGGTCGAACACGAACTGCGCCGGCATCACGGCCTCACCCGGCCTGGCACTGCGCAACGCCAGCATCGGCCGCGTCAGCACCGCATCCGCGGCCCAGGCGTAGACCGTGGCGATGGCCGCATGCTGCAAGCCGCCCGCAACGGCGATCCAGCTGCGCAAGGCGTTGGCCAACTGCGGCGCCAAATCCGGCAGGCTGGCTTGCAGCACATGGATGGCGTCTGGCGCAGCCGTGGCCATGATCACCTGGTCGAACGACCGGCCCTCCACCTGCCAGTGCCGACCGTCATGGGCGATCTGTCGTACCCGGTGACCGCGAATCAGCCGCGCGCCGTGACGCGCCAGCCAACGCGCGGCCGCGTCGGGGAACAGCGCCGACAGGTCGGTGCACGGGAGCAGCAGATGCGAGCCCTGGCGTGCGCCAAACACGGCGTCTCGCATCACGCGCAGGAAGACCTGTGCGCTCGACGCTTCAGGTGCGGAGTTCAGCGCGGACACGCACAGAGGCTCTACCAGCTCGGCCAGCACCCGGGGCGTGACGGCGCGGCACAGATGGGCAACTGTCCAATTCGGTGGGCAATCGAACCGGCGCAGTCGCCAACCGATGGCCGCGCGGACCAGCGACAGCTTGTCGGCCAGGTTCCATCCGCGTGCGCGCACGATGCCGACCAGCGCATCGAACGGGGCGGGCCAATCGGGGAAGCGAATGCCGCTGCCGTCCGGGAACGGCAGTTCCAGCGGCAGGCGTTGCATCGTTGCATCCGGCTCCAGGCCTACCCGCCGCATCAGGCGCAGGCATTCGCTGTAGGCACCGATCAGGATATGCTGGCCGTTGTCCACCACCGTATCGGTCCCATCGGGCAGGCGCACGGCCAAGGAACGGGCGCGGCCGCCCCAGGTCCGGGCGGCTTCCCAGACCGTGACGTCATGGCCGGCATCCGATGCGCTGATGGCCGCTGCCATCGCCGCCCAACCGCCACCGACGATGGCGATGCGCGTGCCAGCGAGCGCCGCGGGTGTGTCAGACACGTCCGAGTGCCTGCACCCGCCAGGCCAGCCACAGCTTGCGCAGCGGCGTGAGGCTCACGCGCTGGTGCAATACCGCGAAATCGTCGCGTTCGATCTCGCGCAGCAGGCTGCGGTAGATGCTGGCCATCATCAGGCCAGGCTTCTGGGCCCGCCGGTCGGCGACCGGCAACAAGGCAAGCGCCTCGTCGTACAGGCCGTGCGCCCGTTGCGCCTGGAATTGCATCAGGCGAACAAAGCGCTGCTGGAACGCCGGCTCCGAGCTGCGCTGGAGGATTTCGTGTGCCTTCACGTCATGGCGTTGCAAGTCCTCCATCGGCAGGTAGATGCGCCCGCGCATCGCGTCCTCGCCGACGTCACGGATGATGTTGGTCAGTTGCAGCGCCAGGCCGAGCTTGTGGGCGTACGCCGTCGTGCCCGGGTCGGTCTGCCCGAAGATGCCCGCCGCCACTTCCCCCACGACACCGGCGACCAGATGGCAATAGCGCTGCAAGGCAACGAAATCGAGATAACGGGTCTGCTGCAAGTCCATCTGGCAGCCGTCGATCACGGCCAGCAGATGGCGCGGCTCGATGTGAAACGTGGCAGTCAGCGGCATCAATGCGCGCATGACTGGATGGCTGGGGTGTCCGGCGAAGGCCTGCGCCACCTCGGATTGCCACCAGGCGAGTTTGCTCGCCGCCACGCTGGGGTCCACCATGTCGTCGACGACGTCGTCGATTTCACGGCAGAACGCATAGAACGCGGTGATGGCGGCACGCCGTGGCGCAGGCAGGAACAGGAATGCGTAATAAAAGCTGCTGCCCGACGCGGCCGCCTTGTCCTGCACATAGTCTTGCGGGTTCATCCGCGCCCACCCGTCGTCGGTGCCGGCCCGCATGCGCGCAGCAGCAGCAGTGGCAGGTCACGCTTGCCCACGCGCGGGCGCCGGCGCCAGCTGGCGTGGTCGATGGCAGCGATCTTGTCGAGGATGCGCAGGCCACCCTGAACCACCAGGCGCAATTCCCAGCCCGCGCGCCCGGGCAATTGCCAGGCCAGCGGCGCACCCTCGCACATGCGTTCGCGGGCCGCGCGGCAATAGCTCTCGACCATGCGGCTGGCAGCGGCACAGGGCGCATCGCGTCGCAGGTCGGCCTCGCTGACGCCATGGCGCGCCATCTGTGCAGCGCTGACATACCAACGGCCGCGGGCGATGTCGCCCTGCAGGTCCTGCCAGAAGTTGATCAGCTGCAGGGCGCTGCAGATCTGGTCGCTGCGATGCAGCGACAGCGAGTCCTGCACACCGTAGAGGTGCAGCAGCATGCGTCCGACCGGGTTGGCCGAGCGGCTGCAGTAGTCGATCAAGGCAGCGTCGTCCTGGTAACGCTGGTCCGCAGCCGTGCAACGCACGTCCTGTTCGAATGCGTCGAGCAGCTGGCCGAGCAAAGGCACAGGCAAATCGAAACTGCGAATCATGCGTGTCAGCGGTTCGAACACCGCTGGCCAGCGGTCCGACACGGGCAGGCCCCGGCCGGCCTGTGCCAGATCGTGGCGGTATTGGGCCAGGTCGGCCAGGCGCGTCGCCGCGTCCGCCGTGCCTTCATCGGCCAGGTCGTCGGCCGTGCGCGCGAACCAGTAGATGGCCGCAATCGGCGGGCGCAGCGCGGGCGGACACAACCACGACGCAACCGGGAAGTTCTCGTAGTGCTCGGACGGCTGCCGATAGGCTTGCAGGACGCTGTTCACGCGCGCATTGTCGCTTGCCAGCCTGCTGCGAGGTGAGGCCAGCGCTGCAGGTTCCGTCGCTACCGGTGACGGTCTCGGTGCAGCGACAGCGCCGGCAATGGGGGCTGCCCAGTCGACCCTTTGCCAGTGCCGGCCGGGGTCTGCTGCGGCGGGTTAAAATTCGCGGTTTTCGAAATCGCAAGGGGCGGCCTCGGTGCCTCCCCAAATTGTTTGCAGGCGCGGGTGGCGAAATTGGTAGACGCACCAGGTTTAGGTCCTGACGCCAGCAATGGTGTGGGGGTTCGAGTCCCCCCCCGCGCACCAGGAATGACCCCTGTTCCGGATCGACCCAGACCAGGCATGGCAGTGGGCCATGCAGTGCTCGGGTGAGGGTCTGGGCGGGGTCTGCAAGGGTCGGATTGACGGGCGCTCGTTCGCCCATGGCATCGCATATTAGGAGAAGCACATGGCTGTTACCGTGGAAAACCTCGACAAGCTCGAGCGCAAGATGACCTTGACCTTGCCGGTCAAAGTCATCCAGTCGGAGATCGAAACCCGCCTCAGGCGTCTGGCCAAGACGGTCAAGATGGACGGCTTCCGGCCAGGCAAGGTGCCGATGAACGTGGTCGCCCAACGTTATGGTTACTCGGTGCATCACGACGTGATGAACGACAAGGTCGGCGAAGCGTTTTCGAGCGCGGCCAATGAGGCCAGGCTGCGGGTCGCCGGCCAACCGCGCATCACCGAAAAGGAAGGCGCACCCGAAGGCGAGATGTCGTTTGACGCCGTGTTCGAGGTATTTCCTGAAGTCAAGCTCGGTGACCTGGCAACGGCCGAAGTCGAGAAGTTGACCTGTGAGGTCAGCGAGTCCGCCATCGACAAGACGCTGGACATCCTGCGCAAGCAGCGGCGCACCTTCTCGCAGCGTCCGGCTGACGCGGCGGCGCAACTGACCGACCGGGTAACGGTCGATTTCGAAGGCAAGATCGACGGTGAGCCGTTCCAGGGCGGCAAGGCGGATGATTTCCAGTTCATTCTGGGTGACGGTCAGATGCTCAAGGAATTTGAAGAGGCAACCACCGGCATGAAGCTTGGCGAGAGCAAGACGTTCCAGCTCGCATTTCCGGCCGATTACCACGGCAAGGATGTGGCCGGCAAGACGGCTGACTTCATGGTCTCGGTCAAGAAGATCGAAGCCGCCCACTTGCCCGAGGTCAGCGAGGCGCTGGCCAAATCGCTGGGCATCGAAAACGAAACCGTCGAAGGTCTGCGCGCCGACATTCAGAAGAATCTGGAGCGTGAGGTGAAGTTCCGTTTGTTGTCTCGCAACAAGCAGGCCGCGCTCGATGCGATGGCCGCGATTGCCGAGCTCGATCTGCCCAATGCCAGCGTGCAGACCGAACTGCAGCGCCTGATCGAGAACGCCCGTGCCGACCTCAAGCAGCGTGGCGTCAAGGATGCCGACAAGGCCCCGATTCCCGAGGAGATTTTCAAGCCCCAGGCCGAGCGCCGGGTGCGGTTGGGACTGGTGGTGGCCGAACTGGTGCGCGCGCACGATCTGCGCGCCAAGCCCGAGCAGATCAAGGCGCATATCGACGAACTGGCCGCCAGTTATGAAAAGCCGGCCGAGGTGGTGCGCTGGTACTACGGCGACAGCAAGCGCATGGCCGAGGTCGAGGCGATCGTGATCGAAAACAATGTGACCGAGTACATCCTGTCGCAGGCCAGGATCACCGACAAGGCAATCACGTTCGACGACCTGATGGGCCAGGGTTGATTCCGCGGGTCGGGACTTGCAGTTGCGGTGTTCAACCCCACGTGCTGCGAGGCAGCCATTTGGGTTGCAATCTGGAGACATCATGAGTTTTGACAACCAACATCAGCAACCGCAGGGCCTGGGCATGGTGCCCATGGTCATCGAGCAGTCCGGCCGCGGTGAGCGCTCGTACGACATCTATTCGCGCCTGCTCAAGGAACGCGTGATTTTCCTGGTCGGGCCGGTGAACGACCAGACGGCCAATCTGGTTGTGGCGCAGCTGCTGTTTCTGGAGAGCGAAAATCCCGACAAGGATATTTCGTTCTACATCAACTCGCCCGGTGGATCGGTGTCGGCGGGCATGGCGATCTTCGATACGATGAATTTCATCAAGGCCGACGTCTCCACGCTGTGTGTCGGATTCGCCGCCAGCATGGGCGCCTTCTTGCTTGCGGCCGGCGCCAAGGGCAAGCGGTTCTCGTTGCCCAATTCCAAGATCATGATCCACCAGCCCTCGGGCGGCAGTCAGGGTCAGGCCACCGAGATCGAGATTCAGGCTCGCGAGATTCTCAAGACGCGCGAACAGCTCAACAAGATCCTGGCCGAGCGTACCGGCCAGCCGCTGGAGCGTATCGCGCGTGATACCGAGCGCGACTACTACATGTCGGCCGATGAAGCCCGGGAATACGGTGTCGTTGACCAGGTCATCAGCAAACGTTCCTGACCGGGTGTTGCCGCTTGTCCACAACGGCCCCATGGCGCCGCGCACGCATCGGGTTTGGGGTACCGTGCTTTCGGTATCATGTCAACAGCAGTTGAAAGGGTGTTGATTACATGGCCGAAAAAAAAGGCGCATCCAGCGAGAAGACACTGTATTGCTCCTTCTGTGGCAAGAGCCAGCATGAAGTCAAGAAGCTGATCGCCGGTCCGTCGGTGTTCGTCTGCGACGAGTGCATCGAGCTGTGCAACGAGATCATCCGTGACGAGTTGCCAGCCGGCGGCACCGCGAAAGACCACAAGAACGAGTTGCCAACGCCCGCCGAGATCAAGGGCAACCTCGACAACTACGTGATCGGGCAGGAAGCCGCCAAGCGCACGCTGGCAGTGGCGGTGTACAACCACTACAAGCGCCTGCGCCACAAGGAGAAGTCCAAGAAGGACGATGTCGAACTGTCCAAGAGCAACATCCTGCTGATCGGGCCGACCGGTTCCGGCAAGACCTTGCTCGCGCAGACATTGGCGCGCATGCTGGACGTGCCGTTCGTCATGGCCGATGCGACGACGCTGACCGAGGCAGGGTATGTGGGCGAGGATGTCGAGAATATCGTGCTCAAGCTGCTGCAAAGCTGCAACTACGAGGTCGAACGCGCGCAGCGTGGCATTGTGTATATCGACGAGATCGACAAGATTTCCCGCAAGTCCGACAACCCGTCGATCACCCGCGATGTTTCGGGTGAAGGCGTGCAGCAGGCCTTGCTCAAACTGATCGAAGGCACGATGGCCAGTGTGCCGCCACAGGGCGGACGCAAGCATCCCAACCAGGATTTCGTTCAGGTCGACACCACCAACATCCTGTTCATCTGTGGCGGCGCCTTCTCCGGCCTGGAAAAGGTGATTGAAAACCGGACCGAAGCCTCCGGCATCGGTTTCGGCGCTTCGGTCAAGAGCAAGGCGCAGCGCAGCGTGACCGAGCTGTTCAAGGATGTCGAGCCGGAAGATCTGATCAAGTTCGGCCTGATCCCCGAACTGGTGGGACGCATGCCGGTGGTCGCCACCTTGGCCGAACTCAGCGAAGACGCGCTGGTGCAGATCCTGCTGGAGCCGAAAAATGCCCTGGTCAAGCAATATGCGAAGTTGCTGGCGATGGAAGGTGTCGAACTCGAGATCCGCCCATCGGCCCTCAAGGCGATCGCCCGCAAGGCGCTGGCGCGCAAGACCGGCGCACGGGGCCTGCGTTCGATTCTGGAACTGTCCCTGATCGACACCATGTACGACCTGCCAACGACCGTGAATGTCGAAAAGGTCGTGGTGGACGAATCGACGATCGAAGAAAACAAACCGCCGTTGCTGGTTTATCGGGAACTCGCGAAAAAGGCGTGACTCCCATTTGCGGCGAGATCTGGCGGTTCTTGCCGCCGGAATTTGCCGGTTTTCATTGCGTGCACTGCATCCATAATGGTTGCGGGTTGAATTTTTCGATCCGCGGTCCATCTTGGATGGGTCAACATTCAGAGGTTTCTCATGTCCGGATCCACCTTGCTTACCGCCGTGCCGATCGACTTGCCGCTGCTGCCGCTGCGCGACGTCGTCGTTTTTCCGCACATGGTCATTCCACTGTTCGTCGGAAGGCCCAAGAGCATCAAGGCACTCGAGGCAGCCATGGAGTCCGAGCGCCGCATCATGCTGGTGGCCCAGAAGGCGGCCGCCAAGGATGATCCGCTGGTGACCGACATGTTCGATGTGGGTTGCGTATCGACCATTTTGCAGATGCTCAAGCTGCCCGACGGCACCGTCAAGGTGCTGGTCGAGGGGCAGCAGCGTGCCACGGTGAACACGATCGTCGAGGGCGAATCGCACTTCTCGGCGAATGTGACGCCAGTGGCTCCGGCCGTGGAAGGCGTGGTGGCGGAACGCGCCGCGGCCAGCGAGATCGAGGCGCTGCGGCGCGCGGTCATGCAGCAGTTCGACCAGTATGTGAAGCTCAACAAGAAGATTCCGCCCGAAATCCTGACCTCGATCTCCAGCATCGACGATGCCGGTCGTCTGGCCGATACCATCGCCGCGCACCTTCCGCTCAAGCTCGAAAGCAAGCAGACCGTACTGGGGCTGACCAGCCCGAAAGACCGGCTGGAGAACCTGTTCGAGCAGATTGAACGTGAAGTCGACATCCTCAACGTCGACAAGAAGATCCGCGGGCGTGTCAAGCGGCAGATGGAAAAGAACCAGCGCGACTTCTACCTGAACGAGCAGGTCAAGGCGATCCAGAAGGAGCTCGGTGAAGGCGAGGACGGTGCCGACATCGACGAGATCGAGAAGAAGATCAAGGCGGCGCGCATGCCCAAGGATGCCTTGAAGAAGGCCGAAGGCGAGCTCAAGAAGCTCAAGCTGATGTCGCCGATGTCGGCGGAAGCCGCCGTGGTGCGCAATTACATCGAAGTGCTGACCGGGCTGCCCTGGAGCAACAAGACCAAGATCAAGCATGATCTGGGCCACGCCGAAGGTGTGCTCAACGAAGACCATTTTGGCCTGGACAAGGTCAAGGACCGCATCCTGGAGTACCTCGCGGTGCAGCAGCGCGTCGACAAGGTCAAGGCGCCGATCCTGTGCCTGGTTGGCCCTCCCGGGGTGGGCAAGACTTCGCTGGGCCAATCGATCGCCAAAGCCACCGGTCGCAAGTATGTGCGTGTTGCGCTGGGCGGCATGCGCGATGAAGCCGAGATCCGCGGCCATCGGCGCACCTACATCGGTGCGATGCCGGGCAAGGTATTGCAGAGCCTGTCCAAGGTGGGCACGCGCAACCCGCTGTTCCTGCTCGACGAGATCGACAAGCTGGGAACGGACTTCCGCGGTGACCCATCGAGCGCCTTGCTCGAAGTGCTCGACCCGGAGCAGAACCACAAGTTCGGTGACCACTATGTCGAGGTCGATTTCGACCTGAGCGATGTGATGTTCGTTGCCACGTCCAATTCGATGAACATTCCGCCGGCCTTGCTCGACCGCATGGAGGTGATTCGTCTGGCGGGTTACACCGAAGATGAAAAGACCAATATCGCCCTGCGGTACCTGCTGCCCAAGCAGCTCAAGAACAATGGCGTCAAGGACAACGAACTCGAGATCGGCGAAGCGGCCGTGCGCGATATCGTGCGCTACTACACCCGTGAGGCTGGTGTGCGTTCGCTGGAACGTGACCTGTCCAAGATCTGCCGCAAGGTGATCAAGGGCCTGCAACTCAAGAAGATGACCGCGCCGGTTGTCGTGACGCCGGACAACCTAAACGATTTCCTGGGTGTGCGCAAATACACCTACGGCCGCGCCGAAGACAACAACCAGGTCGGCCAGGTGGTGGGCTTGGCCTGGACCGAGGTCGGAGGCGATCTGCTGACCATCGAGGCTGCGGCAATGCCCGGCAAGGGCGTCATCACCCGCACCGGATCGCTGGGCGATGTGATGAAGGAATCTGTCGAGGCTGCGCGTACCGTGGTGCGCAGCCGCGCCGCGCGCCTGGGCATCAAGGATGAAGTGTTCGAGAAGAAGGACATCCACATCCACGTGCCTGATGGGGCGACACCCAAGGACGGCCCCAGCGCCGGCGCTGCGATGACCACCGCGTTTGTTTCGGCGCTGACCGGTATCCCCGTGCGCGGTGACGTGGCCATGACCGGCGAGATCACGCTGCGCGGTGAAGTGACGGCGATCGGTGGTCTCAAGGAGAAGCTGCTGGCCGCACTGCGTGGCGGTATCAAGAAGGTGCTGATCCCGGAAGAAAACGCCAAGGACCTGCAGGAGATCCCGGAGAACGTCAAGAACGGTCTGGAGATCGTGCCGGTGCGGTGGATCGACAAGGTGCTGGAAGAGGCCCTGGTTCGGATGCCGGAGCCGCGCGTCGAAGAGGAACCGGCGGTGGCTGCCGCCGCACCTGCCGAAGGGCCGGTCGTGGTCGCGCAAGTGCGCCCGGATGCAGGCCGGTCGATCAAGCATTGAACGCGGCTGGATGCGGTGTATGCAGAGGTAAAATTTTGCCCTTCCGGCCCCGGAGCCGCTGAAAACTTGTTATATACTTCGGGGCTTGAAACGCGGGAATAGCTCAGTTGGTAGAGCGCAACCTTGCCAAGGTTGAGGTCGAGAGTTCGAGACTCTTTTCCCGCTCCAGATTCCAGAGAAAGGGAAGCCCAGGCTTCCCTTTTTCATGTCGGTGCCACCGGCTTGCAGCAGTGGCGATCGGCGCAATGGCATGCGGCGCGATAGCAAAGCGGTTATGCACCGGATTGCAAATCCGATCAGCCCGGTTCGACTCCGGGTCGCGCCTCCATTCAAGACCTTGCGCACAGCGCGCAGGCAAACTGGATCTGGCATCCCAGGCAGGGGACCGTGCCAGCCAGCCCGGATGGTGGAATTGGTAGACACAGCGGACTTAAAATCCGCCGCTTTCCTGCATAAGGGGCGTACCGGTTCGATCCCGGTTCCGGGCACCATCAATTGAAATCGGGACTCCCGCCGGACTGGACTGCCGCAGTTGTCACATCGGCCCTGCTTGTCGCACTGCGACCTGTCCCGATCCCCTTTTCAACTGGTGGCCCGTTTGGCGCAGTGCCGTCGTGGCACAATGCGGTTTTGAGTCGCCAGGCGCCGGCGCGCGGAATTTCCGAGGCCGGCACCGGTGGTGATGTACCCAAAGGACCGCCCATGCGACATTGCAGCTTCCGCGCCGGCTGGTGTCTCATCCGCCAGTCGCGCTCCTGAAACCTCTTGCCTCCATGTCACGCTCCGACCCCCCCTTTGAAATTCACCTGCATGGCGAGGTCCACCTCCGTGCAGTGGTTCAATTCGAACAAATCCAGGAGGCGCTTAGGCCGATCTGGAAATACGCCGGTGCCCGTTCCTTGGCCGATGGCGCCAGCAGTTCCTATGAAGACGAGCCCGGCATCCGCTTCGATGCGCCCACCCATATGTTGCAGTTTTGCTGGACGGTCGGCGGCGACGAAGACTTCCGCCAGACGCTCGATGAGATGTGCATGAATCTCAATGATCTGGCCGAAGCGGGTGCGGCAATCGAGGTCAGCTTTTACGATACCGAGTTTGACGACGAAGATGGCGAGGACGATCCGGATGCGGAATCGCGCGATGATTTCATGATGCTGTTTGTCGGGCCCAATCCGGCCGCGATCATGCAGGTTCAGCGCGACCTGCTGGTACAGGATCTGGTCGCATTGATGGAGCGCCATTTCGACGGGTCCGAGTTGTCGGGTGTCGTTGCAGAGGTCGACAAGTTGTTCACCCAGCGTTTCGAGGCCCTGGTCAGCTCGCTGGAGATCGGCAAGCCACGGCGTGGACCGGGTGGGGGGCATGGCGGCTCAGGCCATGGGGGTGGACGCAAGCCGCGGCATCTGCACTGATACCTGTTGGCACCATTGCAGCTGGCTGGCGTCGGGCGAGCTCGAAGGACAGGGGAACGCATTGCGCAAGAAGATCAGTGTCGAGGAGCTGGAGCCCGGCATGTTTGTCGATGAAATTTGCGGTTCCTGGATCGACAATCCATTCTGGCGCTCCCGCTTCGTCATCACCGATCCGAAAGACATCGCGATGCTGCGCGCCAGCAAGGTGCGCGAGGTCTGGATCGATGCGGACCTGGGCACCGATGTCTGGCCAACAACCGAACGGGCGCCGCTGACACCGCTTGTGGACGACGCTTCGGCGTCGGCGCCGGTGTTGCCCAAAGGGTCGCGCGCACCGATCCCCATTGCCGATGAACTCGTCCAGGCGCGACAGATCTGTGCGGCCGGCAAGGAGGCCGTCACATCGATGTTTCGCGAAGCGCGCATGGGCAATGCGATCGACGCCGACCGCGTCGGCCACCTGGTCGAGGAAATCGCCGATTCGGTGGCGCGCAATACCAGCGCACTGATCAGTCTGGCCCGCCTCAAGACGGCCGACGATTACACCTACCTGCATTCGGTGGCCGTTTGCGCCATGATGATCGCCCTGGCGCGCAAGCTCGGCCAGGACGAGCAGCGGGTGCGCTCCGCCGGCGTGGCCGGATTGCTGCATGACGTGGGCAAGATGCTGGTGCCGCACGCCATTTTGAACAAGCCGGGCAAACTGACCGATGCCGAATTCGCCGTCATCCGGGACCACCCGTCCAAGGGACACGCCTACCTGCTGGAGGGCCACGCGATCGATCCGGTTGCGCTGGACGTCTGCCTGCACCACCACGAAAAGGTCGACGGTTCGGGCTATCCCAAGGGGCTCAAGGGACCCGAGATCAGCCTGATGGCCAAGATGGGCGCGGTCTGCGATGTGTATGACGCGATCACCTCGAACCGACCGTACAAGGCCGGTTGGGACCCTTCGGAGTCGCTGCGCCAGATGGGCCTGTGGGCCAGTGGGCACTTTGACCTGGCGGTGTTCCAGGCGTTCGCCAAGACGCTGGGCATCTATCCGGTGGGTTCCTTGGTCCGGCTCAATTCAGGACATCTCGCCATCGTGACCGAACAGTCCCGGTCGTCGCTGACGATGCCGATCGTCAAGCTGTTTCAGGTGATCGCCAGCGGGCAGCGGCTGCCGCCGTTCACCGTCGACTTGTCCGTGCGCGGATGCCAGGAGAAAATCATTGGCCGGGAAGACCCGGCCAAGTGGAAGGTACCCGACCTCGATGCCTTGTGGTCTGGCGGCGTTGCCTGAGCAACGCCGTCTGGTCGCCATCGCCGCGCCGAGCGCGCGCAGGCCGGTTCAACTGCCCCGTGTGATCGGTATCTCGACCGGTTTCGGATTCGCGGCGTATTTGCCCAGTTCCATCTTGGCGATCGCATTGCGGTGCACTTCGTCCGGGCCGTCTGCGAACCGCAACGTGCGGGTGTGGGCGTAGGCATAGGCCAGCGGAAAGTCGTCGCACATGCCGCCGCCGCCATGCACCTGCATGGCCCAGTCGATCACCTGGCAAGCCATGTTGGGCGCAACCACCTTGATCATCGCGATCTCGTTCTTGGCCACCTTGTTGCCGGCCACGTCCATCAACCAGGCGGCCTTGAGCGTGAGCAAACGTGCCATGTCGATCTTGCAGCGCGCCTCGGCGATGCGCTCGCGCGTCACCCCCTGGTCGGCCACGGTCTTGCCAAAGGCCACGCGCGACGATGCCCGTTTGCACATCAGCTCCAGCGCACGTTCAGCCAGACCGATGGTGCGCATGCAGTGGTGGATCCGTCCCGGGCCCAGGCGGCCCTGGGCGATTTCGAAACCACGGCCCTCACCCAGCAGGATGTTGGTCGCCGGTACCCGCACGTTCTCGAACACCATTTCGACGTGGCCGTGTGGCGCATCGTCGTAACCCATCACGTTGAGCGGACGGATGATACGCAGCCCCTTGGCGTCGGCCGGCACCAGCACCATGCTTTGCTGGGAGTGCCGCGGCGCGCTCGGATCGGTCTTGCCCATCGTGATGTAGATGGCGCAGCGGGGGTCGCTGGCGCCGGAGATCCACCATTTGCGGCCATTGATGACGTAGTCGTCGCCATCGCGTTCGATGCGCGTCGCGATATTGGTGGCGTCGCTGGATGCCACGTCAGGCTCGGTCATTGCAAAGGCCGAGCGGATCTTGCCCTCCAGCAGTGGCTTGAGCCAACGTGCCTTGTTTTCCTCCGAGCCATAGCGCGCGATGGTTTCCATGTTGCCGGTATCGGGCGCCGAGCAATTGAACACCTCGCTGGCCCATGGCACGCGACCCATGATTTCCGCCAGCGGCGCATATTCCTGATTCGTCAGGCCGGCGCCGGCATAACCCGATGCGGCTGCGCTGTCGACCGGCAGGAACAGGTTCCACAGACCTGCCGACTGGGCTTTGGGCTTGAGCTTCTCGATCGTCTGCAGCGCTGTCCAGCGTTTGCCAGCCGCGGTATTGGCTTCGAGTTCGGCCTTGTACTCGGCTTCGGCGGGGTAGATGTAGTCGTCCATGAAACGCTGCAACCGTTGTTGCAGGTCCTTGGTGCGGGGAGAAAAGTCGAAATCCATGGGAACTCCTGTGAAAAAGAGAGGTGCCTGAGCGCGCAACGGGTCCGGCCGGCTCAGGCGCGCTGGGCAAACTTCCAGGCCATTTCGGCCAGACCGCGTGCATTGGCACCGGAATGGGCCGCCTGGTCACTGGACGCGGTGCCGGCTTCGGCCCGCTTGGCAATGCCCTGCAGGATAGCGGCGAGGCGGAACAGGTTGTAGGAGAGGTAGAAATTCCAATCCGCCTTGAGCGCTTCGGGGGTGGTCAGACCGGTGCGTTCGCAGTACCGCCGAATGTAGGCTTCTTCGCTCGGTATGCCCAGACTCTCGACATCGAGCCCGCCAATGCCGCGGAACGCGCCCGGCGGAATATGCCAGGCCATGCAGTGGTAGCTGAAGTCAGCCAGCGGATGGCCCAGCGTGGACAGCTCCCAGTCGAGCACGGCCAACGCGCGGGGCTCGCTCGGGTGGAACATCAGGTTGTCCATCCGGAAATCGCCGTGCACGATGCGGGTCATGCCGGTGCCACGGGCGCCGTCGGGAATGTGGTCAGGCAACCAGGCCATCAGCTTGTCCATCTCGGCAATCGGCTGGGTGATCGACGCCGCATATTGCTTGCTCCAGCGACCGATCTGGCGCTCGAAGTAATTGCCTGGCCTGCCGTAGTCGGCCAGGCCCCGCGCGGCCGGGTCGATGCTGTGCAGGGCAGCAATGACACGGTTCATCTCGTCATAGATGGCGGCGCGTTCAACCGGGGTCATGCCGGGCAAGGCCTGGTCCCACAAGACGCGTCCGGGGACATATTCCATCACGTAGAAGGCGCGGCCGATGACGGATTCGTCCTCGCACAGGCAGTACATGCGGGCCACGGGAACGTCAGTCCCATGCAAGGCGCCCATCACCTTGAACTCGCGCTCGATCGCATGCGCCGACGGCAGCAGCTTGGCCACCGGCCCGGGCTTGGAGCGCATGACGTACTGGCGCCGCGGCGTTGCCAGCTTGTAGGTGGGATTGGACTGCCCGCCCTTGAACATTTCAACTGCCAACGGCCCCTGGAACCCCTGCAGATGCTGTGACAACCAGGCTGACAACGCAGCGGTGTCGAACTGGTGCTTGTCGCTGACGGCCTGGGTACCGATGAATTGGTCGAAGTCGCTCATGGTGTCAAAAACCTTTGCTGGTTCAGTCGGATTCGGCTATGCGCATCAGCATCGCGCTGTCGCGCACGATCAGCCCGCCCGGCTCGATGTGGATGCACGACTCGCGCTCCATCGTCTTGAGTTCCTGGTTGACGCGCTGGCGCGAGGCGCCCAGCAGTTGTGCCAGTTCTTCCTGCGCCAGCTGCAGGCTGATGCGCATGTGCCGCGCGTTGTCCAGGCTCGGTACGCCATAGCTGCGCACCAGGTGCAGCAGCTGCTTGGCCAGCCGTGCGCGCAGCGGCAAGGTGTTGAGGTCTTCGACCAGGCCGTAGAGCTGGCGGATGCGCCGTGCCTGCAGTTGCAGCATTGCCTGGTACAACTCGACATGCTGCGCCAGTATCTTCATCAGATCGGCGCGCGCCACGCACAACACGGTGCATTCGCCATGCGCAAAGGCGTCGTGGGTTCGCCGATCGCCGTCGAATATGGTCACGTCGCCGAACCAGATGCCGGGTTCGACATAGGTCAACGTGATCTGCTTGCCCGACAGCGAGGTCGAACTCACCCGCACCGCGCCCCTGGCGCAGGCCATCCATTCTTCGGGCTGATCGCCGCGGGCGCAGATCAGCGCGCCATTGGCGTATCGTTTGACATAGGCACATCGCAGGATATCGTGGCGCAGTGATGGTGACAAGGAACTGAACCAGCGACCGGAGTTGATCGCTGCACGTTCGTCAATGGTAAGGATGGGCTCGTCCATGGGCTGTCCTCTGGGTGACTGTCAACCGGGCGGCCTGCCTTGATCGACAGACCCATGCCCGGCGGGCGCCGGGCGCGCCGGGCTTGTCGGCTGATCGCGGTTCAGGCTTCTTCGTGCAACAGGCTCAGGCCGATGGCGCCGCGCCGGCGCAGCCAGGGGCTGGGGCGATAGCGCGGGTCACCGTACACCGTCTGCATGTTGAACAGGACCTCCAGCACGTTGGTGGGGCCGTATCGATTGCCCATCTCCAGCGGTCCGAGCGGATACGCCAGGCCGAGCTTGACCGCTGTTTCCAGATCCTGCGGGGTACAGATAGCCTGCTGGCACATGTCTGCGGCAATGTTGACGATGGTGGCCACGACGCGCTGGGTCACGAAACCGCCGCTGTCGCGGATCACGCTGACCGCCTTGCCGTCGCGCGCAAACAACGCATGGGCTGCATCGCGCATGTCCGCCCGGGTGGCAGGGTTGGTTGCCAACACCCGCCTGCGCGTTGCCGCGTCGTCGACCAGCATGTCGATGCCCACCGTGCGCGCTGGATCCAGCCGTTCGACCACGGCCATCGTGGTTACGTCGAAACCCAGCGGGGCGACCAGGATCAAGGCGGCAGCAGAGGGGGTTTGCCCGGTTTCGATCTGTGCGCCCAGGTCCTTGAGCAGTTGCAGCAATTGCGGCTTGCGCGCGGCGCGCTGCGACACCCAGACCGGGGGCAGGGCTGCGACCTGCGGCACCGGGGGTTCAGGGGGGACCTCGGCCCGGCCATCGGTGTAGTGGTAAAACCCTTGCCCGCACTTGCGTCCCACGATGCCGCCGGCCAACCGCTGCGCGGTGATGACGCTGGGTCGGTAACGCGGTTCCTCGTAATACTGGCGGTACACCGATTCCATCACCGGATGTGACACGTCGAGCGCCGTCAGGTCCATCAACTCGAAGGGACCGAGCTTGAACCCGACCTGGTCCTTGAGGATGCGGTCGATGGTGGCGAAATCGGCAATGTTTTCACCCGCGATGCGCAGCGCCTCGGTGCCGTAGCCGCGGCCGGCGTGGTTGACGATGAACCCGGGCGTGTCCGATGCCTGTACCGGTGCATGGCCCATCCGGTGCACGAACTGCGTCAACTGGGCGCAGACCTGCGGATCGGTCTTCAGGCCGGCGATCACCTCGACCACCTTCATCAGTGGCACCGGGTTGAAGAAGTGCAATCCGGCAATCCGGTGTGGACGCTGCAACCCGGCGGCGATCGCCGTGACGGACAGCGACGATGTGTTGGTTGCCAGCACAGCCGTTGACGCAAGAAGGCCCTCGAGCGCCGCGAACAGACTCTTCTTGGCATCGAGTCGCTCGACGATCGCCTCGATGACCAGATCGCAGACGCGCAGGTCTTCCAATGCATCGACGCACGCCAGCCGCTGCTTGCAGGCAGTCGCCTCGGCCTCATCCATGCGCCCCTTGGCGCGCATCCGGTCCCACTGCGCGCAGATCTCGGCGTGTGCCTTCGCGCTGGCCTGTGGCTGGTTGTCAAACAGCAGAACCTGACTGCCCGCCTGTGCCGCCAACTGCGCAATGCCGCGCCCCATGGCGCCGGTTCCCACGATGCCTGTGGTCTGAAATGAAGAGGTCATGTGTTGGATTATTGATCGAAACACCGTGCCAACCCGACGTCGCCCCGCGCAACCGATCACGGCCATGGTTGCCCGTGCGAGAATATTTCCAACACATGACACGCCAGACACACCGATTGCCTTGCAGGTTGCAAATCCGCCGAAGCGTCGGCCTGGTGCGTGCGTGGAGGCACTGTCGTGTCAGGCACAATCGGCCCGAACCGTGTGCCGATGGCGACCCGGAACAGGGTGGTGGCACGGGCCCGTGTCCCCATCGAAGCCGGGTTCCTTCCAACTGAGACACTTGCAGCAGATCGATGCCCATTGCCTCTTTCCTGTCGGTTTTGCCACGGCGGCTGCTGGTGTCTCTGTTACTGCTGACCAGCGTGCACAGCCAGGCGTTCACGCTGGGCAATGTGCAGGGTGCGCCGGTGATCGGTCGAGCGCTCGATCTGTCGGTACCGGTTCAACTCGATCCGAACGAGACCGTCACCAGCGCCTGCTTCGAGGCCGACGTGTTCCATGGCGACAGCCGGCAGGACCCTTCGGGTGTGTCCGTGCGGCTTGAGCAGACCGCCTCGCCATCGAGCGCCCTGGTTCGCATCGTCTCGCGCAGCCGGATCGATGAACCGATCGTGACGGTCTATTTGCGCGCCGGTTGCACACAGATGGTCAGCCGGCGCTATTCCTTGTTGGCCGACATCGCCAGTGAACCGGCCGCGCCCCCGATCTCCCGTGTGGTGGCGGTTCCGCTGGTGGAACCGGTGTCGTCGACGTCTGAACGGGTAGCCACGCGCGCAGGCGGTTCGGCTGCCCCGGTCGCTGCGAACGTTGCGCGCCCGAACGCAAGTGCGCGGTCAGTGCCACCGACCCGTTCCCGGTCGCTGGCGACGCGGCGTACCAAGCCCGGGCAATCGAAGCATGGGACTCCGGTTCGCGCGACGCCCGCTGCGGCGGCACCCCGCCCCGCAGCGTCGGCAGGCGAGGCGGGGCTGGCGCCGCCTGCGGCAAGCCGTGGTGGCAGCGGGCAGTCGCGACTCAGGCTCGATCCCTTGGAGGTGCTGTCGGAGCGCGTTGCAACCCTGGAGTCCAATGCCAGCGCAGCACCGACCCAGCCCATCGAGCGGGATGCGCGCGAAGCCGAACGCCTCGATCGGCTGGAGGCCAGCGTCAAGGCACTGCTGGCACTGGCACAGAGGAACGAGGCCAGCCTGCAGGATGTTCGCGCCCGGATCGAGGCGGTGCAAGCCGATCGATGGAGCAGCACCGTGACCACCGTCTTGTTCGGATTGCTGTTGCTCAGCCTGCTGGCCATCGTGTATTTGCTGACCCGGATGAGCCGGCGGTCGGAGCGCGACGCAGGACGCTGGTTTGACGCACGCCAGCAGATGTCCGACCCTGACTCGGTGCCCCCGCAGCCGACGGCCGGATCGGCTCCAGCGTCGTTGAAGGAGGCTGCGCCCATGCCGGAATCGGTGGCGGCACCGGCGTCTCGGCCGTCCCCGTTGGAGCAGACCGAACGCCTGCCGGGTGAGCCGACACTGCCCATCGGGCAGGATGGGCGGGTGCGTGCTGCCGGTGCCGGCAATGCCCAGGTCGATGTCAGCTTGATCGAAATGAGCGAGTCGACGTTCGGTCGGCTGATGCAATCTGGCGCCGCGCACGGCACCGTCATCCAAGCGCGCGAAACCGTGCCGATGGGCTCGGCCCAGCCAGTCGCGCCGGTTGCCGAAGCCGCTGCATCGCGAAACCCGCGCATCGATGCCGATGAGTCGATCGACATCCGCCAGCGCGC
The DNA here is from genome assembly GCA_964558425.1 of uncultured Rhodoferax sp. GTDB lineage: Bacteria > Pseudomonadota > Gammaproteobacteria > Burkholderiales > Burkholderiaceae_C > CAISIP01. The sequence goes on along the minus strand of CAZLDV010000025.1, from coordinate 2,206 downwards.
TGAGTTTTTTGTCACCCTGGGTCAGACCGACCAGGCGGTGCAGTTGCTGGAGGCGCGGATCGCCGCCGACCCGGCGTCGTGCCCGCAGGTCCACCTGGACCTGCTCAAGCTGTTCCACTCGCTGGGCCTGAGCGCGGATTTCGACCAGGTTGCCGAGCAATTCACGCAGCTTTTCAACACCGCAGTACCCGACTTCGCGCATGTCGACGCCGAGGGCCGTGCGCTCGAGCAGTACCCGGGAGCCGTCGACCGGCTGATCGCCGCATGGCACAGACCCACCGTGCTGGGCACCATCGAGCAGATGGTCTATCGCAAGCTGGCCGGTGAGGCGTCTCTGGGCGCCTTTGATCTGGCGGCATTTCGCGACCTGCTGATGCTGCATGCAGTGGCGCAGGCGGTGTGGGGCCATGACGGTGCGCGAGCCGGTGTCGGCATCGAGCCTGCCGTGGCTGCGGGTTCAGGATCTGCGGTTGACATTGATTTGTCCGAACTGTTCGCTTGGCCTGCAGTGCCAGCGGTTGGCACGCCGGGGGACGCTGCGCGAGCGTCGCCTGCCAGCACCGTGGCGGCCACCGGAGCCGGGTCAAGCGGCAATCTGATCGACTTCGACCTCAGTGAGGTCGAGGTCCCCGGCAACCCGCATCAAGGCGTCTGACGCCGCAGGCAGCGCTTCAGCGCCGCACCTGCAGCGCGCCGGGGTTGACGATATTGCTGGGTGTACCGCGAATGAAATTGACGACGTTGTCAAATGCTTCGCTGAACATGCGCTCGTAGTTTTCCTGCTCGACGTAGCCGATGTGCGGCGTGCAGATGCAGTTCTCGATACGCAGCAAGGCGTGGCCTTGCAGGATCGGCTCGGCCTCGAACACGTCGACGGCTGCCATGCCCGGCCTGCCACGATTCAATGCGGCAATCAGCGCATCGGGCTCGATCAGTTCTGCGCGCGAGGTGTTCACCAGCAATGCCGTTGGCTTCATGGTCGAGAGGTCGTCGAGTCCGACCAGCCCCTGGGTCTCTTCGTTGAGCCGCAGATGCAGGCTGAGCACGTCACTGTGTGCGAACAGGGTCTCCCGACTGGTGGCTGTCGCAAAGCCGTCCTTGGCGGCATGCGCGATGGAGCTGTCCCGGCCCCAGACCAGCACCTGCATGCCGAATGCCCGGCCGTAGCCTGCCACCAGGCGCCCGATCTTGCCGTAGCCCCAGATGCCCAGAGTCTTGCCGGCCAGCAGACTGCCGATGCCGAAGTTGGGCGGCATCGACGCTGCCTTGAGGCCTGATTGTTGCCAGGCGCCGTGCTTGAGGTTGCCGATGTATTGGGGAAGCCGGCGCATCGCAGCCATCACCAGGGCCCATGTCAACTCGGCTGTGGCCAGCGGCGATCCGCCGCCTTCTGCCACGGCAATTCCGCGCTCGGTGCAGGCCTGAACATCGACATGGCCACCGATGCGTCCGGTCTGCACGATCAGCTTGAGTCGCGGAAGCTTGTCGATGATCGAGCGGGTCAGGTGGGTGCGTTCGCGAATCAGCACCAGGATATCCGCGTCTTTCAGGCGTATCGACAGTTGGCCCATGCCCTTGACGGTATTCGTATGGACCTTCGCCGCGTAGGGTTCCAGCTTGCTGGCACAGGCCAGTTTGCGCACAGCGTCTTGGTAGTCATCCAGAATCACGATGTTCATGGACGCATTGTGCCTTGCGCCGTGGAGGCCCATGGGCACGACGGGCGATGGGGCCGCGACGCCAAACCCTGGCCGTGGCGCAGCGCTGGCGCTGCTTGGAAGCAGCATGCGGCCTCACTGCAACCATCGGACCGGGAATTCCCATCTCCATCTCCATGCATGCGATGAGCGTCCCGATGTGCAGCACCATGCTGGCCATTTCCTGCGTCACAACGGTGTGGAGCTGGGCGAGGGCGACTATCTGCTGGGCGCCAGCGCCTGAGTGCGCCCGACGAGGCGATCCGCCAACAAGGCGCCGGTCAGGCCCTTGCGTGCATGGCCGATTCACGCTCGACCATGCGGTCGAGTTCGGCACAGACATCGGCCATGCGACCGGACATCACGATCCGGCCGGCCAGGGCCGAAGCCTGGCCGACTTCCACGACACGAACCACGCGCAACGGTGACCGGGTGATGCGGCGTGCGCCATGTGCAGTTGCAGTCCCTGCAGAGACCGCCGCGCGCAGCGGAAGTGTTGCAGGACGTGT
>CAZLDV010000024.1:12218-40609 GCA_964558425.1 uncultured Rhodoferax sp. | reverse complement strand
CGTGCCTCGATCACAAACGTCAACAGCGCACCCATATCCTCGGCTGAATGAGCGCGACGAACCAGCACGCTCGAGGCTCTGGCAGTATGCCGACACCACCTCGGCAAGCGATGTCCGACTTCTGGCTGGCCATGTGGTCTTTGACGGTGGCCATCGGATGGTTGCTGCCAAACCACTATCTGCCATGGTCGAGCTTTCATTTCGACGCCTGGTCGGCGGCAATTTTTGCTTTGCTCGCGTTGGTGATTGCCGTGCGACCTGTCGCGCCTGTACGGTGGCGTGCGCTCGCACTGCTCGTGCTGGTGTTGCTCCCCATGCCCTGGCTTCAACTGATGTCGGGCATCATAGTGACAGCAGGCAACAGCTGGATCTCATCGGCCTATCTGCTGGCATTCCTGCTCGCGATCCTGACGGGCGCGCATTGGGCAGATTCAGGTGAACAAGCGACCGATGGAATCTTCCTGGCCATCGGTATCGGTGCTGTCGCGTCTGTTGGTCTTCAATTGCACCAGTGGCTGGCATTGGATCGGCTCGACATCTGGTCGATGGGAGAGGGATATGGTAGGCCATTCGCAAACTTCGGCCAGCCCAATCAGCTTGGCACCTTTCTTGTCTGGGGTCTGCTGGCGGGCGCATGGGGCCATATCCGAGGCAAAGTGGGCGCGGCAGCTTCCGTCGGATATGCGTTGTTCCTGTTGTTCGGTCTGTCGCTGACGGGTTCTCGCACGGCCTGGATTGCGGTTGGAATCCTGGTGGCAGCTGCATGGGCCTGGCGTGGCTTGTGGCCTAACAGGCGGTTCGCGTGGGTGGCTACATTGCTGGGTCTGTATTTTGTCGTGTGTGTTGCGACCAGCAACTGGATGAGTCGCTTGCTGACCGGTGAAGTGTTGTTCGATGCAGGATCGATCGCCCGGATATCCGGTGAATCACGTCCCGCGATCTGGGCGATGTTTCTCGAAGCCGCTGCGCAACGCCCATGGCTGGGATATGGATGGAATCAAGTGGGTCTGGCGCAAATTGCGGTGGCGGATCAGTTGCCCGCACTGCATGTACGCTATTCGCAATCGCACAACCTGGTTCTGGACTTGGTCTTGTGGTGTGGCGCACCCATCGGCCTGGCGGTGTCCGCTTTCCTCGCGGTGTGGATGGTGCGACGTATTGCCGGTGTACGCACGCCGGAGCAAGCCTTGCTGGTTGTGTTGCTGCTGGTCGTAGTGAACCATGCGATGCTGGAGTTGCCACTGCATTACGCGTACTTTTTGTTGCCCACCGGGTTGGTGATGGGTATCCTCGAATCACGGCAACAAGTTCGCACGCTGGTTGTAACGCGGGTTCGCGTGATCCTCGCGTTGTGGACCATCGGCGTGGTGCTGCTGTTGCTGATGGTGCGCGACTACTGGCGCGTCGAGCGCAGTTACGAAGCCTTGCGATTCGAGTGGTCGAGCATCAAGTCGCCACGTGCCGAGGCACCCGATGTGGTGCTGTTGACTCAGTGGCGCGATTTCTTTCGGCTCGTTCGGTTTGAGCCCACACGTGCCATGGACGAGACCGAATTGCAGTCATTGGAAAACACGGCTGCCATGTTCCCGAGCACCGGATTCGTCCAGCGAATCGCCGTGGCGCTGGCCTGGAACAACCGCCCGCAGGACGCTGCCAAATGGCTGCGGCGTATTTGCACCATCGCACCGCAGCCCCAGTGTGATGCGCTCAAAGCCGCTTGGACACGGCAGGCCGCAGGAGATGCGTTGATCGCAGCGGTACCCTGGCCTCCAAGGGTCGAGCCCTGATTCCCTTGTTTGTCGAAGGTATGCCGAAATTGACCAGGCCGCATCGGTTCGGCAGCTTGCTGGCTACGCTCGTCCTGATGTTGCCTTGGCTCAATCCCATTGCGGGCGGCCCGACGCCATCGGTCATGCCGTGGCTGGTGTCGGCCGCTTGCGTCGCCGGTCTGGGTCTGATCCTCGCGCACAGTGCGGCCCCCTGGGAGGTCACGATCCGCAACAGCTGGCTGATAGCCGCCTTGATCAGTTGTGGTATCGGGCTGCTGCAGTATTTCGATCTGAGCGCGCATCTGACCGGCTGGGTCAATACGCCGTCACCCGGCGTGGCCTATGGCAACCTGCGCCAGCGCAACCAGTTCGCCACGCTCGCCAACATGGGGCTGATCGCGCTGGTGTGCGTGGCACGGCGACGTCAAATCGCTTGCAGCATGGGTGCGATGCGCGGCAACAGTGGCCCCGACACGATCTGGATGGCCGCCGCCGCAGCGCTGCTTGCGATGGGAAACGCGGCATCCTTGTCGCGCACGGGCGCTCTGCAACTTGCGGCCATTCTGGTGATGGCGGTCATGTGGTCATGGTGGAAAAGCGTTCCGGTACGGCGGATTCTGCTGCTTGCGGTGCTGGTCTATCTGCTCGCCTCGGTGGCACTGCCGTGGCTTGCAGGGCGCGATCCGTTCACCGCCGGTATCGCCAGCCGATTCAGCGACGACGCACAGGGATGCCAGAGCCGCGTCGTGCTATGGAGCAATGTGCTGCACTTGATCGGCATGCGGCCGTGGACTGGCTGGGGCTGGGGCGAACTGGACTTTGCCCATTTCATGACGCAGTACCCGGGTACGCGGTTTTGCGACATCCTGGACAATGCACACAACCTGCCGCTGCACCTGGCGGTTGAACTCGGTATCCCGGTCGCGGTTGTCGCTTGCGGCATCGTTGTATGGCTGGTGTGGCGTATCCGGCCGCAACAGGAGACCAGTTCCGAGGGGCAAATGGCCTGGGCTGTGCTGGCCTTGATTGGCCTGCACAGCATGCTCGAGTACCCCTTGTGGTACGGGCCGTTCCAGATAGCGCTGGTCTCATGTATCTGGATCCTCTGGCGCAACCATCACGGAGCGCCGCAGCCGGATTCGGCCCCTGATCGACTATTGCCGCACATGGCAGCCAACGCGGCGATGTCCCATGCCCTGCGCCTGTCGATCACGGGGCTGAGTATGGTGGCCGGGCTGTCCACCGCCTATGCCATGTTTGACTACCACCGCGTCAGCCAGATCTACCGGGTCCCCGCGCAACGCAGTCCTTCCTACCGCGACGACACGCTGGCCAAGATTGAGGACTCCTGGTTGTTCCGCAACCAGGTCCGGTTCGCCGCCCTGACCTTGACCACCGTGACACCCGCCAATGCCGCGGCGATCAACCGCAGTGCCCATGCACTGCTGCACTTTTCGCCGGAAGCCCGGGTGGTGGAAAAACTGATCGATAGCGCGCTGGTCCTTGGCCGAACCGAAGATGCCGTGTTTTTCATGCGCCGCTTTCGCATCGCCTACCCGAAAGACTACGCGCATTGGCGCGAGACGCGCGACGCGATCGTGGATTTGCCGACGATCGATCCGTGACACGCAGGCCGTGTCGGCCGCCAACCGATCACCCGGCGATGAAACTCCCCGACTGCCCGCCATGCTTTTGCAGCAGCTTGATGTCCGACATCGTCATGCCGCGATCGACCGCCTTGCACATGTCGTAGATCGTCAGCAGCGCGATCTGCACGGCGGTCAGGGCTTCCATTTCGACGCCGGTGGGTCCGACTGTCTCCACCGTCGCGCGGCAGATGATGTTGGCGGGATGGGTCGCATCGGCCTGCACCGTCTCGAACTCCAATGCAACCCGGGTCAGGGCCAATGGATGGCACAAGGGAATCAGGTCGCTGGTCTTCTTGGCCGCCTGGATGCCGGCGATGCGTGCAATGCCGAGCACGTCGCCTTTCTTGGCCGTGCCCGATTCGATGATCGCCAGCGTGGCGGCGTGCATGTCGATGCGCCCGCCGGCCACGGCGATGCGGTGGGTCGCTGCCTTGGCGGCGATGTCGACCATGTGGGCTTGGCCTTGGGCGTCAAAATGGGTCAGGGTATTCATGCCGGTAGCGGGTTGCGCGCAGTTGGTGTGGGAGTCGCGGATGGCCCGTCCGAAGCATCTGGATACCCCGGTTGACGAACCTTTGACCCGCGTGCTGCATCATACGACCATGCCCAATGCACCTTCAAGCCCATTGACCCCGGCGCGCCCATCCCCGTGGCTGCGCCAGACCGTGGTGGGCGTGCTGCTGGCCACGGCTGCATGGTCGATGCCCTGGGCGCAGTCGGGCACGGCTGGCTTGCCGGGGCCACGCGCGAGTTCCAACGTGCTGCCGACCATGGGGGACGGCAGCGACATGACCATCAGCGACGAACGCCGTCTGGGCGACCGCATCGCGCGCGAGATCTTCCGCGACCCGGACTACATCGACGACCCGATCCTGACCGACTATGTGGACGCGATCTGGCAGCCGCTGCTCAAGGCGGCGCACCAACGCGGCGAAATGTCGGATGAAATGCAGCAGCGTTTTGCCTGGCGGATCCTCATGGGCCGCGACCGCAGTGTGAACGCATTTGCGCTGCCGGGTGGCTACATGGGGTTGTATCTGGGGCTGATTGCGGTGGTCGACAGCCGCGACGAACTGGCCTCGGTGATGGCGCACGAACTCTCGCATGTGACGCAGCGCCACATCGCGCGGCTGACGGCCAAGCAGAATGCCCAGACGCCGTGGATCGTCGGCGCGATGATCCTCAGCGCCCTGGCCGCATCCAAGAATACCGATGCCGCCAATGCACTGCTGGTGGGTGGGCAGGCACTGGCGGTACAGAACCAGCTCAATTTCTCGCGTGACATGGAGCGCGAGGCCGATCGGGTGGGATTTGGCCTGATGGCCGACGCCGGGTTTGCGCCGCAGGGATTTGCGTCCATGTTCGACAAGTTGCAGGCGGCGTCCCGACTCAACGACAACGGGGCGTTTCCCTACCTGCGCAGCCACCCGCTGACGAGCGAGCGGATCGCCGACGTTCAGGCCCGTCTGCCAATGGGCACGCGCGACATGCCGCCGCTGAAGATGGACCACGCCATGGTCAGTGCCCGGGCCCGTGTGTTGTCGAATGCGGCGATCGACGCCTTGCGCGACACGCTGGCCCAGGCCCAGGACGCCGCGCTGCCGCGCCAGCCTGCGGCGCTGCAGGCGGGCGCCCTGTACGCCGGCGTGCTGGCCGCCGCGCGGATGCGCGAATTCTCGGTTGCGATGCCCTTGCTGACACGGCTGCAGGCGGTGGCCGCCGCCGACCCGGCGGCGCAGCGGCTGGGTACGATGCTCGGTATCGAGGTCGCCCTGATGTCCGGGCAACCAGCCACCGCCATCGTGCCTGTCAGCCGTGCGGAATGGCTGCTGATGTCGCAGGTCTGGATCCGTGAGGGCCAGGCAGACAAGGCCGCCAGCGGCCTGCAATCCTGGGTCGCGCTGCACCCGCATGACGCAAGCGCCTGGCAGATGCTGGCTCGTGCCAACAGCGCACGCGGCCAGGAGATGCGCGCGGTGCGTGACGAGGCCGAAGCCCAGGTTGCGCTGCTGGACTATGCGGCGGCGGTGGACCGGTTCAAGGCGGCGCAGGCGATGGCGCGCCATGCGGCCACGGTCGACCATATCGAGGCATCGATCATCGACACCCGCACCCGCCAGGTGCAATCACTGCTTCGGGAACAGGCGCTCGAGCGCTGATTCGATCACCACACCGAACAGGGAGTAGATCAGCGAGCCGATCAACGCGGCGGCAAAACCGCTCACATGGAACCCGCCGAGCACGCCGGATGCGGACCAGAACATCAGCGCGTTGATGACGAACAGGAACAGCCCGAGTGTCACCACCGTCACCGGCAACGTGAGAATCACCAGGATCGGCCGTACGATGGTATTGAGCAGGCCGATCACGAATGCCGCGAGCAAGGCCGCGCCGAAGCTGTTCACGGTGACGCCGCTGTACAGGTAGGTGACAGCCAGCAGAGCGGCAGCGCTGAGCAACCATTTGATGATCAGTTTCATGGTGGGCCAGCATACCACCGGGAATGCAAGGCAGCCCTGGCGCGATGCGTGGATTGGGCCGGCGCAGTGCGCCGGCCGGCACGGCGTGGCAAGATCGGCGCAGCCTGCAAGAACCATGACCGGCATCCACATCACCGATATCGAATCGGCCATCAACCACTGGCGCGACAGAAAACCATCACCCGACGGCGTCACGCTCTGTGCCGAGGTGCGGTCACTGGCCGAGGTGTATGGACTGATGGTCTACCGCCACGCAACGCTGGTCGATGAATGCTGCATCCCGCGCGACGCCTTGGCAGCCTGGCTGGCCTGGTACACCACGACGCCCGACACACCGTGCATCGCGATCTGCTCCACCAGCCAGGGCGATGCCGTCTGCAAGGGCTGCGGACGCAGCTTCGCGGAAGTGCAGTACTGGACCGAGATGCGTCCGGTCGACAAGCGCGCGACCTGGCGGCGTATCACCCAGGAAGGCACGTCCTGGCGTTTCAACCGGTATGCGGAGCGGGCAGCCGAACGTCAACCGGGGCGATGATCGCTGGGCGGTGATGTCGGGGCATGTGTTGGCGCCGCGCTGCCGCCGCCCAGTCGGGCGCGCAGGCCATCGCGGACCTGTGGCCATTCGGTGTCGATGATGCTGTAGCGCACCGAATTGCGTTTGCGACCGTCCGGCATGATGCGTTCGTGGCGCACGACGCCTTCGCGCAGCGCGCCCAGTTTCTCGATCGCGCGTTGCGAGCGCAGGTTCAGCACGTCGGTGGTGAATTGCACCCGCACACAGGCCATGGCCTCGAAGGCCTGCTGCAGCAACAGCAGCTTGGCCTGCGTATTGGCCAGCGTGCCCTGGTGCGAGGCTGCCAGCCAGCTATGGCCGATCTCCAGCTTGCGGTTGTTGCGGTCGATCTTCCAGAAGCGGGTCGAACCGATGATGGTGCCGGTGGCCGCGTCGATGATCGCAAACGGCCACACAGTGCCCCCCGCGAGTCCCTGCAGCGCGGTGGCCAGGTAACTGTCCACCGTCGCGGCCGACGGGACGACGGTGAACGGCAGTTCCCACAGGGCACCGTCGGATGCCGCCGCCACCAGCGCAGGTGCGTCGCCCGGGCGCAGCGGGCGCAGGCGAATCAGCGGGCTCTCGAGCGTGGGCACAGCCACAGCCACGGGGTTGACGGTCACTTCCAGCGCGTGGGTACGATGTCGACGTGGTGTGTATCGTCGGCCAGCATCAGGCTGCCGTCCTGCACCGTTGCCTGCAGTTGCATGCTGCGTTGCGCCAGCACCTGCAGGCCTTGTGATGCGTCGGTCGGTATACGGAACACCTGCAGGTTGCGCAGCCGCGTGAGCTTGTTCTCGATGCCTTTCCACCATACTTCTGCCGCATGGTTAAAGCAGTACAGCACCACCGCGTCGGCCTTGCCACAGGCCTTGGCCAGCGGCTTGTCTTCGGGTTGACCCACTTCGATCCACAGCCGCGTCAGGCCGGTGAAATCGCGCAGCCAGGCGTCGGGCTCGTCCGGGTCGGACAAACCGGCGCCGAACGCCAGCGTGCCGTCACCATGGCACACCGATTGCAAGGTGTGCGCGTGCAATGCCAATGCGGCCAGCCGCACCATCATGCGTTCGTCGGTTTCGCTCGGATGCCGGGCCAGCGTCAACGCGTGGTCGGCATAGTAGTTGTGGTCGATGTCGGCGATCTGCAGATGGGCCCGGAACACCGTGGATTTGAGCGCCATGCGATGTGCCCGCGGCTCAGACGCGCCGCGCCAGTTCGGCGGCCTTGCCGGTATAACTGGCCGGTGTCATGGCCAGCAGCCGGTCCTTGTCCGGCTGCGGAATCTCCAGCCCGGCAATGAAGCCCTGCATCAGTTCGCGTGTCATGGGTGCGCCACGGGTGAAGTTCTTCAGTTGCTCGTAGGGCTGGGGCAGGCCGTAGCGCCGCATCACGGTCTGGATCGGTTCGGCCAGCACTTCCCAGGACGTGTCCAGGTCGGCCGCGATCGCAGCTGCGTTCAGTTCGAGCTTGCCCAGCCCAGTGGCCAGGGACTCGTAGGCCAGCAAGGCATGGCCCAGCGCGACACCCATATTGCGCAACACGGTGGAGTCGGTCAGGTCGCGCTGCCAGCGGCTGACCGGCAACTTGTCGCTCAGGTGGCGCAACACGGCATTGGACAGGCCCAGGTTGCCTTCGGCGTTCTCGAAATCGATCGGGTTGACCTTGTGCGGCATGGTGCTGGAGCCGACCTCTCCGGCGCGCAGCTTCTGCTTGAAATAGCCCAGGCTGACATAGCCCCAGACGTCGCGTGACCAGTCGATCAGGATGGTGTTGGCGCGTGCGACGGCATCGAACAACTCGGCCATGTAGTCATGCGGCTCGATCTGGATGCTGTAGGGCTGGAAATGCAATCCCAGGCCCCATTCCTTGGCGCCCGCTGCTTGGGTGGGTTCGGGTGTTTCGATGACCCATCGGCTGAAGGATTCCCAGTCGAAGTCGGGCCAGGCCGACAGATGCGCGTTGTAGTTGCCCACCGCGCCGTTCATCTTGGCCAGGATGTGCACGTCGGCAATGCGGTTGCATGCCGTCTGCAGGCGCACCACCACGTTGGCGATTTCCTTGCCCACCGTGGTCGGGCTGGCGGTCTGCCCGTGGGTGCGGCTGAGCATTGGCACATCGGCATATGTGCCGGCCATCTCGCGCAACTTGAGCAGCAACCGGTCCAGCGCCGGAAGCAACACGGTATCGCGCGCGGCGCGCAATTGCAGGGCATGGCTGGTGTTGTTGATGTCTTCGCTGGTGCAGGCGAAATGCACGAATTCGCCCGCACGTTGCAATTCCGGACGCGACGCGAATTGCGCCTTGATCCAGTACTCGACCGCCTTGACATCGTGGTTGGTGGTTTTCTCGATCTCCTTGATGGCCAGCGCGTCGGCTTCGCTGAAATTGTTGACCAACTTGAGCAAGTAAGTACGCGCTCCTGTGCTGAGCGGCTTGAATTCTTTGAACCCGGCGTCGCTGAGATGCACGAACCAGGCGATCTCGACCTGAACGCGCCGCCGCATGTACCCCAGCTCACTCATCAGCGGGCGCAACGGTGCCAGCTTGGCTGCGTAACGGCCGTCCAGCGGCGAGAGGGCGGAAACAGCGGAAAGCGTCATGCGGCGATTGTAGGTGCGCGACCTGTGGCAAACCTCCTTTGCGGCGCGGCCAAACCCGTGGCTAGAATGCCCCACACACCCGGAACACGCCGCCATGAAACTCATCGGATCCTCGTCCAGCCCGTATGTTCGCAAGGTGCGCATCACCATGGCGGAGAAGAAGCTGGACTATCAGTACGTGACCGAGAACGTCTGGTCACCGGACACCCGGATCAGCGAGTCCAATCCGCTGGGCAAGGTACCGTGCCTGATCATGGAGGGTGCCGATGCCTTGTTCGATTCGCGTGTCATCGTCGAATACCTGGATACCTTGTCGCCGGTCGGCAAGCTGATCCCACCCAATGGACGCGAACGCGCGGAAGTCAAGACCTGGGAAGCCCTGGCCGATGGCGTGCTTGACGCGGCGGTGCTGGCGCGCCTGGAGGCCACCTGGGATGGCCGTACCGCTGACCAGCGCAGCCAGGGATGGATCGATCGCCAGTTGGGCAAGGTGCAGGACAGCGTCAAGGCCATGGCGCGGGGCCTTGGCGACAAGCCGTTTTGCGCCGGCATCCACCTGAGCCTGGCGGACATCGCCGTTGGTTGTGCCCTGGGCTACCTGGATTTCCGCTTTGCGCAGGTTGGCTGGCGCACCGACCATCCGAACCTGGCCAGGCTGCAGGACAAGCTGATGCTGCGGGCCAGCTTCATCGACACCGTGCCGTCCTGACGCACCTCGGGCACGTCACGCACGGTCGAGCCGGCCGACCAGGCTGAAGTACAGGCGGTACGGCAATACGGAGAGCCATTTGAGCCAGCACGTGAATCGCTTCGGGAAATGGATCTCGAATGCGCCGTGTGCCCAACCCTGAACGATCGCCTGCGCCGCCTGCTCGGGGGACAGCAGGGCCGGCATGCGGAAGGAGTTTTGCGCCGTCAGCGGCGTTTCGACAAAACCCGGGTTGATGATGGACACGCCCACACCCTTGTCGCGCAATCCGATGTACAAGGTCTGCGCAAGGTTGATCAGTGCCGCCTTGGTCGGGCCATAGGCCAGGCTGCGCGGCAGCCCGGCATAGCCGGCCACGCTGCCGACCAGGCTCACAAACGGTTGCCGACCCGGGGCGCGCAGCATGCCGGGCAACACGGCGTCCAGCAGGTGCAGCGCGCCGACATAGTTGATATCGACATGGCGCAGCATGTCGTCCAGGTCGATCGCGTCGGCATCCATGGCGGTGTAATGCCCCGCGCAGTAAACCATGCCGTCGATGCCGCCGTCGTTCTCCAGCGCCTGCGCAGCCGCGCGCACTGCTGCTCGGTCGGTCACGTCCAGCGGCATGGCGCGCGCGCCGGGATGTTCGGCGACGAACCGCGCCAGGGTGTCAGCGCTGCGCGCCGAGACAATCACGCGGGCACCGCGCGCATGCAACAGCGCGGCTGTCGCGCGGCCGATGCCGGTGGACGCGCCAACCAGCCAGATGGACTTGTCGCGCCAATCGGTGATGGCAGGGTTCAGTGGCATGGTGGCAGTCGCAGGGTCGAACGGCACAGGGCGGACGGCAGATTGGGCATCAGCGCTTCCTGAACGCCAGCGTGACCTCGCCCAGGCGGATGCCGACCTGCGTCCCCATGCGCAAGGGGCGGGTCGGAGCGAGTCTGTGGGTTGTCATGCCGATTCTCCTGGTACGGTCCATTGGTGCCGGTGTCGGTACAACAGGGCAGCGGCGCCGAGCTTGAGCAGGCAGGGCAACAGGCAGTACGCAATGGTCAAGGCCTGCAGCGCAGGCCCGCCGCGTGCGCCGGGGCTGTAGCCGAACAGGGCCAGCAATGGCAAGGCCAGGCCGGCGGCCAGCGCCAGGTTCAGTTTGGTGGCGAAGTTCCACCAACCGAAATAGGCGCCCTCCGCACTGCCACGGTCGCCGGCGTTGGCGATCAGGCCGGCCAGCATGGCCCCTGGCAGGGCCAGATCCGTGCCCAGAGCGATGCCCGATGCCGCGCACACCAGCAGGAAGGCGACGCTGTCGCCGCTACCCAGCGCGGCCGCCCCCGCGAACGCCACAACCGCCAGCACCATGCCGCACAACCAGGTACGCGCCAGCCCGAGCCGTGCAACCACCGCCAGCCAGAGCGGCATCGACGCGGCCGCGCAAACGAAGTAGACCGCCAGGAACGCCGGCTCCAGCGCAACGGGCGCCTGCAGCCGGTCCTGCACGAAAAACAGCACCAGCGTTGCCGGGATCGCGCTGGCAATGCCGTTGAGTACGAAGATTCCCAGCAAGCGCCGGAAGTCGGGGCGCCGCAGCGGCCGCCACACGTCGCGCTGCTGCACTGCTGCGCGGGTCTGCGGCCGCAAGGCACGCGTCCACGCGAACCAGCCGCAGGCCAGACAGCTGCACAGCAGCAGCCAGGTCAGTGGCAGGCCGAACAGGATGGGGGCGATCGAGGCGAGAACCACGCCGACCAGTGCCAGCCCTTCGCGCCAGGCCACGATGCGGCTGCGCTTTTGCGCGTTGCCGCCGAGCATCGCGCCCCAGGACTGGTGCGCCACGCTCAAGGCGCTGTAGGCGGTGTATGTCAGCACCAGGCAGGCGGTGGCCCACATTGCCAGGCCCGACGGCGCGCGAGGGACAGGAAAGAACAGCAGCCCGAACCCGCTGGCCAGTGCCATAGCAGCAAGCAGCGCCATGGTCAGTACCTGCGCCGGCGAACGCGCAAACAGACGGTCGCACCAGCGCCCGATCATCGGATCGATGACAGCGTCGAACAACCGCGCGCCCAGCAGGATCAGCCCCAGCGTGGCCAGCGGCATGCCAAAGGCGGTCGCATAGTGGTTCGGCAACACGACATACAGCGGCAAGGCGACAAACGCCAGCGGCAGACCCATGGCGCCGTACAGCAGACCTTCGCGCGCGGTGACGGTTGCCGCGTCGGGCACGGCCCTGCGCCTGGCTTGAACCTGATTCATGCGCTGGCCGAGTTGGACAGCAAGGCCTGGCACAGGCCGCAGCAGTCGTACCCGCTCATGGCCGCACCAGCGTGTACTGAACCAGGTCGATGTTGGCCATGTCGAACGCCGCTTCGCAGTAGCCGAGATAGAACTCCCAGATCCGCATGAAGCGGGCGTCGAAACCCAGTTGTGCGATCGCATCGCGCTGGCGCAGGAAGTCCTGGCGCCAGCGGCGCAGGGTTTCTGCATAGTCCCGGCCGAAAGCGAGTTCATCGACCACGACCAGCCCTGCCTGCGCGGCCTCGCGCCGGAATTCGCGCGGGCAGGGCAGGCAACCACCGGGAAAGATGTACTGCTGGATGAAGTCGCTGGAGCGCACGTAGCGGTCGAACAGCGCGTCGTCGATCACGATGCTCTGGATGCAGGCCCGCCCGCCAGGCTTGAGCAGCCGATGCACGCTCTGGAAATAGGTGGGCCAGTAGGCCCGGCCCACCGCCTCGACCATTTCGATCGAGCAGATCGCGTCGTAGGGCCCGTCGTCGATGTCGCGGTAGTCCTGCAGACGCAGGTCGACGGTTGCCGCTGGCCGGCCCGGGCGGGCGAGATCGTCCATGCGTGCACGCGCAAATGCGAGTTGTTCGGTGCTCAGCGTCACGCCGGTGACATGGGCGCCGAATGCGCTGCTGGCCATCTCCGCCAGGGCGCCCCAGCCACAACCGATCTCGAGCACCCGGTCGCCGGGGCGCACACCGGCCATGCGCAGTGCCCGGCCGACCTTGGCGTTCTGCGCTTCGCGCAGGGTCTTGCCATGGTCGCCGTCGAACCAGGCCGACGAGTAGTTCATGGTCTTGTCCAGCCACAGGCTGTAGAACGCGTTGCCCAGGTCGTAGTGCGCGTGGATGTTCTTCTGGCTGTTGGCGCGGGTGTTGCGGTTGAGCCAGTGCTTGAGGCGGTAAAAAGTGCGGCCGGCCCAACTGCCGTAGATCGCGTCCTCGAGTTCGTTGCGGTTGCGGATGAACAACGTCAGCAACGCCGTCAGATCGGGTGTGCTCCAGTCCCCGGCGATGTAACTCTCGGCAAGACCGATGTCGCCCGATTGCAGCGTGGCGCTGCACATGTTCCAGTTGCGCAGCGTGATCATCGCGCCCGCGTGCGCAGTGGGACTCTGATCGGGCTGCGTCGCGTCGCGGCGTGCGGCCTGGCCGAACTGCCGGCGCGTTCCGTCGGGCAAATGCACCGTGAGAGTGCCGTGGCGCAGGCGTTCGAGCAGACGCAATGCCGCCCGGGCGCTGGCGGGCGCATCCCGCAAGGGTGAAGAGCAGGCAAGCGTGCGCGTGTTCATGGCTGTGGGGTGGTCATCTTGAACATGGGTTGTGCCTCTGACGTCGACGAACCGTGCGCCGCGACGGTGGCGCCTTTGGCCGGCTGACCGGATGCTTCCTGCCGCGTCACGGCAATGCCGGGAGTCAAAGAGGGCTTGTGCACGAATCGCACGCGCTTGAACCACAGCCGTGCAGCCTGCATGTGGATCCGCGCGATCACGCCCAGCGTCATGGCCGGGTAATGCCACAAGGCCTTGCGCACCGATTGGGGACTCACCGGGATCAGCATGCCGCTGACGCTGGTCTGCAGCACCGCGCCTTGCGCGTCGTCGTAGTCGATGCGCGCCAGCGTGCGTTCGCCGTCGGGGCGCACTGCGCGCATGAACCGGAAGTGGTAGCGCCCCTCGACCTGCAGGAACGGTGACACATGGAACTGCTTGACCGCATCCAGCTGCACGCCCCATTGGGGCTGATCCAGCAGGTAGCAGTGCCGCTCGCCAAAGGTGTTGTTGACCTCGCATACGATCGCACGCAATGCACCGCCGTGGTCGTTCGCCGCCCGGTGGCAGAACCAGAAACTCACCGGCTTGAAGGTATAGCCCAGCACCCTGGGGTAGCTGTGCAGCCAGATTTCGCCGGTGGCGTCGAAGATGCCGTGCTGGCGCAGCAGCTCGTCCATCCAGCCCAGTGCGCCGCCGCGTGACAGTGGCCGGCCGTCACCGTGGTCCACATCGAAGAAGCTCAGAGCTGCGCGGCGGTTGCGCGCCAGGCAGGTGCGCGCTGCCGCATGCGCGGGGTCTTGCATGGCCCGCAGCGGCAGCATCAGGAAATAGCCCGGATACGCAAAGGCGTTGCGCGTCGGGCGCAACCGGGTGTGGCGCACTTCGCCGAAACCGATCATCGGCAACACGCTGGTTGCCGCAGTCGCGTGGCCGTTTGTCACACCCATGCCTCTTCGCGCTGGGGTGTGGCGGGTGCAGGTTCCGGTGTGCGCGCTGAAGGCGGTGCGCCGAGCACCCGCTGCGCCACGTCCAGCCCGGCCTTGAGCCCGTCTTCATGGAAACCGTAACCCATCCAGGCGCCGCAGAAGTAGGTGTCCCTGCTTCCTTGCAATGCGGTGACCTGGCACTGCGCCGCGACGGCAGCATGGTCGAACACCGGATGTGCGTAGTCGTAGCTGCCGATGATGGCCTCTGGCGCGATGCGGCGGATCGGGTTGAGCGAGACGATGACCGGTTGCTTCCAGGGCAGCGGTTGCAGCCTGTTGATCAGGTAGTGCAGGCACACCGCGTCGTTTGCGTTGGCGGCCGCCGTCCCGGTGGCTGCGCGGGATTCGTAGTTCCAGGCGGCCCAGGCGCGCGGATGGCGCGGCAACACCGATGCATCGGTGTGCAGCACGGCGCGATTGGGGTGGTAGCGGATTGCGCCCAGCGTCGCGCGTTCCAGTGCGCTGGCGTCGGACAGCAGGGCCAGCGACTGGTCGCTGTGGGTTGCCAGCACGACCTTGTCGAAGTGTTCTTCGCCGAAGTCGGTTGTCAGCGTGACGCCGGCTCCAGGGGCATGGCGGCGGATTGTGCGCACCGGGGTGTTCAGGCGCTTGTCCATGACACGGTTCAGGATCTTGTCCACATAGTGCCGGGCGCCACCGGTCACCGTCCACCATTGCGGCCGGTTGCTGATCTGGTTGAGTCCATGGTTGTGGCAGAACCGGATCATGGTGGCGACCGGAAACTGCAGCATCTGGTCTTTGGGACAGCTCCAGATGCAGGCGACCATCGGCATGAAATACCAGTCGCAGAAGGCATCGCCGAAACCGTGCAGGCGCAGGAAGGTCCCCAGGGGCTGCTGCAGCTGGGTGTCGTCCCCCTCCCGGGCAATGCGTTGCGTCAATGCGTTGAAGCGGTTCAGATCGCGCAGCATGCCCAGGAAACGCGGGCTGATCAGGTTGCGGCGCTGCGAAAAGACGCTGCTCACGCTGTTGCCACTCCATTCCAGATGCCTGCCGCGCGTGGTGTCGCTGGTCTGCACCGAGAACGACATGTCGGACACACTGGTCCGCACCTTGAGCTCGGCGAACAGTGCTATCAGTTGGGGATAGGTACGTTCGTTGAACACCAGAAAGCCGGTGTCGACACCGTGGTCAACCGTGCGCCCGTCCACCGGCAATGCCATCTGCACGGTGTGGGTATGGCCGCCGAAATAATCGGCCGCCTCGAACACTGTCACCGATGCATGCGGGTTGAGCCGGTGCGCAGCGGCCAGGCCGGCAATGCCGGAACCGACGATGGCCACCTTCACGGCCGACTTTCGACGCTTGACCTGGCAGACAAAGCTGCTGCGAAGCGGCCCGGGGCCAACAAGGGGGAGGAGAAGAACAACCCCGGGTTTGCGCGCGTGCGCGCGGCACGCCGGCGACTTCGCAGCAGAAACCAGGTTGCAGGCAGCGATGGTCGCGCCCACCCGTGGTGGATACCCGGGTCAACCAACAAGTTCCGCTGCGCCGGGCGCACGCGCGGGCAAGGTTTCGGGGAAGGCAAATTACTCATGGGAAATATTATAGACTGATTGGTAATTTGTTGACCATGAAGTTTTTTTGCGCATCGAAGACGTCATCGGACCATGCTGGTAGGCTGACCCAGCCGGGTCGACGTGGATGCGCTAGCCCGGCGCGCGCCGGCCCGAGCCGGCGGACCGGATAACACCTGCGGCCGCCGGGCACAGGGGTGCGCACTAAAATTCATCTGGGTGTCATCGATCGACGCGGCTCATTCTCGAAAGGCCTCATGCTCTATCCCGAATTGTTCAAACAACTGGAAGCGGTTCGCTGGGACATGGCGCGCGACATTCCCTGGGACAGTTTCAACGCGGACAAGTTGTCGGATGAACAGGCCCGCACCATCAAGTACAACGCCATCACCGAGTGGGCGGCCTTGCCGGCGACCGAGATGTTCCTGCGCGACAACCGCGATGACAGTGATTTCTCAGCCTTCATGTCGATCTGGTTTTTCGAGGAGCAGAAGCACTCGCTGGTGCTGATGGAATATCTGCGCCGTTTCCGCCCCGATCTGGTACCGACCGAAGCCGAATTGCATGCGGTGCGATTTGAATTCGATCCGGCTCCGGCAATGGAGACCTTGATGCTGCATTTTTGCGGCGAAATCAGGCTCAACCACTGGTACCGGTGCGCCAGCCAGTGGCACACGGAGCCGGTGATCAAGAAGATCTACACCACGCTGAGCCAGGACGAGGCCCGCCACGGCGGGGCTTACCTCAAGTACATGAAGAAGGCGATCACCCGTTTTGGCGGCGAGGCCAAAGGCGCCTTTGCCAAGGTCGGGGTGTTGATGGCCAGCGCACGGCGCACCACCCAGGCCTTGCACCCGACCAATCTGCACGTGAACAAGTCGTTGTTTCCCAAGGACACGGTACAAAGCCGGCTACCGGAACCTTTGTGGCTGGAACACTGGCTCGATCAGCAGATCAGGTTCGATGCGGCTTGGGAAGCGCGGGTGGTCGATCGCATCCTGCACAACCTGAGCCTGCTGTTCCATCGCAGCTTTGCCACCGTGCAGGAGCTCAACAAATACCGCAAGGAGTTGAGCCGCGAAAACCTGCACCCCGCGGCGCAGGCGGCCTTAGCCCAGCCGGTGTGATGCAGGCGGTCCGCTTGTCAATGCCAGCATGCGGTCGAGCTGGATGTTGACCTTGCACTCGCCGGGAGCAACCCCCGCAACGATACGGTAGGCACGCAAGCTGCTTTCCCGGATCGCGTGTTCCCCGGTCGCGATGCCATCCGGGTTCACCAGCACCGCCACCCGCGGCATCGTGGTGTTCACGCCCCGGCGTACCACGACACCGATTTCCTGGCTGGCCAATCGAACCAGCGTGCCAGGCGAATAGACACCCACGGCCTTGATCAAGGCCGCGCCAGCGTCATCGATGGCGTGTGCTTCATCATGGTAGATCGCCTGCATCGCGGCTGCCGCCGAATATGCTCGGCGTGACGCCCGTGGCGACAGATGGGCCGCAAACTGGTCGGCCCGTTGCAGCAGCCGCGCCAGGCGCTGCGCAGGCGTACGCGATGCCAGCGGCCCGGGGCCGGTGTGGTGGTGGTCACGCACCGCCTCCAGGCAAGCGGCATCCTGCAGGCCCAAGCCGCGCAGCAAGGCCTCGGAGCGACGGCCATGGTGTTCGATGCGCTCGCGTTGTGCCCGTGTCGGCGGATCGTTCTGCACCGCCAGCCGGTCCTGCAGATCGGTCATCGCGATGTTCATCGTCAGTGCCGCCTTGCACAGGCTGTCCTGCATCGGCTCGGGCCAACCGAGCACGTCGCGCGCGGCCAGTGCGCACATCACGCTGACCAGCATCGAATGGGTGGCGCTGTACATCTGCACTTCGCTTGCCGCCAGGTGGAACAGCGCAAACAGGGCACCGTCCGGATTGCGCTGTGACTGCTGGCTCAGCCGCGACTGCAGCCGATCGAGCGCATCGACGAAATGGTCGTCGTCCAGATCGCGCAACAAGCGGTTGCCTTGCACCTGCAGATCGAGCCAGTCGAGTTCGTCGCCCAGCGTCCGGTTGCGCGGCAGTGTCAATTCTCCGGTGGTCAACTGGGCCTGCGCGATCTTGCCCAGTGGCCGTTCGTCACGCACCAGTTCGTGCAGCTTGCCGACGAAGGCCTTCTGGTGTTGCTCCGATTCGGACACATCGACAAAAAACCCCTTGCCGCGCCCCCGTACCGCCTCCAGATCGTCGCGCGAAGCGATCACGAAACCCTTGCGCGCCAGCAAGGCGCCGGTCTCGTCGCGCAGCGAAAAGGCCAGCGGCTGCCCGATGGTGATCGACTCGTGGGTGACTTGGACCAGGTTCATGGCAATGCACGGATACGTTCAGGGAGCACGGGATTCCTGGTGCACAGCATACCCTTGTCGTGCCGGCGCGATCGGCGCACGGCTGGCCAAAACCCCTCCCAATTCCGCGCATCGGGCAACGACGACCCTGGCGCTGTCATGCCGTCAGCGCGCTGGCTCCTCGAATACGGCGTGCCACAAGGCCCGTACCGCATCGCGCTGCGCATCGAGTTGCCCGGCGGGCACCTGCGTCGATTCTTCATTGAGCCGTGCGTGGTGCTGCACCTTGCGCAATTCCCGATAGGCCTGTGCGGCAGCAATGCCGACGCCTTCGGGCAACAGGCCGGCGTCCTGAGCCAGTCGCAACAAGGCAATATTGCCCAGGTTGGCCACCAGCGCGGCGTGCTGCGCCGCATGCGCCAGCACCAGGTACTGCACGACGAATTCCACATCGACCATGCCGCCGGGGCTGTGCTTGACATCGAAGCGTCCGTCCTTGACCGGATGGGCGGCACGTACCTTGGCGCGCATCGTGACGATCTCGCTGCGCAGGGCGTCGATGTCCCGCGGCGCGGTGATCACGCCGCGCCGGATCGCGTCGAACCGGCTGCGCATGCCCTCGTCGCCGAGCACGAACCGGGCGCGCGTCATGGCCTGGTGTTCCCAGGTCCAGGCGGTGTTGCTGCCGCGCTTTTCCTGGTATGCGGCGTAGGCGTTGAAACTGGTGACCAGCAAACCGGAATTGCCGTTCGGTCGCAGCGCCGTGTCGATCTCGTACAGATCCCCTTCGCCGGTCTTGACCGTGAGCCAGTTGATCAGCTTGCGCACGAACGCGGCGTAGACCTCGGCGGAGCGTTCATCGTCGTCTTCATAGACGAACACGATGTCCAGGTCACTGCCGTAACCCAGTTCCAGGCCGCCGAGCTTGCCATACGCGATGATGGCCAGTTGCGCTGCGTCGCGATGCCGGTTCTTCATCCGGCTCCAGCACCATTGCGCGGTGACGCGCAACACGGACTGCGCCAATGCGCTGAGGTCGTCGGCGACCTGTTCCACCGTCAACACACCTTCGACGTCGCGCGCGAGCGTGCGAAACACCTCGGCGTGGTGGGCGCGCCGCAACAGGTTGAGCAGCGTTTCGTCGTCGTCTTCTTCGGTGATGCGCAGCGCACTGCGCCGCTGCTCGAGTTCCTGTTCGAATTCGGTACTCTGGAACCGCTCCGCCAGCATGGTCCGGTTGGCCAGTTCGTCGATGACCCCCGGGTGCAGCAACAGGTATCGCGCCGGCCATTTGGCATTGCCCAACAGTCGCAGCAACCGCTGGTGCACGGAGGGTCGCTCCAGCAGCAACGCCAGGTAACTCTCGCGGCGCAGCAGCGGTTCGATCCAGTCCGTCAGGCGGATGCCAGCCTCCTCGGTGATCGTGGTCTCGGCGATCCAGGCCACGGTGCGGGTGATCAACCGGAACAGACGCATGCGCGATTCGTCGCGCAGTGCCAGGAAGCGGGGATTGTGGTTCCAGGCGGCCACCCGCTGGCGCAGCGCGGGCGGCAAGGTCTCCAGGAAATCATCGAAATCCGAGGGCGTTGCCATGGACGCGTCGCTCCCGACGCAGGACTTGCAATCGACCTTGCCGCCGCCCAGCAAGGCGTCG
Source organism: uncultured Rhodoferax sp. (assembly GCA_964558425.1). GTDB lineage: Bacteria > Pseudomonadota > Gammaproteobacteria > Burkholderiales > Burkholderiaceae_C > CAISIP01. Next base: position 20,806 of record CAZLDV010000024.1, on the reverse strand, counting down.
AACTCGTGCGCCACGAATTCGCGATGCTGGTCGAGTTCGGCCAGAAAGGTCCCACCGTGGCTGTGCCCCATCGTGCGGGCGATCCACAGCAAGTCATCGTCGCGGGTCGGCAGCACGTGGGTCTGCTGGTCGTCCAGGTACTGGATGCGGTGTTCGACCTGGCGCAGGAACAGGTAGGCCGCCGATAGCGCATCGACGGTGGCCTGCGACATCAGGCCGGCGCGCATCAGGCGCGGCAAGGCGTCCATCGTGGCGCGGGTGCGCAGCTCGGGAAACTGGCCGCCGCGCACCACCTGCAACAGCTGCACGATGAACTCGATCTCGCGGATGCCGCCGCGCGAGAGCTTGACATCGTTGGTGCGTTCCGGCCGCCCGGCGCTGCGCCGCGCCGCATGCTCCCGAATCTGCCGGTGCAACACCCGCAGCGCATCGAACACGTTGTAGTCCAGGTAGCGGCGAAACACGAACGGCAACACGGTAGCCCGCAATTGGCTGGCCGAACCATTGCCTACGCAGTGACTGGGCGCAACCACCCGACTCTTGAGCCAGGCGAACCGCTCCCACTCGCGTCCCTGCACATGGAAATACTCCTCCAACGCGCCCAGCGAGGTGGCCGTGGGACCGGAGTTGCCGTTGGGCCGCAGCGCCAGATCGACCCGGAACACGAAGCCGTGTTCGGTGGTGTCGCCGATCAGCGCGTAGAGCGCGCGCACCGCCTTGCCGAAATACTCCTGGTTCGACAGGATGGCCCGACCCTGGGCATTGCCCGTGGTTTCGCCTTCCTGGTCGTATACGTAGATCAGATCGATGTCGCTGGACACGTTGAGTTCGCGTGCTCCGAGCTTGCCCATGCCGATGATCCAGATTTCCGCGCGTTGGCCGTCCGGCCCCATCGGCGCGCCGTGCTGTTCGTCGAGCTGCTGCAACACCTCGATGCAGGCGGTGTCGAGCGCCCACTCCGCCAATCGGGTCATGGCCAGCGTGACCTGCGCCACCGTGGCATGGGCGTCGCAGTCGAGTGTCAGCAGCCGTTCCAGCACCACCTGGCGCACGATCCGCAACGCCGACCCCAGGTCGGCGCCCTGCTGGAGCAACTGGGCCAGCAGGGCTTGGCAGGTCGCGCGTGTGGGCAGACCATCGGCGAGCAGCAGGCGCTCCTGCGGGTAACGGCGACGCACGCGCTGCCCGAAGCGCGAGTAGGCGGACAGCGGTGGTGCATCCCTGGCGTGGGTTGGCATTTCCATCGGTGTGGCAAGGGCTCCCGGGCCACCTTGTTCAAGCTTGGCGGTCATAATTCCTGTGTCGACTGCGCACGCACGATGAATGAACTGACGCCAGCACCTGCTCCATCCAGGCTTCTCACGAGCCTGGCGTTCACGGCCCGCTGGACTCTGGCGCTCTTGTTGTTGGCATGGCTGCTGTTCGCGGCGTCATGGGGCGCCCTGCATTTGTGGATTGTGCCGCGAATCGGCGAGCTGCGTCCGCAGCTCGAAGCAGCTGCCACGCGCTTGGTGGGGTTGCCGGTGCGGGTGGGTTCGATCACCGCCTATTCGACCAATCTGCTGCCCGCGTTCGAACTGGGCAACGTGCGCCTGCTCGATGACCAGGGGCGCGAAGCGCTGCGCCTGCCACGCATCCTGGTGTCGCTGTCGCCGCGTTCATTGCTCAAGCTGCAGTTCGACCAGATTCTGCTCGATGGCCCGGTGCTCAATGTGCGCAGATCCGCGGACGGCCGAATCTGGGTGGCCGGGATGGACCTGTCGCATGGCAACCAGCTGGAACCGGACGAGGCGCTGCTGGACCGCATCTTCTCCCAGCCCGAGTTCGTCATCCGCAACGGCGCCATTGTCTGGACGGACGACATGCGGGCCGTGCCGCCGCTGGCGCTGGGCGCCGTCGACATGGTGCTGCGCAATCGCTCACGCTTGCATGAGATGCGACTGGACGCGACCCCACCGGCGCACTGGGGCGACCGGTTCCAGCTCATGGCGCGTTTCGAGCAGCCTTTCCTGTCGATCGGCAACGGCCGATGGCGGGAGTGGTCCGGCCAGGCCTTTGCCGATTTTTCCCGGATCGATGTGACCCGGTTCAAGCAATATGCCGATCCTGGCGTGGACATCGCCCAAGGCCAGGGAGCCATCCGAGCCTGGGTGGACATCGCGCGCGGACAGGTCGCCGCGGTCACCGCGGACCTGGCGCTGGCGCAGGTGGCGGTGCGCCTCGATCCGCAGCTCGAGCCGCTGCAGCTGGCGACGGTTTCGGGGCGCCTGAGCAGCCGTTTCGCGCCAGACCTGCGGGAATGGAGCACCCGCGATCTGGCGTTTGACACGCTCGATGGCATCCACTGGCCCGGTGGCAATTTCAGTGTGCGCCAGCAACTGGCGGTTGCCGGCAAGGCGGCCTCGGGCGAACTGCGTGCCGATCGGCTGGATCTCGCCGCATTGGCGCAGATCGCCGGGCGGCTGCCGCTCGATGCCACGCTGCGCCAGGCGCTGGCGCGCCACCAGCCAGCCGGCCTGGTCGAGACGATCCGGCTGCGCTGGCAACAAGGCGCAGGCCAGGACCCGACCTACCAGGCCGAGGGCCGCGTGCAGCGACTGGCTGTGCGAGCCGTGCCCGATGCCACCGGCGCGCCGGTGGGGTCGGCCCAATCGATCGGCACACCCGGCGTGCAGGGCCTGGGTGGCGACTTCTCGTTCAATGAGTCGGGTGGCAAGGCACATCTGGCGCTGGTCGATGGCAGTATCAGTTTCCCCGGCGTCTTCGAGGAGCAGACGGTGCCGTTCCAGCGCTTGTCGGGTGAGCTGAGCTGGCAGCGTAGCGGCGACGCACTGCAGGTGCAACTGGCCCGTGCGCAGTTCAGCAATGCCGATGCCGACGGCACGCTGGAGCTGAAGTGGCAGACCAGCGATCCGGCCCGGTCCGCCAGCCGGTCCCGTTTCCCCGGGGTGCTCGACATGCAGGGCAAGCTGAGCCGGGCCAATGCGACCCGGGTCCACCGCTACCTGCCCTTGGTGCTCGGGCCCGACGCCCGCCATTATGTGCGCGACGCCGTGCAGGCCGGAGCCGCCAGCGCGGTCGCATTCAAGGTCAAGGGTGATCTGTGGGACATGCCGTTTGCGGATGCGCGGGCCGGTGAATTCCTGATCACCGCGCAGATCAGCGGCGCCACGCTGGCCTACGTGCCGCGCAACCTGCAGGCCGCGGACGCAAGGCCATGGCCGGCCGCAACGCGCCTGTCCGGTGAGCTGGTGATCGACCGCCAGAGCCTGAAGGTCAATGGCGCACGTGGCAATCTGGTCGGCGTGCCGACTCTGCAGGTGACCCGCGCCGACGCAGCGATCGCCAATCTGGCCAGCAACAGCGTGGTCGCGGTCAATCTGGAGGCTCGCGGTCCGCTGGCGGACATGCTGGGCTTTGTGGCCAGCTCACCGGTGGCAAGCATGACCCAGCAGGCCATGGCCGGCCTGGGTGGCACCGGCAATGCGGAGCTGCGGCTCAAGCTGGACGTGCCACTCGATGCCACCGACCGAACCCGGGTGCAAGGCGCGGTTGTCTTGCAGGGCAACGACCTGCAGGTGGCGCCCGCAGTGCCGCGTTTGCAGCGTGCGCGGGGAACCGTCGGATTCACGGAGGCCGGATTCACCGTCACTGGCGTGCAGGCCCGTTTCCTGGGTGGCGATGTGCGTATCGACGGTGGTTCACAGCTAGCGCCAGCTACGGCATCGGCAGCCGAACCAGCGGCTGCGGCGCTGGCCTTTCGCCTGCAGGGCACCGTCAGCGCCGATGGGCTGCGCCAGGCGCGCGAATGGGGCGTGGTTTCGCGCCTGGCGCCTTTGCTGTCAGGCACCACCGCCTACAGCGCCACCATTGGCATGCGCGGCGGTGAACCCGAGATCGTGATCTCCAGCACATTGGCGGGCATGGCGCTCGATCTGCCGTCCCCGCTGGGCAAGTCGGCCGAGCAGACCATGGCGCTGCGACTGGAATCGCTCCCGCTGCGCGACAACGGCACCGGCGCGGGCCGGCAGGACCAGTTGCTGTTTGAACTGGGCCGTGTGGCGTCGGTGCGTTACCAGCGGGACCTCTCCGGCGCACTGCCGCGGGTACTGCGCGGGGCGATCGCGCTCGGCCTGGAAGACCCCGACGCCACACCCATGCCGCGTGAGGGAGTCGTCGCCAATCTGCGCTTCGATGCGCTGGACGTGGATGTCTGGCAGCGGCTGGTGACGCAGGTTGCCGGTGCCGCCGCAGCGTCGCCACCCACGGGCGCCGATGCGGCTGGCAGCTATTGGCCCAGCAGCCTGGCACTGCGTGCACGCAGCGTGTCGGCGGCCGGTCATACCTTGAATGGGCTGGTTGCCGGCGGGACGCGCGAAGGCTCCGTGTGGCGCGCCAACCTGGACGCGCAGCAGCTCAACGGCTATGTCGAATACCGCCAGCCCACCGGTTCCGGTGCCGGGCGCTTGTACGCGCGGCTGGCGCGCTTGACGCTGGCTCCGTCGGCGGCCAGCGAAGTGGAGAGCCTGCTGGACGAGCAGCCGCAATCGATCCCTGCGCTCGATATCGTGGCGCAGGAGCTGGAGTTGCGCGGCAAGAAGCTCGGTCGGGTGGAAGTCGATGCGGTCAACCGCGCGGTGGGCGGCCCCGGGGCCGCTGGCCGCGAATGGCGACTGAACCGTTTCGACGTGATCATGCCCGAGGCGGTCTTTCGCGCCACCGGCAACTGGGCAGCGATCCGAGCCCAGGCGGCAGAAGGGGCGCCGGTTGCCGCACCGGCACTGCGCGCGGCGCCCCGCGTGCCGCAACGCCGCACCGTGATGAATTTCCGGCTCGAGATCCAGAATTCGGGTGATCTGCTTGCGCGTTTCGGTACCAAGGATGTCGTGCGGCGCGGCAAGGGCCTGATGCAGGGGCAGGTGGCCTGGGCCGGTTCGCCGTTGTCGCTGGACTATGCAAGTCTGTCCGGTGCGTTCAATGTCAATATTGAAAATGGCCAGTTCCTCAAGGCCGATCCGGGGCTGGCCAAACTGTTGGGTGTGCTCAGCCTGCAGTCGCTGCCCCGGCGCCTGACACTGGATTTCCGCGACGTGTTCAGCGAGGGATTCGCGTTCGATTTCTTCCGCGGCGACGTGCGTATCGAACAAGGCATCGCGTACACGGACAACCTGCAGATGAAAGGTGTCAATGCCGCGGTGTTGATGGAAGGGCAGGCGGATCTGGCGCGCGAGACCCAGGACATCCGGGTCGTGGTGGTACCCGAGATCAATGCGGGAACGGCATCGTTGATCGCCGCGGCGATCAACCCGGCTATCGGGCTGGGCACCTTTCTGGCACAGTTCGTCCTGCGCAAACCGCTGATGGAAGCTGCCACGCAGGAGTTTCATATTGACGGCAGCTGGGTCGAACCGCGGATCCAGCGCGTCACCACCAAGGCACCCGTGGGGGCGACCGAAACCCCGCCAGCGGGTTCCCAGAGACGATGACAGGAAGCTCCGCATGAAAGTTGCCAGCGTACAAATGGTCTCCGCGACCGGCTTGCAGGCCAATCTGGACCGCGCCGGCGTATTGCTCGCCCAAGCAGCGGCCGGCGGCGCCGAGCTTGCGGTCTTGCCGGAATATTTTTGTCTGCTGGGCCATCGCGACACCGACAAGCTCGCGATCCGCGAGCCGTTGGGGGAGGGGCCGATCCAGCGATTCCTGGCCGATGCGGCGCAGTCGCTGAAGATGTGGATCGTCGGTGGCACCGTGCCGCTGACATTGCAGCACGGATCGGCCGAGGACCGCGAGCAGCGTGTCACCAACACCAGCCTGGTGTTTGATCCCGGTGGCGCATGCGTGCAACGCTACGACAAGATCCATCTGTTCCGGTTCGACAATGGCAAGGAGCGCTTCGACGAATCGCGGGTGCTCCAAGCCGGCCAGGCGCCGGCGACGTTCACGCTGCCCTCGCGCGACGGTCACCGTTGGACGATCGGCATGAGCGTCTGTTACGACCTGCGTTTCCCGGAGCTGTACCGGCGATATGCGCAGGCCGGTGCCGAGCTGCTGCTGGTGCCCAGTGCCTTCACCTACACCACCGGGCAGGCGCACTGGGAGTTGCTGTTGCGAGCGCGGGCGGTCGAGAACCTGGCCTACGTCGCTGCGCCAGCCCAGGGGGGCTTGCACGAAAACGGTCGCCGAACCTGGGGCCACAGCATGCTGGTCGACCCCTGGGGCGAGATTCTGTGCCAGCGGCCTGAAGGGGACGGCGTGGACATCGTCGAGCTGGCACTGGAGCGTGTGCGCCAGGTCCGGCTGCAGTTGCCGGCACTGGAGCATCGGATATTGTGAAACGCGGCGCCAGCGGCTGGTTGCGTGAACCCTCGCCCATGGCCCGGCGCTGGATCCTGTGGGCGGCCCTGGTCGCCCTGGTGGCCGCGCTGCTCGTGACGCTGGTCTGGCTGGCGGGTCGCTACGAGGCGGGCCGGCTGCAGGATCGCATCGAGCGTGATGCGGTGGACGTCGGTTCCGACATCCGCACCGGTCTGGCACGTGACGTGCAGAGTCTGCAGGCATTGCCGCGCTTTGACGCGGGTCGCCCCGATCAATGGGGCTTGCGCGCCAACGCCCTGTTGCATGCCCACCGCGAAATGCTGCGCATCGAGTTGCGCGATGCCAATCTGCAGTCGCTGGCCAGCGCCGATTCCGACCTGCGCGCACCGCTGTTCGATGCGCACGAACGGACCACGTTGCCATCGCAGGTGCAGGCCGCCTGCCGCCAGGCACGCGGCTCGCGTGGCTTGATGTACGCGCCCAACGCGTTGCGCGGCGCGATCAACAACCAGGGCCAGAAGTTGCTCGAGTTGTGCCTGCCGCTGGGCGGCAGCTCGGACAGCTACCTGGTGGTGGTCTATGCGCTGGGCGATATTCTGACCGAGATGGTTGCCGAGCCGTTTGCGCGGGCGTACGACGTCGCGTTTTCGGATCTTGACGGAACGCGGCTTGCGTTTCACGGCGTCATGCGCAGTGGCAATCGCACGTTCAGTGCCCAGCAGGTGCTGGAGCTTCCCGGCTATACGCTGGTGCTGCGCCTGGACAGCTGGCGTGGCACGCCGGCGCTGTTCCCCAACTTCCTGACCGCCATGGTGGTGGCGATGGCGATCGGCCTGGTGCTGGTGCTGGTCTTGCTGGCGCGCGACATGCGCCGACGCCTGTACGCCGAGCATGAGTTGGCCGATGCGCTGGCGTTTCGCAAGGCCATGGAGGACTCGTTGGTCACCGGCTTGCGCGCGCGGGACCTGGCCGGGCGCACCACCTACGTCAATCCGGCCTTCTGCCAGATGGTCGGTTTCAGCGCGCAGGACCTGATGCTCGCGGGCACGACGGTGCCGTATTGGCCACCGGAACAATACGAGGACTACCAGGAACGCCTGCAGGCGCGGACCCAGGGCCATCAGCCGCCCCGCGAGGGCTTCGAGTCGGTGTTCATGCGCAAGGACGGCTCCCGCTTTCCGGTACTCATCATCGAGGCACCGTTGATCAATGCACAAGGGGTCCAGTCGGGCTGGATGACGGCCTTTGTCGACATCAGCGAGCAGCGACGCATCGAGGAGATGTCGCGTGCGTCGCGTGAGCGCCTGCAGGCCACTGCGCGCCTGGCCACGATCGGTGAGATGGCCTCGTTGCTGAGCCACGAGCTGAACCAGCCGCTGGCGGCGATAGCCGGTTATGCCAATGGGTCGATCAATATGCTGCAACAAGCGGCGACCGACCCCAGCATGACCGGGGCGGGTCGGTCGTTGCCGGCATCGACGGCCCAGCTGGTCGAGGAAGGCCTGGTGCATATCGCCGACCAGGCGCAACGGGCCGGCAAGATCATCAAGAGTGTGCACGACTTCGTGCGGCGCCGCGAGCGGGTCCGCGAGGTGGTGCGGGTGAAGGATCTGTTCGACGGGATCTTGCCGTTGATCGAGTTGCAGGCCCGCAAACTGGGCGTACGCTGCCATGTGCGCGTCCAAGACGGGATGCCCAGCTTGTTGTGTGATCGCACCATGGTCGAACAGGTGCTGCTGAACCTGGCGCGCAACGCGATGCAGGCGATGGACCAGGTTCCGCACCCATCGCGCCAGTTGCTGCTGCAGGCCCGGCGAACGCCGCCAGGTGAACGCACGGCCCACGCGCAAGGCTGGGTCGAGCTCTCGGTGACCGACACCGGAAGCGGAATTACGCCCGAGGTGGCGGAAAAGCTGTTCACGCCATTTTTCACCACCAAGGATGAAGGCATGGGACTTGGCCTGAGCCTGTGCCGAACGGTGGTCGAACAACACGGCGGATTCCTGGCCTATGGCGCAAACCAGCCACAAGGCATGGAGTTTCGCTTCACCTTGCCGGCGGCGCCCGCGACAGCGATGCCGGTGTCGCCCGCCGAGCCAGCCGTATCCGCCAATGCGGAGGCGCTCGCATGAGAAGGCAAGGCCGGGCCGCCCCAAGTTTTCTCGCACCCCCTCGGGGGGCCTGGCGCAGCCAGGGTTGGGGGCATTCATGAGAAAACGCCGGGCCGCCCCAAGTTTTCTCGCACCCCCTCGGGGGGCCTGGCGCAGCCAGGG
>CAZLDV010000024.1:0-12118 GCA_964558425.1 uncultured Rhodoferax sp. | reverse complement strand
GCCGGGCCGCCCCAAGTTTTCTCGCACCCCCTCGGGGGGCCTGGCGCAGCCAGGGTTGGGGGCATTCATAAGACAATACGCCAATGCAACCGACACAGGATGCGATGGTCTTCATCGTCGACGACGACGCCAGCGTGCGTTCCGGTCTGGCCTGGCTGTTGCGTTCGCGCGGTTTGCCCAGCCAGGCATTCGGGGATGCGCAAGCATTTGACGCAATGCTGGAGGCCGGCTTTCGGCCCGCCTACGCCGCTTGCCTGTTGCTCGACGTGCGCATGCCGGTCATGAGTGGTCTGGCACTGTTCGAACGCATCGTCGAGCGCGGTCTGTGCCAGTCCTTGCCGGTGATTTTCCTTACCGGCCACGCCGATGTGCCTACCGCGGTCGACGCGGTCAAGCGTGGCGCGTTCGATTTTTGCGAGAAGCCGGTGTCCGACAACGGTCTGGTTGATCGCATCGAGCTGGCATTGGCGCAATCGGCTCAGGACCTGCAGCAGCGTGAACAGCGCAGCGCGGTCGAGCGGCTGCTGGCGGCCCTGACCGAGCGCGAACACGCGGTGATGCGGCTGATGCTCGATGGCCTGCCGAACAAGCTGATTGCCGACCAGTTGCAGATCAGCGTGCGCACGGTCGAAGTCCACCGGGCGCGGGTGTTCGACAAGATGAAGGTGAAATCCGCCGTGGAACTGGCCAATGCACTGCAGCCGCGCTGAACGCGCAACCATGCAACCGCGCCGCAGGGCCCAGGCCTGCGGGGTCAGCGCGGCGGTGGCGGTTTACCGTTCTCGCGCTCCGGTGCCGATGGCGGTGGCGGCAACGCGCTCTTGATGTGCGCGTCGTCGGCAGACGCGTCGACGGGCTCGCCGTTGCGGCGCCCGGAGAACATCGTCCACCATACGATCAGCACCAGCAACGTCAGGGCCAGCAAGGCTTCAAGCAAAATAAGAACCATGTTTCAACTCCTGCGCCGCGCTGCACTTGCATTGGCCTGTGTCGGCATTGTAGAAATCCTGGTGGCCTGTGCCACGCCGGCTGCCGGCCCGCAGGAGGGGCCGGCCGTCGTGCCGGCGCCGTCGGCGGCGCAAGGTCCCACGCAGGGGGTGCTCCCGCACGATGATGTCGCCGACCTGCCGCCAGTGCGGCAACAGGCCAAAAGCCGTTGGGTGCCGGTGCGGTGGGCCGCATTGCCCGGCTTCAGTGACGACGCCCTGCACGAGGCCTGGAATGCCTGGCTCAAGAGCTGTGAGCGCCCAGGTGCGGCGTTTGCCCCCTTGTGCCCGGATATCCGCGTGCTCAGCCTGGCCACCGCACAGGAGCAACGGGACTGGATGATGCGCCATTTCCAGCCCTACCGGGTCGAGTCGCAATCGGGCAGTACCGACGGGCTGCTGACCGCGTATTACGAGCCGTTGATGCAGGCATCGCGCACGCAGAGGGCCGGGTTCACGGTGCCCCTGTACCGCCCGCCGCAACGCCTGGCGTCGCGCAAGCCCTGGTACACCCGCAAGGAGATGGAAACCCTGCCACAGGCGCAGGCCGACCTGCGTGGTCAGGAAATCGCCTGGCTGGCCGATCCGGTCGATGCCCTGATGCTGCAGATCCAGGGATCGGGCCGCCTGCAGTTGCAGGAGCCCGATGGACAGATCCATCTGGTGCGCCTGGCCTATGCGGCGACCAACGACCAGCCGTATGGCAGTGTCGGCCGTTGGTTGCTGGACCAGCAACAGGTGCGGGAAGCCTCCTGGCCGGCCATTCGCAACTGGGTTGCGCGCAACCCGCAACGGGTGCAGGAAATGTTGTGGAGCAATCCCCGCACCGTGTTTTTCCGTGAGGAACCATTGTCGGATCTGGACGCCGCGTTCGGGCCGCGCGGCGCACAAGGTGTTGCGCTGACGCCCGGGCGTTCGATTGCCGTCGACCCGGGCAGCATTCCCTATGGCACGCCGGTATGGTTGTCTTCCAGCGGCCCTTCGCTGAACCTGCAGCGACTGGTGCTGGCGCAAGATACCGGAAGCGCCATCGTCGGTGCGGTACGCGCCGACTATTTCGTCGGTTGGGGCGACCAGGCCGGTGACATCGCAGGGCGGCTCAAGCAGCCGCTGCAGATGTGGGTCTTGTGGCCGAAGTCGTGAGGCCGCGTGCGGTGGCGTCAGCGCCGGCGTGTTGAACGTTGCGGCGGTGCGCGCGGCTTGGGCGCCGTGCCCGCCCGCGGCCCCAGATGGCCCAGCGGCAGACGGCTGCTGGCCTTGACTTCGCCGAGCGAAAAACTGGTGCGCAGATCTTTCACGTTGGGTAGCGTGATCAGCCGCTCGAGCGCGAAGCGCGAAAAGCTCTCCAGATCCTGCTCCACGATCTGCAGTTCGAACGAGCCGTCGCCGCTGATGTAGTGGCAGGCCACGACCTGCGGCAGCGCGGCGATGGCCTGCTCCAGTTCGCGGATGCTGCCAGCGGCGTTGCGTTCGGCGAACAGGCGCACGAAGGCCATCACGCCCAGGCCGATCGTGTGGCGGTTGATTTCGGCGCGGTAACCGATGATGAACCCGCCTTCTTCCAGCGCCCGCACGCGGCGCCAGCAGGGGGCCGCGCTCAGACCCACCCGCTGCGCAAGCTCTGCGTTGGTGAGCCGGCCGTCGGCTTGCAACTCGTGCAGGATGGCCACGTCATACTTGTCGAGTGTTTCCATGAAGCGGATTTTGGCGCAAGAATCTTTCTTTGGACAGCCGAAAACCGGCATGGAAAGAAAAGACATATCGCGGCATCGCTCCTACACTTTGCCAGGCCATCGAACCTTCCATCCACGGAGACCTTCCCGCCATGAATGCGCCGCTACCCGAACACATCCGCAAGGCACTGGAGTCCGTCACGCTGGACGACAAGTATTCGCTCGATGTGGGGCGTGCCTTCATGAGCGGCGTGCAGGCCCTCGTCAAGCTGCCGATGTTGCAGCGGCAGCGCGATGCGTTGGCCGGCAAGAACACCGCCGGTTTCATCAGCGGCTACCGGGGCTCCCCGCTGGGTGGCTACGACCAGTCGCTGGTCAAGGCGTCCAAATACCTCAAGGCGCAGAACATCGTGTTCCAGCCGGGCGTCAACGAGGAACTGGCCGCCACGGCCTTGTGGGGCACCCAGCAATTGGGATTTGCGCCACCCGGCACGAACCGCTTTGACGGCGTGTTCGGCATCTGGTACGGCAAGGGGCCGGGCGTGGACCGTACCTCGGATGTGTTCAAGCATGCCAACATGGCCGGCACCACGCCCTGGGGCGGTGTGATCGCGGTGGCCGGTGACGACCATGTGTCCAAGAGTTCGACCGCCGCGCACCAGAGCGACCATATCTTCAAGGCCTGCGGATTGCCGGTGTTCTTCCCGGCCAATGTGCAGGAAATCCTGGACCTGGGGATTCACGCCTTCGCGATGAGCCGGTTTTCGGGCGTATGGGCCGGCATGAAGACGATCCAGGAGATCGTCGAGTCCAGTGCCACCGCCATGATCGACCCGCAGCGGGTCCAGATCGTGGTTCCGACCGATTTCGATATGCCCGCCGGCGGCGTGCATATCCGCTGGCCCGATCATGCGCTGGAACAGGAGGCGCGGCTGTTCCATACCAAGTGGTACGCGGCCCTGGCCTATATCCGGGCCAATCGGCTCAACTACAACGCGATCGAGGGGCCGAACGACCGCTTCGGCATCATCGCCAGCGGCAAGGCCTACAACGACACCCGCCAGGCACTGCTGGACCTGGGCCTGGACGATGCGACCTGCCGCCAGATCGGCATCCGGCTGCACAAGGTGGGCGTGGTGTGGCCGCTCGAGGCGCAACTCACGCGCGACTTTGCCACCGGGCTGCAGGAGATCCTGGTGGTGGAGGAGAAGCGCCAGCTCATCGAATACCAGCTCAAGGAAGAGCTCTACAACTGGCGCGCAGACGTGCGGCCCAACGTGTACGGCAAGTTCAACGAAGTCCAGGGGGACTTCTCGGGTGGCGAATGGTCGATGCCCAACCCGAGCGCCAACACCTTGCTGCGTGCCAATGCCGACCTGTCGCCGTCGCTGATCGCGCATGCGATCGCGCAGCGGGTCAAGAAAATGGGGCTGGACGCCGACATGGTCGCGCGTATCGACGCGCAGATGGCGATCTTGCAGGCCAAGGAGCGCTCGATGCAGACGCTGGCGTTGGGCGGCGGTGTCAAAGGCGCCGATCGCCAGCCCTGGTTCTGCTCGGGTTGCCCGCACAACACCAGCACCAAGGTGCCCGAAGGTTCGCGCGCCTTGGCCGGCATCGGCTGCCATTTCATGGCCACCTGGATGGATCGCAGCACGATCGGGTTCACCCAGATGGGTGGCGAAGGTGTGCCGTGGGTCGGGCAGCAGCCGTTCACGACCGATCAGCACATCTTCGCCAACCTGGGCGATGGCACCTATTTTCACAGCGGTCTGCTGGCGGTGCGCCAGAGCATCGCGGCCGGCGTCAACATCACCTACAAGATTCTGTACAACGACGCGGTCGCGATGACCGGCGGTCAGCAGGTCGGCGAACGCGCCGAGGGGCATTCGGTGGCGCAGATCGCGCAGTCGATGCGCGCCGAAGGGGCGGCCCGGATCGTGGTCGTGACCGACGAACCGGAGAAATACCGCGGCGTCACGCTGGTCGAGGGCGTGGCGGTGTTGCACCGCGACACACTGGATGCGGTGCAGCGGGAGTTCAGGGAGATCAAGGGCACGACGGTCATCATCTACGACCAGACCTGCGCCACTGAAAAGCGGCGCCGGCGCAAGCGCGGCACCCTGGTCGATCCGGCCAAGCGGGTGGTCATCAACGAGCTGGTGTGCGAGGGTTGCGGCGACTGCGGCGTGCAGTCCAACTGCATCAGCGTCGAACCGCTGGAGACCGAGTTCGGCCGCAAGCGGCAGATCAACCAGTCGACCTGCAACAAGGACATCTCCTGCGTGAAAGGGTTCTGCCCGAGTTTCATCACCGTCGAAGGCGGACAACTCAGGAAGAAGGCCAAGGACAAGGCGCTGTCTCCGTTCGAGCTGGGCCCGCTGCCCGAGCCGGATCCGATCGCGCTGGACGCGGTACACGGCCAAGTGTGGGGCATCATCGTGGCCGGCGTGGGCGGCACCGGCGTCATCACCATCGGCCAGTTGCTCGGCATGGCCGCGCATATCGAAGGCAAGGGCATCGTCACGCAGGACGCGGCCGGTCTGGCGCAAAAAGGCGGCGCCACCTGGAGCCATGTGCTGATCGGCGCGCGCCAGCACGACATCCGCACCACCCGTGTCAGCATGGCGGCGGCCGATCTGGTCATCGGGTGCGACCCGCTGGTGGCGGTCGACAAGGAAACCATGCTGCGCATGCGCGAAGGCCGCACCCATGTGGCGCTCAATGCGCACAGTACGCCCACCGCAGCCTTCGTCAAGGACGGCGGCTGGCAGAACCCCGCCCAAGCCTGCGCGGCCGAGATTGGGCGCGCGGTGGGTGTCGATGGCGTGGGCGTGTTCAATGCCGATGCGGCCGCCACCAAGCTGCTGGGCGACAGCATCTTCACCAACCCGATGATGCTCGGTTACGCCTGGCAGCGCGGCTGGATCCCGCTGGGTCGCGCTTCGCTGATCCGCGCCATCGAACTCAACGCGGTGCAGGTCGACAACAACAAGGCCGCCTTCGAGTGGGGCCGCCGCGCGGCGCACGACTGGCCCAGCGTCGAAAGGCTCCTGAGCCCGGCGCAGGTGATTGCGTTCAAGAAGCGCGAGACGCTGGACGACCTCGTGCAGCGTCGCGTCGCGTTCCTGACCGACTACCAGAACGCCGCCTATGCCGACCAGTACCGGGCCTATGTGCACAAGGTGCGTGATGCCGAAGGCAAGCTCGGCAAGACCCTGCTGGCCGAGAGCGTGGCGCGCCATTTGTTCAAGCTGATGGCGTACAAGGACGAATACGAGGTCGCGCGCTTGCACACCGACACGGCGTTCCTGGACAAGGTGAATGCGATGTTCGAAGGCGACTTCACGCTGAACTACCATCTGGCGCCGCCGCTGCTGGCCAAACGCAACGACAAGGGCGAATTGCAGAAAAAGAAATACGGGCCGGCGATGCTGACCGGATTTCGCTACCTGGCCAGGCTCAAGGGACTGCGCGGCACGGCGCTGGACATCTTCGGGCGCAGCGCAGAACGCCGCACCGAACGTGCCTTGATCGGCGAGTACCGTGCCAGCATCGACGAACTGCTGGGCACACTCACGACCGACAACCATGCGCTGGCGGTGGACATTGCCTGCATCCCCGACAAGATCAAGGGTTTTGGCCACGTCAAGGATCGCAACCTGGTGGCCGCGCGCGGGCAATGGCAGGAACTGATGCAACAGTGGCGCGCGCCGGCCACTGCGGCGCCGCCGGCCCAGCGGCGGTCAACGGGTAGTGCGGCATGACCGGGCCATTGCGCCCCGGTACGCGTCGCGCATGACGCAGGCCGAGCGCCTGGTTGGCGGGTAGTGCCAGCCCGCTCCCGCTGGCGTTGGGCTGCGGGCCGCGGCCGGCAAGCCTTCACGCAGGGGTTCGGGATGCCCCGCATACAATGACGGGTTCACTGCCCTTGGCGTAGCCGCGGGCGTAGCAGATCCCTTCACCGCTAAATTTCCGGAGCTTCCTGTGTTTATTTCTTCCGCATTTGCCCAAACCACACCAGCCGCCGGCGGCGGCGACATGCAATCATCCCTGATGAGCATGTTGCCCCTGGTGTTGATGTTCGTCGTGCTGTACTTTGTCATGATCCGTCCCCAGATGAAGAAGCAGAAGGAGCACCGTGCCATGGTCGAAGCGCTGGCCAAGGGTGACGAGGTTGTCACCTCGGGTGGTGTGCTGGGCAAGGTGACCCGACTCGGCGACGGCTACCTGGGGGTGGAAATTGCCAACGGCGTCGAGATCCAGGTCCAGCGCGGCGCCGTGACACAGGTGTTGCCCAAGGGCACGATCAAATAAGTCATCACCTTCGGCCAGTCTCGGCCGAGCCTGCGCAGCGTTGTTGTCTGCAAGAAGTCTGAACATGAACCGATACCCGGTCTGGAAATACGTGATCATCGTGATCGCGCTGCTGGTGGGGGTCTTGTACACCCTGCCGAACTTCTTCGGCGAGGCGCCCGCGGTGCAGGTGTCATCGGGCAAGGCGACCATCAAGGTCGACAGCGGCACGCAGGCCCGGGTGGCCGATGCGCTCAAGGCCGCCTCGATCACCCCGGCCGCGATCACCTTCGATGGCAACTCGATCAAGGTACGTCTGGACACCGGTGACGAGCAGCTCAGGGCCAAGGATGTCATCCAGCGCGCGCTGATTCCCGATCCGTCCGATCCACCGTATGTGGTCGCACTCAACCTGTTGTCGCGGTCGCCAGCCTGGTTGTCGTCCATGGGCGCCAAGCCGATGTACCTGGGTCTGGACCTGCGCGGTGGCGTGCACTTCATGCTGCAGGTGGACATGCAGGCGGCCCTGACGCGCAAGGTCGATTCCCTGGCAAGTGATCTGCGCACCGCGATGCGCGAGAAGAACGTGCGCCACAGTGGCATCAACCGCAATGGACAAACCATCGATATCCGGTTTCGCGACGCCGCCACGCTGGCCGCGGCAAAAGACCTGATCGCGGACCAATTTGCCGAACTGCAGGAGACCGACGCACCCGACGGCACCGAGTTCAAGCTCACCGCGCGCATCAAGGATGCGTCTGCCCGCAGCATCCAGGCCCAGGCGCTCAAGCAGAACATGGTCACCTTGCACAACCGGATCAATGAGCTCGGCGTGGCCGAGCCGGTGATTCAGCAGCAGGGGCTGGACCGGATCGTGGTGCAGTTGCCCGGCGTACAGGACACGGCCAAGGCCAAGGACATCCTCGGTCGCACCGCCACACTGGAAGTGCGTCTGGTGGACGAAAGCCCGGAAGGCCTTGCCGCCGAGGCCGGCACCGGGCCGGTGCCATTCGGATCCGAGCGCTTTTTCGAGCGCAACAACCGGCCGGTGATCGTCAAGAAGCAGGTTATCTTGACCGGCGAGAATCTGACGGACGCCCAACCCGGATTCGACACCCAGACCCAGGAGGCCGCGGTGCATCTGAACCTGGACGCCAAGGGTTCACGGATCTTTCGCGACATCACGCGCGAGAACATCGGCAAGCGCATGGCGATCCTGCTGTTTGAAAAGGGCAAGGGCGAGGTGGTCACCGCGCCGGTGATCCGCAGCGAGATCGGCGGCGGAAGGGTACAGATCTCCGGCCGCATGACGACCTCCGAGGCGCAGGACACTGCCTTGCTGCTGCGGGCCGGTTCTCTGGCCGCACCGATGGAGATCATCGAGGAGCGCACCATCGGCCCGAGCCTGGGAGCGGAAAACATCGCCAAGGGCTTCCACAGCGTGACCTGGGGCTTTCTGGTCATCGTCGCCTTCATGTGTGTCTACTACATGTTGTTCGGCGTTTTCTCCAGCATCGCGCTGGCCGTGAACCTGCTGCTGCTGGTGGCGGTGTTGTCGATGCTGCAGGCCACGCTGACCCTGCCGGGCATGGCGGCGATGGCGCTGGCGCTGGGCATGGCGATCGACTCCAACGTGCTGATCAACGAGCGGGTGCGCGAAGAGCTGCGTGGCGGGGCGTCGCCGCAGGCGGCGATCAACACCGGCTACGATCGCGCCTGGGGCACGATCCTCGACTCGAACGTCACGACGCTGATCGCCGGCATCGCATTGCTGATCTTCGGCTCGGGGCCTGTGCGCGGGTTTGCCGTGGTGCATTGCATCGGCATCATGACCAGCATGTTCTCGGCGGTGTTTTTCTCCCGCGGGCTGGTCAACTTCTGGTATGGCCGGGTGAAGAAGCTCAAGACCGTTTCCATTGGTACCGTCTGGCGCCCGGATGGCGACGTCGGCTCCAAGGTGGCCCATACCGGGCAAGGACGCTGAACCATGGAATTCTTCAAATTTCGCCGTGACATCCCGTTCATGCGCCACGCGCTGGCGTTCAACGTGGTGTCGATCGTGACGTTCTTGCTGGCGCTGTTCTTTCTGCTCCACCGCGGTCTGCACCTGTCGGTCGAGTTCACCGGTGGCACGGTGATGGAGGTCGGCTACGCGCAGGCCGTCGACGTGCCCAAGGTGCGGTCGGTCATCGCCGGACTCGGCTACACCGACATCCAGGTGCAGAACTTCGGCACCGCCCAGGACGTCATCATCCGGCTGCCGGCGCAAAAAGGGGTCAGCTCGGCCAAGCAGAGCGAAGCCGCGTTCGCCGCGCTCAAGGCATCCGATCCGAGCGCGACGCTGCGCCGCCAGGAGTTCGTCGGCCCGCAGGTCGGCGAGGAACTCGTCACCGATGGCCTCAAGGCGCTGGGATTGGTCATCGTGGGCATCATGATCTACCTGGCCGTGCGATTCGAATGGAAATTTGCGGTGGCCGCGATCATCGCGAACATGCACGACGTGATCATCATCCTGGGTTTTTTCGCGTTTTTCCAGTGGGAGTTTTCGTTGGCGGTGCTGGCGGCGGTACTGGCAGTGCTGGGCTATTCTGTCAATGAGTCGGTCGTGATCTTTGACCGGATCCGCGAGAATTTCCGCCGCTACCGCAAGATGAACACCGTGGAGATCATCAACAACGCGATCACGTCGACAATCAGTCGTACTATCATCACTCACGGCTCTACCCAGGTCATGGTTTTGTCTATGCTGCTTTTTGGCGGTCCGACGTTGTTCTATTTCGCGTTGGCGCTCACCATCGGGATCTTGTTCGGCATTTATTCGTCGGTGTTCGTCGGAGCGGCGATCGCCATGTGGCTCGGTGTTCGCCGCGAAGACATGGTGAAGCCGGGCGGGCACAAGGAGCTCGATCCGAACGACCCGAACGCCGGGGCCACGGTCTGACCGGCGACTGACGCCATGGTCTCCGCTTCGTTCTCCAGTCAACGCCGTCGCCTGGCAGGCGAGATACGACAGCAATTTGTTGTCGACGCGGTCAAGACCATGTCGGAGATCGTCCCGGCGGTCCAGGAGCGTTTGCGTGCGCTGATGGATGAGGCGGCGCCATCGCGCGAAATGCAGGCGCGCCGGGATGCCTGGAGTTTCTACCAGCGCCACAAGGATGCCTGGCGCCAGGCGACGTCCAGGGCGTGGCAGGAAGCACTGGCCCCGCCCGTGACCCCGCCCAAGGACGACTCCTTTGATCTGGGCGGCCTGTCCCTGGTGGGCAACGACGTCGTCGAGAACAAGATTCTCGCGTCCCGACTGGTCTTGCGCGTCTTGGACAAGGTCAGCTCGGAGCTCGATGATCTGCGACTGCGGATACGCTACCTGGAAGATTCCGACGAACTCGATCGCCACGACATCCTGCGCCCGGATGTGCTGGTGCTGATGCTGGTCGAGGAATGGGCCGCCAGCGGCATGCCCAACGGCAGCTGGCCCATGATCAACGATACGGTGCAAGCCTTGTTGTCCGAGCGACTCAAGGAGGCTTACCGCAAGGGCAACCGTTTGCTGATCGACAAGGGCGTCATGCCGACCATCGATCTCAAGGATCGGGTCAAGCGCGCCACGGCGCAGCCTGGCGCGCCCAGGCCTTTCCCCACGACGCAACTCGCGACCGACATGACCGGTCCATCGAGTGGCTATCCCAGCACCGGAGGTGGCCGCGCAAGCGATGCGGCGCATTCCGGCGCTTTCCGCCGCGACTCCGGGGCCAGTGGCCTTGACCACGCGATGCAGGCAGCGCCGCAGCAAGCGGGCTTCATTCCAGCCAGTGGTGCGCGTGTAGTGGGCGGCCCGATGGCCAACGATGAAACCCGCATGATGACCTCGGCCACGCCGCTGAGTCGCGCGCGCAGTCGGGCGCAAGGTGTGCTGGGCCAACTCAAGCGCTTGCTGGTGGGGCGTGTCGGTCCGGAATTCGGTGGCACATCCTATGAGCCGGCATCGCCTGCCCTGGCTGCCGCGTTGATGCCGGGTCGCGGCGGCTCGATCGTCTTCGGCGATTCGGCCACCGTGATGGAGGATTACAGTTCGGCAGGTGTCGCCCAGCTGGCTGGCCGCTTGCGGCTGCAGTCGACCGACCTCAAGAACAAGGCCGAGACCAAGGGTGAAAAGGCCACCATCGAAATCGTGGCGCTCATGTTCCAGGCCATCTTGCAGGAAGACCGCATTCCGCCTGCGATTCGCGTGTGGTTCGCGCGTTTGCAGATGCCGGTGCTGCGGGTGGCGCTGCTGGAGCCCGATTTCTTCGGTTCGGCCAGCCATCCCGCGCGCCAGTTGATCGACCGCATGGGTTCCTGCGTGATGGGTTTCGATGCCAGCGGCATCCAGGGTGGGCCGCTCGAGAAGGAAATCAAGCGCGTCGTGCAGGTCATCGAGCAATACCCCGAGACCGGCAAGCGGGTCTACGAACTGGTGTACGCCGAATTCCAGAAGTTTCTGCAGAAATTCCTCGCCGGCAGTGGCGCGGCGCAGAAAGTTGCCAGCGTGGCCCAGCAGGTCGAGCAGAAAGAGACGCTCACGATCCAGTACACGATCGAAATGCGCAACATGCTCAAGGAGATACCGGTACGCGAAGAGATCCGCACCTTCCTGTTCAAGGTATGGGCCGAGGTGCTGGCAGTGGCAGCGGTGCGCAAGGGGCCGCAACATGCCGACACGCTGGAGTTCAAGCGCACCTCGTCCGACCTTGTCTGGGCAGCCAGTGCCAAGCCCGACCGCGCTGACCGGGCGCGCGTGATCCAGAATCTACCCAAGCTGCTGCAGCGCCTGCGCGCCGGCATGACCTTGCTGGGCATGGCGCCGAGCCAGCAGGACATCCACATCAAGACGGTCAGCGACACGCTGGCCGACGCCTTCCTGTCCAAGACGGATGCGATCCCCGCGGCCCAGATCGACGCGCTGGCCAAGCGGCTGGCCAATCTGGAAGACTTTGTCAGTGAAGACGGCATGGGCGATCTGCCATTGGACGCCGAGAGCATCGAACTGATGCTGGGCATCGACCCGGCCACCATCGACGTGGTGGCCAACGGAGGCTCCAAGCCCAGCAACGCGATGCTGGCCTGGGCCAACGAGCTCGAACTGGGGTCGTGGTTCACGCTCGACCACAACAACCGCGTGAC
>CAZLDV010000023.1:0-41053 GCA_964558425.1 uncultured Rhodoferax sp. | reverse complement strand
ATCAAGGGCATCATGGAAGGCACGGCCAAGCCCGAATACGGCCGGGCGGTCGACATGCTGACCACCGCCGCCATCAAGGAAATGATGATCCCGTCGCTGTTGCCGGTGGTGGTGCCGATCATCGTCGGCCTGCTGCTCGGCCCGGCCGCACTCGGTGGCCTGCTGATGGGTACCATCGTGACCGGCCTGTTCGTGGCGATCTCGATGTGTACCGGCGGCGGTGCCTGGGACAACGCCAAGAAGTACATCGAGGACGGCAACCACGGCGGCAAGGGCTCCGAGGCGCACAAGGCCGCCGTGACCGGCGACACCGTGGGTGACCCGTACAAGGACACCGCCGGCCCGGCGATCAACCCGCTCATCAAGATCATCAACATCGTTGCGCTGCTGATGGTGCCGCTGGTGATGCAGTTCCATGGTCCGAAGGTCAAGACCGGCGCACTGGAAGTGCCTGCCGCCGTGTCCGCGCCGGCTGCGACGGTCGTCGCCGTCGCGCCGCACAGTTTGCCAGCGCGAAACTGACCGATCCGGCAGTCGGCGCACGGACCCACGGGTCCGTCGCCGGAACCTGGCCCGCGTGCATGCATGCGGGCTTTTTTTTGGGCTGTGTCACCCGTGCCGAGCAATGCAGCGGGTGACTTAAACTCAGGCCCTGGCAAGCACATTGCGGCATCGCGCAGCCTTCTTCCTCCCCTCGAACGTTCCAACACCATGCAACGCAATTTCATTGCCAACGAATCGGTCCTCAGCGCCAGCGGACGTACCCTGCCGGTTCTCGACCCGTCGGACGGCCAGGCCTTTGACGAACTGCAGCGCAGCGACGCCAGCGACATCGACCAGGCGGTTGCCGCGGCACGCCAAAGTGCCCGCCACGGCTGGGGCGCGTTGACGGCGGCCGAACGCGGCCGCATGCTGACGCGGCTGTCGCAGTCGGTGGCAGCGCATGCCGACGCGCTGGCTTTGCTGGAGCAGCGCGATTGCGGCAAACCGGTCAAGCAGGCGCGCGCCGACGCCGCCGCGCTGGTGCGCTATTTCGAGTACTACGCCGGCGCCTGCGACAAGCTGCACGGCGAAACCCTGCCCTATCTGGACGGCTACAGCGTGTTCACCTGGCGCGAGCCGCACGGCGTGACCGGCCACATCATTCCGTGGAACTACCCGATGCAGATCTTCGGGCGCAGCGTCGGCGGCGCACTGGCGGCGGGCAACGCCTGTGTCGTGAAGCCGGCCGAAGACGCCTGCCTGTCGCTGATCCGGGTCGCCCAGCTGGCCGCCGAGATCGGTTTTCCGGCCGGCACCATCAACATCGTGACCGGTTACGGGCATGAGGTCGGCGACGCGCTGGCGCGCCATCCGGGCGTGGACCACATCAGCTTCACCGGCAGCCCGAAGATCGGCACCGTGATCCAGCAGGTCGCCGCCGAGCGCCACTGCCCGGTCACGCTCGAACTGGGCGGCAAGAGCCCGCAGATCGTGTTTGCCGATGCCGACCTCGATGCGGTGCTGCCCACCGTGATCAATGCCATCGTGCAAAACGCCGGCCAGACCTGCTCGGCCGGATCGCGGCTGCTGGTCGAACAAGCCATCTACGAGCCCTTGCTCGAACGCCTCGGGCGTGCGTTTGCCGCCTTGCGCGCCGGCCCGGCAGCGATGGACCTGGACCTGGGGCCGCTGATCCGGCAAAGCCAGTTGCTGCGGGTCGGCGCGTTCCTGGCGCAGGCCGCCACCGACGGCATCGGCACCGTGGCCCAGGGACAGATCAGCGCCGAGGCGCCAGCCAGTGGTTTTTACCAGGCGCCGGTGCTGCTGCGCGACGTGCCGGTGGCGCATCGGCTGGCCCAGGAAGAGGTGTTCGGGCCGGTGCTGGCGGCGATGGCGTTCAGCGACGAGGACCATGCGGTCGAACTGGCCAACGCGACCGCGTTCGGCCTGGTCGCAGGCGTCTGGACCCGCGACGGCGCTCGGCAGTTCCGCATGGCGCGCCGGGTGCGCAGTGGACAGGTGTTCATCAACAACTACGGCGCCGGTGGCGGCGTCGAATTGCCGTTTGGCGGTGTGAAATCGTCCGGCTACGGCCGCGAAAAGGGCTTCGAGGCGCTGCTGGGTTTCACCACGCTCAAGACGGTGGCGGTGCGCCACGGCTGAGCGCCGCCACAGCACCCTGCCATTTCATCCATCCACATCCACAAGGACAGATTCATGCGAGTCAAGGACAAGGTCGTCATCGTCACCGGTGCCGGCGGCGGCATCGGAGCGGGCATTGCGCAACGGTTGGCCAGCGAAGGCGCCAAGGTCGTCGTCAACGACATCCAGCCCGCATCGGGTGAAAGGATCAGCGCCGGCATCACGAACTCCGGCGGTCAGGCGATCTTCATCGGCGGCGACGTGACCCGCTCCAGCGACATGCAGGCGCTGGTGGGCGGCGCCGTCAAGGCCTACGGCCGGCTCGATGCGATGGTCAACAACGCGGGCTGGACGCACCGCAACCGGCCCGCGCTGGAGGTCAGCGAAGAGGAGTTCGACCGGTGCTTCGCGGTCAACGTCAAGAGCCTGTACCTCTCGACGATCCATGCCACACCGGTGTTTCGCGCCAACGGCGGCGGCAGCTTCGTCACCATCGCCTCCACCGCCGGCTTGCGCCCCCGACCGGGCCTGGCCTGGTACAACGCATCCAAGGGCGCGGCGATCACGCTGTCCAAGTCGCTGGCAGCCGAGCTGGGGCCAGACAACATCCGCGTCAACTGCATCAACCCGGTGTTCAACCCCGACACCGGCCTGTCGGCCGAATTCGCCGGCGGCCCGCTGGACGATGCACGGCGCGCCAAGTTCTTGTCCACGATCCCGCTGGGACGGTTCTCGACCGCGCTGGATGTCGCCAATGCCGCCTTGTACCTGATCAGCGACGAAGCGGCTTTCATCAGCGGCGTCTGCATCGAGGTCGACGGCGCCCGGTGTGTTTGACAGCACGCCAATCAGGGACTCCCGGGCCGCGGCGCTGGTGACCGGGGGCCGTGCGGCAAAATCATTGCATGGCTGAACGCGTCATTCCCCTGATCGACCATCGCCGCGCCGGGCTTTCGCCGCCGATGGACGTATCACCTGCAGTGCCGTCGGATGGGCTGCTGCTGGACCGTTTGCAACGGCCGCTGCGCGACCTGCGCATCAGTGTGACCGATCGCTGCAACTTCCGGTGCAGCTACTGCATGCCCAAGGAGGTGTTCGACAAGAGCCATCCGTATCTGCCGCACGCGGCCTTGCTCGATTTCGAGGAGATCACCCGGCTGGCGCGGCTGTTCATCGGACACGGCGTGCACAAGTTGCGGCTCACCGGTGGCGAGCCGCTGCTGCGCAAGAACCTCGAAGAACTGATCGCCCAGCTGGCGCAGCTGCGCACCGCCGACGGTGCACCACTGGACATCACGCTGACGACCAACGGCTCGCTGCTCCAGCGCAAGGCGCGTGCATTGCATGACGCCGGCCTGCAGCGCGTGACCGTGAGTCTGGACGGACTGGACGATGCGGTGTTTCGTGCCATGAACGACGTCGACTTCCCGGTCGCCAAAGTGCTGGCCGGCATCGATGCGGCGCGCGCAGCGGGTCTGGGGCCGATCAAGGTCAACATGGTCGTCAAGCGGGGCACGAACGAGCATGAAATCCTGCCGATGGCGCGCCACTTTCGCGGCACCGGCATCGTGTTGCGCTTCATCGAATACATGGACGTCGGCGCCACCAACGGCTGGCGCATGGATGAAGTGATGCCGTCGCGCGACGTGATCCGGATGCTCCAGCAGGAATTGCCGCTGGTGCCGTTGGAGGCAACCAACATCGGCGAAACCGCCCAGCGCTGGGGCTATGCCGGTGCCGACGGCCGGCACGACCCGGCATTGGGTGAGATCGGCGTCATCAGCAGTGTCACGCAGGCCTTCTGTGGCGACTGCAACCGGGCCCGCCTGTCGACCGAAGGCAAGTTGTACCTGTGCCTGTTTGCCTCGCAGGGGCATGACCTGCGTGCCTTGCTGCGCGGCGGCGCCAGCGATGCCGAGCTGACGTCGGCCATCGGCCATGTGTGGCGCCAGCGCGAAGACCGGTATTCCGAATTGCGCACCGCGGGCGGCACGAGCAGCCGGCCGCGGGTGGAAATGAGCTACATCGGTGGGTGACCCTTGAGCAGCACGGGCATCGCGCCAGCGCAGATCACCGGTGTGGTGCTGGCCGGCGGGCGCGGCGCGCGCATGGGTGGCGTCGACAAGGGATTGCAGTTGTTCAACGGCGTGCCGTTGGCACTGCATGCCTTGCGCCGCCTGCAAGCGCAGGTCGGTACGACCCTGCTCAACGCGAACCGGAACATCGACGACTACCGCGCCTTCGGCGTGCCGGTGCTTCCCGACACCGTACCCGACTATGCCGGGCCTCTGGCCGGGTTCGTCAGTGCGCTGGAACACTGCACCACGCCCTATCTGGTGACGGTGCCCTGCGACTCGCCACTGTTCCCCACCGATCTGGTCGCACGGCTGGCATCTGCGCTGACGCAAGCGCAGGCCGACATCGCGATGGTCAGCATCCAGGAGCAGGACCGGCGCAACGGGCAGTGGGGCTGGCGCAGGCAACCCGTGTTCTGCCTGCTGCGCGCAACGCTGTTGCCGGGCCTGCGCGATTTCATCGCCCACGGGGGGCGCAAGATCGATGCCTGGACCGCCAGTCAGGCGACGGTAGCCGTGCCATTCGATGACGCCCACGCGTTCACCAACGCCAACACGCTGGAGCAGTTGCAGGCCTTGCAACCGTGATCCGAGGGGCCGCGCCCAGGGCATTCGCGCGCAGCCATCGCGTCGACGCGACACGCGGCGGCACAGCGCTACAGTACAGGGATGACTGACAAGACCATCGACAGCATCGCGCGCGAGCTGCAGGGTTACGACCCGCGCAGCCTGCGTGCCAGCGACGTCGGCTTGTTCCTGCAGCGGCTGGTGGACCCGGTGACCGATATCGAACAGGTCGGCGTCTTCGACGCGCTGCAGCGCGTGCTGGCGCGCGACATCGTCTCGCCGATCAGCGTTCCGCCGCACGACAACTCGGCCATGGACGGTTTCGCCTTCGATGGCCGCGCATTGCGCGCCGGCCAGGCCTTGACACTGCGCGTCGTCGGCACCGCACTGGCCGGCGCACCGTGGCAAGGACAGGTCGGCCCGGGCGAAGCGCTCAGGATCATGACCGGCGCGGTGATGCCGCGGGGGCTCGACACCGTCGTGCCGCAGGAACTCGCCCGGGAGACTGGTGCCGAGGTCACGCTCCTGGCCGATGTCGTGACACGCGGCGACAACCGGCGCAAGCTCGGCGAAGACCTGATGCAAGGGGCCAGCGCGCTGCGGCAAGGCCAATGGCTCGGGCCGGCGGCACTGGGCCTGATCGCCAGCCTGGGCATTGCCGAAGTACCGGTATGGCGGCGCCTGAAGGTGGCGTATTTCTCCACGGGCGATGAAATCCTGAGCCTGGGTGAGCCACCCCGCCCCGGCGCGGTGTACGACAGCAACCGCTACACGGTATTCGGTCTGCTCAGCCGCATGGGTGTGCAGATGGTCGACCTGGGCGTGGTGCCCGATGAACCGGTCGCGCTGGAGGCGGCGTTCCTGCAGGCCGCGGCACAAGCCGACGCCATCATCACCAGCGGCGGCGTCAGCGTGGGCGAGGCCGACTACACCAAGGCCATGATGCACAAGCTCGCAGGCTCGGCCGGCGGCGTGGCGTTCTGGCGCATCGCGATGCGGCCAGGGCGGCCGATGGCGGTGGGCCGCATCGCCGCGGGCACGCCCGCGCACCCGCGCAGCGCGGTACTGTTCGGCCTGCCCGGCAACCCGGTCGCGGTGATGGTGACCTTCCTGGCCTTCGTGCGCCCCGCGCTGCTGCGCATGATGGGCAGCAACGCGGCGCCCGCGCCCCTGTTGCGGGCGCGCAGCCAGGAGGCGATCCGCAAGAAGGCCGGCCGTACCGAATACCAGCGCGGCTTCGTCAGCACCAGCGCAGACGGACAACTGCAGGTGTGCACCACCGGCAACCAGGGTTCGGGCGTGCTCAGCTCCATGGTCCAGGCCAACGGCCTGATCGTGCTGGCGCACGACCAGGGCAATGTGGCCGAGGGTGACGAGGTCGACGTGATGGTGTTCGACGGCGTGGTCTGAATCAGGCGGCCGGTGTGCCGGCAATCGCCGGCTCGGCTGGCGGCGCATGCGCTGCTGCCGCGTGCGAGGTGACTTCCTTCTTGGCGCCAGGCGACCGGCGGCGCGCCAGCAACGTATACATGGTGGGCACGACAAAGATGGTCAACACGGTGCCCAGACTCATGCCACCGACGATCACCCAACCGATCTGGCGCCGGCTCTCGGCGCCCGCGCCTTGCGCCAGAGCCAGCGGAATCGCGCCCAGCACCATCGCACCGGTGGTCATCATGATCGGACGCAGGCGCTGGGTGGCGGACTTCTGGATCGCCGCCAGCGTCTCCATGCCCTGCTCGCGCAACTGATTGGCGAATTCGACGATCAGGATCCCGTGCTTGGTGATCAGCCCGACCAGCGTGATCAAGCCGATCTGACTGAACACATTGAGCGTACCGCCCGACCACTGCAGCGCCAGCAAGGCACCGGCCATCGACAGCGGCACGCTGAGCAGGATCACGAACGGGTCGACAAAACTCTCGAATTGCGCCGACAACACCAGGAAGATGAAGAACAGCGCCAGGATGAACACCAGCGTCAGGGAATCGGCCGATTTGCGGAATTCGCGGCTGATGCCGTTGAGATCGGTCGCATAGCCGGGCTTGAGTACCTTTTTGGCGGTCTGGTCCATGAAGTCCAGTGCCTCACCGACCGAGTAGTTGGCCGTCAGGTTGGCCGTGATCGACGCCGATCTCCGTTGTCCGAAGTGGTTCAGCTCACGCGGCACGACCACCTCGCGGATCTTGACCAGCGCCGAGAGCGGAATCATGGCATCGTTGCGACCACGCACGAAGATGCGCTCGATGTCCGCTGGCGTGTCGCGCCCGCCATCGATGGTCTGCACGATCACGTCGTATTGCTCGCCCTCGCGCTTGAAGCGGGTCACGATGCGCCCGCCCAGCATGGTCTCGACCGCACGCGCGATCGCGTCGACACCGACCCCGTTGTCGGCGGCACGCTCGCGGTCGACCTCGAGCTTGATCTCGGGTTTGTTCAGCCGCAGATCGGTATCGACCTGGATGAACCCCGGATTCCTGGCCAATTCGTCCTGGAAGGTGCGCACCACCTGCGCCAGGTTCTGGTAGCTGTCCGAGGTGATGATGACGTAGTTGATCGGTCGCTGCGTGAAGCCCTGGCCCAGCGAGGGCGGCGTGATCGGAAAGGCACTGACACCGGTCAGCCCGGCAACCCGAGGCGTCATGTCGCGCGCCAGCTCCTGGGTGGTCCGCTTGCGCTCTTCCCATGGCGTGGTCCGAAAGAAGATGTTGCCCTGGGCCACCGTGGGGTTGCCGATCGTGGCGAAGATCCGGTCGAACTCCGGGTAACCCTCGCCGATGCGCTCGATCGCCGCCGCGTACCGGTTGGTATAGGCCAGCGTGGCGCCGTCCGGCGCGCTGATCTGGGCCAGCACCACGCCGCGGTCTTCGATCGGCGCCAACTCGCGCTTGATGCTGCCGAGCACGGACCAGGACACGACGCCACTGCCGATGGCCAGCAGGACGATCAGCCAGCGCGCCTTGAGTGTCCAGCCGAGCAGACGCGCATAGCCCCGCGTGACCGCCTGCAGGGCGCGTTCCATGCCACGGTCGAAGAAACCGGGCTTGGGGTTGTGGCGCAGCAGCAAGGAACACATCATCGGCGAGAGCGTCAACGCCACCAGCCCGGACACCACCACCGCCCCGGCCAGCGCCAGCGCGAACTCGGTGAACAGACGGCCGGTGCGCCCGGGCGCAAACGCCAGCGGCGCGTACACCGCCACCAGTGTCATCGTCATTGCGACGATCGCGAAGCCGACCTCGCGCGAGCCACGGATGGCAGCCTGAAATGGCGTCAGCCCCTCCTCGATGTGGCGATAGATGTTCTCCAGCATCACGATGGCGTCGTCCACCACCAGCCCGATCGCCAGCACCAGCGCCAGCAAGGTCAAGGTGTTGATGCTGAAACCGGCCAGCGCCATCAGGGCGAAGGTGCCGATCAGCGCCACCGGAATCGTCAACAACGGAATGATGGAGGCGCGCAGGGTGCGCAGGAACACGAAGATCACCAGCGCGACCAGCACGATGGCTTCGGCGATGGTGGAATACACCGCCTTGACGGAGCGATCGATGAACACCGAGTTGTCATTGGCGACATCGATGCTGACACCGGCCGGCAGGTCACCACGCACCTTGTCGAGCAATGTGTACACGCCCGCCGACAGCTCCAGCGGGTTGGCCGTGGCCTGCCGTATGACGCCCAATGCGACCGAGTCCCGGCCATTGAGCCGCACGCTCGAACGCTCGTCGGCGGCGCCGGTCTGGACCTTGGCCACGTCGGCGATCCGGACCGAAAATCCGTTCACCGTGCGGATGACGACCTGCCGGAATTCGGCCGGAAGCTGCAGATCGGTTGCCGCGGTCACGTTGAACTCGCGCTGCTGGCTCTCGACGCGCCCGGCCGGCACCTCCAGATTGGAGCGGCGCAGTGCATCCTCGACATCCTGCACCGTGAGCCGGTAGGCGGCGAGTCGATCGGGATCGATCCCGATGCGCATCGCCAGCTTGCGTTCACCATACACGTTCACTTCAGCGGCGCCCGGTGCGGTCTGCAGCACCGGCTTGACCAGCTGGTTTGCCATGTCGGTCAACTGCAGTGCACTGTGCGTATCCGAACTCAGCGCCAGGAACACCACCGGGAAGGACTCGGCCTCGACCTTGGCAATCACCGGCTCGTCGATGCCTTGCGGCAGCCGCTGGCGCACCCGCGACACCTTGTCGCGCACGTCCGCCGCGGCCGAATCGGGATCGCGGCTGAGCGCAAAGCGGATCGAGATCAGGCTGCGTTCCTGGCGGCTGATCGAGGTGATGACGTCGACCCCTTCGATGCCGGCAAGCGAATCTTCCAGCACCTTCGTGACCTGGCCTTCGATGACCTCGCTCGATGCGCCGCCAAAGCGGGTCTGCACGCTGACCACCGGCTCGTCGATCTTGGGATATTCGCGCACCGTCAGACGGTTGAACGAGACGGCGCCGATCAGCACGATCAGCAATGACAGGACGGTCGCAAAGACCGGGCGACGGATCGAGGTTTCAGCCAGCTGCATGGCGGTGGGCGCCCGGATCAGTTGCTGGCGGCGGCAAGCGATGCGCCTGTCACCCCGCCCGACGCGCCGCCGGCCGGTGCACTGGCCGCGCCCGCCGGCCCGGCTGCGCCGCCGCGCTGCGACGGCCGCCCCAGCTCGACCACGCGCAGTGCGGTGCCATCGCGTTGCAGCCGCTGCTGGCCGGCGACGACAACCGTCTCGCCTTCGAGCAGGCCTTCGACGATCTCGACTCTGCCGAGCTGGCGCACGCCCAGCTTGACCTCCTGGCGCAACGACACCCACCGGGTGTCGGGCGGCAACGCACCTGCATTGGCCGCCGGTACCTGCGACGGGTCGACCACCTTGATGACGAACTGGCGCCCCCCTTGCGGCACGATCGCCTCCTCGGGAACGACGAGCGCCTGCTCCCGGACCGCAAAGACCGTGGTGACTCTGGCGAACATCCCCGGGCGCAGCGGCGCCGGACCGCCGCGGTCCGAGCGGGCCTGTCCGTTGGCCGCCTTGGCGCCACCCGAGGCCAAGCTGCTGTCGCGAACACCCGCGCAGCCGACCGGCTCAGGTGCAGCGCCACCAGCGGCGCCAACCGACAGCGCGCCCGGCTGCGCCCCGGTGCGCGGGGTAGCGCGCGCCACCACACCCGGCGCAGCAGGCACGCGCCTGGCTGCCGCGCCCGGCGCGCGGTTGGCACTGGCGCCGGCGCCGGCGGGCCCGCCAACGCGAGCACCGGTCTGGATGACCGGCTCGCCCATGGTGTTGGGCAAGATCGCGCGCACGCCGACCGAGCGCCCATTGACATCGAGCAGCGGATCGATGGCCTCCACGGTGGCGTTGAAGACCCGTCCCGGGAACGCATCGAGCTGCAGCTGCACCTGCTGGCGAGCACGCAACTTGCCCTGGAAACGCTCGGGCAGGCGGAAGTCGGCATACATGCTGCTGATGTCCTCCAGGTTCACCAGGTCTGCACCGTCCTTGACATAGTCGCCCAGATTCACGTTGCGGATACCGATCGTCCCGTCGAACGGCGCCAGGATCGCCATGCGCGACCAGCGTGCACACGACAACGCGAGTTGCGCCTCGGCGACCTGCAGATTCGCAGCGCTTTCATCGAGCACCCGCTGGGTGACGAAACTCTGTGCCACCAGATCCTGGTTGCGCTTGAAGTTGGCCTGGGCGATGGACACCTGCGCCTGCGACTGCTTGATCTCGGCCCGCTGCAGCGTGTCATCGAGTTGCACCAGCACCTGGCCCTTGCGAACCGTGGAGCCATCGGTAAAGCCGATCTCGCGCACCCGGCCGGCCACCTCCGGCTTGAGCATGACGCTTTGACGCGAACGCAGCGTTCCGACCGATTGCGCGTCGTCCTGCAGGCGGGCGCGTTCAGCCCTGGCGACCTCGACGCCGGCCGCGCGTGGCGCCGCACTGGCGCCAGCGGGAGCGGATGCAGCCGTCGCCGAGCGCTTCGCGCCCGCTTGCGCGGTGATTTCCGTCGGCCCGTGCGGACGCGACTGGTACCACCAGGCACCCGCCGAAGCAGCGGCGATGCCGAGAACAGCGACGATTGAATAAAGAGCCCGTGAAGCCATGGGGAATTTCGCCGCAGTTGGATGAAGGACTGTAAGACCGTGCGCCCGCGAATGTACCAGCGCAGGCAGTCACGGAGTTATCTGGCCGGTAAAGTACCGGGACTTTGCCCGCCCACTGTCGCGACGGCACCACGTCCGGCGCTGCGCGCCAGATCGACGCCCCGATTGGCCAGCATGTCGGCCCGCTCGTTGCCCGGGTCGCCCGAGTGGCCCTTGACCCAACGCCATTCGATGCGGTGCCCGGCATGGAAGACGGCCGCGTCCAGCCGTTGCCACAGATCGACATTCTTGACCGGCTGTTTGGCTGCCGTGCGCCAGCCGCGCGCTTTCCAGCCGGCGATCCACTCGGTAATGCCCTTGCGTACGTATTCGCTGTCCAGGTACAGGACCACGTCACACGGCCGGCGCAACGCCCCCAGTGCCTCGATCACGGCCAGCAGCTCCATCCGGTTGTTGGTGGTCGAGGACTCACCGCCGAACAGCTCCTTCTCGGATCCGCCGGATATCAGTACCGCGCCCCAGCCTCCGGGACCCGGGTTGCCCTTGCATGCGCCGTCGGTGTAGATCTGGATCTGTTTCATATCGGGCTCATTGTCCTGACATCAGCTCGCATGGTTCCACCAGCTGCCGGTGCCGGTTGGCGATCGAGACCGGCGCGCTGCCCAGTGCCTTGGCCGTCTTCCAGGCCGGCCCCAGCAGGCGCATGCCGCGCACGCGCTTGGTCGCCACCAGAAAATACACCGCGCCGAAGATCGGCCACCAGCGCGCACCGGCACGGTCCATCCACTGAAACCGCTCGAGCCAGCGCGCGTCACTGACCGCAGGGCGATAGCATCCGAAACGACCGGACTCCACTTCGAAGCTGAGCAGGCGCAGCCAGTCGCGCAGACGCCAGTACGCGATGAACTCGCCTTCGCGCGGCAGATACCATTCACCCAGCCCCCAGCGCCGCAACAGATGGGCGCGGCTCTGACGCAGGCCCCACAGGCTGACCGGATTGATGCCGCAGATGACCACCCGACCCTCGGGCACCAGCACGCGCTCGACCTCGCGCAAGGTCGCGTGCGGGTCGGTGTGCAGTTCCAGGGTGTGGGGCAACACCACCAGATCGAGGCTGTTGGCCGGAAACGGCAACGCCGCAAAATCACACACCAGTGCCGGCGCATGGGGTGCCACCACGACTTGACCATTGCCAGGGGCCGTGCTACCGTGCGCCGGGTCTGGTGGCGCGGGGGCACATCGGTTGGCGTCGGCGTGTGTGTCGCAGGCCAGCCAGCGGTGCGGCATCCGGTTGGTGCGCAGTGCGTCGAGCATGGGCAAACCGAGCTGCAAGGCATGGAATCCGAAGATGTCCGCGACGACCTGGTCCAGTTGCTGGCGCTCCCATTCAAACATGTAGTGGCCGCGCGCGGTCTGGAACCAGTCCTGCAAACCTATAATTTGGCGCTCCATGAATGTGATTCTGCGTCCATCGCCCTGCAACAACGGCATCAAAGAAATGCACCCCAGCGGTGCTGCGGTGGAAGAAGCGTCGGATCCGACGCGGCGGGTTGTCCCTGTTGCGCACCCGCTTGGGCTAACGCCACTTTTCATTCTAGTCAGGTCGACAGTCCCGCGGACGCGCTGCATCCGGTCGGGCCGGCACGCGGCGCCAGTAACCGCCGCGATCGTGGCGCGACGCAACAGGAGTAAGCAATGACAATCCGCAACCGGCTCGCACTTGCGGCATCGGTCTTGATTCTCGCGGGCTGCGCGGCAACCGCACCCACCCCGTTGGCGAGCACCGACAGCGCCACCCAGCTGCGCGGCACGGCAGAACCGGCCACGGACGTGGTGCCACAGGCCAGACCCTCCAGCAGCCGCGCATCGGTCGCCGCTGGCACCCCGGTGTTCCCGTCCGGCCCGCTGACGCCGCTGTCGGCCAACGTGGCCAAGCCGCTGGTGGTTGCGACACTCACCCCGCCGGCGGATCTGTGGGACCGCATCCGCCGCGGTTATGCCATGCCCGATCTGGACAATGACCTTGTGCACGAGCGCGAGCGCTGGTACGCCAGCCGCCCGGACTACATCGAGCGCATGACCGAGCGCTCGAGCAAATACCTGTTCCACATCGTCGAGGAACTGGAGCGGCGCAACATGCCCACCGAGCTGGCGCTGTTGCCCTTCATCGAGAGCGCCTTCAATCCGCAGGCGGTCTCCAGCGCCAAGGCCGCGGGGATGTGGCAGTTCATGCCGGCAACCGGCAAGCATTTCGAACTCAAGCAGAACGCCTTTCGCGACGATCGGCGCGATGTACTGGCCTCGACGCGCGCGGCGCTGGACTACCTGCAGAAGTTGTACGGCATGTTCGGTGACTGGCACCTGGCGCTGGCCGCCTACAACTGGGGCGAAGGCAACGTGGGCCGTGCCATCGAGCGCAACCGCAAGGCCGGCCTGGGCACCAGCTACGTCGATCTGAAGATGCCGGCCGAAACGCAGCTGTACGTGCCCAAGCTGCAGGCGGTCAAGAACATCGTGCTCGATCCGCGCGACCTGGGCGCGGTGCTGCCCGTCATCGAGAACCACCCGTATTTCCAGTCGGTCGACATCACCCGCGATATCGACGTCGCCATGGCCGCCAGGCTGGCCGACGTGGCGCTGGAAGATTTCAAGGCGCTCAATCCGTCCGCGCACAAACCGGTCATCCTGGCAGCGGGCACCCCGCAGATCCTGCTGCCCTGGGACAACGCGGCGACCTTCCGCGCCAACCTGCAGTCCAACGCGGATCGCCAACTGGCCACCTGGACCGCCTGGCAGGCCCCCTCGACAATGCGGACTGCCGACGTCGCGCGCAAGGTGGGCATGACCGAGGCCGACCTGCGCGCGGTCAACCAGATTCCCAATGGCATGGTGATCAAGGCCGGCTCGACCGTGCTGGTGCGGCGTTCGGCACAGGTGCGCGAAGACGTGGCCAGCGTCGTGGCCGACAACGCGCAACTCTCGCTGGAACGCCAGCAGTTGCAGGTACGCCGGATCGTCAAGGCGGGCAAGAACGACTCCATCAACAGCCTGGCGCAGCGTTACAAGGTTGCCGCCAGCAGCGTAGCGGAATGGAACAAGCTGTCGGTGTCGTCGGCATTGAAGCGTGGACAGCGCATCACGCTCTATCTGCCGGCGCCGTCACGGGCAGCCAGCACGGCGGTACGGACAGCTTCGAGCCGGCCGGCAGCGGGCAAGAGCAAGCACAAACCCGTCAAGGTGGCGCGCGACTGACGTCACGCGCGCGTGCCGCAGAGCGCGGACGGCACCGCGTCATGCGCGAAACTTGTCCTTGGCCTTGCGCGCAAATTCGTTCGTGTAGATTCGCTCCAGGTCGACCGTTCCCGCCAGCAGGGACGGATTGATCCGCTGCAGCACGCGCAGCGCGTTTCTGGCGCCGTCATCGGGAATCAGGCCGTCCAGGGCAATCGATTCGCGCAGCTTGCCGAATGCAGCCAGATACAGGCCGCGGTCACCCAGCATGTAGGCCTCTGGAACGGCCTTGATCAGGTCGCTCGGCCCGGCCGTCTGCAACCACTTGAGCGCGCGCACCACCGCATTCGTCAAAGCCTGCAGTGTGTTGGCGTGGTTCTGCACCGATTGGGCCGTGGCGAACAGGCAAGCGGCTGGCATCGTCCCGCCGAACAACTCCTGCGAGCCCTTGAGCGAACGGGTATCGGCGACAACCCGAATATCGCCCTTTTGCTCCAGCATCGAAATGACCGGTTCCGTGTGGACTACCGCGTCGACCTGGCCCGAGCGCACCGTCTGCAGCGCGGTGCCGATACCGCCGGCCTCGATCAGCCGGACATCCTTCAGCGCGAGTCCTTCGCGTGCAAGGACCAACGCGGCCACCAACTGCGCCGACGATCCGGGCGCGGCCATGGCGATCTTGTGGCCCCGCAATTGAGCCAGCTGCTTGACGACGGGCACGCTGCGTGTCGATATGCCAAAGGCGATCTGCGGCGCCCTGCCCAGCAGCACGAAAGCGCGCAACAGATGGTTGCGCGCCGGTGCATCGAACAAGCCCGCGAACACGCTGCATGCCACGTCGGCGGCCCCTTCCATGACCGCCTGTTGGGCGCGCTGGCCGTTGGCCAGATCGAGCATCTCGATATCCAGGCCTTCAGCCGCGAAATAGCCCAATCGATCGGCGATGGTCAGCGGCAGATTCTGCAGCGCAGATTGCACACCCACCGCCAGCAGCAAGCGGGTCTTTTCGAGCCGGGTCTGGGCGCTCGCGCCGATCGATGCCACGCCCACGGCGGCCGCTGCCGCGCCCAGCATGAACGAGCGCCGAATGATCCGCCGGTGGAGCACGCCAACTTCCCTGCCTTGTTTGTTGCAGCAAGGCTAACCAATGGCGCGCCAAGGCGCATCGGGACCTTCCCGAACGGGTTAGTACGTAGGGGAAAACACCCCGGCGCAGCCTATCGCCGGTCCACCAAGGCATGGGCAATGGTGCCCAGATCCACATATTCAAGCTCGCTGCCCACCGGAACGCCGCGTGCCAGCCGGGTGACACGCAAGCCGCGGGCGCGCAGTCCCTCGCCAATCACATGCGCCGTGGCTTCACCTTCGGCTGTGAAATTGGTGGCAAGGATGACCTCTTCGACGACACCATCGGTGGCGCGTTCAAACAGCTTGCCCAGTCCGATGTCGTGCGGCCCGATACCGGCCAGCGGGTTGAGCTTGCCCATCAACACGAAATACAGGCCCCGGTAGGCACCGGTACGCTCCACCGCGGACTGGTCGGCCGGCGTCTCGACGACACACAGCCGGGTCACGTCGCGGCGCGGATCGACGCAGGTATGGCACAGCTGCGCCTCGGTGAACGTGTGGCAACGTTCGCAATGCCGCACCGCGTCGCAGGCATGGGCCAATGCGATCGACATCGCGCGCGCGCCGGCGCGGTCATGCTGCAACAGGTGGTAAGCCATGCGGGAGGCCGACTTCACTCCCACGCCCGGCAAGCGGCGCAAGGCCTGGACCAGGCCGTCGAGCGCGTTCGAATCAGACATACCGCATCGCGACAGAAGGCCGGCCCGACCGGACCGATCCGGCGCAGGACACTAGAACGGCATCTTCATGCCAGGGGGCAGACCGGGCATGCCGGCCGTGAGCTTGCCCATTTTTTCGGCGCTGGTTTCTTCGGCCTTGCGCACCGCCGCGTTGAAGGCGGCAGCCACCAGGTCTTCGAGCATGTCCTTGTCATCGGCCAGCAGACTCGGGTCGATGGTGATACGGCGCACGTCGTGCTTGCAGGTCATCACCACCTTGACGAGTCCGGCGCCGGACTCGCCGGTCACCTCGATCGTGGCCAACTCGTCCTGTGCCTTCTTCATGTTGTCCTGCATCGCCTGCGCCTGCTTCATCAGACCTGCGAGTTGTCCCTTGTTGAACATGGTGTGGTTTCCTTTCGTTGTGTTTGCGTGCCCGACCCCTGCGCCCGACAGGGCCGCAGCGATCGCCATCAGAGGGGCCGGATACTGCCAGCCACGATTTTCGCCCCAAAGTCGCGCATCATGGTCTGCACGAACGGATCATCGAAGATCAGCTTCTCGGCGGCGAGTTGCCGCTCGGCCGCCACCGCGGCCAGACGACGCGCCGGGCTGTCGGTGACACGCCCGATCTCGACCACCAGATCCACCGGGTGGCCGGCCGCCTGCAAGGCCGCCGCGAGTCGCTCCCGGCTGCCCGCCTGCTGCAACGCCTCGCGCTCGACCTTGAGCAGCCATTGGTCGCTGTCTCGGCCGACCAATTGCGACTGGAGAGCCAGCTCACGCGCCAACGCGCTGACGGCTTGCGCGCCGATCAGTTGCTGCACGGTGGCAAACCAGAAGTCACCCTCCTCGGTCGGAACCAGCGCGGTGTGTGTCGGACCCGGCTGCACGGTGTCATGGCGCGCGTCGGACTGCACCCGTACCGGCACGGCGACCATGTCGGCGGCGCCGCCAGCGTCATTGGCCGGCTCCGGCCGCCGCTGCGCGACATCGCCACCACCCGGGCCACGCGCCGAGCCCGACTGCACCACCGACAAGCGCCGGCCGCCGGGCGGCAAGGTCGCGGTCGGTCGCATCGCGGTGGCAGGCTCGGCCAGGGGTGAAGCGGCAGGCTGCGCCATTGCAGGGGTGCGCGATGCCGGTGCCGCCGCCTGGCCGGACGGACCGTCATTCAGAGTTTTTTTTTCCTGCACCGCCACGCGCGGGGATGCGGGCTTGAACGCCAACAGCCGCAGCAGCACCATCGTCAGCGCCGCGTATTCATCCGGCGCCAGGCCCAGTTCGGCGGCGCCATGCAGGCACAGGCTGTACAGCAACTGGGTTTCATCGGCTGGCAGGCGCTGTGCCAGTCGCGCGGTATCCTGCGCGTCCGGGTCGGCATCGTCGTCCAGCGCCCCCGGCACGGCCTGGTGCACCGCCATGCGCTGCAACACCGCGGCCATGTCTTCCAGCACCGAGGCCGGGTTCAGGCCGTTGATGCGCAATTGTTCGACCACCTCCACCACTGTGCGGCCGTCGCCGTCGGCCAGCGCGTCGATCAGGCGCAGCACATGGGTTCTGTCCACGCCCCCGAGCATCTGGCGCACGCTGTCCTGCGACAACTGCCCCGCGCCGAAGGCGATCGCCTGGTCGGTCAGCGACAGCGCATCGCGCATCGAACCGCGCGCCGCGCGCGCCAGCAACCGCAACGCCTGCGGCTCCGCCGTCACCGATTCGGCCTCCAGCACGCGTGTCAGATGCTCACGCACCGTCTCCGGCGCCATCGGACGCAGATTGAACTGCAGGCAGCGCGACAACACCGTGACCGGCACCTTGTGCGGATCGGTCGTGGCGAGCACGAACTTCAGATAGTCCGGCGGTTCCTCCAGCGTCTTGAGCATGGCATTGAACGCCGGTGTCGTCAGCATGTGGACTTCGTCGATCATGAAGACCTTGAAGCGTCCCTGCACCGGCTTGTAGACCGCTTGTTCGAGCAGCGTCTGCACATCGTCGATGCCGCGATTGGACGCGGCATCCAGCTCGGTGTAGTCGATGAAGCGGCCGGCGTCGATATCGGTGCAGGCCTGGCAGACGCCGCAGGGCTTCGAGGTGATGCCGCCCTGCCCGTCCGCGCCCAGACAGTTGAGTGACTTGGCCAGGATCCGGGCTACCGTGGTCTTGCCCACGCCGCGCGTGCCGGTGAACAGATAGGCATGGTGCAGGCGCTGCGAGTCCAGCGCATTGGTCAAGGCGCGCACCACATGTTCCTGGCCGACCATCTCGCCAAAATGCCGCGGTCGGTACTTACGGGCCAGGACGAGATAAGACATGGACCGATTCTAGATGCCGACCGACATGCAACCCCTCACGCCAGCAGCCATGCGCAGGAGCGGGCAGTGTCGGCGCCGCACAGGCCGTACAATCGCCGGCGACGGGCCTTCCCGCATGGTGAAGCGGCCAACCGGGTCAGGTGGGGAACCAAGCAGCCCTAACTGTGGAGCCAGTGCCGGGGTCAAGGCTCGTCACCTTATTCACGATCGCGTCGCCTGACCGGCGCGCGCAGTGCGCCAATTCCGGCCGCACCGCGCGGCCACTGCTCACCGAGCGAAATACAGCGCCAGTCCGACCGTGACGGCCAGCAGCAGCAGCTTGACGATCAGACCACCGAGGCCGCTGCCCTCGCTCTCCAACGGAGCAGCGCGTGAACCCGAACCCAGGGCGGCAGGAATGGTGCTGGCAGGGCCGAGCTGGGATGGAATGGTGTTCTCGTGGTCCATGGTGCGCTTTGCGAAGATTCTTTTTGTGATTCCCCGAGCGGATTCTATCGACTCAAAGCCCGCAGAATCAATGCGGAAATACGATGCAATGTCGGACCAGCGCCACAGGCTGGCTCGGTGCGGCGGGCCCGGCCGAGCTTGCGCTTCATGGCGTCCGTTGCAGATGGCGCAGGACACCGTTTGCCGCGACACGGCCGCTGGCCATCGAGGCCGTGATGAGGTAACCGCCGGTGGGCGCCTCCCAGTCGAGCATCTCGCCGGCGCAAAAGACGCCTGGCGCATTGCGCAACATCAAGTCTGCATCCAAGCCATCGAAGGCCACGCCGCCGGCGGTGCTGATGGCCTCGGCCACCGGCCGCGCCGCGGACAGCCGCAGTGGCAAGGCCTTGAGCGTGCGCGCCACCAGCGCCAGATCGGCCAGACCTTCACGACCCAGCACCTCGAACAACAGACCCGCCTTGATGCCGTCGACACCGAGCCGGCTCTTCAGATGGCTGGACAAGGAGCGCGACCCGCGGGGATGGGCCACTTCCTGTGTGACGCGTTCCTGCGTGCGATCCGGCAACAGGTCGACGCATATCTCCACCAGACCCTGCGCTGCGATCGTGTCGCGCAACTGGCTGGACGCTGCATAGACCAGACTGCCCTCGATGCCGGTCCGGGTCGCCACGCACTCGCCCTTGCGCTCGAAGGCCGGTGCGTGGCCGCTTGCCGGTACGCGCAACACAACCGACTTGAGCGGCGCGCCGGCGAAGCGCTGCGCAAAATGGGCACTCCATCCGCCGGCCACATCGAAGCCGCAATTGCTGGGTGCCAGCGGCGCGACTGGAACGCCGTGCGCGCGCAGCGGCTCTACCCACGCGCCATCGGAGCCCAGGCGCGGCCAGCTGGCGCCCC
Source organism: uncultured Rhodoferax sp. (assembly GCA_964558425.1). GTDB lineage: Bacteria > Pseudomonadota > Gammaproteobacteria > Burkholderiales > Burkholderiaceae_C > CAISIP01. Next base: position 21,505 of record CAZLDV010000023.1, on the reverse strand, counting down.
CCACGGCCAGCACCACGGCATCGGCGCAGGCAGCCTGGACGCCGTCAGGCGCTGCGAAGCGCAGCAGCAGCCGACCCGCGGAGCCGCTCTCCCAGTCCAGCCAGCGGTGGCGCATATGGAATTGCACTGCGGGACCGGTCGCCGGGTGGCGCAAGCGCTGCAGCCAGGCGCGCAGCAGCGGCGCCGCCTTCATGTCGGTCGGGAACACCCGCCCGGAACTGCCGACAAACGTGTCGATGCCCAGGCCGTGCGCCCAGTCACGCAGCGGTTGCGCGCTCCATTCGCGCAGCCAGGGGGCCAGCTGGGACGCTCGCGCGCCAAAGCGCGTGGCAAACAATGCCGCAGGTTCGGAATGCGTGAGGTTGAGTCCGCCCTTGCCCGCCAGCAAGAACTTGCGACCGACCGACGGCATCCTGTCATGCAGATGCACCTGCACACCCGACGCCGACAGCACTTCGGCCGCCATCAGGCCGGCCGGCCCACCCCCGACGACGATCACGCTGTGCGTCATGGTGTGGCCCGCGCATCGGGCAGCTCGATCCAGCGACCTTCGCCATTGAGAAAAGCCGCCTGCACCTGGTGCGTGGGATAGATCGTCTGCACCGCGGCGCGGTAGCGGGACAGTTGGGCAACCAGGGCCGGATCGCGTTGCGGGGCCAGGCCGGACTTGTGGTCCAGCACCCACCAGACACCGTTGTCCTTGCGTTGCACCAGGCGGTCCAGGCGCAGCACCGCGTCGCCGGCAACCAGTTCGACCTCGCTGCCCTGCCATGCCAGCAGATCGGCGTTCCAGGCCCAGGCACCCGGGCCATCCAGGATGCGCACTGCCATCGCGCCGGCACGCTCGGCGGCATCGGCGTCGAGCGCGAATGCGCGCCGCACCGCGGCGACGTGGCGGGCATCGACCCTGCCCCATTCCAGCAGCCGATGCATGGCCTGCCCGGTGCGCGCCAGCAAGTCCTGGTGCGCGTCTTGCGCCGGGGTGCCAGCCGCATCCGGGACAGCGGGCACTTGTGGGGGCGGCCCCGCGGGCAGACCCCGCAGTTCGAAGCTGCCTGTGGCTGCATCCGCTGCGTCGACGATCGAGTCGCCTGTCCCTGCGGGCGGCGCGTCGATCGGCTGCGCAAACGCGATCAACCGGCGCCACCAGCTGCCCGGTGCCTGCCGGTGCGGCACGATCGACGAGACCACGATGGTGTTGCGGGCACGGGTCAGCGCGACATACATCGCGTTGAGCTCTTCGCGCTGGCGCTGCTGCATCTCGTGGTCGCGCGTCGCGATGGCACACGCGGGCGGATCGGACTGGCTGCTGACGAAAAAGAACTTGCCGGGCCTGGGCTCCTGCGCCGGCCAGTCAATCAGTACACCCATGGTTTCCGCAGCGCGTGGCGGCGTGTCGGTATCGAGCAGCACCACGGTATGGGCCTCCAACCCCTTGGCGCCATGCACCGTCAACAGACGCACGGCCTGCGCCGTCGCAGTGGCTGGGGCGACCACGCCGCCGGCCTTGAGTGCACGGACAAACGCATAGGGCGTGATGAAGCGCCCGCCCGCCACCTGCAAGGTCGCAGCCATCAGGGCCCGCAGATTGGCCAGCACCGCCGCTCGTTGCGCTTCGGGGGCACACGCCGCGTAGCGTGCCAGCACGTCATGCTGGCTGTAGATCGCCTGCAATGCGTCATGCACGGGCAACGCATCGAGCCAGGCCTTCCATTGCGCGAGCAAGGGACCGATTCCGTGCAGTACATGGTCTTGCGGCCAGGCGTCCTGCAACAGGACAAACCAGCTGCGCGACACGGCGCGTCGGCGCGTCGCAAGCGCGATCAGGGCGTCATCGGCCAGCCCGAACAACGGCGAACGCAGCACCCGCGCCAGCGACAGATCATGGCGCGGCGACACCAGCACGTCGAGCAAGGCCACGATGTCCAGCACTTCGCAGCAGTCGATCAGCGCCGTGGTCTCGCCCAGGTACGCCGGCACACGCACGGCGCGCAAGGCCTCCTGCAAGGGCATCAGATTGGCGCGCCGGCGCGACAGCACCATCACATCGGCCGGCGCCAGCCCCTGAGCCAGCTGCGCCGCGATCCACGCCGCCACCCGGCGCGCCTCCAGGGTCCGCAGCGTCTCCTCGGCCACCAGGCGCGGCTGCGTCAGGCTGTCGCGCCAGACCGTGCCGGTGCCATCCGGCTCGCAATCCGCGCCAGCGGCCACGCTGTCCGCCCGATCGCGTGGGATTGCCGGGAGCTGCAATACCCGACCGATCGCAGTCGAATCGGTGGTGTGCGCACGGAATCCGTCGAAATGGTCGTTGTCTCGCGCAGCCAGCATGACCTGGTTGACGACGTCCAACACGACCGGCGCGTTGCGCCGGGTATGGTCGCAACTGAGCAGATCGCCTCCCAGCCCGTCGACGACAAACGCCTGCGCGGCGGCAAACACCTGCGGCTCGGCACGCCGGAATCGGTAGATGCTTTGCTTGGGATCACCGACGATGAACACGCTGGGCGGGTTTGCACCCGCACCGCTGTAGCTGCCCAGCCACGACAGCAAGGCCTGCCACTGCAACGGATTCGTATCCTGGAATTCGTCGATCAGCAAATGACGCACCTGGGTATCGAGCCGCTCCTGGACCCAGCCCGACAGGGCCGGGTCGGACAACAACACCATGGCCGCGCGTTCTACGTCGGTCATGTCGATCCATCCGCGCGCGTGCTTGACGTCGCCAAAGGCCTGGATCAGTACCCGCGACAGCCGGGTCATGCGCTGCTGGTGCAGCCATCCATCGTGGTGGTGTTGCGCCGCGCACAACTGTCCCAATTCGAGCGCGGCCTGCTGCGCAGCCTCGAATTTGGCCAGGTTCTTCTGCAGCCGGTCCGCGTCTGACACGAACAGCGCCTTGCGCAAGGCGGCCAGGCAACGCGCGGCGGCCTCGGCGGGTGCTGCTGGCTCAGCGCTCAACGCCGCCATTGCTTCGGAGATCGCCAACGCGGCTTTTTGGGGCGTCTTGTTCGACTCGCGCGCCAAGGCGCGGGCCCAGGCATCCCAGCGCTGCGCAGCGCCCGGCGCGAGCAAGGCCAGCGCTGGTTCGGCCCAGGCAGCCAGCATCGGGAATCGCGCATGAAAGTGGCTCACCGATGCGACGACGTTGCCCGCGGCGTCGGCGCGCGCAAACTCGATGCGTTTGTCCAACGCGACCGCCAGCGCCTTTTCGGTCTGGAACCGCCCGTGCGCCCGAATCACCGATTCGAAGTCCTCCCTGCACGCGGGCTGGTCGATCAGGGCCTGGTAGAAGCGGCGCCACACCAGCGCCTTGGCTGGCGCTTCGTCCTCGAGCAGTTCATACTGCAGCGGCAATGCCAGCTGCTGCAGTACCGCGATCGGCGCGGCCCGCAGCAAGGCAGCAAACCAGCTGTGAAACGTGCGGATCTGCACCGGCCGGGCGCATTGCAGCACGGCAGCATGCAGGCCCGCCAGCCGCACGCCCATTGCGCGCGCCGCCTGCGGGTCCTGCGGCACGCCCACACCGCGGCTGCGCAATTCCACCAGCAACTGGTCCTCGCTGGCGCAGGCAAATGCCTCCAGCCACTGGTACAGGCGCTCGCGCATCTCACTGGCCGCGCGCTTGGTGAAGGTGATTGCCAGGATGTCGTGCGGCTGCACCGTCCAGGCACCGGTCGCAGCGTCCTGGCCGTTGAACAACGCACGCACGATGCGCGACACCAGCATCCAGGTCTTGCCAGCGCCTGCGCAGGCCTCGACCGCGACGTGGCGCCGCGGGTCGCACGCCACGCCATAGAAATGCGCCGCCGACACGCTGTTGCCATTGTGCTCATAGGCTGCGGCGCAAGTCGGCTCAAGCATGACCGGCCTCGGTTCGCGCCGGCGGGGCCGGTGTCCAGAAGTCCTTGCGGCACACGCCGCGCGCGGCACAGAAGTCACAACTCGCACCGGCACCGATTGCCGGCAGCGGGGCACCCTGCGCGATGCGTCCCAGGTCGCTCACGATGCCCTCCACCAACCGGTCACGCCACTGGGGGGCATCGGGCAACACGAACGCCTGGGTGGTGTCGGACTCGGCGATGTTCAGGTACATCGCGGCAACCGGGTCGTCCTCCAGCAAGGCCGCGTAAAAGGCCAGCTGGCTATCTTCTTCGGGATGCCGCACGCGTTGCGTGGTGGTGGCACGGGCCTCGGTCTTGTAGTCGATGACCAGGGTGCTGCCATCGTCGAGGCGATCGATCCGGTCGATCCGCCCGATCAGCGTCCACCGCGCCAGTGGCATCTCGCGCTGCGCCTCCGCCACCACAAAACGCGCGCCAGACGCCTCATGGTCGGCAAGCCACGCCAGGTACGCGGCGCGTACCTGGGGCCAGACGGCCGCAAATGGCAAGAATTCGTTCGCTGCCATGGCAAGATCGGCGCTGGCTTGCCGGGCTGCCCGGTCGAGCAAGTCGGCTTTGTCCGAGTGCCTCCAGCCCTGGCTTCCCCGGACCCCGCCCGCGGCTGCAAGAGAACCTGGCGGCGCCCCTGCGCTTTCCTGTGGTGCCGCCCCCGTCGGCGCATGGAGCAATGCCTCGTGAAAGTGGCGCAACACGGCGTGCAGCCAGTTGCCGAAATCGCGCTTTCCCAGCGCGGTGTCGAGCTCGTCGGACTCCTGCAGACCCAGCATGCGCAGCGCAAAGAACCGGTAGGGGCAACGGCGCAGGTCTTCATAGGCGCTGGCCGATAGCCGCTGGACGCCCAGTGCCGGCGCAGTCGGCGCCGGCATGTGCGAGGGGCGCGTGTGCAGCGAGCGGATCACGCGCGGGTCGGGCGCCAGCGCGGCGTGGGTCAGGCGCAACTGCTGCACCAGCACACTGGGCATCCGCATTTCGCCTGCGTCGCTGGCGCGCCACAGGATGTCGACATGCGGCATGGCCAAGGCGTTGCGCCAGGACACGGCCAAGGTGCCGGCCAGCTCCTCGCGCGACGGCAGGCCCAGCACGGCGCGTTGCGCGGACGTCCATGCGCCAGGAAGCTCGGGCGACGCCGGCAGGTTGCCCTCGTCGCAGCCGGGCATCACGACCGCAGCCATGCTGCGCCCCAGCAACTGGCTCAGCGGCAGGATCACCACCTGCGCCTGCGCGGGGTGTGGCGGCACGAAACTTCCGGCTTCCAGCACCTGGCTGACCCAGGACGCAAAACCGGACAGCCCGATGCGCTGTGTGGCATCGGCGAAACCGCCGTCGGCGTGCTCGTGCAGATGCAAGGCGTCGATCACGGCCTGCCCGGCGGTGTCCTGCAGCAGCCCGGTCCACTGGCCGGTATCCTGCAACGCCGCTCGCAGGCTGCGCAGCCAGTCACCGAGATCGCGCGGCAACTGCATGCCGGAACGCCAGGCCTCGATGCGCACACGGCTGTCGCTTTGCACTGCCACGGCGTGCCATTCCCGGGTTCCGGAGCGGCGCACCTGCGCCTCCAGCCGTTCGACGTCATCGCTGTCCAATGCCGGCAACTGCTTGGCCCAGTCCAGCACCATGTCCGATGTGGCGTCCGACGCCAGCGCGCGCAACAAGGCGACGATGGCTGCCGCGGCGCGGGTGGTCGACAAGGTCCAGCCGGTCTCGTCGCGCACGGCCACACCACGTTCGGCCAGCATGGCCCTGGCGCGCCGGGTCAGCACACGGTCGTGCGCCACCAGCGCCAGCGGCATGCGCCCTGCGGCCAGATGGTCCAGCACGACGGCGCTGGCCAGCTCGGCCTCGTCCTCGGCATCCAGCGCCTGGCGCAGCAGGCACGGACCGGGATCGCGCAGGCTGGCCAGCGCCAGCGTGACGGCGCGCGCGCCCCAGCGCTGGCACAGGGCGGCATGCATCGGATCGTGCTGCAGCCCTGCGATCGAGACCAGCAGTTCGGCCTGCGCCGAGAACAGCGCATCGGTCGCATAGGCACTGTGGGCGGCCCAGACGATGGCGATCCGACCCAGCCGCGACTCCCATTCCAGCAACGGTGGCGCGCCCAGGTCCTGCATCGCCTGCACCATCCGAGCGCCCCAGGCGACCCGGCCGTCGGGCGGCTGCGCCGCGGCCAACGGCGCAACGCTCCAGGCCGTCTCCATCAACCGTGCGGCCAGCGCCGACGGGGTCTGGGTCTGGCCGCTGCGTTCGAGCAGGACGGCAGCGGTGAGCAAGTCGCGCGCCGGGTCCCGCACCAGATCGTCAGGCTCGGGCACGAAACCGGCCACCGTGCGGCTCCAGTTCATCGTGGTTTCAAAGCGCGGCATGAAATACGCGCCATCGGGGTTCGCGCCGGCGCTGCGCATCCAGGCGCCGCGCGCGACACCGATCAACTGCACATAGGGCAACAGCACCACCACCTGCGCCGGGTGCAGCCGGCGATCATCGATTTCGCGGCGCACGGCTGCGATCACGCGGTCCCATGCAAGGCCTGCGTGATCGTTTGTCGCTATCTCATCCATTGCATGGGCACAGTGGGAAATCGGTATTGGTTTCTGTCACAATTTCTCCACTTTACCTGCACCGACAGAACCAAGGAAACACCATGGCCAACGCACTCATCAAACATGTCTCCGACGCCTCGTTCGAAACCGATGTGCTCAAGGCCAGCAGCCCGGTGCTGGTCGACTACTGGGCAGAATGGTGCGGCCCTTGCAAGATGATCGCGCCGATTCTCGACGAGGTGGCCACCGGCTACGAAGGCAAGCTGCAGGTGGCCAAGATGAATGTCGATGAAAACCGCGACATTCCGGCCAAGTTCGGCATCCGGGGCATCCCCACGCTGATGATCTTCAAGGACGGACAACTCGCCGCCACCAAGGTCGGCGCCATGAGCAAGTCGCAATTGACCGCCTTCATCGACCAGCAACTGGCCTGATCCGGTCGGGCACCTGCTGCACGTCCAACCGCGACGCCTCGTCGCGTTACGGCCGCAAACTGGATTTGCGGCCGCATTTTTCCTGTCATAATCAAAAACAGTCGCCGATTCGCAATCCGGATCGGTTCGAGTTCCAGGTTAGGAACAACTGGTCAGGGCCCCACTCTTGCCCTGGTCCACCCCCCCGGTCTGCGTTCGCATCCTCTCTTTCCATCCCTTTCGGGTATTTCCATGCACTTAAACGAACTCAAGGCACTGCATGTGTCTGAAGTCCTCAAGCAGGCTGAAGAGCTTGAGATCGAAAACACCGGCCGCATGCGCAAGCAGGAGCTGATGTTCGCCATCATCAAGAAGCGCGCGCGCACCGGCGAGCAGATCATTGCCGACGGTGTGCTGGAAATCCTGCCCGACGGGTTCGGTTTCCTGCGCAGCCCGGACACCAGCTACACCGCCAGCACCGACGACATCTACATCAGCCCGAGCCAGGTGCGGCGCTTCAACCTGCACACCGGCGACATGATCGAGGGCGAAGTGCGTACCCCGAAGGACGGGGAACGCTATTTCGCGCTGAACAAGCTGGACAAGGTCAATGGCGGCGGCCCGGAGGAGAACAAGCACAAGGTGATGTTCGAGGCCCTCACGCCGTTGTTCCCGAAGGAGCAGATGAAGCTCGAGCGCGACATCAAGGGTGAGGAGAACATCACCGGGCGCATCATCGACATCATCGCGCCGATCGGCAAGGGCCAGCGCGCGCTGCTGGTGGCGCCGCCCAAGAGCGGCAAGACGGTGATGATGCAGCACATGGCGCACGCGATTGCCGCGAACTATCCGGACAGCTACATGATGGTGCTGCTGGTCGACGAGCGGCCCGAAGAGGTGACCGAGATGCAGCGCACCGTCAAGGGCGAGGTCATCGCATCGACCTTCGACGAACCGGCGGCGCGCCACGTGCACGTGGCCGAAATGGTGATCGAACGCGCCAAACGCCTGGTCGAGCACAAGAAGGACGTCGTGATCCTGCTCGACTCCATCACCCGGCTGGCCCGCGCCTACAACAACGTCGTGCCCTCCAGCGGCAAGGTGCTCACCGGCGGTGTCGACTCCAATGCGCTGCAGCGTCCCAAGCGCTTCCTGGGCGCAGCGCGCAATATCGAGGAGGGTGGCTCGCTGACCATCATCGCCACCGCACTGATCGATACCGGCAGCCGCATGGACGAAGTGATCTTCGAGGAGTTCAAGGGTACCGGCAATTCCGAGATCCACCTGGACCGGCGGCTGTACGAAAAGCGCGTCTTCCCCTCGATCCAGCTCAACCGCAGCGGTACGCGCCGCGAAGAATTGCTGCTCGCGCCCGAGATCCTGCAAAAGACCCGTATCCTGCGCCAGTTCCTGTACAACATGGACGAGGTCGAGTCGATGGAACTGGTGCTCAAGCAGATGCGCGCCACCAAGAACAACAACGAGTTCTTCGACCAGATGCGCCGGGGCGGCTGAATTTCGGGCCGCAGCCCGGGGCAACCGTGCCATAATCGCAGGCTTTACGCGAGAAGTACGTCTGGAATCGCCATTGCGCATCGGTTTGCGCAAGGCCAGACGCGGCTGATGCACCTGAAGGAAAACACCATGAAAGACGGAATCCACCCCAACTACCGCGAAGTCTGCTTCCAGGACTTGTCCAACAACTTCAAGTTCGTGACACGTTCGTGTGTCAGCGCGAAGGACAAGATCACGATGGAAGATGGTCGGGAGCTGCCGCTGTACAAGCTCGACACTTCGAGCGAGTCGCACCCGTTCTACACCGGAACGCAGAAATCGGTCGACAACATGGGCGGCCGCGTCGAGAAGTTCCGCAACCGTTTCGGCAAGACGACCGCCAAATAATCACCATCGCATCCCGATCGAGGGCAGCCCGGGCGACCGTGCTGCCCTTTTTTGCCTTTGTCACGGCATGATGATGGCCGCAACCCCTCGTCCCACGTGAACCAACCCAGTCCCGCCATCGTCGCGCAAGGCGCGGTGCGCCGCCTGCCCCGGCTGGCGCTGCTGATGCTGTGCCTGGCCTACATCGTCCCGGGCCTGCTGGCACGCGAGCCATGGCGCAACGCGGACATGGCCATGTTCGGCTACATGCTGGACATGGCCCGGGGAGCGACCAGCTGGCTCGACCCGCGGATGCTGGGCCTGCGTCCCGAGGCCGATGGTCTGCTGCCCTACTGGATGGGAGCGTGGTTCATTCAATGGAGCCCATCCTGGCTGTCGCCGGTGCTGGTGGCCCGGATACCGTTCGCGCTGATGCTGGCGTTGACACTGACCGCCACCTGGTACGCTGTCTACACGCTGGCGATGCAACCGCGCGCGCAACCGGTGGCATTCGCGTTTGGCGGCGAGGCCGATCCAACCGACTACGCACGCGCCATCGGTGATGGTGGCCTGCTGGCGCTGATAGCCTGCCTGGGCCTGGCACAGCCCACCCATGAGGTCACGACGCATGTGGCGCTGTTGTGCTTCTGCGCGCTGACGTTCTACGCAACGGCAGCACTGGCGCGACGCCTGCTGCTGCCCGCGCTGGCACTGGCGCTGGGCTTGAGCGGCCTGGTCCTGAGCGCTGCGCCGACGCTGGCGGTGTCCTTCGGTGGCGGTGCCGCGGTGCTGCATCTGCTGGCATCCGAACATGGCGCGGGGGGTCGGCGACGGGCGCTGCGGGTGGCAGGCTTGCTGGCCTTGTTCACCGTGTTGGCGGCAGCACTCGCATCCGCGCTCGATCTGTGGCGCTGGCGCATAGTGTGGCCGACCGATGCCGATGGCAAGGACTGGATCAGCCTGGGTCGATTGCTGTTGTGGTTCACCTGGCCGGCCTGGCCACTGGTCCTGTGGACGCTGTGGCGCTGGCGACGGCAGATCTGGACAAGCGAGATCAGCCTGCATCTTGCGCTGCCGTTGTGGTTCGGGTTGGTCACGGTGCTTGCCGCGTTGACCACCAAGCCGGCCGACCGTGCCCTGCTGCTGGCATTGCCGGCGCTGGCGACACTGGCCGCTTTTGCGTTGCCCACACTGCGCCGCAGCGTCGCCGCGCTGATCGACTGGTTCACGTTGCTGTTCTTCACCGGCTGCGGCATCGTCATCTGGGTGATCTGGTTCGCGATGCAGACCGGCATACCACGCCAGGCCGCTGTCAACGTGTTCAAACAGGCGCCCGATTTCCACGCATCCTTCGGGTGGACCGCCTTCGTGATTGCCTTGTCGGCCTCGATGGTGTGGGGCTGGCTGGTCCAGTGGCGTGTCGGCCGCCACCAGGCAGCCATCTGGAAGAGCCTGGTGTTGCCGGCCGGTGGTGCGGCCCTGTGCTGGTTGTTGCTGATGACACTGTGGATGCCACTGCTCGACTTCGTGCGCAGCTACGAACTGGTGACCGACCGCCTGACGGCCCAGGTCGGTCCGCGGGCCTGCCTGCAGGCGCAGGACCTCCATCGCGACCAGATCGCGGCGCTGCGCTACCACGGAGAATTCGAACTCGTGCCGGCATCGCCCGATTCTCCGTGTCAGTGGCTCGTTGTCGACCCGGAGCTGCTGGCACAACGGCGCGATCCGGTCGACCCGAAGCGGTGGCGCGAACAGGCGCGCATCGAACGCGCCTCAGGCAAGGGCGACGAGCTGCATCTGTACCAGCGCATCGAGCCGTGACGCGCGCGCCGATGGTATCCTGAGCCCAACAGCACCTGCACGCCCATGCAAAATGGAACACGCCTGGCGGCGGTCGACCTCGGCTCCAACAGCTTCAGACTCGAGATCGTTCGACTGGACCACGGGCACTTCGAACGCACCGAATATCTGAAGGAGACCATCCGCCAAGGCGGCGGCATGGATGCGGAGCGCAACCTCAGTCTGCAAGCCATGCAGCGTGGCTGGGAATGCCTGGCGCGGTTCGGTGAACGGCTCTCGGGGTTCGAACCCGCGCAGGTCAGGGCCGTCGCGACCCAGACCTTGCGCGAAGCGCGCAACCGCGAGGAATTCCTGGTGCGCGCCAACCAGGTCCTGGGCTTTCCGATCGACGTGATCTCCGGGCGCGAGGAAGCCCGCCTGATCTACCAGGGTGTCGCCAAGTTGCTGCCACGCTCATCGGAACGGCGGCTGGTGGTGGACATCGGCGGGCGCTCGACCGAGCTGATCGTGGGCAAGGGCGCCAAGCCGAGTCGCATGGAATCGTACCGGGTCGGCAGCATCGCCTGGTCGACGCGGTATTTCCCGGATGGCCAATACCATCGCAGCGCCTTCCGGATCGCCGAAGTCGCGGCAAAGGCCGTGCTCGACGAGGCACTGGACGTCTATGGCGCCGGCCAATGGGACACCAGCTACGGCTCCGCGGGTACCGTCGGCGCCATCGGAGACATCCTGATGGCGTCGGGGGCACCAGCCCATGTCGTGACACAGCAAGGCCTCGATTGGTTGCTCGAACAATTGCTCGAAGCCCAGAGTGCCGACCGACTGCGTCTGCCAGGCATGAAGGAGGATCGGCGCAGCATCATCGCGGGCGGCGTCAGCATCCTGCGCGCCATCTTCGACCTGTTGCATATCGATCACATGGTCATCTCCCATGGTGGACTGCGCCATGGACTGCTCGGCGACATGATGGGCAGCTCCGCCAGCCAGTCGGACGTGCGTACCCTGTCGGTGCAGCGGCTGATGACCAAGTTCGAGGTGGACACCGCGCACGCCAACCGGGTCGAGCAGGTTGCCACGCAGCTGTTTGCGCAGCTGATGCACCATCTGCCAAGCCTGACCATGGCGCATGACGACCGCAACACCCGCAAACTGCGCTGGGCGGCAAAGTTGCACGAGATCGGCGCGCATATTTCGCACAGCGATTACCACAAGCATGGCGCCTACATCCTGGACAACGTCGACGCAACCGGGTTCGCGCTGACCGAGCTGCACCGTCTGAGTCTGCTGGTGCTGGGCCATCGGGGCAAGCTGCGCAAACTGTCGGCCGACTTTGACGACACCATCCTGGTGCAGCAACTGCTGGCACTGCGTCTGGCCACCATCCTGTGCCATGCGCGGCGCGAACCCGACATTGCCGGCTTGGCGTTGTCACCCGATCCGCGCCAGCCGCGCAGCTTTGTACTGTCGTGTCGTTCTGGCTGGGCCGAGGCCTATCCCCAGTCCGCCCACCTGCTGCGCGAGGAGGTGCTGGCCTGGCAAAAAACGTCCTGGTCGTTCGGATTGACCGAATCGTGACGGATCGGCCTGTGGCAGCGGCTGGACTGCAAGCCGGGCCAGACCAGCATCACCGGTCCCGGGTCCGCGCCTGCGCATCATGAGGAAAGGCAGCGCCACCCCGAAGTTTTCTCGAACCCCTCTTGGGGTCTGGCCAAGCCAGGGCTGGTGGCGGCGCGCAGACTATCCGAGGGCGCCGGGATACAGATGGTCCAGGGCGGCGCGCGCCATGTCTGTGAAGACCTGTGTCAGGGCGTCGCCCAGAATGCCCGCTTCACCGTCGCGCAGCTCCCAGACCTGGTCCAGCGCCTCGGCGTGCTCCGACACCGTCTGGCGCGCCAGTTCATGCCAGAACGGCGGATAGACACGTTGCGTCCATTCGCCGCGTCCACGGCCGTAATGCGCCACGGCCAGGTAACGCAGCACGGCAGCGCTGGCCTGCTGCTGCAGAAAGGCCGGATCCCAGCGGATGACCGTCTGCGACTTGCGTCGTATCGTATTGAACCCGCGCGCCAGGCCGGCGCCGCCAAACGCTCCGAGGACGGCCCCGGTCAACATGCCGGCGCCGAACGACAGACCACCGGTGGCCAGGTCCGCAGCAACACCGGTCAAGGCGCCAGACATGGCGCCACCGACCAGCGCGGCGCGGCTTTCGTCCATCGGCGCGTCCAGCTGGACATCTCGCGCCACCTGCTCGATCACCTCGGCAGCAGCCTTGCCTTCCAGGCCGTGGATGGCGATGAGCTGTTGCATGCTGGCCTGCAGGCTCACTTCGAGCCGCCGCGCCATGGCCGCCATCGCAGCGGCCTGGGCCGGCCCCTCCTTGCCGCGCACCAGGCCGGTCACGCGCATCGCCTTTTCACGCAGGCTGGTGGGCGCCAGCGGCTCATGGTCGCAGGCTGCCTGTGCCAACGGCGTCGCCAACGCGTGCATCGATTGCGCAAACTGGGCCATGCGACGGGCGCGCCAGGCCTGGGACAATCGCGTGAAACCCTGCCGCTGGGTTGGTTCCAGAACCGCCTCGACACTGTCGAACAATGCGAACTCCTGGACCCAGCAGCGTGCAAACGCATCGAGCGTCAGCACGGCCTTCACCTGCGGCCATCGCTGCATCACGCTGCGCCAGCGCGCCTCGTCACGCTGCTCGTCGTCACGCGGGCGGCGCGGCCCGGTCTGGTTCAGAAGGATGATGACGGGTTTGCCGATCCACTCCAGCACCGACAACTCCGGCTCCAGATAGCCGGCATCTGCCGGCTCCTCCGCGGCGTTGACCAGGTACAGCACGACATCGGCCTGCTCGCGTGTATTGCGCACCGCCAGCTGGTTCAGCCAGAACGCCTGGTCGCGGTACCGGTCCCATACCTGCGACATGAACCAGCCAACCGGATTGCCGTGTTGCCGCAAACGTCTGGCCAGCCGGGCGCTGTCGCCGAAACCCGGCGTGTCCCACAACACCAGGTGGTCGCCCTGCGGGGTATCGATGAGTGGATAGGCGGTCGACTCGACGGTCACGTGCGCGGCATCGCGCACCTCGCCGACCGACTGCGCCAGCAAGGTCCGGGCGAGTGTGGTCTTGCCCGCGTTGGTGTGCGAGATCAGCGACAGGGCGATGGTGGTGTCGGCCATCAAGCTACCGGTACAAACAAGGCCGCGTCCATCGCGGCATCGGCCTGGGCGAAGTCAGGATCGGCCAGCTGCACGAAGACCGGCACGACACGGGTCGGCCGCAGCAGATCCTGCCACGCAGCGCGCCGCTGCGCGAGCCGATCGGGGTCGTCGGCCACGCGTGCGATGAAGCTGGTTTCGTCGATCAGCACCAGCAAGGGCCGGTCCGCCGAGGCCAGCGCAATGGCCGCCAGCGTGAACGCGGCGTGGGTTTCGCGTTCGGGAGTCGCTGCCATGTTGAATACCAGCACCAGTGGCCCGCGCTCGGCGGGCAATTGCGCCAGCGAGCCGTCGTCGTCATCGCCATAAGCCACCGGCGCGGCAATCGTCACCGAGGCAGCTCCTCCGACCAGGCGCGCCAGCAAGGTCTGCAGTCCCGCCACCGCGGGCTCCGACAAGGTGAACCCGTAGGGCAGCACGTGCACCCGGTTGGGAGCAACCTGAAAGCCGCGCAGCAGACGCTGGAAATAGGGCCGCTCGATCTGCAAGGTCCATGTGCGCACGATCCGGCGTTCGTGCCAGCAGGCCCACGCAGCCAGCAACAGACGCGGCAGCACAACCAGGGTCAACAGGGTCAGCGCAATCAGATGCAGCCAGGCCGCCGCATTCTCCGAACCGGGTGCGCGCATGGCGGCAATCCGATCGAGCTCGGCGAGCGGGTGGCCACCCACCCAGATGCCCGGCGCCAGCATGACGGACAGGATCGCGCGCACGGCCGACGGTTCGAGGAACGTGCTCTCCCAGGTCGCGCGGTATTCGAACGCGAGGCCGCGCAGGTACATGCCGCCGATCACGCCCAGCGCCAGCATGGCAGCGGCCAGATGCATGATGCGCTCGGCGCGTGCCAGGTACAGGGGAGCCGCCTGCCGGCTCCATTCCGTGGCGACCGCGAGCAGCCAGCGCCCCAGCGGCGCGCCCAGCCGCCTTTTCCGCCCGAACGGCAAGCCTTGTCCCAGGTACGCCAGGGCAGCACGCAGCGGGTCGGTGGCATGGGGCGTCAGAGTGCGCCACAGGGGCGCCGTCAACAGCAGCAGATACACGATCAGATTCCAGATCAGCAGCAGCAACACCGGCGGCGCCATGACGTTGATGCGTTGCGCATCGCCGATCTGGTCCACGAACAAGCCGACCAGGCCTGCGAGCAGGGCGACGCCGATGCCCACCCAGGGTCGCCAGGCCAACAGCTGCAAGCTGCTGGACAACGCGGGCAGGCGTTCTTCCAAGCGCCCCCGCGCAAGCCGTGCCCGGCAGATCAGAAACTGCTGCGCTGGCGCCGACGCGCCAACCGCGGCTGCCGCTGCCTGGCTGGCCCAGGCACGATCGGCGTCGGTCCACACCGACCGATCCTGGTCCGCGCCTTCGATGACGCGCACCGCCGTCACGTCCAGCGCCTCGGATTCGGTCATCGCCGTGCCGACTCCCGCAATCGCCGGTGGCCGCGCACGCGCCGCCCACCGGCGTCACCGACCGCGCCGCTCAAGCCGGCTCCATGCCGTGGCGACGCTTGCAGGCCGCCGCCTGCGGTGCGGCCAGGAATGCGAGCATGGCGCGCGCCGCGTCTGGCCGTGCGCAGGTCGGCGAGACGGCGGCCGAGAACAGCGTGATGTGCTGGATGTCGGGCGGCAACGGGCCGAGAACGTCGATGCCCGGCACGCCCAGCAGCTCGCTGAGTTGCTGAAATCCGAGTTCGACTTCGCCGCGTGCGACCAGCGTGGCCACCGGCACGCCCGCTGGCGCCTGCACGATGCGATCGGCGATCTGCTGCGCCAGGCCCCAGCGCTCGAACAACGACACCAGGTATGTGCCGCTCGGGCCGGTGGAATAGCCGATGCCCGACGCCGCCAGCACGGCGTCACGCACCGCCTGCTGCGAACCAATGTCGGGTCGCGGGTGGCCGGCGCCAACCGCGATGCCCATGCCGGAGCGCGCGACGTCGACCCGGCTGTCGGCCAGCAAGTGCCCCTGCGAGACCAGTTGTTCGATCGCGTTGGAGGCCAGCACGACCCCGTCGACGGCCTCGCCGCCCTGGATGCGACGCACCACATCGACGCCGCCGGCGCTGGCCAGTTGCACGGGCTGACCGGTGGCTTGACTGAACGCGGCGGTCAGTTCGGACAACAAGGCTCGGGTCGCCATGGACGACAACAGGGTCAAGGCTTCGGCGGGCAATTCAGGCTCCCTTGTGACGTGGTCGGTACGAACGGCGCACCCCGAGCCGATTATCGGTGGTGGCCTCGCCAGCCTGGCCGCAGGTCAGTGCAACGCCTGGATGGGCCGCGGCCAGCCGGCACGGTACAGGCCTTCGAAATATTGCGCCCGCACCGCAGGGTCGATGCGGACAAACAAGCGGTCGTAGAAGACTTCCGAAAAGTCCGGTTGCAAGGCACGCAGCCGCCCGAGCGCCAGCAGCGCTTCCTGGGTACGCCCGAGGTTTCCCAGGATGGACGCCCAGTTGGCAAACACCCAGAACGTCGCCGTCTGGTGCCGCGTGGCGGCGCGGGCCAGCGGCTCTGCTGCGTCGAACTGGCCCATGGCCGCCAGTGTCGCTGCGTGCATCGTCTGGATGCCCCAGATCAACGGTCCGATCGGACTGAGCCGGGCGGCAGTCTCGAAACCGGCGATGGCCTGCGGGTGAAACCCGCTCAGAAACCGGACCGACGCGAGCACGTAGTGCGCCAGTGAAAAGCTGGGATTGAGCGCCACCGCGATGGCCAATTCGGTGATTGCGGATGGGTAGTCGCCCTGCCCCGCCAAGACCCGCCCCAGCACCAGATGCGCGACCGGGTCCTTTTCGTCGATCGCCAGCGCGCGCAACGCGCCGTCACGCGCCAACGCGACGGCCTGCGACGGCTCCTCGAATGCCAGGTGCGAACCGGTGAAGTGGCTGTAGGCCAGGAACGCATGCGCGGCCGCAAACTGCGGATCCAGCGTGATTGCCTCGGTGAACAGTCGCTGCGCCTGCGCACACGATGGTTGGCTGTATTGCCAGTAATGCCACAGACCGCGCTGGTACAGGTCCCAGGCACCGAGATGCTCGACCGGCTTGCGCCGGGCCCGCTCCTGCTCCGCCTTGGACAGTTGGGGCTCGATTGCCGCCGCGATCGTCAGGGCAATCTCGTCCTGCAACTGCAGGACATCGGCCATGTCGCGGTCGAATCGTTCGGCCCAGACATGGTTGCCCGAGGTGGCGTCGATGAGTTGCGCCGAAATCCGGATGCGCGAACCACTGCGGCGCACACTGCCGTCGACGACGTGCCGGACCCCGAGTTCGCGTCCGACCTGGCGCACGTCGGGCACGCGACCCTTGTAGGAAAATGACGAGTTGCGCGCGATCACCATCAACCAGCGGTAGCGCGACAACGCGGTCAGCAGGTCTTCGGCAATCCCTTCCGCAAAATACGCCTGGTCGGGATCGCTGCTCAGGTTCTGAAACGGCAACACCGCAATCGACGGCTTGTCGACCCCCTCGACGGCCAGTTGGTCGAACACGCTGTCGAATGTGTCGCGATCATCGCGAATCCAGCAGTAGGCGCGCACCGGGTGGGCAATGTTCTTCACCCGATGTTCACCCTGGTCTTCGAAACGCAAGTCGACCTTGCCCCGCACGGCGCCCTGCACCACATCCGAGATCGTGATGCCCCCTGGCTCGGCCAGCGACTCCAGGCGTGAAGCGATGTTCACGCCATCGCCAAATACCGTGCCGTCCGACTTTTCCATCACATCACCGAGATGCACACCGATGCGAAACCGCATCTGCTGGTCCAGCGGCAGCACGCGCGCCTCGCCATTGATGCGTTGCTGGATCGCGTGCGCGGCCGCCACCGCGCCCGAAGCGGTGTCGAATACCGCAAATACCGCATCTCCCACCATGTTCATGACGCGCCCATGGTGGGCCACGATCTGCTCCTGGAACACCGCACGGGCCGCGTCGAGCAAGCGCATTGTCGACTGCTCGTCGACCTGCATCAGACGAGAATATCCTGCTGCATCCGCGGCCAGGATGGCGGCAAGTCGTTGTCGGACGGTGCTGTCGTTCATAAGAGCGGGGCTCCGCGATCGGACGTTCCATCGCGCCCGGGGACAGAAACCCAACCGGATCATAGGGGAATGCGCCGCCACTGGCAAAGGGTCGCCAGGCGGCTGCGGCGCATCTCACATCCGGTCTGGCGCACCCCCGGTACGACCGGCCCGGACATGCGCGGACTTCAGCGCAGCCACTTCTGCAGGTATTGCGCATGGCCCATCGTCGCGCCGAGTTGGTACGCGACGAAGCCATAGCGCTGGTACAGGCGGTTGGCACTCTGGTTGCCCGACAACACCTCGAGTGTGAGCTTGCAGGCGCCACGCTGGCGGGCGATCTGCTCGACCAGGGCCAGCATCTGTTCCGCGATCCGGCGTCCACGATGACTGGCCGCCACCGCCACGTCATGCACGTTGACCAGCGGTTTGCAGGCAAAAGTGGAAAAACCCTCGATGCAGTTGACCAGACCCACGACCTGGCCCGCGTCGAAAGCCAGCACGCTGAAGGCCGTGGGGCGCGCCGCCAATTCGGCCACCAGATGGGCACGCGCATGCGCGCTCAGCCCCTCGCCACCGCCAGCGGGGTCGCGTGCATAGGCATCGAGCATCTCGATCAACGCCCGCGCATGGACCGGGTCGGCATAGTCGGCCTGCACCACCGTGACTGAGGCCTCGATGCCGGGCGCTGCGCGGCCCATGGTCATTGCGCCACCGCAACGGCCAGGCGTTCGGCACAGGCCTGGGCATGCACCAGGTCGCGCGCCTCGACCATCACCCGCAGCAGCGGCTCGGTGCCACTGGGGCGGATCAACACCCTGCCGGTGTCACCGAGTTCCTCGCGCACACGCTCGGTTTCCTGCGCCAGACGGGTATTGGACGTCCAGTCCTGACCCGGTTGCAATCGCACGTTGATCAAGGCCTGCGGGAACAGCCGCAGTTCAGCCAGCAGTTGCGCCGGCTTTCGGCCGCTGCGCACGCAGGCCTGCAGAACCTGCAAGGCTGAAATCAGTCCATCACCGGTGGTGTGCTTGTCCAGCGCCAGCAGGTGCCCGGACCCTTCACCACCCAGGGTCCAGCGGTTCTTCTCCAGCTCTTCGAGCACGTATCGATCGCCGACCTTGGCACGCACGAAATGCACGCCGCGCGCCTTGAGCGCGACCTCCACGGCCATGTTCGTCATCAACGTGCCGACGACGCCGGGCACATGCTCGTCGCGTCCGAGCCGGTCATCGGCCAGCAGGTACAACAATTCATCCCCGTTGAACAGCCGCCCCTGGGCGTCGACGAGTTGCAAACGATCGGCGTCACCGTCCAGCGCGATGCCGAAATCCGCCTGGTTGGCCTTGACCGCATCCACCAGGGCCTGCGGATGGGTGGCGCCACACTCGTGGTTGATATTGAGCCCGTCCGGCGCACAACCGATGGCGATCACTTCGGCGCCCAGCTCGTGAAACACCATCGGCGCGATCTGGTAGGCAGCGCCATGCGCCGCGTCCACGACGATCTTGAGCCCGCGCAGCGTCAACTCGGAAGAAAAGGTGCTCTTGCAAAATTCGACATAACGCCCGCCGGCATCCGCCAGCCGCCGGGTCTTGCCCAACGAGGCCGAATCGACCCAGACGGGTTGCTCGGCCAGCGTGTCCTCGACCGCCTCTTCCCACGCATCGGACAGTTTGGAGCCCTGGGCGCTGAAAAACTTGATGCCGTTATCCGGGAACGGGTTGTGGCTGGCGCTGATCACCACCCCCAGTGAAGCGCGTTGGGCGCGCGTGAGGTAAGCCACGCCAGGGGTCGGCAAGGGACCGAGCAACACCACGTCGACACCGGCAGACGTGAATCCGCTTTCCATCGCACTCTCGAGCATATAGCCCGAGATCCGTGTGTCCTTGCCGATCAGCACCGTCGGCCGCTCCTGCGAGCGTTTGAGCACCCGCCCCACTGCGTGGCCCAGACGCAGCACGAAATCCGGTGTGATCGGCGGCTGGCCGACGGTGCCCCGAATACCGTCGGTGCCGAAATATTGGCGCGCCATTGCGTTCTTCCCCCTGTTGAAATACGTTGATAGCATTGTCAGGCAATCGCGTCGAGCACGGCCAACGCCTGGGCGGTCTCGCGCACGTCGTGCACCCGCACCACCTTTGCGCCGCGCTCGACAGCCAGCAGTGCGGCAGCCACGCTGGGAACCATCCGGGCATGGACATCGAGTGTCGCCAGATCGGCCAACGAACGGCTGACCATGCCTGCCAGCGACGACTTGCGCGACCAGCCTGCAAGCACCGGGTATCCGGTGGTCAGCAATTCACCCTGGCGTGCCAGCAGACTGAAGTTCTGTGCCACCGTCTTGCCGAAACCGATGCCCGGGTCGATCACGATGCGATCGGCAGCCACGCCGCGCGCGCGCAGATCGGCGGCGGCACGGTGCAGAAAATCGCGCACCTGGGGCACGACGTCTCCCTGCATGGGTTCGATCTGCATGGTCTGTGGTTCGCGGTGCATATGCATCAGGCAAACGCCACACCCCGGATGGCCGGCCACCGTGTCGGCCGCCCCCGGCTGACGCAAGGCCCAGATGTCGTTGATGATGTCGGCGCCCAGATCCAGCACCGCCTGCATGACGGCCGGCTTGTAGGTGTCGACGGACACCGGCACACCCAGACTGACCGCGCCCCGCAGCACCGGCAGCAGCCGTTCCAATTCTTCTTCCGTTGACAGCGGTCGCGCCCCTGGTCGACTCGATTCGCCACCGATGTCGAGCACATGGGCGCCATCGGCCAGCAGTTGCTCGCAATGGCGCAAGGCACTGCTGGTGCTGGCATGCTGGCCTCCGTCGGAAAACGAATCGGGCGTGACGTTGACGATGCCCATGATGCAGGGCCGCGCCAGATCGAGCTGAAATCGTGCGGTCTGCCAGATCATGGACATCATGAAAATGGGGCCGCGGCCCCATGGAGGAAAGATCGGCCGGCCGAGCCCCGCATCAGGCGGCGGTAGGAGCCGGGTCAGCCGTCACGGCGGGAGGACCACCCGTGCCACCGCTCCCACCGGCAGCGGGTGCGCGTGGTATCCAATCCTTGGGCGGCCGCGGCGGCTTGCCGGCCATGATGTCGTCGAGCTGGTCCGTGTCCAGGGTCTCGTATTCGAGCAAGGCCTTGGCCATCGTGTGCATCTTGTCCTGGTTGTCCTCGATGAGCTTGCGCGCCAGCGAGTACTGCTGGTCGATGATGCGCCGCACCTCGGCGTCCACCTTCTGCATGGTCTGCTCGCTCATGTTGGTGGTCTTGGTGACGGAACGCCCCAGGAACACCTCACCCTCGTTCTCGGCATACACCATCGGGCCGAGCGCATCGGTCATGCCGTAGCGGGTGACCATGTCGCGCGCGATATGGGTGGCGCGTTCGAAATCGTTGCTGGCGCCGGTGGTCATCTGGTTCATGAAGACTTCTTCGGCAATCCGGCCGCCGAACAACATGCTGATCTGATTGAGCATGTATTCGCTGTCGTAGCTGTAACGGTCTTCGGCTGGCAGGCTCATCGTGACGCCCAGTGCCCGCCCACGCGGGATGATCGTGACCTTGTGCACCGGATCGCACTTGGGCAACAGACGTCCGATCAATGCATGTCCCGACTCATGGTAAGCCGTGTTGACACGCTCGCTCTCGGGCATGACCATGCTCTTGCGCTCGGGGCCCATCAGGATCTTGTCCTTGGCCTTCTCGAAATCCTGCATCTCGAC
>CAZLDV010000022.1:0-42444 GCA_964558425.1 uncultured Rhodoferax sp. | reverse complement strand
AAAAAGCCCCAACGATTTCTCGTAAGGGCTTGATTCATCTGGATTCTATGGCTCCTCGACCTGGGCTCGAACCAGGGACCTACGGATTAACAGTCCGGCGCTCTACCAACTGAGCTATCGAGGAACAAGCCCGAGAGTATATCAACACTCTGGGGCGGTTTTTGGGGTCAGTCGAACACCGGTGAGTCGACGCCCAGCACCTTGTGCAGTTTCGGGCTGGTGGTGGTGTATTGCAGGTGGATTTTCTTGTCCGGGAACACGAACGGGGCTGCGCCGAAGGCGGCCAGGGCGCATTCGTGGAAGCCGCTGAGGATCAGCTTTTTCTTGCCCGGGTAGATGTTGATGTCGCCCACGGCGAAGATGCCGGGCACGTTGGTCGAGAATTTCTCGGTGTCGACCTTGAGTTGCTTGCGCTCGATGTCCAGGCCCCATTCGGCGATCGGGCCGAGCTTGGGGCTCAGGCCGAAGAACACCATCAGGATGTCGAGTGGCACCACGCGGGTGACGGCGTCGCCGCCGGTCACTTTCACGCTGGTCATGCGGCCGTCGGTTTCCTCGAAGCCGGTGATCTGGCCCACGATGAACTGCATCTCGTAGGCGTCGCACAGTTCGCGCATCTTGGCCACGCTGGCCGGCGCGGCCTTGAAGCCGTCGCGCCGGTGCAGCAGGATGACGCTTTCGGCCTTGTGCGGCCCCTCTTGTACGAAGTTCAGCGCCCAATCGAGCGCGGAGTCACCGCCGCCGACGATGACCAGGTTCTTGCCCGCAAAGTCGGCAGGATTCTTGACGCGGTAAAACAGCTGCGATTCATGGAACCTGTCCAGGCCTTCGACCTTGAGCAGTCGCGGCTGAAAGGCACCCACACCGGCGGCAATGAAGATGGTCTTGGTCAGAAACGAAGTGCCCTTCGATGTCTGTACAAAAAAGCGCCCGTCGTCCTGCCTTTGCACGATCGTCACTTCCTGTCCGAAGTGAAATACGGCGCCGAAAGGTTCAATTTGCTTGAGCAAGGAGTCGGTGAGTTCCTGGCCGGTACACATCGGCACCGCTGGAATGTCGTAGATCGGCTTGTCGGGATACAGCTCGACACACTGCCCCCCGGGGTAGCCGAGCGAGTCGATCACGTGCGCCTTGATTTCCAGCAGTCCGAGCTCGAACACCTGGAACAGACCAACCGGACCGGCGCCAATGATGACGGCGTCCGTTTCGATGGCGCCACCCAGGTTGCGGTCGCTGGGTCCGTCGTGGGCGAGGGCGGTATTGATCACTGCTTGATTCAGATGTGGTTCCATGATTGTGTCTTCATTGCGCCCTGGCCAATCGGCCGGCCGAGGACGCTGTGCAACGGTCATGCTTGCGGCCGCGTTCAGCGCACCAGCAGGCCGAGCTTGTCCGTCGTGTCTTTCCATTCATCCGCGTCGGGCAGCGGATCCTTGCGTTTGGTGATGCTCTTCCAGCTTGGCAGTTTTGCCAACTCGGCATTGAGCGCGGTCATGTGCTGCTGGTCGGCCGGCACGTCTTCTTCTGCATAGATGGCGTTCACCGGGCATTCCGGGATACATACCGCGCAATCGATGCATTCGTCGGGGTCGATGGTGAGGAAATTGGGGCCTTCGCGGAAGCAGTCGACAGGGCAGACGTCGACGCAGTCGGTGTATTTGCACTTGATGCAGGCTTCGGTGACGGTATGGGTCATTTTTGTAGGGGCGGCTGGCGCCAACGGGTCGTAGCCTTCGATTTTATGGGCTTTCACCAACTATCCAGAGCGAGTAGCCCTGCCAGCACCACGGTGGCTTGCCGTGGGTCAATGCAGCAACACGGCTCCAGCGGTCTTGTGGCTTGTGGTATCGACCAGCACCAATGCCCCCAATGCGCGCGAGACTGCGTACGGCAAGACCACCATCGGCGACTGCAATTCCAGCGCCACCTCTCCGATCGCGTTGGAACCCAGCTCGCTGGCCTCCAGGCGCTCCAGTGTGTGGATGTCGAGTTGGTGGGTGATGCGTGTCACGCGGGCCTTGACCCAGCGGTGGCCATGCACTGCCCAGTAAGTCCGACCAGGCTGCAGCGGTGTGTCGTCCAGCCAGGCGACGGTGCCCACCACCTCCCGAACGGATTCGAACCGAGTGCCCGTCTCGCCATGGGCCAGCAGCCAGTCACCGCGAGACACGTCGAGCGCCCGGTCCAGCAGCACGGCGGCACTGCTTCCGGCGCAAACCGTGGCGGGCCGGCGGCCATGGTCGAGTACCTGCGCCACGGTGGCGCTCTGGCCACCCGGCATGACGACGATGGATTGACCAGCTGCCAGTTGGCCGGTGGCGACGCGGCCCCACAATACGCGGCGGCCGGCGCCGGCGCCGGGCAGCACCCCGTCGTCGGCCAGCTTTTCCACCCACTGGACCGGAAATGCCAATGCGCCGGTGTTCTCGCTCGCCATGGCTGGCAGTTGCTCGAGCAGTTGCAGCAAGGCGGGCCCGCGATAGCCGCACCAACCCGGGTCAGCGGTCACCACGTTGTTGCCGTGCAGCGCCGAGATCGGGACGATTCCCGCGGCAGGAATGCCGGCGGCTGCGCAAAAGGCTTGCAGCGCATGCCCGATATTGGCGAACGCCAGCGCCGGGTCGGTCACCGCATCGAGCTTGTTCACCGCGAACACGATCGCCGGCACACGCAACAACCGGGCCAGCAGGCTGTGGCGCCGTGTCTGTGGCAGCAAAGGGTGCTGCTGCGGCTGCGCGGCCGGCGCGTCCGCGTGCCACGGCAGCTTGGTGGCATCGACCAGCACCACGGCGGCGTCGGCATTGCTGGCCGCCGTCACCATGTTGCGGGTGTATTGTTCGTGCCCGGGGGTGTCGCCGATGATGAACTTGCGCCGTGCGGACGAGCAATAGCGGTAGGCAACGTCGATCGTGATGCCCTGTTCGCGTTCGGCGCTCAGGCCGTCGGTGAATTGCGCCAGGTCCACCGTGCCGCTGCGCGACACGTTGGCCAGCTGGTCCTGCAATACGTTGCGGCTGTCCAGCAGCAGACGCCCGATCAACGTGCTTTTGCCGTCGTCGACCGAGCCGCAGGTGATGAAGCGCAAGGCGGCCCGGGTGTTGTCGGCGCCGGCGCTGGTCAGCGTATCCTCTTCGGGCGCAACGGTCGGCGCGTCAACCGCGTCCTGCATTGCCGGTGCGTCGAGCAATTCCATCAGCAAGTCCATCAGAAATACCCCTCTTTTTTCCGGTTTTCCATCGACGCGTCCGAGCTGCGGTCGTCCATGCGGGTTGCGCCGCGTTCACTGATCTCCGCGCCGAGGGTTTCGATCACCACTTCGGCGGCACTGGCGGCCAGGCTGGCCACCGGGCAGGTGCAGGTGATGTCACCCACGGTGCGGAATCGCACGTCGCGCAGCTGCACGGCTTCCCCGTCGCGCGGTGGCGTGAGCGGCGTGACCGGCACCAGCATGCCCTTGCGCTCGACCACCGCACGCGGGTGGCTGTAGTACAGGGTCGGCAGCCCGACATGTTCACGTTCGATGTATTGCCAGACGTCGAGCTCGGTCCAGTTGGAGATCGGAAACACCCGAAAGTGTTCGCCGGGCTTGAGCCGGGTATTGAACAGGGTCCACAATTCGGGCCGCTGGTCCTTGGGCTGCCATTGGCCGAACCGGTCGCGGTGCGAGAAGACGCGCTCCTTGGCACGCGCCTTCTCTTCGTCGCGCCGGGCGCCGCCGATCAGCGCGTCGAAGCCCAGTTCCTCGATGGCTTCGAGCAGCGTCACGGACTGGTGCACGTTGCGCGATTCGTTCGGGTGTGCCAGGCGCACGGTTCCGCGGGCGATCGAATCCTCGACGCTGCGGATGATCAGCCGGGCCTTGAGTTCGGCCGCACGCCGATCGCGGTAGTCGGTCACCTCCTCAAAGTTGTGACCGGTGTCGATCATCAGCAGTGGATAGGGAAGCCGCCCGACGCCAAAGGCCTTTTCGGCACAACGCAGCAGCACCAGCGAATCCTTGCCGCCCGAAAACAGCAGGGCAGGGCGCTCAAACGCCGCCGCGACCTCGCGCAGGATGAAGATGGTTTCCTCTTCCAGGGCGTCCAGATGTGCGTTGCTCAACTGGGCCAGCAGGGCTGGTTCGGTGCGTGCGTTCATGTGTGGAGTTCCTCCGTCGGTGTCGGTTGTTGTGCCGGGGCCATGTGCAGGCCGCATTCCTTGCTGCCATCGGTTTCCCACCACCAGCGGCCGGCGCGGAAGTCTTCGCCCAGGCTGATGGCGCGGGTACAGGGCGCACAACCGATGCTCGGGTAAAAGCGGTCGTGCAGCGGGTTGTAGGCCACCGCATGGACGGCGATGTAGTGCCACACGTCGCCCCAGGTCCAGTCGGCCAGCGGGTTGAGCTTGACCCGGCTCGGGTCCGAGTCATCCATCTGCGCAACCTGCGCCCGTGCCCCCGACTGTTCGCGCCGCAGCCCGGTGATCCAGGCCCGCTTGCCGTCGAGCGCGCGTGCCAGTGGCTCCATCTTGCGGATGGCGCAGCACTGCTTGCGCAGGGCGACGCTCCTGAACATCGCGTCGTCGCCCTCCCGGGTGACGAACTGCACGACGGATTCGGTGTGCGGTCGGTACACCACCACCGGCGCACGTGATGTGGTCTGCAGCCGCTGCAGCAATGCCAGCGTCTGGGCGTGCAACATGCCGGTTTGCAGCACGAAGATGCCCACGTCCAGTTCCAGCGTGTTGATCAGGTGCGTGATCACCATGTCTTCGGCGCCCAGGCTGGAGGCTTGCACCACCACTGGCGTGGCTTCACCCGCCGGCCGTGGGTGGCGCAGAACCAGTTGCAGCAGCAACGCACGGCTGTGCTGCAGCTTGGCCATGTAGTCCTCGCTTGCGTGCGCGTTTTGCTCGATCGCAGACATCAGGCGCTCCGGCGAAAGTGGGGTGCGTTGGTATGCAGATCACCCTGGTAGAAGCCGGAGTAGCGCCTGAACTGGCGCAGCGCGACGGCCGGGTCCTGGTCAGCGCGCAGGACGGCGCTGTCGAAGCCGCTGCGGTGCATCTGCACGACCTGGTCCACCAGCACGTCACCGGTGGCGCGCAATTCGCCCTTGAATCCCAGGCGACGGCGCAGCATCACCGCCTGGCTGAATGCACGCCCGTCGCTGAATTTCGGAAATTGCAGCTCGATGCGGTGCACCCCGTCCAGCGCCAGTTCGTGCAGTTCGGCGTCATTGCGCAAGTGCATCACGCCGATGTTGGCGTCGTCGGCGGCGAGGTCGGTTTGTGACAGCAATTGCATGGCGGCTTTCGAGATGGGGTGATGGGTGCGGGCAGCGCAGTTCTCAGGCGGATAGCCTGTGCCCATGGCGTGCGCCATTGGCGGCGGCCTTGAATGGTTCGATGCCGACCCGGCGCAGCGTCGCAATGAAGGTTTCCTGATGGGCGCCGGCATCGTGGTCGATCCATTGCCGTTGCTCACGGTAGGTCGCGATCAACGCCTCGATCACGTCTGGCACTTCGGCAGCCGAAAACGACGGCCCGACGACCTTGCCCGGCGTGGCCGGGCCCGACAGGCGCGATCCATCCGCCCCGCCCAGCGTGACCTGGTACCACTCCTTGCCGTCCTTGTCGACGCCCAGGATGCCGATATGGCCGCTGTGGTGGTGACCGCAGGAGTTGATGCAGCCGCTGATATGCAGGTCGATTTCGCCGATGTCATGCAACTCGTCCAGATCCTGGTAGCGCTCGGTCACCGCCTGGGCAATCGGCAACGAACGCGCGTTGGCCAGCGCGCAGAAGTCGCCGCCGGGGCAGGCGATCATGTCGGTGAGCAGGCCGATATTGGCCTTGGCCAGGCCGGCGGCGCGGGCCGCCTGCCACAACTGCGGCAATTGCTCGACACGCACCCAGGGCAGCAGCAGATTCTGCTCGTGCGTCACGCGCACTTCGCCAGCCGAGAACCGGTCGGCCAGGTCGGCCGTCAGTTCCATCTGCTCTGCGGTGGCGTCGCCGGGCGCATACCCCAGCCGCTTGAACGACAGCTGGACGGCACGCAAGTCCGGATTCTTGTGTGGCAGTACGTTCTGGTTCAGCCAGCGCGCGAACTCGGGGTTGTCGGCGGCAAAGCGCAGGACCTTGGCTGTGCGGGTTTCCGCGTCGCCGCCGTTGGCCTCGATGGCGGGTGCAACGAATGCCGATGCGACCCGGTCAAACTCCTGCTGCGTGATGGTGTGCGGCGCACCGTCCTGCTCGACGATCTGGCGGTATTCCGCCTCGACCTGGTCGATATAGCGCTGGCCTTCGGCCTTCACCAGGATCTTGATGCGCGCCTTCCAGGCGTTGTCGCGCCGCCCATACCGGTTGTAGACGCGGATCACCGCTTCCAGGTAATTCATCACCTGGTGCCAGGGCAGGAAGTCGCGCACCACGGTGCCGATCACTGGCGTGCGCCCCATGCCGCCGCCGACCAGCACCTTGAAGCCGAGTTCGCCCTGGTCGTTGTGCAGCAGATGCAGGCCAACGTCGTACCAGCCGGTGGCCACACGGTCCTCGCGTGCGCCATTCACCGCGATCTTGAACTTGCGCGGCAGGAAGGCAAACTCCGGATGCAGCGTGCTCCACTGGCGCAGGATTTCGCAAAATGGGCGTGGGTCGGCGATCTCGTCTTCGGCAATGCCGGCCAACGCGTCGCTGGTGATGTTGCGTATCGTGTTGCCGCTGGTCTGGATGCCGTGCAACTGCACCTCGGCCAGCAGGTCCATCACGTCCGCGCTCTTGACCAGCGGGATCCAGTTGAACTGCACATTGGTGCGGGTCGTGAAGTGGCCGTAGCCGAATGTGAGTTTGGAGCCGATGCTGCGCCCATCGGCCAGCGGGATCGGCCCCAGCAGGTCCTGTGTCGCCTGCGCGCTGGCGAGCAATGCCGGGTCGGGCCGGTCGTATTCGCGCGCCACTCTGGCCAGCGTACGCAGCTGCCTGCTGGACAACTCGCCATACGGCACCGCGATGCGCAGCATCGGCGCGTAGCGCTGGATGTACCAGCCGTTTTGCAGCCGCAGCGGCTTGAACTCCTCGCCACCGAGCGTGCCTGCCAGGTTGCGCTCGAGCTGGTCGCGGTACTGGGCAGCGCGGTTGCGGATGAAGTCGCGGTCGAAGTCGGTGTATCGGTACATGGTGGCTAGGGTCCTGTCGATGGCGTTCGATGGCTGTGCTTCCCGGACGTTGCGCTACAGCGCGATCAGCTTGAAGCCGGCATAGGCCAGCAGCATCGAGAGCAGCGAGCGGACCAGCCGCTCGGGGGTGCGCTGCATCAAGTGGGAACCCAGCCAGATACCGGGTAGCGAGCCCGCCAGCAGCCTGGCCAGCAACGCCCAATCGACCGAACCCATGGCAGCATGACCGAGGCCCGCCACCAACGTCAGCGGGACCGCGTAGGCGATGTCGGCGGCGACGACACGCGGCAGCGGCAACAGCGGGTAGAGAACAAGCAACACCGTGACGCCGATGGCACCGGCACCCACCGAGGTCAAGGTCACCAGCATGCCGATGGCGGCACCGAGCAGCAGCGGCAGGCCCCAGTGGCGCGGTGTCGTCGGACGGACGTGGTTGGTGGGGTCGGCCGGCGTGCGCACCGCCTGGCCGCGCAATGCCTTGTAGAGCGTGGCAGCGGCCGTCAGCAGCAACGCCAGGCCCAACGCGGTCGTCATCAGGCGCTGGACCTCGGCATGCGCCGAGCCGAGCTGGCGCAGTACCCACAAGGTCAGCAACGCGGCGGGAATGCTGCCGGCGGACAGGTGGGCGACGACGCGCCAGTCCACCAGGCCGGCACGCGCCAGACGCACGGTGCCGCTGGATTTGGTGATGGCGGCAAAGAGCAGGTCGGTCCCCACCGCGAGGTAGGGCTTGATACCGAAGAAGAAAATCAGCATGGGCGTCATCAGGGAGCCGCCGCCGACGCCGGTCAGTCCGACGACGGTGCCCACCAGAAAGCCAGCCAGGATGAACGCCAAATCATGCATGGCGTGCAATGTAGGTTGGCTTTGATATATCCCAAACTACATTTTGGTGATTTTGTTATGCGCCTCAAGAATATGAGGCTGTCTGCGGTCGACCTGCCCAATGACGGTTCGGGTAGCGCGCACGGGCTGGTCCCGGTGACGCCGGCGTTCGAGCCTGCGCTGGCGAAGCCGTCAGAACGCGACCAGCGTACGCCCGGCGGTCGCGCCGGCGAGCTGCGACCTGGCATGGTCCATCAGCCCAGGCAGCGCAATCGTCTGGACGTGGGGTGCCAGCGCATCGAAGTCTGGCCGCCAATCGGTGGCCAGCCGCTGCCAGAGCCGCTGGCGCAGCGCCCAGGGCGCGTTCGCCACGATGCCGAACATGCCGACGTTGCGCATCACGAATGGCAACACATTGCCCTGGAAGCTGTTGCCGCCCGCGTTGCCAACCACGGCGATCTGTCCGTTGTCGCACAGGCTACGGAGCAACCAGCCCAGCATGTCACCGCCCACGTTGTCGATCGCAGCGCCGAACCGGGCCTTCTCCAGTGCGCGGGTCGAGCCGCTGGCGACTTGCGCGTCGATCACTTCATGCGCTCCCAACGCGGCCAGACTGGCTTGCAGTTCCATCCTGCGCGTCACTGCGGCCACACGCCAGCCCGCCTGCGACAGGATCTGGATCGCGAGCATGCCGACCGCCCCGCTGGCGCCGGTGACGGCAACCGGGCCGCGCGCCGGGGTCACGCCGAGTTGCATGAACCGGTCCAGCGCCATCGCGGCGGTGAATCCCGCAATGCCGATCGTGGCAGCGTGCAGCGCGTCGAGGCCTTCGGGCAATACCATCAGGTGGGTCGCAGGCACGCGGGCAAACTCGGCGAATCCGCCATCGAAGGCGATACCGGTGCGAAAACCATGCGCCATGACCCGCTGGCCGGGTGCAAACCCGGGCGCCTGGCTGCTGACGACCTCGCCCACCAGTTCAATGCCGGCAATCCGTGGAAACTCCTCGATGATGCGTGCCCGCCCGAGGATGGACAAGCCGTCCTTGTAGTTCACACCGGCATACAGGGTGCGCACCACCACTTCACCAGCGGACAGCGCCGCGATGGTCGTCGATTCCAGCCGGCTCTCGATGGTCTGGCCTTGTTGGTAGGTGCGCAGGCACTGGAATCGGTCGGGCAAGGGGCTGTGGTCCATGGGCTGGGAGGTGCAAAGCGGGCTTGAGCGATGACACCATACGACGCGCCAGTGGTGCAAGCCCCTGTCTCGCCTGTCGAAACAGCCGCTGGACTTTTGGCCGGGCGGTGACCAAGATGGGGCATCACTGTGAAGGACCACCCCGATGCCCGATCGCCTCTTTTCCGACCACCTGTTGCACGCATTGCAGCCCGAAGAACAGCGTGTCGTGCGGCATGTGCGCCAGCTGTGCGCCGAGTCCATCGCACCGAACGCGGCCTTGGTGGCGCGCGAAGACCGCTTCGCCTGGGACACGTTTGACCTGCTGGCGCGCGAGGGTGTGGTTGCCACCGCATTTCCCAAGGCATTTGGTGGCAGCGATGCACGCCAGGTGCTGCGCATCCGCATCGTGGAAGAGCTCGGCCGCGTCTGCAGTACGGCTGCATCGATGATCACCGGCACCGACCTGTCCGGGCGTGCGATTGTTGCCGGCGCGTCGCCGGCTTTGCAGCAAGCCTTGTTGCCGGGGCTGTGCCGTGGCGAGATCCAGGCGGCATTCGGGCTCACCGAGTCGCAGGCCGGCTCCGACGTGCGCAGCCTGGCGAGCGTCGCGCGGCGCGACGGCGCGGGTTATCGGCTCGATGGCGGCAAGAAATTCATCACCCGCGCGAGCACCGCCGACTGGCTGATGGTGGTGGCGCGGTTGCAGGACACGACAGGCTTTGTCTGCCTGCTGGTACCGCGCGATGCGCAGGGCCTGAGCGTTGGCGCCGACGTCGGCAAGCTGGGCTGGTTCGGCGTGCCGATCGCCTCGCTGGCTTTCGATGGCGTTTGGGTGCCGGAGAGCCACCGGCTGGGAGCCGAAGGGGAGGGCTTTTCGCTGGCGCAAGATGCCTTGTTGCGCGCGCGGATCGGCCATGCCGCCATGGCGCTGGGCCGCGCCATCGGGGCCGTCGAGATCGCTGCGACCTATACCGGCGACCGCCAGCTGTTTGGCAAGCAGCTGGGCCAACACCAGGGGGTGCAGTGGATGCTGGCGGAAATGGCGACCCGCATCGAGGCGTCACGGGCGCTGCTCAACATGACCGCACAGAAATACGACCAGGGCGACGCCGATTGCCCCGTCTTCGCGTCGATGGCCAAGCTGCACGCGACCGACCTGTGCATGCAGGTGGTCACGGATGCGCTGCAGCTCACCGGTGGACGCGGCTATCTGCAGGATTTTCCGCTCGAGCGGTTCTTTCGCGATGCCAAGCTCAATCAGATCGGCGAAGGCGCCAGCGAGGTGCACAAGACCATCATCGGACGTGATCTGGTGCGACGGTCAGCCGGCGCAGAACGCCATCCGTGCCTGCGCGACGGGCCGTTGACCGACTATTGACCGCCAGACCGCATGCCCGGGTGCGCAGGCATGGCGTGCACGGGCAGCGTCAGATGACACCGTCGACCTTGAGTGCCGCCAGCTGGTCGGCATCGATACCGAACCGTGCGTATACCTCCGCATTGTGTTCACCGACGTCTGGCCCGGTGCGCGGCAGCGGCATCTCGCGGCCGACCACACGCGGCACGATACAGGGCGCCGGCAAAGTGCCGTAGTGCGGGTCCGGCAGTCGCACGATGGCCTGGCGCGCGCGACATTGCGCATCCTGCTCGATATCCTCGATCGTGTAGACCTTGCTGAATGGCACTCCGGCGGCCTCCAGCGCTTGGGCAATCGCCGCGTACGGTCTGGCCACGAACCAGGCGGCCAGATCGGCGTCGAGTGCCTGCAGGTTGTGCACGCGCGCCGGATTGGTCGCAAAGCGGGGATCGGCAATCCACTGCGGACGCCCGACTGCCTGCGCGAGCCGCGCAAAGATCGGGTTGCTGGAGGCCACCAGCGAGAAGAACACGCGTTCCTGGCTCATGTACATGTTCGACGGCGCGGTGTAGCTGGCACAGTTGCCTTCCGGCCGGCGCACGATGCCCAGTTGTTCGTGTTCAACCGGCAAGGGGTCGAGCAGGCGAAACAGTGCCTCGGTGGCTGCCAGGTCGACGACACAACCCTGCGCCTCCCGGTCGCCACGCAGGCGGGTCATTTCGCAGGCGATCGCGAATGCCGCGAACAATCCGGCGACCGCGTCGCCGATCGGGAAGTTGCTGTGCAGCGGGGGACCGCCGCGTTCGCCGGTGAGGCTGGTCAATCCGCTCATGGCCTCGAAAACGCGCGCGAATCCGGGCCTGGCTGCATACGGCCCGGTCTGGCCGAATCCGGTCAGGCGCAGGATCACCAGACGCGGATTGACGGCCAGCAAGGTTTGCGTATCCAGGCCCCAGCGGTCCATCGTGCCGGTGCGAAAGTTCTCCACCAGCACGTCGAATTGCGGCAGCATGCGCAGCAGCAACCGCCTGCCCTGCGGTTTGCGCACATCGAGCGAAATGCCCTTCTTGCCGCGATTGGCCACCTTCCACCACAACGGCAATCCGTCCTTGACCGGCTGCAGGCCCCGCAGCGGATCGCTGCCGTCCGGAAGTTCGAGCTTGATGACCTCGGCGCCATGGTCGGCGCACAAGGTTGCGCCAAAAGGTGCAGCCAGCACGGTCGCCATGTCCAGGATACGTATGCCGGCCAATGCGCCAGGGTTCGGGGTCGCTTGCATGTGTTGCCCTTATCGCGCGAATGGCAGTGGCGTCCACAACGCTGACCACCGGTTCGCCCAGCCAGACGCCACGCGGGCGCAATGCGGGGGTTTTGCCACAGCGCATGCATACGCACAATCGCTGTTTCGCACAGCAAAACACCGGGCCCGAAACCATTGACGCTCCCCCTCGCGTCCACCGATGATGAAAAACACACACGACGTACGCCCACGACCCGCAACCCGCACCATGACCACGATTGCCTTGCCAGGTTTGGTCAATCCGCATGACCTGAGCACCGACCGCCAGTTCTCGATGAACCTGGCGCGTGGCATGGAGGTGTTGCGGGCGTTTACGCTGGTTGACCCGATCCTGGGCAACCGCGAGATCGCCGATCGCACAGGGCTGCCCAAACCCACCATTTCGCGCCTCACCTACACGCTGACGCTGCTCGGTTACCTCAGCCGCGTCGACGGGCTCCAGAAGTACCGGCTCGGCTCGGGCGTGTTGTCGCTCGGATACCCCTTGCTGGTCAACATCCGGGTGCGGCAGATCGCGCGCCCGTTCATGGAGCAGGTTGCCAAGGACACCGGGTGCACGGTCAACCTGGGCATGCGCGACCGCACCAACGTGGTGTATGTCGATACCTGCCGGGTGGACAAGGGCAACATCCACCAGCCGGACATCGGCAGCACGCGTCCGTTGTTGTCGACGTCGATTGGCCGCGCCCTGGTGCTGGGTGCACCCATCGGCGAGCGTGAAGCGATCCTGAACCGCATCAAGCTGGAAGACCCGCAGCGGTACGCCACCGACATCGCTTTCTGGCGACGCGACCTCCAGTCGTTCTCCGAATGCGGATATTGCCACTCACGCGGCGATTGGCGCAAGGAGGTGCATGCCGTCGGCGCCCCGATCCGCGTGCCGCGGCGCGAGGAAGCGGTGGCGATCAATTGCACCTTGTCGGCCTACCGCCTGAAGGCTGACACGCTCGAACGCGAGGTCGCGCCACGTTTGCTCGACGCGATTCGTCAGATCGAGGCCGCCTGTGGCATGCCTTGAGCGTCCTTGACCTAACCACCCAGTGAGCCATGACACTGCCGACTGCATCCTTCGCGACCCTGTTGCAGCAGGTGCGCCAGTTCGTCATCGATGAATGCATGCCGCTGGAGCAGCAGGTGGACCGCGAGGACGAGATCGCGCCGGAATTGGTCGCGCGCATGCGGGTATTGGGCCTGTTTGGCCACAGCATTCCGCAGCAGTATGGCGGTGCCGGTCTGAGCACCGAACAGTTGGCACGCGTCAATATCGAGGTCTCGCAGGCGGCCACCACCTTCCGGGCCCGCTTTGGTGGCAACACCGGCATCGCCTCTGAATCCCTGGTGGTCGACGGTACGCCGGAGCAGAAGCAGCAATGGTTGCCGCGACTGGCCAGTGGCGAGGTGACGGGTTGTTTCGCGTTGACCGAGCCCGATGCCGGTTCGGACGCCACCGCGCTGCAGAGCATGGCCATCGCCGATGGCGACGACTACGTGATCAGCGGCACCAAGTGCTACATCACCAACGCGCCGATCGCCGGCCTGTTTACAGTGTTCGCCCGCACGGAGCCTGGTTCCACCGGCGCCAAGGGCATCTCTGCCTTCCTGGTGCCGCGTGGCACGGCTGGCCTGCACACGCCCGCGGCTTACCGCAAGATGGGCCAGCACGGCTCGCCGGTGGGCGAGGTGGTGCTGCAAAATTGCCGCGTTCCAGCCAGCGCCATCGTCGGCCACGCGCCCGGCCAGGGCTTTCGTACTGCGATGAAGGCCTTGAACAAGCAGCGCATCAACCTGGCAGCCCTGTGTGTCGGACCGGCCATCCGGCTGGTCGACGAGATGGTGCGTTTTGCGGCAACGCGCAAGCAGTTCGGCCAGCCGATCGGCGAATTCCAGCTGGTGCAGCAGATGATTGCCCAGAGCAATACCGAAGTGCACGCCGCGCGCGCGTTGGTGCTGGAGACTGCGCGTACCCGCGACGCGGGGGGCGATGTGACGATGGAGGCCTCGATGTGCAAGTTGTTCGCCTCCGAGATGTGCGGCCGGGTCGCGGACCGGGCGGTGCAGGTCTTCGGGGGTGGCGGCTACATCGCCGACAACGTGGCCGAACGGTTC
This sequence comes from uncultured Rhodoferax sp., assembly GCA_964558425.1. Lineage (GTDB taxonomy): Bacteria > Pseudomonadota > Gammaproteobacteria > Burkholderiales > Burkholderiaceae_C > CAISIP01. The sequence goes on along the minus strand of CAZLDV010000022.1, from coordinate 28,520 downwards.
TATCGGGACGTGCGCTTGTTTCGCCTGTATGAAGGCACCAGCCAGATCCACCTGCTCAATATCGCCCGGCGCACCATGGCGCGCGCGCGCGCGCTGGCATGACACCGTACACCGGTCTGCGCGTGATCGAGTTCGCCACCGTGGGCGGCGTGCCGTTTTGCGCCTGGTGGCTGCTGCAGCAAGGCGCGTCGGTGCTGCGCGTGGCGTCGCCCCGTGCGCCGGAGTTGGGTGTGCCAGTGGCCGCGCAGGGCGACATCGGCCAATGGCAACGCGAGACCGTGGTGCTCGATCTCAAGACGGACGCGGGACACGCGGCCGCGCTGCGCGCGATCGATGACGCCGATGTGCTGATCGAAGGGTTCCGCGCTGGCGTGATGGAACGCCTGGGCCTGGGCCCGCAGACATGCCTGGCCCGCCATCCACGGCTGATCTACACCCGGCTCGCTGGCTGGGAACGCTCCAGCGCCTGGGCACACCGAGCCGGCCATGACATCAACTATGCCGCGATGGCGGGCGCCCTGCACGCATGCGGGCCCGACAACGTGCCGGTCAACGTGATTGCCGACATCGGCGGTGGCGCGATGTACGCGTGTGCCGGAATCGGCGCAGCCCTGTTTGCCCGTGCGTCGAGTGGCTCGGGATATGTCGTCGACGTCGCCATGGTGGCCGGCAGCGCGCACCTGCTGTCGGCCGTCTACGGCCGATTGCAGATCGGTGCCTGGAACGACAGACCCGCTGGCAACGTGATCGATGGTGGCGTACCGTGGTACCGGACTTACCGTACCCGTGACGACCGCCACATGGCGGTGGGCGCGATCGAGCAGCGCTTTTACGATGCTTTGTTGCGGGCGCTGGACATCGATGCGCGTGACGTGCCTGCGCGCGACGATGCTGCGGGCTGGCAGGACATCGCGCTGCTGCTGCAGTCCCGATTTGCCGCGCACGACCAGGCCCACTGGGCGCAGCACTTTGCATCGATCGACGCCTGCGTCACGCCCGTGTTGAGCCTGCAGCAGGCTCGCCACCACCCTGTCAACCAGGCCGTATTCCCGACCGCGGTGCCCGCTGCCGTTCCCGCCTTTTCCGTCATGCCATAACCAGGAGACCCCGATGAAATCTGCCCTGAGCATCTTGTCCGCCGCCGCCATGCTGTCCGCCATGGCCTTGGCCGCGCCGTCGGCGTTGGCGCAAGCCGAGGCCTATCCCAACCATCCGATTCGCATCATCGTTCCGTTCACGGCGGGCGGTATCGTCGACTCGCTTGCACGGCTGATCGGCGACAAGCTGTCGACCCGGTATGGGCAACCGGTGCTGGTCGAGAACAAGGCCGGCGCGGGTGGCTCGATCGGAACCGAACAGGCGGCCAAGGCGGCGCCCGACGGCTACACCTTGTTGTGTGTGTCGCCCGGTCATACCGTGGTGCCGAGCTTGCTCAAGGGTGTGACCTGGGACCCGGTGCACGATTTTCGGGCCGTCGAGGGCTTCGGGGTAATCTCCAACGTGTTTGTCGTGCATCCCGACTTGCCGGTCAAGAACATGGCGGAGCTGATTGCACTGGCCAAACGCAGCCCGACACCGCTGACCTACGGCACGGCCGGCAACGGCACATCGAACCATCTGTCCGGAGAATTGCTCGCGCAGATGGCCGACATCAAGCTGACCCAGGTGCCCTACAAGGGCCAGCCCGATGCGATGAGCGACCTGCTGTCCGGCCGCATCTCGATGATGCCGTTGACGGCCGCACTGGCCTCGGGCCATATCAAGACCGGCAAGCTGCGCGCGCTGGCCGTGACCACCGCCAAACGCTCGCCAGCCCTGCCCGACGTGCCCACGGTGGCCGAGGCGGCCAATCTGCCGGGTTACGAAGTGGGGACCTGGTTCGGGCTCGTCACGCAGGCGAAGGTTCCCGATGCGATCGTGCGCAAGCTCTCGGCCGATATCGCCGAGATCATGCAGATGCCCGACGTGAAAGCCAAGTTCGTCACACTGGGTCTGGACTCCAATCCGCAGGATCCGGCGCAGTTCGACGCCTTCATCGCTGGCGAATACGCCAAGTGGAGCAAGGTGATCAAGCAAGCGGGCATCGTTCCGCAATGACGACGTTCAATGTTCGGCCTGCATCGCCCGGTTGGGTCGAGCGCCGTGCGGGGAGCGTGCGATGAGCGCGCGCTGGCGGACACCGGTGTGCGAGCGGCTCGGGGTGCAGCAGCCGATCTTCGGCTTCTCGCATTCGGTTGATGTGGTGGTGGAGATCGCCCGTGCCGGCGGCTACCCGGTGCTGGGTCTGGCGCGCGAGCTGCCGCACGAGATTCCGCAGATCCTGCGCTCGGTGGACGAGCGGATGCAGGGGATGCCCTATGGGGTGGATCTGATGTTGCCCTCGCAGGTACCCCAGACGGGTGATATCGATGCGGTCCGATCGGCGTTGCCGCAGGCGCATCTGGACTTTGTCGCCGGCTTGCGCGAGAAGTTCGCCGTGGCGCCGCCGGTCAAACCGAGTTTCTTCACCAGCCAGGTGCGCTCCGAGGCGCTGTTCGAGGCGCAGATCGAGCAGGTGCTGGCCTCCAGCGCGAACGGCGTGGCCACCGCGATCGGTCTGCGACAGGACCTGATCGCGCGCGCCAAGGCCTGCGGCAAGACGACGTTTTCGCTGATCGGTTCGGTACGCCATGCACGCAAGGCGCTGGCAATGGGAGTGGACGTGCTGGTGGCACAGGGCTACGACGCAGGCGGCCACACCGGGCTGACTGGAACGTATGCGCTGGTGCCGCAGATCGTCGCGATGGCCGGTGACACACCGGTGCTCGCCGCGGGCGGCATCGGCCACGGTGGCCAGATCATTGCGGCACTGGCGATGGGGGCGCAGGGCGGCTGGCTCGGCACCTTGTGGATGGCCGCGCAGGAAAGCCACACCCCGCCGACATTGCTGGCCCGCCTCGTGGCCAGTGGCAGTGAAGACACCGTCATCACGCGCGCCCACAGTGGCAAGCCGTGCCGGGTCGTACGCAGCGCCTGGATCGACGCATGGTCCGACCCGAAGGCGCCAGCTGCATTGCCGATGCCCTTGCAGCAGGCCCTGACCGGCGACGTGTTTGCGTCGATACACGAGCACGACAACGCCGAGCTGATCTACGAAGCGGCAGGGCAAAGTGTGTTCGCGATCCGCGGCAGCACGACCGTGGCGCTGCAGATGCAGGCGCTGGTCGACGAGATGCAGGCGGCGGGCAAGGGCTTGCTGCGATTGGCGGGCGCCGCCACCTGATTGTTCAGGCCGGCAGCCAGTTGCCCATCATGGTTTGTTCGAACAGGGCGACACAGGCCGGCGCGTCGACCTGCAGGCAGACCTGGGTGCGGGGCCGCTGCTTTTCCCAGCCGGCCTGCGGGTAGTCGATGAAGTCGCGCTGGTTCATGATGGTCTGACCCTGGGCCAGGCCTTCGGTCGCAACCCGCACGGCCTTGGTGCTGACGGTGAACAGCTCAGGCTGCACCAGGTAGATGAAGGCCAGCAGGTCGTGCGCAAAACAACCCGGCGTGCTGGCGATATGCCGATACAGGCCGCTGTAGAAGCGGGCATAGAACTCGACCGCCTTGAGCAAGGTATCGGTGGCGAGGTGGCGGTGGTGGTCGGCGATGCGCTGGAACTGTTCGAGCGTCGTGACGACCTTGTGTGTCACGTCCAGTCCGACCATGGTGAGTTTCCAGCCGGCGGTGAACACGCGGTCAGCCGCATGCGGGTCATTCCAGATGTTGGCCTCGGCCACCGGCGACACATTGCCGGGCTCGGCTATGGCGCCGCCCATGATGATGACTTCGCGCAGCAGCAGCGGCAGCTTGGGCTCGAGCATCAGGGCCAGGCTCAGGTTGCCCAGCGGGCCAACCGCCACCAGGGCGATTTCGCCCGGATGCGCCCGTGCCATCTCGACGATGAACTGTGCCGACGCACGCGGATCGAGCTGGCGGTTGACCGGTTGGCGCGCCCCCAGATTGCCCAGGCCATCGGCGCCATGGATGTGCGTCGGTGGCGCTTCGGCGGGTTTGCACCACGGCACGGCGACGCCGAGCGTGACCGGCACCTGGCAACCGGCGATCTCGGTCAGATACAGCGCATTGGTGGCGGCCTGCGCGACGCTGACGTTGCCAAAGGTGGTGGTGATGCCCACCAGCTCGATGGCCGGGTGCGCCAGCGCAAAATACAGTGCCATGGCGTCGTCGACACCGGGGTCGGTGTCGTAGATCACCTTGGTCTTGTCGGAGAAGATCATGGGCAGTGCTTCGGGTGTGCGGGATGGGAAAACCGCAGGGCGGCGGTCGATGGGTGAGGATTGCGCGTCAGGCGGCCAGGCCGCAATACGCGCGTAGCCGGGCGACGGCCTGCATGTCCGGCGCGGCGTGCCGTGACAGAAGCGCTGCGACTTCGGTCTGATCGGGTATCGCCGATTGTGCGCCCGCCCGTGTACAGGCCAGCGCCGACGCGGCACAGGCCAGACGCATCGCCTCGGGCAAGGATGCGCCTTGGTCGAGTGACGCCACCAGCACACCGCAAAAGGTGTCGCCCGCGCCGGTGGTGTCGATTGGCTCGACGGGGAACGCCGGTTGCACGATCGATGCGCTGCCGGCGCGGGCGCAGCCGCCGCGGGCGCCCAGTGTGACGACCACCACCGGCACCTGCAGCTGGTCCAGTGCCTCCCTGATCGATCCGTCGATGCCGGTGATGCTGGCCAGTTCACCCTGGTTGACGATCAGGATGTCGATCAGGCCCAGCAGGGCCGCATCGAGCGGCTGCGCCGGCGCGGCGTTGAGCACCACCGTTACGCCGGCGGCCCGGGCCGCGCGCGCATAGGCCGTGACGGTGGCCAGCGGTGTTTCGAGTTGCATCAACAGATGGCTGCAACCGTCCAGCAGCGGCAGGTGTTGGGGCGCCAGCGCCATGTTGGCGCCCGGGGCGACGGTGATTGCGTTTTCTGCATCGCGCGAGACGCAGATGAAGGCGGTGCCGGTGGCCAGCGTTGGGCTGCGCACGACATGGGTCCGTACGCCGGCCCGCTGCAACGAGTCCTCCAGCGGCTGCGCATACGCATCGCTGCCCAGCGCCAGCAGCATCTGCGTGGTCGCACCTCCCGCCCGCGCTGCTGCCACGGCCTGGTTGGCGCCTTTGCCGCCGGGGTGGGTGGCCAGCGAGTGTCCCAGCACGGTTTCGCCCGGCGCCGGAATGCGATCGGCGCGCACGACGAAATCAAGATTGGCGGAGCCGGCGACAAGAATCATGGTTAAATTGATTGGTTGTGACTGGGCGGCCCGTGCGGGTATCAGACGTCTCGGTGCACGGAATTGACCTGTCGGCGAAGAACGGATCAGAATTATGGGCTACAAACCGCGCTGAACCTGCGGCCGCGGCCGATCGGGTCCGTCGGCGCCCCAGACCACGAAGGATCATTGGCAACCATGGGCAGTACGGTATTCGTCAAGGTGGTGGGCTTTCGCGATGTGGAGCGCCATGCACTCAATACCTTGTTCCGGGTGTCGGCGGAACAACCCACCTGTTATGCGCTGTGGACGCCCGAGGCGCCGGTCATGCCCCATATTGCACTGATCGATGTCGAGAGCTACGAAGCGGGGATGGCGCTGGCCTCGCCAGGTCTCAATCGCAATCTCAAGCTGATCTGTGTCGGCAACGGCGCACCCGAGCGGGCCTGGCGTGTATTTCCCCGTCCGATCAACTGGTCCGCGATCCTGCACTCCATGGATCAGCTGTTTGCCAAGGTGGGCGTGGATATCGATCTCGATCCGCGCGATCAGGCGACAACGCTGATCCCGCCCGGCATGCGGCAGACACTGGTGGTCGATCCCTCGCGCGATGACCGGCTGTATCTGCGGGCCCGCCTGGCCCTGGCCGGCCTCATCGACGTCGATGAGGCCGACTCCGTGCCGCAGGCGCAGGCCAGGCTGCGTGAGCACCATTACGACATCGTGCTGGTGAACGTCGACATGCTCGACGATCCGTGGGCCCTGGTCGAGCGACTGGTTACGGCACATCCGCCGGTCGGCAGTGTCGTGGTAACCACGGCCAATCGATCCTGGGCGATGCACGAGCGGGCGGAACAGGCTGGCTGCCGGGCGTTGCTCGACAAGCCGTTTGATCCCGGGCATCTGTACCGGGTGTTTCAGATGGTTTAGTGTGTGGGGCTCTGGCGGGGCGTACCGGCCCAATGGCGCTGGACATCGATGGCGGCGTGCAACGAGGCCTCCAGCGGCAGTGGCTCGGCACCCATCTGCGCGGCAACCAGTTCGCCGCACAAGGCTGCGTAGGTCAGGCCACGCGAACCCATGGCGGTGCTGATCCACAGTCCGGGCTGCGCGGCTGCCGCGCGCAACGGCCAGGCGCCGACGATCGGCAGTCGGTCCGCGCTGGTCCATCGGGTTGCGCGCCAGGCCTGGATCCTGCCGCCGGCGAAATCGGCGGCGACTGCGCGCGCCGCGCACGGTGCGAGTCGGGTCATCCGGGCCAGGTTCTGTGCATGGCCCTGTGCCACGGCCCATGCAGGCGCCGCCTCGGCCTCGGCTTGGGCCTCGTAAGTGGCGCCTGCGAACCAGGCCGCGCCGTCGGCCTGCGGAACATGGCCAATCACGCTGCCAGTGCCGTTGACCGGAATGCGCGCAAAACAGTCCGCGTCTGTCGCGCCATGCATCGCCCAGGAAACCTGTCCTGGTATCGGTGTCAGCAGTGGCAACCGTGTCGGCATCTGCTGCCCGGCCGCGGCCAACGCCAGTTGCACGATGCCAAGGCTGTTGCCGGCACAGGCGACCACCAGCTGTGGCGCCTCGGCCAGCAGCCGTCCATCGCGCGCCAGCAGACGCCATTGACCGTCCTCCAGCGTCACCGCATGCACCGCGCCATCGCCCACGAAGCACACGCCGGGCTGCGCCAGCCAGGCGCGCACCAGTTGCACCGGTTTGATCCAGCCAGCGGTCGCATGCCACAACGCCGACTTGCCCTGCGGCGGCGACCACCTGTGCGTGCCACTGTCGCGCTCGCCGGGCCTGGCCAGACTTGCCCAGCATGCGCCGGCTGCTGGCCAGTGCGTCGGCAAGGCCGGGGCATCCGTGTCACGCAGGTGCGCCACGCCGGACAAGGCCCAATCCTGGCCTGGTCGCAATAGCCGATGCGCCGCCACCAAGGTCATGCGGATGCCCGCGCGCGTGAGTCGTGAGCGGGGGCCATCGTCGCGTGAGACCTGGGGCGTGAACAAGCCAACCGGCAATCCGGACGCCCCCGAACCTGGCGTCGGCGCCGCGTCCAGCACGGTGACCGGCCTGCCGCGCCGCGCCAGCGCATCGGCCACCGCCGCGCCAGCCAGACCAGCGCCGACGACGACACAGTGCGACAGCGGTGCGGCGGGTCTGGCCCGGTGCGCGCGCGTCGACCTGATCTGCCAGCGGGGTTGGTAGTCTGCGCTCCATGCGTGCTGCGCCCGGTCAGTGGTCGCGATGCCCGATTGCAGCTGCCATCCTGCGTCGCGCAGCAACCGGGGGTCGATTGCGGCGTCGGGCAAGACTGCCAGCGTGCTGCCGCGTCGGCACAACCGGGTCAGCGACTTGATGGCCCAGAGGTCCCAGGGAACAGGCGCGCCAGCGCTGCCGGACATCGCCTGCGTGACGGCGGCGCCGACGACGATGCTGTCCGCGAAAAAGGACTGCTGGCGCAGCAGCGTCAGGGTCGGACCGACGCACAGGGTGAGCTGCAGCCGCCCGGCCGCGAACACCAGCCGGTGGAATCCGGGCAACAGGCCGAACCATTGCTGCTCCAGCTCGCCAATGGCTGTCTGGAACGCCGGATATGCGGCCATTGCGCGCGCCAGCGCGTCAAGCTCCGCAGGGCTGTCGCTGAAGGCCACCACATGCAGGCGTCGACAGGCATCGACATCGAGCGACCATGCGTGCCAGAGCTGCAAGAACCGTTCACCATCGGCAAAGTCGGTGTCCAGCACCCGCCAGTCCTGCTGGCCAGCCCAGGCCTGCGGCAGTCCCGCCGCGCGCAGCCACGGCGCAGGCGTCAATGGCGCGCCGACCATGCCGGTGTTGGCGGGCGGGTCAATCGCTGGTGGGTGGTACGTAACCCTGGGCGGCGTCAGCGCCGCCGCCAAAGAAGTGCGCTTCCATCTGGCGCGCCAGGTACTGCCGTGCGCGTGCATCGGCCAGGTTCAATCGGTTCTCGTTGACCAGCATGGTCTGGTGCTTGAGCCAGTCTGCCCAGGCCTGTTTGCTGACCTGCTGCCAAATGCGCTTGCCAAGTTCGCCCGGGTAAGGCGGAAAATCCAGTCCCTCGGCTTCTTTTCCCAGCTTGATACATTGAACCATTCGTGCCATGAAATACTCCCTCTTTTCGCGCGTGCACCAAAGTCTGAAATTGTCGCCGCTTTTGGAAGGCCCCAAATCGGTGCTGGTGCCATGCCATCGGTCCTGCCTTCTGGAGAATACATGTTGGGTTTCTTGACGGTGCGCCAAAGCCTGGCGGTGGTGTGTCTGGGTTCAATCGGTTTGCTGGCGTTCGGCCTGTATCTGCAGCATGTGGTGGGGCTCGAACCCTGCCCGATGTGCATCGTGCAACGCTACGCGCTGGTATTGGTGGCCTTGCTGGCGGGCCTGGCGGCAATCGGCCGGCGGCGCGGCGTGCATGTGGCCGGTCTTGTGCTGATGATCCTGGCCGCCGGCTTCGGCGCCTTTGTGGCCGCGCGCCAGAGCTGGTTGCAGTGGTATCCGCCCGAAGTGGTGTCCTGTGGGCGCGATTTTTACGGAATGATCGAGACTTTCCCGCTGAAACGCGCCATTCCGATGATCTTCAAGGGTGGTGGCGATTGCACCGCGATCGACTGGACCTTTCTGGGTGGATCGATTGCGAACTGGTCGTTCCTGTGCTTCGTGGCGATCATCGCCGTGTCGCTGTGGCTGATCCTGCGCCCGCGCGTCGGTCGCTGACGCCTGCCCTGCCTTTTGGCATTGTGTTGCGCTTCATCCCCAGGAGGATGGAAGTGCGTTGACCGCCCGCCAGGGCCACCGTAGTATCTTTTGGCCAGATACACCGGTGGTTCATGGCGACAAGCCTTTTCTGAAGGGGCGGCAACATGGTGGGATTGGCGGCAACCGCAACGCAGGTGATGGCGGGGCTGGACATCGGCGCAACCGGCGCGGACCCGCGGCGCAGTTGCAGCCAGGCCGGTGCGCCTGCGGGCAATGCGTTGACGGCCTTGTGCGCCATCGCGCGCTTGCACCAGGTGGCCGCGGACCCGCAGACCCTGGCACATCGGCTCGGCCTGTCGGCCAGCGAACCGATCGGCATCGATGACCTGCTGCGGGCGGCCCGTCTGCTTGAGCTCAAGGCGCGCCGGGTGCGATCGCGACCCGAACGACTGGTGCATACGCCGATGCCATCGCTGGCCATCATGCACGGCGCGCCGGGTTGCAGCGCCACCGTCTGTCTGCTGGCCCAATGTGATGGCGATCGGGTGCTGGTGTCTTCGGCGCAGCAGGGCGCGGGACCCGCCGGCGAGGAAGTCGCAGGCGCGGCGCACGGCGGTCCTCGCATCGAGCCCTTGAGCAGTTTCGCCCAGCGCTGGACAGGTGAGTTGATTCTGCTCACCAGCCGTGCCAGTCTTGCGGGCGAACTGGCACGATTCGATTTCTCATGGTTCGTGCCGGCGCTGGTCAAATACCGCCGCTTGTTCGGTGAAGTGCTGCTGGTGTCGTTCGTCCTGCAGCTGTTCGCGCTGGTCAGCCCCTTGTTCTTTCAGGTGGTGATGGACAAGGTGCTGGTGCACAAGGCGCTGACCACGCTCGATGTGCTGGTGACCGGCCTGCTGATCGTGGTGGTTTTCGAGAGCGTGCTCAGCGCCGTGCGCACCTACCTGTTCAGCCATACCACCAGCCGCATCGACGTGGAACTGGGTGCCCGCCTGTTCCGCCATCTGGTGGCGCTGCCATTGGCCTACTTTCAGGCGCGGCGGGTTGGCGACTCGGTGGCGCGGGTGCGTGAACTGGAGCACATCCGCAGCTTTCTGACTGGCAATGCCCTGACGGTCCTGCTCGACCTGCTTTTCTCGGTGGTCTTTCTGGCCGTGATGTTGGTCTACAGCGTCCCGCTGACGCTGATCGTGCTGGCCAGTCTGCCGCTGTATGCGGCGCTGAGCCTGACCGTGTCGCCGCTGCTGCGCCGCAGGCTCGATACGCAGTTTGCCCGCGGCGCCGAGAACCAGGCCATGCTGGTGGAGACCGTCACCGGCATTCAGACCGTCAAGGCCGCCGCCCTGGAGCCCGCTTTCGCCCGCCGCTGGGACAACCAGCTGGCGGCCTATGTGCAGGCCTGCTTTCGTTCCCGTATCCTGGCCAGTCTGGCGCAGGAAGCTGCCGGCCTGGTTGGCAAGCTGGCCAACGCGGCGACCTTGTGGTACGGCGCGCACCTGGTGATGGCAAACACGCTGACGGTCGGCCAGTTCGTGGCCTTCACGATGTTCGCGCAGCGCGTGGCACAACCCATCCTGCGCATGGCCCAGCTTTGGACCGACTTTCAGCAGGCCGGCGTGTCGGTGGCGCGTCTGGGGGACATCCTCAATACCCGCACCGAAGCAGCCAGTGCCAGCGCCATGCAGTTGCCCCAGCTCAAGGGACGCATCACGCTCGATCAGGTGCGGTTTCGTTACCGCCCCGACGGTCCGCATGTCATTCAGGGCATCGATCTGGACGTGCGCCCAGGCCAGGTGATCGGCATCGTCGGGCGTTCGGGTTCGGGCAAGAGCACGTTGACCAAGCTCGTGCAACGCCTGCACGCGCCCGATGCCGGCCGGGTACTGGTCGACGGTGTCGACATCAGCCTGATCGACGCCGCGCAACTGCGCCGCCAGATCGGCGTGGTGCTGCAGGAGAACCTGTTGTTCAACCGCAGCATCCGCGAGAACATCGCGATTGCCGACCCGGCCGCGCCGCTGGAGTCGGTGATGGCCGTGGCGCAACTGGCCGGCGCGCACGACTTCATCGGCGATCTGCCGCAGGGCTACGACACGGTGGTGGGTGAACAAGGCAGCAATCTGAGTGGCGGACAACGCCAGCGCATCGCCATCGCGCGGGCCTTGTTCACCAACCCGCGCATCCTGATTCTGGACGAGGCCACCAGTGCGCTGGACTACGAAAGTGAAGCCGTCATCCAGCGCAACATGGCGCGCATTTGCCGTGGTCGCACCGTGCTGGTGATTGCGCACCGCCTCAGTTCGGTGCAACACGCGCAGCGCATCGTGGTGATGGACCAAGGCGTCGTGGTGGAGGTCGGTGCTCATGCCGAACTGCTGCAGCGCCCGGGTGGCTTGTATGCGCGGCTGTGGTCGTTGCAGGGTGGAGGCCCGCTGGCCGACGGAGTCACATCGTGACCGTGCGCGCTGCCGCGGCGCCCTCGTCAGGGCCTGGTCCCTGGGCCGGCTTGCTGGGTCGGTATGCCGCAGTGGCGTCAGCGGCCTGGCGTCAGCGGCATGCCATGGCGGGTGTGACGCGCAGCGCCGATGAGCAGGCCTTTTTGCCTGCCGCGCTGAGCCTGCAGGAAACGCCGGCGCATCCGGCTCCGCGCCGGGTGGCCTGGCTGCTCATGGCCTTGTTCGGGCTGGCACTGGCCTGGGCCTGGTTCGGCACCATCGACATCGTGGCAATCGCCGCCGGGCGCGTCGTCGTCGACGATCGCAACAAGCTGATTGCGCCGCTGGAGCGCAGCCTGGTGCGCCGTGTGCTGGTGCGCGACGGCGATCGCGTCGCACCGGACCAGCCGCTGGTGGAGCTCGATGCGACCACCATCGTCGCCGACAAGACCAGCGTGCTGGAGCAGATGCGCGCTGCGCTCTCGGAGGAACTGCGCACGCAGCTGTTGCAACAGGCCTTGCAGGCGGTGCAGCCGCGCCCGCCCCAGCTGTCGCCATCCGACTTGCAGGAGGGCGACGCGCAGGGCGCGGCGCCAGAGCTTGCCGGTCTGCTGGCGCGGCAGCACAGCGCGATCCAGCGGCAGCTTGGCGACGAATGGAACGATATTGCCGCCCGGCAGGCGCGACTGGCTGCAGAGCTGCGCCGACGCCAGGCGGAGATCGCCACCGCGCAGGCCCTGATCGACAAGTTGGAGGCAACCTTGCCCCTGGTGCGCCAACGCGAGGACGATATGCGGGCATTGTCGGAGCAGGGGTTCGTCTCGCACCATGTGGGACAGGACCGGACACGCGAACGCGTCGAGATGGAACGCGACCTGCTGGCGCAGCGGGCGCGGCTGCAGGAAGCGATGGCATCCCATGCTGAAACGGTGTCGGGCCAGGCCAGCCTGCTGGCCGAAACGCGGCATGACCTGTCGGAGCGCCACGCGCAAGCCGGGCTGCGTCTGCAGCAGGCCCGCCAGGAACTGGCCAAGGCGCAGCAACGCGAACGACTCACGGTCTTGCGCTCTCCGGTGGCCGGCGTGGTGCAGCAACTGGCAACGCACACCACAGGCGGCGTTGTCACCGAGGCGCAGACCCTGATGGTGATCGTGCCCGACGGGCTGAAGGACGACCCCGTGGTGGCCGAGGTGACGCTCGACAACAAGGATATCGGCTTCGTTCACGCTGGCCAGACGGCCGAGGTGAAATTGGAGACCTTCCTTTTCACGCGTTACGGCACCGTGCCGGCAACCGTGCAACGCGTCACGGCGGATGCGGTCAACGATGAGCATCGCGGCGCAATCTTTCCGGCGCGTCTCGTACTGGCCAGAAGCGCCATCGACGTCGACGGCCATCAGGTCCGCCTGGGCCCCGGCATGAACGTCACGGCCGAGATCAAGACGGGACGACGGCGGGTGATCGAGTTTCTGATCAGTCCGCTGCTGAAGGCGGGGAGTGAGAGTTTGCGGGAGCGGTAGGTCCGCGTTGTGTTGTCTTTCAAGGGAGTGTCATCCATGCTGAAGCTGATGGGGTTTGTGCTGGGATGGTTGACGGCAGCTGTGCTGCTCGTCGTGGTCTTCTACGTGGCGCAGCTGATGTACGCCAGCTACAAAGTCGGTCAATGGGACAACAGGATTGACGCGTTGTGCGCTGCGAACGATGGCAAGGATGTGGCGACGCGGGTGTATGAAACGGTGATGGCGCCGGAGACGAAGGAGTATTTCGCTGACTTGAAGCCCACCAGGTCACTTTTCATTCCATCCCGATCGGAGCGCTCCAAACTTGGTCCGCAGTACCCATACGTCATGGAGACGCGGGTGGTTGAAGTTCTCCATGCCAAGAATCCGAGCGTTGTGAAGTACACCGAACGCATCGTGCGTGTCAGCGACAACAAGATTCTCGGAGAGCGCTTTCGGTATCAACGTGCGGGCGGCATACATGGCCCTGATCCGGATGAGATTCGAAGTTGCCCGAAGGATTCTCTGGAGAGAAGTCTTGATGTGCAAGTTTTTCTAAATCATCCGCGCCGAAAAGAATTGGAGAAGCAATGACTAGTATTGATCTGGTTGACTTCGCTGAATTGGCCCTTGCAGGATATGGCAAATTTGAGGTGAGTGGTAGGCCACCGTTGCCTGGTGAACTGACGAAGCTGAATGAAGATATACACGGATTCTCCGAAGAGCAAGCGGAACGCTTTGCAAAGTTCTTCAACATTGCGCAAGTGACTTTTGAGGATGCAAAGTCGCCGCTTGGAAGTGGTCAAACCAGCTTCGATGTCAATGTATTTCAAGGTCGGGAGGGTGAAGCGAAGAGAAAAATCTTCATTAGCTTCCGCGGCACCGGTCAGCAGGACTTGCGGGAAGTTCCCAACGATCTGACGTCAGCGATGGAAAACCTGGCAAATGGCGCTGCAGTCAGCCAGATCGTCCAGATGTTCAACTGGTGGAAGCGGGTGGGTACGCCGAAGGGCGTGAGCGTGCCGCAATTCTCTATTGCGGGTGCGTCTGCGCAATTGCTCAGAATCTCGGACGTGGCGAGTACTGGCGAGGTCGCCGATTTGATCGCTTCAGCTCCCGGCACCAAGATCTACGTCACAGGCTCGTCACTGGGCGGTCATTTGGCCATGGCGTTTGCAAGCTTGTTTGGGGATCAGATCGAACACGCTGTTGCATTCAATGCGCCTGGATTCGGAAGCAGTGAAGCACTGGTCAACCTGTTCGCGGCATTGGGAGGTCGGATCCCGGCCCCAGGCGATTCGTTGATCACCAACGTGGTTTCGTCGGAAGACTTTCTCTGGTGGGATGGCCTGAATCTGATTGCGGGGTTTCCGTTTGGAAGCTACCCGGGCAACAAGATTCTTGTCCCGATCGAGGACCAGTTCTTCGGTGACGTCACGGACCCCAAGCCGCATTCCTTCAACCATGACCAGCGCCAGGTGACCGACGCGCTGACCGTGTTCGCCATGTTGCAGCGTTTGGACCCGGCTCTGACACTCGACAAGTTCGGCCTGTTGTTGAAGACTTCTGCAAACGGGCAAACCCGCAGTCTGGAAAATCTTGTCGATGCAGTGGAGGCTTTGCTGGGCTTCGACAGGCTGCCCATGCATGCAGGCAATGACTACAGGGACGAGTTGCATGCGGCCGTTCAGCGCATGGTCGGCAATGCGCCCTCGCATGTCGACGCAGACAGCCGATTCGCCGCGATCGCCGGTGCAGTCGCAGTCTTGCCGCTGCAGAAGGACCTTTTTGCCATCGCACATGACGATTTCGGCATGATCGTGGCCCTGCAGGAGCTCAGCCCGATCTATCTGGCAAGCCCCCGGAATGCGACTGCCGAGGCGCAGGCGGCGTTGCGTGCCGTGTGGCATCGGATCCGTGGCGCGGATTACGAAGCCTGGCTCAATGAACAGGCGGCACCCAATACGACAGCCTTCTCGGAGAACTGGATCAGGGACCGTGCCGACATGATGCAGCAGATCGTCGCGCAGAACATCGCCGATCTGCCGGACGCCGCACTCATGCAGGGCCGGGCCAATCTGGACTACATCGACCAGATGAGCGCAAGAGTCGTGTCGGTGCGACTGGGAGTGCCATCGGCAGGAACCACCGTGGCCAGGGTGGTGTTTGGCGGTGGAGACGATGCACCCTTGACTGGCACCAGTTTCAACGATCGCCTCTACGGCAGCAATGCCGATGACCATCTGGTCGGCCAAGGTGGCAACGACGGCCTGGAAGGCGGGCGTGGTCACGACACCTACGAATTTTCCGCGCAGTTCGGCAACGACCTGATCTGCGACGTCGATGGTTCTGGCGCCATCGTGCTCGACGGCCGTACCTTGCGTGGTGGCAAGTCTGCCGGCCTGGCCAACGAATGGTGGGGTGACGGCGTGGACGGCGCAACCGAGCGCTATCTGGTTTGCGACAGCAAGGGTTCGGCCACCGGCAAGACACTGGTCATAGCCCGGGCGGGCGACACGACGAACAGCATCACGATCAACCATTTTGATCTGCAGGCGGCAGTGACATCTGCCGATGGGTATCTGGGCATACGGTTGGACGAGAGCCAGCAGTGCTTCATTGCGCAAGGCACAGGCGACGGAGCTGCGCGCACGGGCGTCTTCTGGGACACGGTGGTACATACCATTGCCGGGGCCACCACGATCGGCGAGAGCGGAGCCGCGTTGTTCACGGTGTTCCTGCGCAGCGCGGCGAAGCTGGGCGAAACGATCACCCTGGGGCTCAATGGACTGGCCGATCGGTTCACGCTGGCGATGGGTGATCGCCTGTTGCCGGCTGCGGGTGCAGTGGTCGCCTTGCAGGAGGGGCAGACGCAGCTGTCGTTCAGCCTGCTGCAACAGGGTGAGGTTGACGCCAATGCCAGTGCACAGCTCACCGCCCGTATTGCACGGGACGGGGAGACGGTCACCTCCAATGTCTGGACCATCGCGCTGCAGGATGCTGGACCGACGCAGCAGACGCTCAGCGGTGATCAGGTCTACGGCAGCTACGTCAGCACCATGGACATCGTGCGCGACGGGCGCATCGTGGTTGCCAGGGGCGGCCTGGCCTACACCGTCGGGCCGGCCAACAATCTGGTGCCCGGTTCGGATGTGCTGTTGTACGAGAACGTACTGTACGGCGCAGCGGGCGATGACCACATCGAGGGATTGCTCGGCAACGATGCCATCGATGGCGGCGATGGTGACGACATGCTCGACGGCGGCCCCGGTGACGACCTGATGGCCGGCGGTGCTGGATTGAACCGCTTGCTCGGTGGCCCCGGCAACGACTTCATCGCCGGCTCCGCGACGCTGAGCGGCAATTTGCAGCAGCTCGGCCCGCAGGATAGCTGGGTGACACCCGCCGGCAAGGAGATTCTCGGGCGTGGCGCGACCTGGGGCGTCTACCTCGACGCGCCTGACCTGGCGATCTGGGATGGCGTGCTGTCCAGCGAGGCCGACGCTGGCTCCAACGTGATTGAAGCGGGTGCGGGTGACGACTTTGTATTGGCAGGCGCTGGCGACGATCGCGTCGATGGCGGAGGCGGCAATGACATGCTCGACGGCATGGCGGGATGCGACGTCATCAGCGGTGGTGCTGGCGACGATGTGATCCGGGGCGACGGCATCGTCATCGCCGGCTATCTGAACTCGACCCCGGAGAGTCGCCATGGCGCGGACTCCATCGACGGTGGCGACGGTGACGATGTCATCCACGGCGGCGCAGGCGCGGATGTGTTGATCGGTGGATTCGGCGCCGATCGCATTTACGGCGACAGCAGCGGACCCACCGACGATGCATTCTTCGTGAACCTGGCGTACCACGGAGCCGACGCCATCGACGGGGGTGATGGCGACGACTACCTGGAAGGCAGCGGCGGCAACGACAGCATTCTTGGCGGCGCCGGCGCGGACACGATCTGGGGCGACACAACCGCGAGCAATATCGTTGGCAATGGAGCGGGAGACAGCGTACTCGCCTTGTCCGCCTGGGCCTATGGCGACGACGACCTCGACGGTGGCGATGGCAACGATGGCATCGTCGGTGGCGGTGGACGCGATCGATTGTCCGGCGGTGATGGCGACGATGCGATGTGGGGTGACGAAAGCAATGCCGCCTTGGCGGGCCAGTTCCATGGCGCCGACAGTCTGGACGGTGGCGACGGTCAGGATGTCATGGTTGGGGGTGGTGGCGACGACCGCCTGATCGGTGGTGCTGGCGATGACCAGCTCGACGGCGATGACGCCTTTGAACTGCTCGCGGGGGCATTCCATGGAGCCGACTACCTCGATGGCGGTGATGGCAACGACATGTTGATCGGACATGGCGGCGCCGATCGGTTGTATGGCGGCGGCGGGAACGACACGCTTGCGGGCGACAGCTTGCTGGCCGACGCGGCGCATGCTGCCTTCGACGGCGACGACCTGCTCGACGGCGGAGCGGGCAACGACCGACTGCTTGGCGGCGGCGGAGCCGATACGCTCCGAGGCGGCAGCGGCAATGACCATCTCGACGGCGGAACCGGCGCCGACGGCTTGTGGGGTGGCGCCGGAGATGACACGTACGTCGTCGATGACATCGGCGACGTCGTCATCGAATTCGCCGGCGAAGGGGTCGACAGCGTCTTCAGTTCCGTGGATATGGCCTTGCCGGACCATATCGAGCAACTCTTCATCACCGGTACCGCGGCAGTGGCAGTGACTGGCAATGATCGTGGCAACACGATTGTCGGCAACGACGCGGCGAACCATATCGCAGGAGGCGCCGGCAATGACACACTGCGCGGCGGCGGCGGCGGCGATACGCTGGCCGGTGCTGCGGGCGATGATGTCTATGACGTCGACGATCCGGGCGATCAGGTACTGGAAGCTCCAGATGCAGGCGATGATCAGGTGCGTACAACGGTCTCCCACACCTTGTCGGCCAACGTCGAGCGGTTGACCGCGCTGGGAAGCAGCGATCTGGCGCTCACCGGCAACTCGGGTGACAACGGCATCTTCGGCAATTGCGGCAACAATCTGATTGCTGGTGCCGGTGGCGACGACTTCCTTGTCGGTGGCGCCGGAGACGATGTCTATCTGTTCGCGCGCGGTGATGGGCGCGACACGATCGACAACTTCGATCTGGCCTCGGACACTGCCGATGCGACCAAGGTTGGCGCGCTGGACATCGTGCGTCTGGGGGACGGCATCACCGAAAAGGATGTCATCGCGTGGCGTTCGGGCGATGACCTGTTGGTCTCCATCCGGGGCGCATCCGATCAATTCACGGTTCTGGGGCACTTTGCGCAGCCCATCGTGCAGGGGACCCAGCGAATGGATCGGCAACTGGATCGACTGGTGTTCTCCGGCGGCCAGACATGGGACATTGCCGCCCTGCAGGCGGCGGTCGCCAGGGCCGACCTGAATCGTTCGCCGGTGCCGAACCGAGTGGTGCCTGCGCTGCTTGCGCGCGCACAGGACTGGTTCAGCTATGCCGTGCCCGCGGATGGGTTTGTGGATCCGGACCCCGATGACCGCGTTGCATACGCGATCAAGAGGGCCGATGGCTCGGCCTTGCCGGATTGGCTGGCGTTCGACCCCGCGACGCGCACCTTGTCCGGGCAGCCGTTGGTGCGGGATGTCGGATTGCTGGACCTCGTGGTCTGGGCGACCGACAGCTATGGCGCGGCAAGTGGGGTGCCGACCACGTTGACGATCCACCCCGCGAACCGGGCGCCTGAAGTGGGCACGCCCATGCCTGACCAGACCGTTGCCTTGCGCAGTCTGTTCAACTTTTCGGTGCCCGAGGCAAGCTTTGTGGACCCGGACCGGGACGATGGCGCGCTGCAGTTCGGCGCCACCATGGCCGATGGTTCGCCCTTGCCGCACTGGCTGGCATTTGACGCCCGGTCGCGCTGGTTCAGCGGAACGTCTGATACCCCGCAGGTGCTGGAGATCCGACTGACGGCGACGGATGCGGGCCAGCTCACGGCATCCGATACGTTCTGGCTCGTCGTCGGCTGGCCGGTGGTCGAAGGTTCGGCCGGAGACGATGTGATGAGCACACCTGCCGCAGGGGGTGCCTTGCACGGCCTGGGTGGCAACGACACGCTCACAGGGGGCGCCGGCAACGACATCCTGGTTGGCGGAGCGGGTAACGACCGCCTGGTTGCAGGCCAGGGCAGCAACGATCTGGACGGTGGCGACGGTGACGACGTGCTGATGGCGGGCGCCGATGTGTTTGGCTCCAATGGCAATATCCTGATCGGCGGTGCCGGCGACGATACGCTGCAGGTCGGCTTGTATGCCGACGATAATCTGCTCGACGGCGGACCTGGTGATGACGTCATCACCGGCAGCGGGCAGCGCGACACGTACCGCTTCAACCACGGAGACGGGAGCGACCTCATCACCGAGCGGGAGACCGCCTGGGGCTATCGCGGCGACGACACCTTGCTGTTCGGGGCCGACATTTCCCCGGATGCGGTGCGCGTTGCACGTGGGCTGCAGCCGGGAAATGCCAACGATCTGGTGTTTACGATAGCCGGTGGCGAGGATCAGGTCACTGTCAAAGACTGGTTTGCGAGCGCGACCAAATTCTCGTCGACCCAAAGGCGCATTGAATGTGTGCGCTTTGCCGATGGCACGACATGGACTGGCGCCGAACTGAGCACACTGGCGCTCGACGTGCGCGGCAGCGACGATGACGACACCATCACCGGTTCCGATGGAGACGATGTGTTGCAGGGTATGGGGGGCAATGACTTCCTGCGCGGTGGGCGGGGGCACAACATCCTCGATGGGGGTGACGGCGACGACAACCTGTACGCGCAGGCGGGCGAATTCACCGTCACGACGATTCAGGGTACCTACGTCTCGCAGGCGACCTATTGGGCCAGCAACCTCCTGCTCGCAGGCGCAGGCGACGACTCGCTGAGTGCCGACAGCCGCGCACGCGATACGGTTTTCGACGCTGGCCCCGGCAACGATTGGCTGCTTGGCAGCCAGTACAACGATACCTACCTGTTCCGGCTCGGCGACGGACACGACGTGATCATCGAGTCACTCTCCGAGCCTGGTTTTGACGACCGGATAGCGTTTGGCTCCGGCATGGCCGTATCCGACGTGGCCGTGCACCAGATTGGCAACGACCTGTTCTTCACCCACGGGGATGGCATGGATTCCCTGTGTCTGCAGGACTGGTTCGACGGCCAGGGCCGCGTGGTCGAGCAGGTCAGCTTTGCGGACGGCACGGAGTGGGACTTGACCGCGATCTCGTCCCGGCTGGAGTTGGACCGTGTCGGCTCGCAATCCGCGGATGCGCTGAACGGCAGCGCGCTCGGCGACACCATGATGGGCCTTGCGGGAGACGATACGCTGTACGGTCTGGACGGCGACGACGCCTTGCACGGGGGGGCTGGCGACGACGCTTTGTATGGCGGCAATGGCGACGACTTGCTGCGGGGTGGTCAGGGCAACGACAGGCTGTACGGCGGAAATGGCAGCGATCTGTTGATCGGCGACGCCGCGGGTGAAACCGCAGACGCTGTCCCGATCAACTCGCTGGTGGTATTTGCCCGCGGGTCGATCTGCGAAGGCGTCTGGCCGCGCATGGAGGTGTGGATCGCCGGTGCGCGCGTGCAGGTGTTCGATGTGGCGTCGGCGCAATTCAAAGCCTATGTCGTGGCCGTGCCAGCGGGCACCAGGGCAGCCAGTGTCGACATCGCCTTCGTCAATGACGCCTACCGGCCCGACCTTGGGCAGGACCGCAACCTCTTTCTCGAGCGCATCGTCGTCAACGGCCATGCGATCGGCGCCAGTGGTGCCGGTGCGGTGACCGACTTCGGCACCGGCGCTGCGGCGTTCGATGGGGTCAACACGATGTCCAGCTACGGCACGTTGAGCAGCCACGGCGCTGTGCGTTTCAGTCTGCTGGGCAGCGATCTGCTTGATGGAGGCGCCGGGGCGGACAGCATGGTCGGCGGCCATGGCAATGACCTGTACCTGGTCGATGACATCGGCGATACCGTTGTCGAAGCCGTGGATGGCGGCCACGATATTGTTCGCTCCAGTGTCAGCCATGTGCTTTGCGCCAACGTCGAGGATCTGGAACTGACCGGACTGGCCGCGATCGATGCCACGGGCAACGCCCTGCGCAATACGCTGCGAGGCAATGCGTCGGCCAACCGACTCGATGGGGGCGCTGGCGCCGACATGCTGGTGGGCGGTGCCGGCGACGACAGCTATGTGGTGGACGACAGCGGCGACATTGCCTATGAGTTGGCGGGTGGCGGAATCGACACGGTCTACAGCAGCGTCAGCCATACGCTGCGCATGGAAGTGGAGAATCTGCAATTGACCGGACAGTCCGCGATCGACGGAACAGGCAATCTGCATGCCAATCAGATCGGCGGCAACGCAGGCAACAACACGCTCAGTGGTGGCGATGGCGACGACCGCCTGTATGGGGGCGCAGGCAGCGACCGGTTGCTTGGCGGCAACGGCAACGACTGTCTGGTCGGCGACGACCTTGACGAAACGGGCCGCCCATTGACCGTCCACACACTGGTGATTTACGCCAGGGGCTCGGCGTGCGAAGGTGTGTGGCCGATCATGGAGGTCTGGCTTGCGGGCGTCAGGCAGCAATCGTTCTCGGTGACATCCGGGGTGTTGCAGCCCTACACCGTAACGGCTGCGCTGGGCGTGGATGCACGTGACGTCGACCTTGTCTTCACGAACGACGCCTATCGCCCGGATCTGGGCCAGGACCGCAATCTGTACGTCGATCGTATCGAGGTCAACGGACGCAGCATCGGCGCCAGGGATGCCGGCGCTCTGGTGGACTTCGGCACAGGCGCGGCGGCATTTGATGGCTTGAACACCGCCACGAGTTGGGGTGTGCTGAGCACGATGGGGAGCCTGCGCATCGGATTGCTGGGCGGTGATCTGCTGGACGGCGGCGCCGGTGCCGATACGATGGCGGGCGGCCATGGCAACGACGCCTATGTGGTGGATCATGCCGACGACCTGATCCTGGAGTTGGCCGACGCCGGCCACGACATCGTGCGGGCCAGCGCCAGCTATGTCCTCGGCGCGAATCTGGAAGACCTCGAACTCACCGGTACCGCGGCCATCAGCGCCACCGGCAATGCCGGCCAGAACACCTTGCGGGGCAATGCCGGCGCCAACCTGCTCGATGGTGGGGCCGGCGCCGACATGCTGGTGGGCGGTGCAGGTGACGATACCTACTACGTCGACAACCCGGGCGACATCGTCTATGAAGTGGCCAATGGCGGGTCCGATACCGTTTTCAGCAGTGTCAGTCTGGTGCTGCGCAGCGAGGTGGAGAATCTGACGTTGATCGGCGCTGCTTCGGTTGGTACTGGCAATGCGCTGGCCAATATCCTCGTCGGCAACAATGCCGGCAACACCCTCAGTGGTGGCTCCGGCGACGACGATCTGCGAGGCGAGGGTGGCAACGACCGCTTGCTGGGCGGCGAAGGCAATGATTCCTTGCTGGGCGATGCGCCGGGCGTGCCGCCCGCCCTGGAACGCATCGACAGTCTGGTCGTGGTTGCCCGCGGCACGGTCTGCGAGGGTGGCTGGCCGACCATGCAGCTATGGATTGCCGGCAGCCTGGTGCAGTCGTTCACCGTCGACAGTCCGGATTTTGCGAACTACACCGTCACTGCCCCCCTGGGCATGGACGCCGCGGCGGTGGACGTCCTGTTCGTCAACGATGCCTACCGACCGGATCTGGGGCAGGATCGCAATCTGTACGTCGACCGCATCGCGGTCAACGGCCGCGCGTTCGGCGCCCGTGATGCCGGCGTGGTGCTGGACTTCGGCTCGGGAGCGGGCGCGTTCGACGGCTACAACACTGCGTCGAGCTGGGGCGGCATGAGCAGCAACAGCGCGCTGCATTTCGGCATGCAGAACGCGGACCTGCTCGATGGGGGCTCCGGTGTCGACCGCATGGAAGGAGGCGTGGGCAACGATGTCTATCGGGTCGACAACAGCCTCGATCAGGTCATCGAACAGTCCGGCGCGGGGCACGATATCGTGCAGGCGAGTGTCGATTTCACGCTCGGCGCGCATCTCGAAGACCTGGAGTTGACGGGGACGGCGGCCATCAACGGCACCGGAAACGCGCAGCAGAACACGCTGCGTGGCAATGCCGCGGCGAACCGGCTCGATGGCGCAGGCGGCTCCGACCTGCTGGTGGGCGGCGCCGGCAATGACACTTACGTGATGGCACGGGGCAACGGCGTCGACACCGTCTTTGAATACGACTCCACCAGCGGCAACACCGATGTCGCGGAGTTCACCGGCGGCATCGATGCCGACCAGCTATGGTTCCGGCGCGCGGGAAGCAGCCTGGAGGTGAGCGTGATCGGCAGCAACGACCTGTTGCGCGTCAGCGGCTGGTACAGCGACGCTGCCTACCATGTCGAGCAATTGCGCAGCAGCGACGGCAAGACCTTGCTCGACAGCCAGGTGCAAAACCTGGTCGATGCCATGGCCGCCTTTGCGCCACCTGCGATGGGCCAGATGCATCTGTCCGACCCGTATGCCACCGTGTTGGCGCCGGTGCTGGCAGCAAACTGGCAATAGGCGGTAGCCGTACTGCGGCAAGCCACTGACGCGCGGTCTTACACTCGGACGGAAGCGCGATCGGACGCATCCCGCGCGCGGCCTCGAGCCCGATGTGCGGCAACCCGATGGCTTTCTCGCTCTGTGTGGACCTGCCTATGGAGAAATCGCATGCCTGCTGTCAAACCTGCGCATTGGAACCCCCGATCGCAAGAGGTGTTCAAGGACCAGATCGCCGCGTACGACGCCATGCGCCAGCGTTGTCCGGTCGCGCACAGCGACTATTTGTGGTGGTCGCTGTTTCGCCATGCCGATGTGCTGCGGGTGCTCGGTGACCCTGCCAGCTTCAGCAATGCCGCGTCGAACCATTTGTCCATTCCCAATGCGATGGACCCACCGGAACACACACCTTACCGGGCCATCATCGACCGCTATTTCGGCCCTGAACTGATGCAGGCGTTCGAGCCCTTGTGCCGGTCCATTTCGGAGTCGCTGGTCGCCGGCCTGCCGCGTGGTGCGTGCGTGGAGTTGATGGCCGACTTCGCGCAGCCATTTGCACTGCGCATGCAGTGCGCCTTCATGGGGTGGCCGGACAGCCTGCACGAACCGCTGCGCGAGTGGATCGCCCGCAACCACCGCGCCACGCGGGAAGGCGATCGGTCGGCGATGGCGCGGATTGCGGTCGAATTCGATGGCCACATCAAGCAGCAGATTGTCCTGCGACGCGATGCCGGCGAGCAGGCCCCCAACGACGTGACCGATCGTCTGTTGCACGAGCACATCCATGGCAGGCCGCTCAGTGACGAAGAGATCGTGAGCATCGTGCGCAACTGGACGGTGGGCGAACTGGGCACGATTGCGGCGAGCGTTGGGATTCTGGTCGAATACCTTGCCGCGCATCCTGCCTTGCAAGCGGACCTGCGCCGCCAGCCCGGCGATCTGCCGGCCGCGATCGATGAAATCCTGCGCATCCACGCCCCGCTGATCGCCAATCGCCGGGTCACCACCTGTCCGGTTTCCATCGCAGGACAGAACCTGGATGCAGGCGAACGTCTGACCTTGATCTGGGCGGCAGCCAACCGCGACGAGGCGGTGTTTGGTGATCCCGATGCATTCGATCCACGGCGCAACGGCCAACACAATCTGCTGTACGGCGCCGGTATCCATGTCTGCCCCGGCGCGCCGCTGGCACGGCTCGAATTGCGCGTGATCATGCAGGCGCTGCTGGCCGGCACGACCGACATCGCGCTCGATGCCCACGCGCGGATCGAACGCGCATCGTTTCCAGCCAGTGGTTTTGTGTCTCTGCCAGTGCGTCTGCAGTAAGGACGCCGGTTTCGCCCAGACAGGTCATTGGAGCAGGCTGCGATATGGAAAAAATACCGTCCTTGAACGACGCCATCGTCGAGCAGATGGCCGAAGCGCTCATCTATGCCAATCGCGAGGGCAAGATCGAACGCTGGAATGCGGCGGCGCAGGCCATGTTTGGTTTTTCAGCAGCGCAAGTGCTGGGCCACAGGCTCGATCTGATGATCCCCGAACATCTGCGCCAGGCCCATTGGCGCGGCTTCGACGCCGCGATGGCCAGTGGCAAGACGCGCCTGCACGGTCATGCGACGCTGACGCGCGCACTGCACAAATCGGGGCGGAAGCTCTATGTAGAGATGAGTTTCTCGCTGGTGCTGGACGATGCCGGTACGGCGATCGGATCGGTGGCCGTGGCACGCGACGTCACCGACCGCGTCACCCGCGAAAAGGCCGCCGCGTCCGGTCAAACGCCGGCGTGACTGTTCGTCAGCGGGCGTCCGTGCGGCTCGACCTACAGCGGCAGTCCGTCCAGCATGTCGTAACAATGGCGCAGCCAGGTCTTGACCCGCTGGCGTTCGAGCATGCCCAGCGCGTCGTCGTCCGCGCTGCGGTTGTTGATGGCTGACCAGAAGCTGGCGTTCTGCCGGTCGATCTTGCGCATGCTCGATTCGTGCAGCTGCGGCAGCGTGACCACGCGTGCGCCCAGCGCGAGGGCCTTCTTGAGCGCGGCGGATTGTTCCAGTTCCGAGAAGTCGCTGCCGCGGCCGAGATTCTTGACGACGATGTAGTTCGGACCAGCGCCATAGGTGTTGAGCAGCCGGTCCAGCAGGTCGACCGAATCCTTGCCTGCGTCGGCCAGGTGCCAGAAATTGACCGTCACGCCCATCTCGCCCATCAGCGGCAGCAGATCGGAATCCTTGATCCAGCGCGACAGCGGCAGCGCGGTCTGTGCCGCAAGGTCGACGATGACGCTGCCTTGCTGCCCAACCGCCGGCACTTCCTCGAAGCAGGCGGCAATCTTGTCCAGACCTTCGTAACGGTCGACGATCACCGGCGAGGCAAAGTCGGCGTAGAAGCGGGTGAACGACGTGTGTGAACGGTCGGTATCGAAGCCGGTGAACGGGCGACCCCGGTCGATGAAATATTGCGCCAGCAGGCGCGACACCACCGATTTGCCGACACCGCCTTTTTCACCGCCGATGAAGTTCAAGGATGCCATGGATCAAACTCCCCTGTAGTTGCCGTATGCCCGCTCGGCTTGCTGGGTGCAGCATAACCGGTCGCCGAAACCACGGCCAGGCTCAGGTGAGTTTCTTGACCAGCACCAGACTCTTGCGGTCCCAGTTGTACAGGCGCCGGCGGGCCTCGGGCAATTGGTCCGGATCGGCTTGGACGAAGCCGCGCTTGAGGAACCAGTGCTTGGTCCGGGTGGTCAACACGAAGATGCTCTCGAGTCCCTGCGCCTTGGCCCGTTGTTCGATGCGCTTGAGCACCCGTTCACCATCGCCCTGGCTTTGCGACTCCGGCGACACCGTCAACGCGGCCATTTCACCGGTGCGTTCCTCCGGATACGGATACAGGGCCGCGCACGCGAAAATCACGCCGTCATGTTCGAGGATCGTGTAATAGCCGATGTCCCGCTCGATCTCGGTGCGCCCGCGCTTGACCAGCGTGCCGTCCTTTTCGAAGGGCTCGATCAGCTGCAGGATGCCACCCACGTCGTCGCCAGTGGCCTCGCGCAGGTTCTCCAGCTTCTCGTCGACCACCATGGTGCCGATACCGTCGTGGACATACACCTCCAGCAGCAGCGCGCCATCGACCGAGAACGGGATGATGTGGCTGCGTTCCACTCCGGCCTTGCAGGCCTTGACGCAATGCTGCAGGTAGAACGGTGCATCGCGCGGATCTTGCGCGGGCGGCAATTCGGCCAGCCACTTTTGCGCGGTGGCCAAGGGCAACTCGGTGTCGATCGGGTTGTCTTCGCTCAGGGGTTCGCCGGGCCGCACCGGGATGCCGAGCAACTCGGTCACGAAGATCAGCTTGTCGCTTTGCAATGCAATCGCAATCGAGGTGGCAACTTCCTCCATCGTCAGATTGAAGGCCTCGCCGGTGGGCGAAAAGCCGAATGGCGAGACCAGCACGATGGCGCCGAATTCGAGCGCGCGCTGGATGCCCGCCGTATCGACCTTGCGCACCAGCCCGGAATTCTTGAAGTCGATGCCATCGACGATGCCCACCGGTCGCGCGGTGATGAAATTGCCGGAGATGACGCGCACCGTGGAATCGGCCATCGGCGTATTTGGCAGACCCTGGCTGAATGCAGCCTCGATCTCGTAGCGCAGCTGACCCGCTGCCTCCTGCGCGCAATCGAGCGCAACGTCATCGGTGACACGCACGCCGTGCGAGTAATGCGGCGTGTGGCCTTTGGCCTTGAGCTGCTCGTTGACCTGCGGCCGAAAGCCGTAGACCAGCACGATCTTGACGCCCATGCTCTGGATCAGCGCCAGGTCTTGCGTCAGGTTCTGCAATTTGCCTGCCGCGATGGCCTCGCCGGCAATCGCCACCACGAAGGTCTGGTGGCGAAATTTGTGGATGTAGGGCGCGACCGAGCGGAACCAGGGCACGAATGTGAAGTTGAAGACAGTGGACATCGGCGGTCGGGCCAGACTATGGCAGCGCAAGGATGGCAAAAGTGTATCAGTCAGCCACGAGCGCGCCATGACAAGTCGGGATAATCAGGCAATGGCCGAACCGGTGATCGCTTTCCCTGAGTCCTTGCCGGTATCCGCGATGCGGGCCGCGATCATGGACGCCATTGCCGCGCACCAGGTCGTCATCGTTTGCGGCCAGACCGGCTCCGGCAAGACCACCCAGCTCCCCAAGATGGCGCTGGCCATGGGGCGGGGCAAACGGGCCATTGCCGAACCCGGCTGGGGCAAGCCCGCCTTTGCACCCGGGCAAGGCAAGCTGATCGGCCACACCCAGCCACGCCGTATCGCCGCCAGCTCGGTCGCCAAGCGCATTGCGCAGGAGCTGCAGACGCCTCTGGGTGAGGTGGTCGGTTTCAAGGTGCGCTTCCAGGACCGTCTGAGCCGGGACACGTCGGTCAAGTTGATGACCGACGGCATCTTGCTGGCGGAAACCCAGACCGATCCGCTGCTCAAGGCGTACGACACCTTGATCATCGACGAGGCGCATGAGCGCAGCCTGAACATCGACTTCCTGCTCGGCTACCTGCGCCAGATCCTGCCGCGCCGGCCGGATCTGAAGATCATCGTCACTTCGGCGACGATTGATGCGCAGCGTTTCGCCGACCATTTTGCGTCGCGCCAGGGTCCGGCGCCGGTCATCATGGTGTCGGGCCGCATGTTTCCAGTCGAGCAGCGCTACCGACCGTTCGAGGAAAGCCGCGAGCACGACCTGAACGACGCGATCTGCGACGCGGTCGATGAATTGTGGAGCGCGGCAGGGGTGCGCCAGGACGGCGACATCCTGGTGTTCCTGCCCGGCGAGCGCGAAATCCGCGAGGCCGCCGACGCCTTGCGCAAGCATCTGAGCCACCAGCCGACCTTGCGCAACGCCGAGGTGCTGCCACTGTTCGCGCGGCTGTCGCAGGCCGAGCAGGAGCGGGTGTTCGACCCGCATGGCCAAAGGCGCATCGTGCTGGCCACCAACGTGGCCGAGACCTCGCTCACGGTGCCGGGGAT
>CAZLDV010000021.1:32968-44452 GCA_964558425.1 uncultured Rhodoferax sp. | reverse complement strand
TGCTGCGCATGGCGGAATTCGCCCTTGGGAACGGCCCGGCGGTGCTCATGCCTGCTTTCCTGCAAGCGCCTGTTGCGCCTGTTGCACGGTTGCCGGATCGAACATCGGCAAGCCGGTCAGGCCTGCATCAATCCGTCCGACCATGCCAGCCAGCACCTTGCCGGGACCCGATTCGACAATGTGGGAAATGCCCCGGCTCCTGATCGCCTGGATGCTTTCAACCCATCGCACGGCGCCAAAGGCCTGACGGTACAACGCATCACGAATCCGTTCCGGGTCCACTTCGACGGCAACGTCGACGTTGTTGATCAGCGGAACCCGCGGCGACTGGAACTGGATCTTCTCCAAAGCCAGGCGCAGCTCGTCGGCAGCCGGCCGCATCAGGCTGCAGTGAAAAGGAGCCGACACTGGCAACACCATGGCGCGCCGCGCCCCTTCGGCCTTCAGTGCTTCGCAAGCCTTCTCGACGGCCAACTTGCTGCCGGAAATCACGGTTTGCCCCGGATCATTGAAATTGGCGACCTCCACCACCTCGGCGGAGTCTGCGCCAAATGTGCCCTGCACTGCCGCGCAACACGCGAGCACCTTGTCCGACGGCAGTCCGAGCACCGCCGCCATGGATCCCTGCCCCACCGGCACGGCTTGCTGCATCGCCTGCGCGCGCAGACGCACCAGGGGCGCCGCTTGCGCCAGTGTCAAGGCACCGGCTGCCACCAGCGCAGCGTATTCGCCCAGCGAATGCCCCGCGACGGCGGCAGGCAGCTGCCCCGTGCGCTCCATCCAGACACGGAACGCCGCGACTCCCGCCACCAGCATGACCGGCTGGGTATTGGTCGTCAAGGCCAACGCCTCTTTCGGCCCCTCGTGGACCAGTTTGCCGATGTCCTGCCCGAGAGCGTCCGAGGCTTCCTGGACGGTCCGGGCCACGACGGCATCATCACCCCACGCATCGAGCATGCCGACCGCTTGCGACCCCTGGCCGGGAAAAACAAATGCAAATGGCTTCATGGGCAAATCCTTCACAGTCGCCACTGCGGCTGTCGCGCGGCGCCAAATCGATGTGGCAATTACAGGTTCAGGAGCACGGAGCCCCAGGTGAAGCCACCACCGACACCTTCGAGCAGCAGCAGCTGTCCGGGCACGATGGCGCCGGAGCGCACACCGGCATCGAGAGCCAGCGGAATGGACGCCGCAGACGTGTTGCCATGCTGGTCTACCGTCACCATGACCTTGTCCATGCCCAGTTTCAGTCGTCTGGCCGTGCTCTGCAGGATGCGGATATTGGCCTGGTGCGGGACCAGCCAGTCGAGCTCCGACGCGGTCTTGCCGGCCTTGGCCAGCACGGCCTGGGCAGAGCTCTCGAGCACACCCACGGCCAGCTTGAACACCGCCTGGCCGTCCATCGTGAGCAAGGGACTTCCCAGCACCTGACCACCCGACACATGACCCGGCACGCACAGGATGCCGACATGCTTGCCGTCGGCGTGCAGGTCGCTGGCCAGAATGCCGGGCGTGTCGGAGGCTTCGAGCACCACCGCGCCAGCGCCGTCACCGAACAACACGCAGGTTGTCCGGTCATTGAAGTCCAGGATGCGCGAGAACACCTCGGCACCCACGACAAGCGCCTTGTTGGCGGCGCCGGTCTGGATCATCGCGTCGGCCACGCTCAGTGCATAGACAAAGCCGCTGCACACCGCCTGCAGGTCGAACGCCGCCCCGCCGGCGGCACCCAGCTTGTGTTGCAGGATGCAGGCCGTGGACGGGAAAACCATGTCGGGTGTCGACGTTGCCACGATGATCAGGTCGATGGCCTGCGCGGCCACGTCGGCCGCAGCGAGCGCATTGCGGGCGGCAACCAGCGCCAGATCGCTGCTGCTGACGTCAGGCGCCGCGAAATGGCGGGCTTCAATACCCGTGCGCTCGACGATCCATTGATCGCTGGTCTCAACGCCTCTGGCGGCCAATTCCTGCACCAGGTCGGTATTGCTCAGCCGTCGCGGCGGCAGGTAGCTGCCGGTGCCGGTAATTCGGGAATAGCGTCTCATCAGTTGTTTGCGGTGGCTGGTCGTGCGGTCATGGTGTGGGTGCCGAGCCTGCGAACAATGGCGCGGCGCGGGCTATGCGAACCTGCACGCGTTCCAGCAAGTTGTTACGAGCAGCATCATACGCGCGCGCCAAGGCGTTCTCGAATGCCAGTTGGTCCGCGGACCCGTGGCTCTTGAATACCAGGCCCCGCAAGCCCAGCAGAGCGGCCCCGTTGTAGCGCCGATGGTCGACCCGGCGCTTGAATGCGGACAAGACCGGATATGCCACCACAGCGGCCATTCTTGTCAGGACATTGCGGGAGAACTCCGCGCGCAGAAACCCCCCGACCATGGCGGCCACGCCTTCGGTGGCCTTGAGCGCGACATTGCCGACGAAGCCGTCACAGACAACGATATCGACATCACCCTTGAAAATGTCATTGCCCTCGACATTGCCCACGAAATTGAGCTCGCCGGCCCGGGCCGCCGCGCGCAGCAATTCGCCCGCCTTCTTGATCGTCTCGTTACCCTTGATGACCTCTTCGCCGACATTGAGCAATCCCACCGACGGGCGGGTGATGTCGCTCAAGGCTGACACCAGGGCCGAGCCCATCACGGCGAACTGGAGCAGGTTGTCGGCCGTGCAATCGACGTTCGCGCCCAGATCGAGCATGGTCGTGGCGCCACCCCGCGCGTTGGGCAGTTGCGACGCGATGGCAGGTCGATCGATGCCCTCGCAGGTCTTGAGCAGATAGCGCGCGATCGCCATCAACGCGCCGGTATTGCCGGCCGAAACCGCTGCCTGCGCGTGCCCGTCGCAGACTTGCTGCACGGCCACGCGCATGGACGAATCTTTCTTGCGCCGCAAGGCGACCTCGATCGAGTCGCCCATGCCAACAACCTCGGAGGCGGCAACGATGGTCGCGCGCGGGTCGACAAAGCCGCGCAGGGCATCGGGCTGGCCGACCAGCAGCAGGCGCGCCTGCGGGTGCTGGTCCAGGAAATTGCGACAGGCGGGCAACGTGACGGAAACACCATGATCACCCCCCATGCAATCGACGGCAATGGTGGTGGTCATGTCAGCACGGGCCGGATGGCATCACGCAAGGGCGCACGGGGCGGCCAGACAAACGAAAACCCGATGCTATCGACAAAATAGCATCGGGCTCCTGAATCAAACGTCGCTTCAGTCTTCGGACTTGGTCTTGACGACCTTGCGTCCGCGGTAGAAACCAGTCGGGCTGATGTGGTGGCGCAAATGGGTCTCCCCGGTGGTTGGCTCGACCGCGATTCCGGGCACGTTCAAGGCGTTGTGCGAACGGTGCATGCCGCGCTTGGACGGGGATTTCTTGTTTTGCTGGACGGCCATTGTCAGCTCCTTGGCTGTGGCATGGCACACGCCCATGATGGGCCGCCACGCGGGTTGAATCTGAATGCGCCCCTCTGGCGCGAAGCCAGCGAGTATAACGCAACTAGGAGCCTGCTTCGCCCTGGTTCTTGCGCAGCCGCCCCAGCGCCGCGAAGGCTGGCGGCCGGACTTCGTCCGCGGCGTCGAAGCCCGCATCTTGTGCCGACAAGCGCGGCGGCGTCGGACAGACCGCATGGCGCGCGATCAGCGGCATGGCCAGCAGCAATTCGTCCTCGACCAGCGCATGCAGGTCAAAGTCAGGCGATTCGACCAGCAGATCCTCGACTGCCGCGTCGTCCTGCTGCTCGGCCGTGGCTTCGTCGGGAACGAAGCGGAACCACTGGTCGACCTGCACAGGGGTGGCTACCGATTCAAGACAGCGCTGACACACCAGCGGCAACGCAGCATGCGCCTGCAGATGCAACCAGGGCGCCGAGAGCGATCCTTCGCCACTGCGCGTCTGGCCGCGCGCCGACCAGGTCACGGGCGCCGGCGCACCGGTATCGACACATTCAGCGGCAACCCGTGGGAAAGCCGACAATGCCGCTGTCCCGGCCACCTCGCCCTGCGTACGGGCAAACGCGCGCACATCCAGATGTCTGGTCGGGATGTGCGGATCGCGTTGTTGCATGCAGGCAGTGTAAGAGAATCGGACCATGCCGTCCGACCCGACCCCCCACCTGATCCTCGCATCGACTT
Source organism: uncultured Rhodoferax sp. (assembly GCA_964558425.1). Taxonomy (GTDB): domain Bacteria; phylum Pseudomonadota; class Gammaproteobacteria; order Burkholderiales; family Burkholderiaceae_C; genus CAISIP01. Next base: position 40,321 of record CAZLDV010000021.1, on the reverse strand, counting down.
CCGCGTATCGACGCGAATTGCTGGGTCGCCTGCGCGTACCCTTCGAAGTCGTGCCGCCCGAAGTCGATGAGCGTCCGATGCCCGGGGAGAAGCCACGCCAATTGGCCTGCCGATTGGCGCTGGCCAAAGCCCGGGCGGTAGCCATGCGGCATCCCGACGCCGTGGTGATCGGTTCGGATCAGGTCGCCGACCTGGGCGGCCAGGCACTGGGCAAACCGATGGTGCACGCGTGCGCGGTCGAACAACTGCGCCGCATGCGCGGGCAGACGGTGGTGTTCCAGACCGCGGTTGCGGTCGTCTGCCAGCACAGCGGTTTCGAACAAGCCGATCTGGCCCAGGTCACGGTGCGCTTTCGCCATCTGAGCGACGCTGAAATCGAAGACTACCTGCGCGCCGAACAGCCCTACGACTGCGCCGGCAGCGCCAAGAGCGAAGGCCTGGGTATCGTTTTGCTCGATGCGATCGACAACGACGACCCGACCGCCTTGATCGGCCTGCCGCTGATCCGAACCTCGCGCCTGCTGCGCGCCGCCGGACTGCGCTTGCCGGGTGCGGCATGACAACCGCGCCGGCGCCCCTTGGTCGACTGCTGTTGGTACCCGCACCGCTCGATTTCGGCTGTGACAACCAGGTTGCGCTGCCAGACGTGTTGCCAGAGATGACCCTGCGTGAAGCGGCCCGGCTGCAGCACTGGGTTTGCGAAAGCGCCAAATCGGCGCGCGCCTACTTGAAACGCATCGACGCCTTTGCGCCCTTGCGCGTGCCGATTCAACAACAGCAACTGCAGGAGTTGCCCCGCAACGTGCACAAGAAGGGCGACCATCTCGTCGACTTTGATGCCCGCCCCCTGCTCGCTCCTGCGCTGGCCGGGCACGACATGGGCCTGGTCTGCGAGGCCGGCATGCCCGCGATCGCCGATCCGGGCGCATCCGTCGTGCGTGCAGCCCATCTGCTGTCGATAACGGTCGTCCCACTGGTCGGTCCGGTTTCGCTGATGCTGGTGCTCGCCGCCAGCGGACTGAACGGGCAGAATTTTGCCTTCGTGGGCTATCTGCCGCAGGACGCCGACAACCGTGCAAGACGCATCCGCGAACTGGAGCAGCAGGCGCTCTCCACCGGGCAGACCCAGCTGTTCATCGAGACCCCGTATCGCAATGCGGCAATGGTGCAGGCCCTCGTGCACACGCTGGCTCCGACAACCCGCCTGGCGATCGGCAGCGGCCTGACCTTGCCACAGGCCCAGGTCCGTTGCCTGGCGGCGCGCCAGTGGCGCGAAACCGCCTTTGTCGCGGACAAACACATGCCGGCCGTATTTGCAATCGGCCGCTGAAGCAGCCCGGGACCGCCACTGACCCGCGTGGCGCCGTTCAGCGCAAGGCAGGCAGGCTGCGAATCGCCCGCACCGCGCCGTCCCCGATGGATGCACCAAACCGTTTGGCCAGCCGCTCAGCCAGGTTTTCGCGTCGGGTGTAGTCAATGATGTCTTCCGACTTGACGATCTCGCGCGCCACGAAGTCCAGGCTGCCCAATTGGTCGGCCAGCCCCAGTTCGATCGCCTGCTGACCGATCCAGAACAAGCCGCTGAAGGTCTCCGGCGTTTCCTTCAGACGGTTGCCGCGCCCAGCCTTGACGGCATCGATGAACTGGTGATGGATGCGATCGAGCATCTGCTGGGTGAATGCGCGCTGGCGTTCGGTCTGCGGGCTGAACGGATCCAGGAACCCCTTGTTCTCGCCCGCCGTCATCAGACGCCGTTCGATCCCCAGTTTGTCCATCAAACCGGTAAAGCCGAAACCGTCCATCAGCACACCGATGCTGCCAACGATACTGGCCTTGTCGACAAAGATGCGGTCGGCCGACACGGCCACGTAATAGGCCGCCGACGCGCAGGTTTCTTCGACCACCGCATACATCGGCTTGTTGTATTTGGCTCTCAAGCGACGCAACTCGTCATTGATGATGCCCGCCTGCACCGGGCTGCCACCGGGCGAATTGATCAGCAGCACCACTGCCTTCGACCCGCTGTCCTCGAACGCTGCACGCGCGGCGGTGATGACCACGTCCGCGCTGGCCTCACCACCCGACGCAATCTCGCCCTTGATCTCCACCATGGCGGTATGCGGCTTCGACGCTTCGGGAAGCGGGGCACCACGCACAGCCGCCACCCAGACCAGGAATACCAGGAAAGCCAGCCACAACAGCCGCACCGTGTTGCGCCAACGCCGGGCCGTCCGCTGCTCCGTCAATGCCGCGAACGCGAGCTTCTCCAATGTCGCCCGCTCCCAACCCGGTTTGCCCGCGCTGGCGCTGGCGCCACCGGCCGTGGAAGGTGGCCGCGCGCGCTCATGCGTGGGCCCATCATGCGGACGATCCGGATCGAATGTAGGTTCGGTCATGTCAATATTCAACGGCTTTCAGGTTATGCGCAGTATGCCAGCGCACGACACCGTCGGATTCATCGACGGCAATCTTGATCAGTCCGCCGCGACACGGCCCGCCCAGGCAGGCTCCCGTCTGCGGCTGGTACATCGCCCCATGGGTTGCGCAGATGAGCCAATGTCCGGTCAGGTCGAAGAAGCGGTCGGGTTGGAAATCCATCTCCATGGGCACATGGCTGCACCGGTTCAGATAGGCGTGGACCTGACCGGCGTAACGGATGGCAAACGCGCGGCAGGTCTGCTCCTGGTACAGCACGTCGAACGGCACCGCCAGACCGCTGTCGACCAGGTCACCCGACGCACACAAGGCGATGGACTCCTTCACGGCATTCATGCATTGGCGAGCAGCCAATCGCCCAATTGTGCAACCGAACGGGCGACGAACAACGGACCCCATTGCGAAAAGCCGTCGCCGGGATGCGCCCCGTAGCTGACCGCCACACTGGCACATCCGGCATTGCGCGCCATTTCCAGATCATGGGTGGTGTCGCCTACCATCAGAACCCGCAGGGGATCGAGCCCGAACTCGCGCGTCAGCTCCTGCAGCATGCGCGGATCCGGCTTGCCGGCGGTCTCGTCGGCGGTGCGCGATGCGTCGAAAATGCCCTGCAGCTGGACCGCGCGCAAGGCGACATCCAGCCCGCGCCGGCTCTTGCCGGTCGCAACCGCGAGATGGTGGCCGCGCAGCTTGAGTTCGGCCAGCAGCGGCAAGACGCCGCTGAACAAGCTGATGTCGTGCTGCCGCGCCTGATAGTGATGGCGATATCGGGCGCCCAATTCCGGGTATCGGTCCTTGGCAACATCCGGCGCGGCATACGCCAGGGCCTGCGTCAGGCCCATGCCGATGACATGCGAGGCAACCTGGTCGGTTGGCACGGTGCCGCCGACATCGCGCACCGCAGCCTGCAGGCAGGCCGTGATGATGGCCGTCGAATCGAACAAGGTGCCGTCCCAGTCAAACGCGATCAGGTCGAAAACCCGTGCACGGGCGCCGCTGGAGCGCAGTGCGTCGTCAGGTTGGGCTGGAAAGGACATGCGCGAGGAAGGAAGCAAGTTCGGCAGGCAATTCGGCCTGCAGCGTCATCCGCTCACCCGTGGCCGGATGGTTGAACTGTAACCGCCAGGCGTGCAGGAACATCCGTCGCAGGGTTACTGGTGCGGGCGCACGTTGCAAGGCCTTGTTGCGCTCGAAATTGCCATATTTGTCATCCCCCAGGATCGGCATGCCCTGGTCGGCCAGATGAACACGGATCTGGTGCGTGCGGCCTGTCTTGATCGTCACTTCCAGCAACGAATAGGCGCCACTGGCGCGCGCGACACGGACCAGGCTCAATGCCGCCATGGCATCGGGATGCGATCGGTCGACCACCGCGACCCGTCGCTCCCCATCGGGCAGCAGGTATTTGTGCAGCGGCTTGTCGAGCACCTTCAGGTTGGCCGGCCAGCGTCCTGCCACCAGCGCCAGGTAGGTCTTGCCGGTGGCCCGCTCGCGAAACTGCTCCTGCAACAGCTTCAACGCGCTGCGCCGTTTCGCCACCAGCAAGATGCCGCTGGTCTCACGATCGAGCCGGTGCACCAATTCGAGGGTGCGTTCCTGTGGCCTGGCCATGCGCAACTGCTCGATCACGCCGAAACTGACGCCGGAGCCGCCATGCACCGCGGTGCCGGCCGGCTTGTCGATGGCCAACAGGTGTTCGTCCTCGAACAGCACCGCAAACTCCCGGGCCGGCGCGACGCCGGCCGCGCCGGACTGCAGCGCCTGTTGCCGTGCTTCGGCTGCCTGCGACGTGCGTACCGGCGGAACCCGAACCTGATCACCCGCTGCGATCCGGCGTTCGGCACTGGCGCGTCCCTTGTTGATTCGCACCTCGCCGCTGCGGATGATGCGGTAGACATGGGTCTTGGGAACGCCCTTGAGGTGGCGCAGCAGGAAGTTGTCCAGCCGCTGGCCACTGTCTTCTTCGTCGACTTGCCAGATGCTCGCCTGGGGCAGTTGCGCCGGCGGTTTGGCCCCTATAATGTGTTTCACTAGCGACGTGCTGCAAGTGGTTGATTTGTCTGGAGTTTAGTCCACACCCCACAAGAAGCCGCGCTGGCAGGTCGATGCCACCCGATTGCCAGCACGACAGACCACGGACCTCAGTCCGTGGTGGTCCGAACAGCGAGCGGGTACGCCGACGCTTTGAATCACTGATATGGAATACCCCGTCCTGCCAGAGCCGCTCTGGCAGATGGATGTGAGCGAAATGTTTGTTTTGATGGGCCTGATCCTGACCTGCATGCAACACCTTCGGGTGTGGCTGTGCCGTGTCGTCCGTCCTGTCCCATCGGTTCGGCAAGACCATCCCGTCCTGCCGGTCCCGATGTGCCACACGCAAACGCATCCCCTCGCCCCTGTCCCCGTGCCAACGCCCCGATTCACGAGTTGAATCCGGGCCCGAGGCAATTCCCATCGTTTCAGAGTGTTCGTCAGGCATCGTGTGCTCGTCATGAGCAGGTAAAAGGTCGAAAGACCACGAGGAATCCGGTTCGTCGCCGCCGTGCGGTACGACCCGGTTCCGATGCAGGAAACAGGAACGCTACCCATGAAACGGATGCTGATCAATGCCACCCAGGCGGAAGAGCGCCGGCTGGCCATCGTCGACGGGCAAAAGCTGCTCGACTATGAAATCGAGATCGAAGGGCGCGAACAGCGCAAGGGCAACATTTACAAGGCCGTGGTGACACGGGTTGAACCGTCACTCGAGGCCTGCTTCGTCGACTACGGCGAAGACCGCCACGGATTTCTGCCGTTCAAGGAAATCTCGCGCCAATACTTCGCGCAGGGCGTGCAAGCCAACGGTGCACGCATCCAGGACGCGATCCGTGAAGGCCAGGAACTGGTGGTGCAGGTCGAGAAGGAAGAACGCGGCAACAAGGGTGCCGCGCTGACCACCTTCATCTCATTGGCCGGCCGTTACGTCGTGCTGATGCCCAACAACCCGCGCGGTGGTGGCGTGTCGCGCCGCATCGAAGGCGAAGACCGGGCCGACCTCAAGGAAGCGCTGGACCAGCTCGAATACCCGAACGGCATGAGCATCATTGCGCGCACCGCCGGCATCGGCCGCAGCGCACCCGAGTTGCAGTGGGACCTGAACTACCTGCTCAAGCTCTGGAACGCCATCGACGGCGCCGCCAAGGGCGGCAAGGGCGCGTTCCTGATCTACCAGGAATCGTCGCTGGTGATCCGCGCGATCCGCGACTATTTCAACCATGACATCGGCGACATCCTGATCGACACCGATGACGTGTACGACCAGGCACAGCAGTTCATGGCGCACGTGATGCCCGAACACGCGGCCCGCGTCAAGCGCTACCGCGACGATGCGCCGCTGTTCTCGCGCTTCCAGATCGAACACCAGATCGAATCGGCCTATGCCCGCATGGTGCAATTGCCCAGCGGTGGTGCGATCGTGATCGACCACACCGAAGCGCTGGTCTCGGTCGACGTGAACTCGGCACGCGCGATCCGCGGCGGCGACATCGAGGAAACCGCCACGCGTACCAACCTGGAAGCGGCCGACGAAGTGGCGCGCCAGATGCGCCTGCGCGACCTGGGCGGCCTGATCGTGATCGACTTCATCGACATGGAAGAAAGCCGCAACCGCCGCGAAGTCGAGAACCGGCTGCGCGATGCCTTGCGCCAGGACCGCGCCCGCGTGCAGTTCGGCTCGATCAGCAAGTTCGGCCTGATGGAAATGAGCCGCCAGCGGCTGCGTCCCGCGCTGAGCGAAGGTGCGTCCATCCCCTGCCCGCGCTGCGGTGGTTCGGGCCATATCCGCGACACGGAAAGTTCGGCGTTGCAGATTCTGCGCATCATCCAGGAGGAGTCGCTCAAGGACAACACCGCTTCGGTGTTGTGCCAGGTTCCGGTGGACGTGGCCTCGTTCCTGCTCAACGAGAAGCGCACGGAAATCACCAAGATCGAACTCAAGCAGCGCATCAATGTGCTGATGGTGCCCAACAAGACGCTGGAGACGCCCAACTACAAGCTCTCGCGCCTCAAGCACGACGATCCGCGGCTGGACAACATCGAAGCCACCTACAAGCTGGCGGACGAGCAGGAGGACCCCACCGCGGTCACCCGCCGCGCGCAGGAGCCGACCAACCGCCAGACGCCGGTGATCAAGGGCGTATTGCCCGACGCGCCGGCACCGGTGGCGGTGCCCAAGGCGCCGCCACCTGCCGCGCCGGCAGTCGAGCCTGCCATGCCAGTGGCGCGCCCGGCACCCGCCGCAGCGGCCCATGCGCCAGCCGAACGTGGATTCCTGGGCTGGATCAAGAGCCTGTTTGCCGCACCGGCACCGGCCGCCGCACCGACACCGGTTGCGACCCCGAGCCCGCAGCCGGATGCCAAGAAGGACGCACGGACGGACGGACGCGGGTCCCGTGACGGCCGCCGAGGCGAAGGCCGGGACGGAGCAGCGCGCGCGGAAGGCCGAGAGGCTTCCCGCGGCGAGGGTCGCAGTGATGGTCGCAGTGACGGCCGCTCGCGCGGTGGACGCGGTGGACGTGGACGCAGTGATCGGTCTGGCCAGGGCCAGCGCGAACGCCAGGATGCCAATGGCATGCCGTTGGCAGCGGACGCAGGTGCGCAAGCCGGTCTGTCAGGCATGCCCGATGACAGCCATCGCAACGAGCAACGTGCAGAGCGCCCGCCCCGCAACGGACGCGGTGGACGCGCTGATCGCCAGGATCGCGGCGACCGTGCTGAATACGGCCATGACGCCGAGCGCGCGCTGCAGGACACGAAAGCCGGCGGGGACGACTCGAATGGCAATGGCGAGACCGTGACGAACGGCCAGCCGCCGCGTGAACCACGTGAAGGCGCAGGCGCTGAACGCCAACGTGACCGTCGCCCGCGTGGCGAGCGTGG
>CAZLDV010000021.1:0-32868 GCA_964558425.1 uncultured Rhodoferax sp. | reverse complement strand
CGTGGCGAGCGCAGAGAACGTACCCAGGCGCCCGCAGATGCCACGGCAGCCGAGAACCCCCTGATCGACGCGGCATCCTTGGCCGAGCAACAACCGGCCGTGGCCAACCCGTCCGATGAAAGCCGGATCGAGCCGTCACCACAGGCCCGCGTGGCCGCTGCCGACCCTGGTGCCGGCAATTCCGGGCCAAGCGACACACCGGAAGGCGCAACACGTGACCGGCGTCCGCGCGAGCGCAACGGCCGAGACCGCGGCCCGCGTGGCGAACGCAGCGAACGCGGCGACCGTGGTGGTGAGCGCAACCCTGCGCGCGGCCACGATGGCGACGATCGCGGCGCAGCGCAGCACACCATCCAGCCCACACTGGAAGGTTTTGCTGCCCCGGCACAGCTGGCACCGGTGTCGCCTTCGGCCATGGGCGCGCCGTTGGCGGAAGCCTCCACGGCCACCAGCGGCGCAACCACGCCGCCATCAGCGGGCGCCTTGCCCAGGATCCAGTCGTTCGAGTTGCCGGTGGATGCGTTGTTGCAGGTGGCGCAGGCTTCAGGCCTGAGCTGGGTCAATTCCGACGCCGAAAAGATCAAGGTCGCACAAGCCGCAATCGCAGCCCAGCCGCAAGCCATCCATGTGCCGCGCGAGCCAGCGCCCCGGGTCACGGTCGACGAAGGGCCGCTGGTGCTGGTCGAAACCCGGCGCGATCTGCGCAATCTGACCTTGCCGTTCGAGCAACAGTCACCCCACTGACGTTGCAAGTCCCGCACGGCATGCCACCTTCGTGTGGCATGCCGTGCGCAGGCCGGTCGACGCCAAGTTCAACGGTCCGGCCGGACCGTGCATCCAGCTGCCTGCAATGGCCCCCAACCCTGGCTTGGCCAGGCACCCCGAGGGGTGCCAGACAACCTGGGGTCGGCCCTGCGCCTTGTTGTCAGGCGAAATGACGCCCGATCACCGTGTTCAAGCCTGCGCCGCGCTGCGCCACGCCGCTGTTGCGGCTTCGGTGTCGCCTTGTCGGGTTGCCAGTTCCGCCAGCTGCCGCCAGCCATCGCGCCGCAGCCCGGGATCCTGCAGGCGCACCAGGGACTGTTGCAGCAGTTGCCGTGCCTTGCCCCAGAGCTGCAGCCGCATGCAGGTCACGCCGGCCAGGTATTGCAGCACGGCATCGCCCGGCAGGCTGACTTGGGCCGCTTCGATGCGGGTGAGCCATTCGCCCTCCAGCGCCTGCGGGTCGCTTGCAAAGCCGGCTTCGAGCGCACGCACCAGATCCACGCTCTGCTGCTGACCCAGGCCACCGGGCTGGGCCAGCATCTGCTCCCAGACCGGCAGCAGCCATAGCCTGCTGGTCGAGGCGTCGCCGCCCAACGCCAGCTGACGCTGTGCCGCCGCGATCGCTACGTCGGGAATGCTCCGCTCGGCCGGCTCCAGACGCGACCATGCCTGGCCCAGCTGTGCGGGATCGTGGGCGGACTGGATCAGTTCGATCGCCAGCCCGCGCAGCACGCCACGCGCAGCCGTCTGTGACAAGGCGTGGTGCTTGGCCAGCAGACGGGCCGTCTCCAGGGCCATGACGGTGCGTCCGGCCATGCGAGCTGCCTTGAGCCGCATGCGCAATGCCAGCGTGCGCCGCCCCGGGCCTTGCCCCAGGTCGTCCAGCGTCTGCAGCGCCAGCGTCGCATCGTGGTCGTCCAGTGCCCATTGCGCTGCGCGCAGTCGTGCGCCTTCGCGAGACTCCGGGGCCAGCCCCCGGGCTGCGTGCGCGACGGCATCGCGGTAATGCATTTCGCGTCCGGTCCGATCCTGCAACGCGTGCGCCGCTTCGGCCGCCAACAGGTGGGCAATCGATTGCAGCTGGCCCGCGTAGCTCAATTTGTCGTCCCCCTCGGCGAGGTGACGCACCTGTTCGACCACGGCTTCCGCCGCCTTCTTGGCACGCACGAAGCGCCCCGCGATCAGCTGTGCATACGCATCGAGCAGTGCGGCCTGCATGTTGCGCTCGCGTTGGCGTTGGCGCCACAGACGTGCCTCACGCGGAATCGAAAACAAGGCCGACAAGGCGCGCAGCGCCAGGTGCAGCAGCAGGAAGCCCATCAGCAGCAACACCAGCACCAGATTGAGCGACAGGTCAATCCGGTACGGCGGCCAGAACACGGTCACCGACCCGGGATTGCTTCCCGCAAAAAGCGCTGCCGCCACGGCGGCGCCAAACAAGGCCAGCAACCAGAGAGATACACGCATCGTGGCTTGCGGCTTAGCGTCCGGCGGCGGCGGTACTGAGTGCTGCCAGGGTTTCGTCGGCGCGTGGCAACTCGAAGGACTTCATCTGCGATTGCACCTGCTGCAACAGACCGGCAGCCGCCTGGGTCTTGCGCGAAGCCGGATCGAAATACCGAAACAGTGCGCTGGACGCCGCTGCCAGGTCGGCGCGGGCCGATTCCAGCTGGCGCGCCAACAGGCCCAGCCGCGCATTGAGCAGTCGAAGCTTGAAGTTCTCGCGTACGAAGAACGATTGCTCGGGCGACAACAGGGCTGCCTCGGGCTGTTCGATGCGGCTGATGCGCAGCAGCTTGCCAGCCTCGTCGCCCACGACCTGCAACACACGTTGCCACCAGCTGGGCGCGGCTTCGGACCCTTGGCGTTTGAGCGAGCCGGTGGCACTGACAGCGGCCACGGCATTGGCCAACGGCAGGTCGTCCGCCAGGCGCAGGAGTTCGTCGATGCGCGCCAGCAGGCCCGGGGTATCGGTGACGGTGGCCGCCGTGATGCGACTGATGTCATGGGCCAGCGCGCGTTGCACCGGCGCCAGCGCCGGTTGCGCCGCGCGCGTCACACGCTGGTCGGCACTGCGCAAGGCGGCCACCAGCGGCTCGACGCTACCGGTGAGCTGGGCCTGCTGCTGGGCCAGCCGCAAGGCAGATTCAAGGTCCACCACGAGTGTGTCGTCACGCGAGCGCGACAGGTTGCGTATCAGGTCGTCCAGTTGGCCGCGCTGCACCGCCACTTCGGCCAGCTTGACTTCGGCGACCGCCAGGCGTGCAGCGGTTTCACGGGCCAGGTCCTGTGCGGCCTTGGCACTGGCCCTGGCCTCCGCGGCGTGCAGCGCCGCGTCCCCCATTTGCCGCGCCAAGGGCTCCTGCATGGACGACACGCGCTGCCACAACACGACACTGGCCACGAGCGCGATGGCTCCCAGCAGGATCGCGAGGATCGACATCGGCGAGGCTCCCAGATGGAGGGCCAGGTCCAACCGCTGCGCGCCCCGGACAGGCGCGGCATCCCGCGCTGCCGCTGCTGCAACGGGCGACTCGGGCGACTGCACTGCGGCATCACCCGGATCTGGCGTCGATGGGCTGGCTGCATGTTGCTTCATCGCAGCGATTTTATCGACGCCGCAATGTCATGGAATGCCGGACGTGACTGCTGCACCACACCGAAACCGGCTGCACGGGCAGCCAGGGCGATGCGCGGATGGGTCGCCATCGCCCGCGCGGCCGACCAATCCTGCGTCGGAAGGCTCGCACACAGATGGCCTATCGCCTGCGCGCTGGTGAACAGCCACAGGTCATCATGGCCAATGCCGTTGTCGGCCAACGCCTGCTGCAAGCGGCGCTGATCGGGTGGCGCACGCCGGTAGGTGACGACAAATCGGACCTGGGCGCCCGCACGGCGCAATTGATCGGCCAGCCACTCGCGGCCCTGACCCTGTGCACCGGTGCTGCCATCGCCCGGTCCGTCCGAGGCCGGTGTCGTCGCTGGCATGTCGTGCGCCGCACCCCGAACCACCAGCACCTGCCAACCCGGACGCACTTGCGCGGCAACCCGCTGCCACAAGGCCTCGGAATCGAATTGACCGCCGTCGGGCGCCGGGGCATCGATGCGCTGCGGCGCGACGCCGTTTCGTACCAGGGCTGCGACGGTGCCCGGTCCCGGCGCCCAGAATCGGGGCATGGACGCCGGAGCCGAAAAATCGGTGCCGTAGGGTCGCACGGCAAAAAAGTGGTCCACCGCGGGCGTGCTGACGAACATCACGGCGTCACTGAGCAACGCGGTCTGCCAGGCTGCGGCCATCGGACGTGTATCGGACAAGGGCTCAATGTCGATCAGCGGCAAGGACAGCGCGGCAATGCCCTGCTGCTCCAGCGCCAGTACCCAGCGCCGGGCTTCGTCCTGTGGGCGGGTCACGATCACCCGCATCGTGCTGGCCCGTGCAGTGTCACGCCGACGCGGCCATGCGGGCGCCACCATCGCGCAGCGTCTGCGCCACGCGCCGCCCCAGCGCCAGCGCCTGCGGCTGGTCCTGCACCGCGGCGCTACCGTGCGAACGCACCAACGACGGCCATGGCCCGGTGTCGCGATCGTCACGCACCTCGCCCCAGGCCGCCTGCAGCGTCAGCTGCGGCCCGTCCCAGTGCGCATGGGCCGCCAGCGGCATCGAGCAACTGCCGCCCATCGAACGGCTGACCTCGCGTTCAGCCGTCACCGCCAGCCAGGTCGGCTGGTGCGCCAGCGGTGCCAGCATATCGAGCAGGTCCGGCCGGCCTGCGCGCACCTCGATACCCAGCGCGCCCTGGCCGGCGGCGGGCAGCATCTGCGCCGGCTCGAAGGTCCGGCGGATGCGCGACCCCAGCTCCAGCCGCTTGAGACCGGCGGCGGCCAGCACGATTGCATCGAACCCACCGTCGTCGAGCTTGCGCAGCCGGGTGTCGAGATTGCCACGCAAGGGCGCAATACGGACGTCGTCGCGGCCCAGCCGGGTCAGGCTGTCACGCAGCAATACCGCGCGGCGCAGGCTCGAGGTGCCCAAGACGGCGCCAGTTGCCAATTGCGACAGGTCGGAAATGTGGTTCGATACCAGCGCATCACGCGGGTCTTCACGTTCCATCACGCAGGCCAGGACAAAACCGGCGGGCAACTCCATCGGCACATCCTTGAGCGAATGCACGGCGATGTCGGCCCGGCCATCTTCAAGCGCGGACTCCAGCTCCTTGACAAACAGGCCCTTGCCGCCCACCTTGCTGAGCGATCGGTCCAGGATCTGGTCACCCCGGGTGGTCATGCCCAGCAGTTCGACCGTGTGCCCGAGCGCCACCAGCCGCTGCTGCACATGGCGGGCCTGCCACAGCGCGAGACGGCTTTCGCGGGTGGCAATGACGATGGACGTGCGCGAAGGCGGGTTCACTGAAGCAACCGGTAGGTGATCGGCAAGGGGGAACACGATGCTAGCATGGCCTTCCCATCCTCCCGACCGCAACCTTGCTGCACCACCATGGCCACACGACCCAGTGCCGAATCCACCCGCCGCGCGCGCCAGAACGAACGCCCGCTGGTGGAAGACATCCGACTGCTGGGCCGTATCCTGGGCGATGTGATCCGGGACCAGGACGGCGACGCCGCGTTCAATCTGGTCGAGCAGATTCGCACCCTGTCGGTCGCCTTCCGCCGCCATGCGGACCAGGACGCCGACCGTGCACTCAAGAAGCTGCTGGTCGGGTTGACCGGCGAGCAGACCGTCAGCGTCATCCGCGCGTTCACCTACTTCAGCCATCTGGCCAACCTGGCCGAAGACCGGCACCATATCCGGCGCCGCGCCATCCACGAACGTGCCGGCAACACCCAGGAAGGCAGCATCGACGTGGCCTTGTCGCGCCTGCGCTGGGCCGGCATCGCGCCCGCCACCATTGTCCAGACGCTGGCCAGCAGCTTCGTCTCGCCGGTGCTGACCGCACACCCGACCGAGGTGCAGCGCAAGAGCATCCTGGATGCGGAGCGTGGCATCGCCCAGCTGCTGGTGGCGCGCGACACGATCCGGCTCCAGGCTCTGGCCGCTAGCCCTGGCAAGGACGCCCTGACACCGCGCGAACTGGCGCGCAACGAGGCGCAGATGCGCGCCCGGGTGACGCAGCTGTGGCAGACCCGGCTGCTGCGTTTCACCAAGTTGACCGTCGCCGATGAGATCGACAACGCGCTGAGCTATTACGAAGCGACCTTTCTGCGCGAGATTCCAAGGCTGTACGGCGACCTGGAACGCGAACTGGGCCAGCAGGACATCCACAGCTTTCTGCGCATGGGCCAATGGATCGGCGGTGACCGCGACGGCAATCCGAATGTCGATGCGCAGTCGCTGGCGTATGCACTCAAGCGCCAGGCCGAAGTGGCGCTGCGCCACTACCTGACCGAAGTGCACCTGCTCGGCGGGGAATTGTCGACATCGGCGATCCTGGGGACGGTCTCCGATGCGCTGCGGCAACTGGCCGCGCGTTCACCGGACACCAATGAACACCGCCAGGACGAACCCTACCGGCTGGCGCTGACCGGCATGTATGCGCGGCTGGCCGCCACCTTGCGCGAGCTCACCGGTGGCGAAGCGGCACGCCACGCGGTGGCACCGCAAAACCCGTATGCCTGCGCACAGGAATTGGTCACCGACCTGCGCACCATCGAGACGTCGCTGAACGAGAACCACGGCAGCGCCCTGGTGGCGCAGCGCTTGCGGCCGCTGATGCGCGCGGTCAACGTGTTCGGGTTCCACCTGGCCACGGTCGACCTGCGCCAGAACTCGGACAAGCACGAGGAGGTCATCGCCGAGCTGCTCGCCGTGGCACGGATCGAGGTCGACTATGCCCGGCTCGACGAGGCCGCCAAGCGCGCCACCTTGTTGCGGCTGCTGTCGGACGCACGCCCGCTGCAGGTGGTCGAACACGCCTATTCGCGGCTGGTGCAGGATGAACTGGCGATTTTCAGCTGCGCCCGCGACATGCTGGCGCGCTACGGCCGGCAATCGCTGCGCCACTACATCATCAGCCACACCGAGTCGGTCAGCGACCTGCTGGAGGTGCTGCTGCTGCAAAAGGAAACCGGGCTGATGCATGACACGCTCGATCGCGCCGCCCGCACCGACCTGATCGTCGTCCCGCTGTTCGAGACCATCGACGACCTGCGCAACGCGGCGACGATCATGCGTGACTTCTACGCCTTGCCCGGTGTGCATGCCATGGTCCGTCGCAGCGGCGCCGAGCAGGACATCATGCTCGGCTATTCGGACAGCAACAAGGATGGCGGCATCTTCACCAGCAACTGGGAACTCTATCTGGCCGAGATCGCGCTGGTCGCATTGTTCGATGAACTGGCCGATGCCCGATCCGGCGGCGAACCCGTCCGGCTGCGCATGTTCCACGGCCGCGGCGGCACGGTCGGGCGTGGTGGCGGGCCCAGCTACCAGGCGATCCTGGCGCAACCGCCCGGGACGGTGCGCGGACAGATCCGCCTGACCGAACAGGGCGAGGTCATCGGATCCAAATATGCCAACCCCGAAATCGGCCGGCGCAACCTGGAGACACTGGTGGCTGCCACCCTGGAGGCCACCCTGCTGCCGACCAACAAGCCGGTAAGCCCGGTGTTCCTGCAAGTGGCCGCGCAGTTGTCGCGCAGCAGCATGGCGGCCTATCGCAGGCTGGTGTACCAGACTCCCGGCTTCACCGAATATTTCTTCGGCTCCACACCGATCCGGGAGATAACCGAGTTGCAGATCGGCTCCCGTCCGTCTTCGCGCAAGGCATCGCAGGCGATCGAAGACCTGCGCGCAATCCCCTGGAGTTTCAGCTGGGGCCAGTGTCGGCTCACGCTCAATGGCTGGTATGGCTTCGGCTCGGCCATCCACGGCTTCCTGCAAGACCCGGGCCCGCTGTCACGCAAGGAACGCCTGGCCCTGCTGCAGAAGATGGAACGCAACTGGCCGTTTTTCCGGGTGTTGCTGTCGAACATGGACATGGTGATGGCCAAGAGCGACATGGCACTGGCTTCGCGGTATGCCGAACTGGTGGGCAATGTCCGCTTGCGCAGGAAGATTCTGGGCACCATCGAGGCCGAGTGGCAGCGGACCTCCGACGCACTGGCGCAGATCACCGGCGACAAGCAGCGCCTGGCCAACAATGCGGCGCTGCAGCGCTCGATCCGGCATCGGTTTCCCTACATCGATCCGCTGCACCACCTGCAGGTCGAGTTGATTCGCCGCTACCGGGCGGGAACCGTCGATGACCAGATGCACCGGGGCATCCATATCTCGATCAACGGCATCGCCGCGGGCCTGCGCAACACCGGCTGATGTCGCGTCCGGCTGCCCTGCCGTTCATCGGTCGCACATGTCGCGCATGGCGGTTCGACCTTGGGAACGGCCCGGCGGTCTCATGGCGATGCGTTCAGCAGCTCGCGTACCGCTGCCAGCTGACGCCGCGAGACCGCCAGCACTTCATCCACTCCATCCATCCGCACGGCCCACCCTTCGCCTTCTTCGTCATCGTAGTGCTTCTCCAGCGCACGCACCCGGCTGCGGGCAACCAGGGCATTGCGGTGGATGCGCAGAAAATAGGCGCCATGGCGCTCTTCGAGCTCGCTGAGTGCACCATCCAGGATCAGGCTGCGCCCGGCGGTGCGCAGCGTGATGTATTTCAGCTCTGCCTTCAGATACACCACCTCGCCCAGCGGAACCCGTTCGGTGCGGCCGCGGTCCTGCACGGTCAGGAAACTGGCACTGGAGCCGGCGCCCGCCTGCATCGGAACGGCGCCGCGGGTGCGCCGCTCGACCTTCTGCAGCGCCATGACCAGCCGCGACAGGCGCACCGGCTTGGTGACATAGTCAACCGCCTCGATCTCGAATGCCTGCAGCGCGTGTTCGGCATGCGCGGTCACGAACACGATGCACGGCGGCTCGGCCATGGTGGACAAGCGCCGGGCCAGCGCCATGCCATCCTGGCCGGGCATGCGGATATCGAGCAACACCACGTCCACCGGCTGGCGCGCCAGCACCGCCAGTGCCTGCGCCGCGTTGGCCGCCTCGCCTTCCACCTGCACCGGGGGCAGCGGACATTGTTCGAGCAGCGTGCGCAGGCGCGCACGCGCCAGCGACTCGTCGTCGACGATCAAGGCCTTGAGCGGCCTGCCAGGCGCTGACAGCGTCATATCGGCACCTCCATGCGCACCTGGTAGACACCGTCGACCAGGCCACTGCGAAACCGGGCCTGCACGTCGTGCAGCAGGTGCAGTCGATCGCGCACATTGTCCAGCGCAACCCCGTGGCCGGGCGCACCCGCGCCGGCAGGCACGGTATTGGTCACCTTGATCACGACCACCGAACCCCGACGGCGCGTGGAGACCCGCACCGTGGCGCCATGCTCGCTCGGCTCGACGCCATGGCGCACTGCGTTCTCGACCAGCGGCTGCAACAGCAAGGGAGGCAACATCGCCCGGTCTGCCGAAGGGTCGATCGACCATTCGAGCAGCAGGCGTTCGCCAAAGCGCACCTGCTCGATCGCCAGGTAACGCCGTGCCAGTTCGACCTCGGCGGCCAGCGACACCGCTTCGGTCTGGTCCACCAGCGCATGGCGGAACAGATCGCTGAGATCCTCCAGCAATGACTCTGCCTTGGCGGGTTCGGCGCGCACCAGCGCGATCGCGCTGTTGAGTGTGTTGAACAGGAAATGCGGGCGGATACGCGACTGCAGCTCGGACAGCCGCGCGGTGGTGGCCGCCGGTGCCCGGGCGCGGGCACGCATCACCAGCGCTGCCACCAGCGCCGCGGCAAGCAACGCACCGCAGGCGGCGCCGGCGATCCAGGGCGGACGCTCCAGCAGATGGGCCAGCAGCAGCGTCGCACAACCGTAGACGCCGGCCAGTGCGCCCAGCACGATGCCTGCCACGATCTGCGCGCGGCTGGGCAGACGCGCCAGCGCATGTTTGAGGCCGCAGGCCGCCAGCAACCATGCCAGCGTGGCTGGAAAGGCAGCGCCGGTGAGCAGCGCCA
This sequence comes from uncultured Rhodoferax sp., assembly GCA_964558425.1. Lineage (GTDB taxonomy): Bacteria > Pseudomonadota > Gammaproteobacteria > Burkholderiales > Burkholderiaceae_C > CAISIP01. Next base: position 23,078 of record CAZLDV010000021.1, on the reverse strand, counting down.
GCTGCAGCAACCAGTCGGTCGGTGTTGCCGCCACGAACAGGGCCGCCACCGCCATGACCAGCTCCACGAACAGCACCGCCCGCAGCACGACCCCCAGCTGGCATGCGTCGAACAGCAGCACGCGCGCCGGCCGCGCGGACTGCGCCAGCGGATCGAGCTCGTGAAAGGTCGATAAAATCTCGGTGTCTTTCATCGTGGGTCGGGTGTGTGGCCCGATTATTGGTGATCTTGCCTTCGCCGGGCCCCGTTCGCGCACTTCAGACTCCCGTCATCCATGTCCCAGAACCAACTCGACAACAAATCGGCCGCCTGGTCAGCGTTGTTCTCCGAACCCATGAGCGACCTGGTCAAGCGGTACACGTCCAGCGTGTTGTTCGACAAGCGCCTGTGGCAGGTCGACATCGCCGGGTCGCTGGCCCATGCCGGGATGTTGTGCCAGCAGGGCATCATCAGCCAGCAAGACCACGACGCCATCACCGGTGGCATGCAGACCATCCGCGCCGAGATCGAAGCGGGCGATTTCGAATGGAAACTCGAGCTCGAAGATGTGCACCTGAACATCGAGGCCAGGCTCACGCAACTCGTCGGCGATGCGGGCAAGCGCCTGCACACCGGGCGCTCACGCAATGACCAGGTGGCCACCGACGTGCGTTTGTGGCTGCGCGACGAGATCGACCTGATCCACCATCTGCTGATCGATCTGCAAAAGGCGCTGGTCGAACTGGCCGATCAGCATGTCGATGTCATCCTGCCCGGCTTCACGCATCTGCAGGTCGCGCAACCGGTCGCGTTTGGCCATCACATGCTGGCCTATGTCGAGATGTTCGCGCGCGACGCCGAACGCATGACCGACGTACGTCGCCGTGTCAATCGTCTGCCGCTGGGCGCGGCCGCGCTGGCCGGCACCAGTTACCCGCTGGACCGCCAGCGGGTGGCTGCCACGCTGGGCATGGACAGCGTCTGCGAAAACAGCCTGGATGCCGTCAGTGACCGTGACTTCGCAATCGAATTTGCCGCCGCAGCCAGCCTGTGCATGGTGCATGTCAGCCGCATGAGCGAAGAACTGGTGCTCTGGATGAGCCAGAGCTTCGGCTTCATCGACATCGCCGATCGCTTCTGCACCGGCAGCTCGATCATGCCGCAGAAAAAAAACCCCGATGTGCCGGAACTCGCGCGTGGCAAGACCGGCCGCGTGGTAGGTCACCTGATGGCGCTGATCACCCTGATGAAGGGTCAGCCGCTGGCCTACAACAAGGACAACCAGGAAGACAAGGAGCCGCTGTTCGATACCGTCGATACGCTCAAGGACACCTTGCGCATCTTCGTCGACATGGTGCCCGGCATCCGGGTGCGGGCCGACGCCATGGAGCGCGCCGCGCGCAAGGGCTATGCCACCGCCACCGATCTGGCCGACTACCTGACCCGCAAGGGACTGCCGTTTCGCGACGCGCACGAAACGGTCGCCCACGCCGTCAAGTCGGCCATCGCCAAGGGCGTCGATCTGTCGGAGCTGCCTTTGTCCGAACTGCAGCAATTCAATGCCCGGATCGAACAGGACGTGTTCGAGGTGCTGAGCCTGCGGGGATCGCTGCAGGCGCGCGACATCCTGGGCGGCACCGCGCCACGGCAGGTGCGCCAGCAGATCGCACGCCACCGCAAGCGGCTCGGGTGAGAAACTTTTTGCACGCACGCGCCTCTGAAGGCTTGACGACCACTTTCCCTACCGAACCGGACCCCCCCACACCATGAATCGCAAACATTTTCTGCTCGCCGGCCTGTCCGCCACCGTGCTGGGCATCAGCGCCTGCTCCAAAACCGAAGAAAAGGCGGCGACGACAACATCGTCTGGCAACGCCGGCGCTGCCGGCGACAAGCCCCGGCGCACCGTCTCGCTGGAGATCGTAGCCAGCGAAGGCAAGGGGTTCACGGTCGGCTCGATGATGAGCGCCATCGTGGCGTATGTCTTCTTCGACCCCCAGTGCCCGCATTGCGGCCATTTGTGGAATGCGTCGCTGCCATTGCAGAGAAAAGTCCGCTTTGTCTGGATGCCGGTCGGCCTGATCAACACCACCAGTTCCGCGCAAGGCGCCACCTTGTTGTCGGCTGCCGACCCGGCCAAGGCGATGGGCGAACATGAAGCATCGCTGCTGGCCAAGCAGGGCGGCATCGCCACCTCGTCCAGCGTGACCGACGAAGCCAAGCAGGCGGTGGCGGCCAACACCGCGCTGTTCAACAATCTGGGCCTCGAAGGCGTGCCGTTCACGATCGTGAAGAATGCGCGCACCGGACAGACCGCGACCGGTGGCGGCTCGATGGACACGGCTGCATTGGCCCAGCTGATCGGCGTCGACGCGCCCTGATCACCGCTGCCCGACCGATCCATCACCGGATCGGTCGGCCCAGATCACGCCGCGCGGCGACCGGTTAAGCACCGCCTAAGGCGCCGACCACGCAAGCACGTCAGAATGTTTTGCCAGGCAAACGGTTCAAGGAGGCACCCCGGTGCGATTGCTGCTGGTCGAAGACGACATGATGATTGGCGAGACCGTGCGCGACGTATTGCGCGCGGAGAACTTCGCCGTGGACTGGGTGCGTGACGGCAACGCGGCCGATGCCGTGCTGGCGTCCGAGCAATTCGACCTGGTCCTGCTCGATCTGGGGCTGCCCCGGCTCGACGGCGTCGAGGTGCTGCGCCGATTGCGCGCGCGCAAGGACGCCACGCCGGTGCTCATCGTCACCGCACGCGACGCGGTGCATGAGCGGGTCGCCGGCCTGGACGCGGGAGCCGACGACTATGTGCTCAAACCCTATGACCTGGACGAATTGCTGGCCCGCATCCGGGCACTGATCCGACGCAGCAAGGGCCAGGCCGATTCGGTGCGCGAGATCCACGGCCTGCGCCTGAACCCGATCACCCACGAGGCGCATCGCATCGGAGCCGATGGCCAGGGCACCACGCTGATTGCCCTGTCGGCGCGCGAGTGGGCCGTGCTCGAAGTCTTGATGGCGCGCCCCGGCATCGTCTATTCGCGTACGCAGATCGAGGACAAGCTGTATGGCTGGAAAGACGAGATCAGCAGCAACGCGGTCGAGGTCTACATTCACGGGCTGCGCAAGAAGCTCGGCAATGCGGTGATCGAAACCGTGCGGGGGCTGGGCTACATGATGCCGGCGGAGTGATCGTGGCCCGCGTGCGCGCCCACTCGTTGCGCAGGCGGCTGCTCGCCTCGGTGCTCGGCGCGATCCTGCTTGGCGCTGTGTTGCAGGGCATCTCGGCCTACCGCGGCGCGCTGGCGCAGGCCGACACCTTGTTCGACTACCACCTGCGCCAGATGGCGGACAGTCTGCGTGGCGGGCCGGCCCTGCCGAGTCTGGCGCTGGAGGACACCATTGTCCCCGGTGGCGAATACGTGATCCAGATCTGGTCCGCCGACGGCACGCACGTGTTCCAGTCCAGCCGGGTGGTATTGCCGCCCAGGGCGGTGCTGGGCTTTGCCGACGTGACACACAACGGCAAGCGCTACCGGGTCTACTCGGTGCAGACACCGCTGCAGACGATACAGATCGCGCAGAACATGGACGACCGCCTCGCGCGCGCCCGGTCGCTGGCGGCCCGGGCGGTGTTGCCGATGGCCGTGGTTGCGCCGCTGCTGATGCTGGTGTTGTGGTGGATCATCAACCGATCGCTGGCGCCGCTCGAACGCACCCGGCAACAGGTGGCACAACGCGCCGCGCAAGACCTGACCCCGCTGCCCGACGATCGATTGCCGGACGAAGTGCGACCGCTGGTACAGGAAATGAACCTGCTGTTCGGCCGGCTGAGCCAGTCCTTCGATGCACAGCGTGCCTTTGTCGCCAACGCAGCCCATGAATTGCGCTCACCGCTGACCGCACTGAAATTGCAGGCGCAGGCACTCGCGCGCACCGGCGACCCGCAGGCACGCGAACAGGCGGTGGCACGGCTGAACCAGGGCGTGGACCGCGCGATCCGCCTGATGCAGCAATTGCTGATGCTGGCGCGGCAGGAATCACCGCTGCCCGATACGGCGCAGTGGCAGGCGGTGGATCTGCGCCAGCTGCTCACGCAACTGGTGCGCGACGTGACGCCACAGGCACAGGCGCGCAGCATCCGCGTCAGCCTGCTGGCTGACCAGCCGATCTCCGTGCATGCAGACGCCGATGGGCTGCAGATCCTGCTGCACAACCTGCTGGAAAACGCGGTCAAGTACACGCCGGTCGGCGGGCAGGTCCAGCTGCGCTGTGAGCAGAACGCGGACACGACCCGGGTGGCGGTGGAAGACTCCGGCCCGGGCATCGCGCCGGACCAGCGCGAACGCATGTTCGAGCGGTTCGCGCGCGGCAACGATACCAGCAGCAGCAGCGGCAGCGGCCTGGGTCTGTCGATCGCCCGGGCCATTGCCGAGCGCCATGGCGCCAGCCTGACACTGGAGCCGTCGGTCGAACTGGGCGGCCTGCGCGTCGTGCTGGCGCTTTCCGCGACCCCGCGTTGACGCGCGGGCGCACCAGGCGCGCCGTCAGAACATGCCGGCGGCAACGTTGATCGTGAACGCCAGAATCGCGGTATTGAAGACGAACGACAACACCGAATGCAGCAATACCAGGCGCCGCATCGATGGTGTCACGACGGCGATATCGGCCGTCTGCGACGCCACCGCGATCGTGAACGAGAAATACAGGAAATCCCAGTAGTGCGGCTCGAAGGCCGGATCGGCGTCCGGGAATCGCAGCCCCGGTGTGTCACCCGACCGATGGAAGCTGCTTGCATACGCCAGCGCGTATTCGATCGGCACCAGCAACCATGATCCGCTCACGGTGGCGAGCACGAAAGCCAGATGCGGCCAGGCATGGGCGGCATCGGTGCCCTTGGCGGCGGCGAGTTCCACCACGATCCCTGCCAGGCTGAACAAGGCGGCCAGCACCACCACCGCCAGAACCACGGTGGCACTCTCGGCCTGGGCCTGCGCAATGCGCCGCAAGCTATGGTGGTCGGCCTGCACCATCATCAGACCCACCAGCGCCAGATACGACCACACCATCACGTTCCAGCCGACCAGGCCCCGGGTGACCCAATCCGATGGACCCGGCAACACCACTGCCGCCAGCGCACCCGCGGCAACCGCGCCGATCAGCCGCTTCCTGGCCTGCAGAGGCGCGAATGGGTTGTTCATGGACGAAATGTACAGGTGGGCGCAGAGCATCGCGGCTTTAAGCCCGAACTAAGACCACGCCCCCATCATTGCAGCATTCCAACTTTTCAACCGAAGGAGCCATCATGAAACAATTGTCCATCAGGAGTTCACGTCTGGTCATGGCGCTGGTGACGGCCGGCCTGATCGGCGGTGCCGGCGTCACGGCGATGGAGCATGTCCGCGGTGCCCACGCCGCGGTACCGGCATACACCGCGCAAAACGCAGCCACGACCGGCGTGCCGACCGCCGTGCCGGACTTCCCGGCCATCACGGCGGCCAACGGTCCGGCGGTTGTCAACATCAGCGTGATCGGCGTGAGCAAGCCGTCCGATGACGACACCCAGGCGCGCTCCGGCCAGGGCGCCAGCCCGTTCGGCAATGACCCGCTGCAGGAGTTCTTCCGCCGCTTCGGTCAGGCGCCTGGACAGCAGATGCCCCGCGAAATGCCCACCCGTGGCCAGGGCTCGGGCTTCATCGTCAGCCCGGACGGCATCATCCTGACCAATGCGCACGTGGTGCAAGGTGCGACCGATGTGACCGTCAAATTGACCGACCGGCGCGAATTCACCGCCAAGGTGCTGGGTTCGGATCCCAAGACCGATGTCGCGGTGCTCAAGATCGACGCCAAGGACCTGCCCACCGTCACGACCGGCAAGATCCAGGACCTGCGCGTCGGCGAATGGGTATTGGCGATCGGTTCGCCGTTCGGCTTCGAAAACACGGTGACGGCCGGCGTGGTGAGCGCCAAGGGCCGCTCGTTGCCCGACGACAGTGCCGTACCGTTCATCCAGACCGACGTGGCGGTCAATCCCGGCAATTCCGGTGGGCCGCTGTTCAACAGCCAAGGTCAGGTGATCGGCATCAACTCGCAGATCTACAGCCGCACCGGCGGATACCAAGGCCTGTCGTTCGCGATCCCGATCGACCTGGCAATGAAGGTCAAGGACCAGATCGTTGCCCACGGAAAGGTCGAACACGCCAGGCTCGGCGTGGCCATCCAGGAGGTCAACCAGGCGCTGGCCGAATCCTTCAAACTGCCACGGCCGGAAGGTGCGCTGGTCGCATCGGTCGAAAAGGGCAGTCCGGCCGACAAGGCAGGCCTGCAGACCGGCGACATCATCCGCAAGGTCGATGGCAAGCTGATCGTCTCGTCGGGGGACCTGCCGGCGATCATCAGTCTGGCGACGCCAGGTGAAAAGGTGGCGCTGGAAGTCTGGCGCAAGGGGCAATCGCAGGAAATTGATGCACGGCTGGGCAGCGCGAACGACGCGACCCGAAAGGTGGCCCAGAACGACCAACAGGCGGGCCACGGCCGGCTGGGACTGGCACTGCGTCCGTTGCAACCGGATGAACAACAGGCCAGCGGCGTGCCCAGCGGTCTGGTGGTCGAATCGGTGGCGGGTGCGGCCGCCAAAGCCGGCATCAACCCGGGTGACGTGATCCTGGCCATCAACGGCACCGTGGTCAAGAGTGTCGAACAGGTGCGTGCCATCGTTGCCAAGTCCGACAAGTCGGTTGCGCTGCTGATCCAGCGCGACGGCGACAAGATCTTCGTTCCGATCCGCCTGGGCTGATCGCATCAGGATCGCTGCGGTGCCGGCATCCCGCTGGCGCCGCTGCCACCATTGCATGCACCGGGCGGCCATCAGGGCCGCCCGGTTCGTTGGCGGGTGCAAGTAACATGGCCGGCTTCACCAGGAGACTGCCGTGCCCGTCATCACCGAGATCGAGGATCTGCGTTTGCTCGCGCAAAAGCGGGTGCCCCGGATGTTCTACGACTATGCCGATTCCGGCTCGTGGACCGAAGGCACCTATCGCGCCAACGCCAAAGACTTCCAGAGCATCCTGCTGCGCCAGCGCGTTGCCGTGAACATGGAGAACCGCAGCACCGCCACCACCATGGTCGGTTGCCAATCCAGCATGCCGGTGGCGATTGCGCCGGTGGGGCTGACCGGCATGCAACACGCCGACGGCGAGATCCTTGCCGCACGCGCCGCCGAAAGATTCGGCATTCCGTTCACCTTGTCGACCATGAGCATCTGTTCGATCGAGGATGTGGCGCAAAACACCAGCGCGCCGTTCTGGTTCCAGCTCTACATGATGCGCGACCGCCAAGCGATGGCCAACATGATCCAGCGCTGCAAGGCGGCGCGCTGCAGCGCGCTGGTGCTCACGCTGGACCTGCAGGTGATCGGCCAGCGCCACAAGGACCTCAAGAACGGCCTCACCGCCCCGCCGCGCCCGACATTGGCCAACCTGCTGAACCTGGCGACCAAGCCGCGCTGGTGCCTGGGCATGGCGGCCACGCGACGCCATACCTTCCGCAATCTGGTGGGTCATGTGCAAGGCGTCAGCGACATGCGTTCGCTCGGCGCCTGGACACGCGAGCAGTTCGATCCGCGTCTGAGCTGGACCGACGTGGCCTGGGTCAAGGAACAATGGGGTGGCAAGCTGATCCTCAAGGGCATCATGGACGTCGAAGACGCCCGGCTTGCCGCGGACGCTGGCGCCGATGCCATCGTGGTCAGCAACCACGGCGGACGCCAGCTTGACGGCGCACCCTCGAGCATCCATGCCTTGCCCGCGATCGCCGAGGCGGTCGGCAGCCGGACCGAAGTCTGGATGGACGGCGGCATCCGCAGCGGCCAGGACGTACTCAAGGCATGGGCCCTGGGTGCCCGCGGCACGCTGATCGGACGCGCGATGGTGTACGGGCTGGGCGCGATGGGCGAAGCCGGCGTGACCCGCGCGCTCGAGATCATCCACAACGAACTCGACACCACGATGGCGTTTTGCGGCCATACCGACATCCAGACCGTCGATCGGTCGATCCTGCTGCCCGGCACGATTCCCGGCTGAACGCCGACAACAAGACGGGTCACATGGAACTGCCTGCCCTGGCCGCCTGGGCCTGGATACCGATCGTCGTCGCGGCAGCCTTCGCCCAGACGATCCGCAATGCCGCGCAACGCAGCCTGATCACCGAGCTGGGAACCCTGGCAGCCACGCTGGTACGCTTTCTGTATGGCCTGCCGTTTGCACTGGCCTGGTTGCTGATCGCACGCCAGCTGTCGGCCACGGGATCGACCGGCTGGCCGGACTTCACGCCGGGCTACTGGTTGTGGCTGGTCGCCGGTGCCCTCAGCCAGCTGGCCGCCACCGCGCTGCTGTTGCTGGCCATGAAGCAACGCAACTTCATCGTCGGCGTGACATTGTCCAAGACCGAGGTGCTGCAGGTCGGGCTGTTCGGTATCGTCGCACTGCAGGAGCTGCCTACCTTCGGCGCGGCCATTGCCATGCTGGTTGCCACGCTGGGTGTGGTGGTGTTGTCACTGCCGCGCGAGGGTGGCGCAGCGCTGGCGAACTGGCGCGGCAATGCGGCCTGGTTCGGACTGGCCAGCGGTGCCTGCTTTGCGATGGCCAGTGTCGGCTACCGGGGCGCGGCATTGCAGTTGCCAGGCGTGTCGGCCTGGCTGATCGGCGCCTGGGGTGTATTGCTGGCACAGCTTGTGCAGACCGTGTTGCTGGGCAGCTGGATCCGGTGGCGTCAACCAGGCACGCTGGCGGCCATCGGCCGTGCATGGCGCTTGTCGACGGTGGCCGGCATGATGGGCGCGATCGCCTCGATCGGCTGGATGACCGCCACCGCGTTGCGCCCCGCCGTCGACGTGCGCACGCTGGGATTGGTCGAGGTCTTGTTCAGCTACCTGGTCTCGCGCCGCCTGTTCCGCGAACAGATCAGCCGCGCGGAATTGGCCGGCTTGCTGTTGGTCGGTGCCGGCGTGCTGGTGATGTCCGCACAGTGGTGAACACAGCGGCCTGCAGCCGGATGCAACACGGGCCCCGGTTTCAGCCGGCATCCACCATCAGCCTGGCCACCTGCAGTCGCAAGGCCGGCAGCAATTCCTGTTCGAACCAGGGATTGCGGACCAGCCACACGTTGTTGCGCCCACTGGGATGCGGCAAGGGAACCACGGCCGGCCAACTGCTGCGCCAGGCCTGCACGGCAGCGGTCACCGACGCGCCGCCGCCAGGCAGGTGGTAGGCCATCGCATAGCGACCGATCACCAGTGTGAGTTGCAGCGCCGGCAACTGCGCCAGCAGGCGAGCACGCCAATGCAGCGCGCATTCTGGCCGTGGTGGCAGATCTCCCGAAGAACCGGTGCCGGGAAAACACAGACCCATCGGCACGATCGCGATGCGCGTCGGGTCGTAGAACTGGGCGGGCGTGACGCCGAGCCAGGCGCGCAGACGGTCGCCGCTGGGGTCGCAGAAGGGCACGCCCGACAGATGCACCCTGCGACCCGGCGCCTGACTCGCGATCAGGATGCGGGCACGGGGATCGATCTGCAGCACGGGCCGTGGCCCCAACGGCAGATGTTGGGCACAGATACGGCAGGCACGAACGTCGGCCAGCAGGTGATGAAAGGATGGCATGGGCACCAATCGCAGTCACCCGTGGCGGCGCGCCCGCATTGCCGATCAACCCGGTGTCAGACCGGCTGCAGGCTGGGTTCCCCGAACGCGGATGCCGTCGTTCGCGCGGTCAGCTTGTGTTTGGGCCCGTCGAACGCATCGAACAAGGCCTGGTGCTGGCGCAGCGACGCATCGCCGTCGCGCCGGTAGTAGTCGCGCACCCAGGCGAGCAGATGCGAAAAATGGCGATCCTGCTCTTCGGGGGACTTGAACTTATGCGGCTCCCAGGGGCGACTGTGGCAATGGGCGATACAGGTCGCAACGCCCGGTTCGAGGAACAGCAATAACGAGGTCAACGGCAAGGCGGCCTGGATCAGGCCGGCATAACACCCCTCGACCACCCAGTGCGGCTCGGTCGTACAAAAGCGGCGTACCTGGGCCAGCGCCAATCGGGGTTCGCGCGGCACGGCGATCTGGTCGCTCTCCCACGCGACCGTATCGAGATCCAGCGTCGGCAGTCCCTGCATGCGCGCGAACTGCGCCGCCAGTGTCGATTTGCCGGATCCTGAATTGCCGATGATCGCGATCTGCATGGGTCGGTATTGTCCTGTGATGGTTGGGCGCGGGCAACTGCCCGGCCCCCGATTGTCACCGACGGGGCTGGGCCTGCGGCGACACCCGTGCAGAAGGCTTGCGCGCAACAGGTGAACTGTCTGGCCGATTGCCCGTCCGCCGATCCGCCAGCGGGCTCAGCCGTGGTCGAGCCGGTCCCGCTGCGCCAGTCGGCGAAAAAGGCGCATCCAGACAAGCGCAATCAGTATGGTGCCGACACCCCCCACGACCACCGAAGCGACCGGACCCCACCACTGCGCGGTGACGCCAGACTCGAACTCACCGAGCTGGTTGCTCGCACCGATGAACACGGAGTTGATCGCGCTGACACGGCCCCGCATCGCATCGGGTGTGTCGAGCTGCACCAGCGTCTGGCGTACCACCACACTGACCGTGTCGGCGCCACCAGAGACTGCCAACGCCAGCATCGACAGCCAGAAGTGGGTCGACAGGCCGAACACCACCATGCATACGCCAAACAGAGCCACCGACGCCAGCAAGGTGCGCCCGACCCGGCGCCGCAAAGGCCAACGCGTCAAGACGCCGGACATCAGCAGGGCACCCACGGCCGGCGCGCCGCGCAGCAATCCGAGACCCCAGGGACCCACCATCAGAATGTCCTTGGCATACATTGGCAGCAGGGCCGTCGCGCCGCCGAGCAGGACCGCGAACAGATCCAGCGAGACGGCACCCAACAGCACCTTGCGTTGCCAGACAAAACCCAGCCCGGCCAGCATGGTGCGCAGCGATGCCGCCTCGGCAGCGCGCGGCGTATGCGGGTACCGCACCAGGTAGACCAAAACACAGGCGATGCCGAACGACAAGGCACACAAGGCATACACCGCCTGGGCGCCGGCCACAAAGACAAAGCCGCCGAGCGCCGGCCCACCGATGATGGCGGCCTGGCTGCCAGCCGAACTGAAGGCCAGACCCCGCGGCAACAAGGCACTGGGCAACAGATTGGGCGTCAGCGACTGCATCGCCGGCATCTGGAAGGCACGCGCCAGACCCAGCACCACCGACACCAGCAGCAGCAGATCGCGCGAAACCCAGGGACGATCGCCGCCCAGACCGAGCGTGGCAGCCACCAGCATCGCCGCGACCAGGGACTGCGCGACCATGCAGGCGGCGACGATGCGGCCTCGATGGAGCCGATCGGCAACATGGCCGGCCACCAGCGTGAACAGCAGCGCCGGTACGAACTGGTACAGGCCGACCAGACCCAGGTCCCAGGCACTGCCGGTCAGCTCGTACATCTGCCAGCCGATCGCCACCATCAGCATCTGGTTGCCGGTGGTGCCGAACAAGCGCGCCACCCAGAAGCGCATGAACGCACGCTGGCCAGTCAAGTCGGAGAAGCGTACGGCTGGCATGGGCCGCAAGGATAGCAGCGCAGCCGCCGTGGCGCCGCCGGCATCACCCGACAGGCAACGCGCTGGTCACCACAAAGGCTGCAACACCCCCTTGACCAGCCGGTAGCCGTGTTGCGCCATGGCCCGTGCTTCGGATTCATCATGCGTCACCAGCACCGTGGTGATGCCGGTGGCGGCGATGTGCGTGACGAACTCCTCCCGCAGGCTGGCGCGCAGCTCGGCGTCCAAGGCGGAGAACGGCTCATCGAGCAGCAACAGACGCGGTGCGGTGATCAAGGCGCGCGCCAGTGCCACCCGCTGCTGCTCACCACCGGAAAGCTTCCAGACCTTGTGCCGCGCATGCGGTCGCAGGCCGAACACGTCCAACATGCCCGCGGCGCGCTCGCGCGCCTGTGCCTGCGAAACCCCTTGTTCGCGCAGGCCGAACGCGACGTTGTCCTGCACATGGAGGTGCGGGAACAAGGCAAAGTCCTGGAACATCAGCGCAAAACGGCGCCGCTCGGGCGGCACGCCTGCCAGGTCCCTGCCGTCGAACCAGACGCTGCCGCTGTCCTGCGCTTCGAGGCCGGCGATGATCTTGAGCAAGGTGCTCTTGCCGCTGCCCGAAGGCCCCAGCACGGCCACCGTCTGGCCGCGGGGTACCTGCAGGTCGAGCCCGTCGGCCAGCACCCAGTGACCGCCATCATGGTCATCGAATGTCTTGCGGATATTGCGCAGTTCAAGCATGACGCACCCTTGTCGCCGTGCGCCGCGGCCGTATGCGTTCGGGGACCGGTTGCTCGATCAGCAAAAAAGCCAGCAGCGCCAGCAGCATCAGCACCGCGGCCAGCACCAGCGCGGCGTCCTGGTTGGCTGCGCCAGGCCGACCGAGCCGTTCATAGACCAGCGTGGTCAGCGTCGCCCATTCCGGCCGCGACAGAAACAAGGTCACCGCGAATTCACCCAGCGCGGTGGCAGCGGCAAACGCCATGCCGCGGCGCAGCGACGGCGCCACCAGCGGCAACGTGACACGCCAGAACAGCCGCCAGCGTGAGGCACCCAGCGTGCGCGCAGCCTGCGTCAGGTGCAGCGGCAACTGGTCGAGTGCCGCGCCCAGCGATTTGGCGACAAAGGGATAGGCCAGCAAGGCATACGCGGCCACCAGCAGCACCATGCTGGCGCTCCAGTGCGGGTACAGCAGCAACAGGCCGAAGGCAACCGTGACCGGCGAGACCACGAACGGCAGGAAGGCGCCGGCCCGCAGCCAGACCGAGCGTCGCGCAGCCAGCGCATGCGTCACCCCCAGCACGGTAGCCAGCACCAGCGCGGTGGCCGTGAAGCGCAGCGTATTCCCGATCGCGTTCAGGCTGTCTTCATCCAGCACGCTGGCCCAGGCATCGGCGCCGGCGCCCAGCGCGCGCAGTCCGATGGCCAGCAGCGGCGCCGCGCAAAACAAGGCCAGGATCAGCAGCGCGCCGACCAGCGCGCCCCATTGGCGCGCGCCCGCAGGCCGGCGCAAGGCGATGCGGTCGGAACGACCGGGCGTGGCCAGGCCCTTTTCGATCCAGGCATAGACCAGCGCCACCAGTGCGGTGAGCATGGCCATGGCCAGCGCCAGCACCCCAGCCTGCGCCAGCTGGAGTTCGTGCGCAACCAGCGTGTAGATCTCGACCTCGGCGGTGGCATAACGTTGCCCACCCAGAACCAGCGCGAGGCCGAACCCCGAAAAGCAGTACAGGAATACCAGGCACAGCGCCGAGGCCAACCAGGGGACGATCGCCGGCCACTCGACACGCCAGAACACGCGCCACGGCGTTGCGCCCAACGTGCGGGCGGCGGCTACCCGAGCCGCGCTGACATGCCCCAACGCGTCGACGCCGGCGCGCACGACGATGCACAGATTGAAGAACAGGTTGCCGTACAACAGCAGCCAGGGCGTGCCTTGCAGGTCGACGCCCGCCCATTGGCCGAACCAGCCACGCGGACCCCATACTGCCAGCACCCCCATGGCAGCGACCAGCGTGGGCACGACAAACGGCAACATCAGCAGGCGCAGCACCAGCGCGCGGCCCGGAAACGCAAAGCGCGCCAGCACCCAGGACACCGGCACGGCCAGCACCAGTGCGGCGCAACAGGTGAGCGCCGCCTGCAGGAACGACCAGACGATGCGCCAGCGCAGATAGTCGTCCCGCCACAAGGCGGACACCATTTCCCAGCCCGCGCCGGCGTGGGCCTCCAGCCCCAGGCGCCACAACGGCGCCAGCATGAATACCGCGACGAACGACGCCGGCACCAGGCCCAGCCATGCGGCGCGCTCGTTCAACCGGGACCCGCGCACGGCCATCAGCGCGGCCGACGCTACTTCAGCACCACCCGCGTCCAGCGGCTGACCCACTGGGCACCCTTGGCTGCGACCCGGTCCGGCGCCGGGTCTTCGAACTGCGCCGGTTCGCCTGCAAGGCGCATCGCGTCCGCACGGGCGATGGCGGGTTCAACGGGAAACATCCACATCGTGGTCTGCAACGCCTGCTGCACCGGAGCCGAACGCAGGAACTCGATGAACCGGCCGGCCGCTTCGCGCTGCTGCCCGCCGCGCACCAGTGCCACCCCTTCGACCTGGCGCAGGACACCACCCTTGAGGAACAGGCTGGCTGTGGGTGACGCAGTCAGCTTCTCCTTGCTGTAGAACACCTCGGCGGCCGGGCTGCTGGCATAGCTGACCACCAGCGGACGGCTACCGCCGTTGCGGCTGAACTCGGTGTAGTACGCCTCGCTCCATCCCTTGGCCACTTTCAATCCGTTGGCGCGCAACCGCGCCCACCAGTCGAAGGCCGCCGTTTCGCCCATGCCCGAGACAGTGGCCATCAGGAAGGCAAAACCGGGACTGGAGGTGGCCGGGTTCTGCACCACCAGCAGATCACGGTAGGCCGGTTTGGCAAGATCGTCCAGCGACGTTGGCAAAGCCAGCCCGCGCTTGGCAAACCAGGCCTTGTCGTAGTTCAGCGTGACATAGCCGTAGTCGACCGGCACCACCGGACCGTCGAGGGCGACCGTGCTCGTGCGTCCGGCGGCCGGACCGGTGTACGCGTCCAGCACCTGGGCCGCGTCGGCCTTGGCCACCAGCATGTTGTCGATGCCGAACACGAGGTCGGCAATCGGCTGGGCCCGGGTGAGGATGAGCTTGTTGAGCATCTCGCCGGCATCACCGCCCTTGATGATGCCCAGCTTGATGCCCGATTCCGCTTCGAATTGCGCCAGCAGCGGCTTGGGCAGGGAAAACGAGCCGTGCACCAGCACGCGCAATTCCTGCGCCGACGCGCCGGGGACGGCGACCGCCATCGACGCTGCCACCACGGTGGCCCAAAAGGAAAAGGTCCTTCGCAACATGCCGTCCATCCTTTCAAAACGCCGACCTCGGGCGCTTGAAAAGAGGGACCGCCGATTGCGAAAGACCCTTCTCGTCACGCTCCCTACGCTGGCATGACCCAGATCAGGTGAGTGGGGTATTTCTCAGTCACGCCAGCCTTGCAGTTGGCGCGACACCCCCGGTGATGGCCGGATTGTAGGCGATCAGCCCAGCTGCATCACTCGATCGCGAGGCGCTGCGTGACGCTGGCCGATTTCTTGGGCAGGGTCAGCGTCAAAACGCCGTTGTCGTACTTGGCCTTGGCGTTGGCCTGGTCGATATCCTGCGGTAACTGGAAGCTGCGCGCCACCGATCCGTAATAGCGCTCGGTACGCAACACCTTTTCGTCCTGGGTCTGGGTGTCCTGCTGCTTCACTTCGGCGCGCAGCGTCACGATGCTGCCGTCGATCGAAACATGGATGTCTTCCTTGGACACGCCAGGCACCTCGGCCTGGACCGTGAACGACTTGTCGCTTTCCTTCACATCGACCTTGATCTGCGACGGTGTCGGCAGTGCGTCGCCGTGCAACGGTCGGACGTAAAAACCGGGCGCCACGTCACGAAAAAAATCATCGAACAAACTGCCGCGGGTCATCAATGCACTCATGGTGTCACTCCTTGCAAATGGGTCTTGGGTGGCAACGCCCAATCACGTCGCCTGAACCGCATCTGCAGGCTGCAGCGCCATTTTCAAGGGAACGCGGCGCGGGCAAGCGTTCCCCGTTTGATTTCTATCAAACCGGCCGCGATGCCGCCCGCCGGGGGCGATGTGTCGCCAGGGGTTGCATCAGCCGGCCACCAGTTGCGCGAACCGATTCAGATCCACGTTGCCGCCGCTGAGAATCACCCCGACACGCTTGCCGGCCAAGGGCATGTCGCCGCGCATCACCGCCGCCGCTCCAAGGCAGCCGGTCGGCTCGACGATGATCTTCATCCGCTCGGCGAAAAACCGCATCGCATCGACCAGCTGCGCATCGCTGACGGTCACCACATCATCGACATCGCGCCGGATGATGGCGAATGTGAGTTCACCCAGTGCCTGCGTCTGCGCTCCGTCGGCAATCGTGCGTGGCGTGGCGATCTTGACGATCTGCCCGCTGCGAAACGATTGCTGGCCGTCGTCGCCGGCTTCGGGTTCGACGCCGATCACCTTGCACCCCGGCGAGACGGCGCGGGCGGTCAACGCGCTGCCGCTGACCAGGCCACCGCCGCCGACGCAGACGAACAGGTAGTCGAGTTCGCCCACGGCCTCGAACAACTCCTTGGCCGCCGTACCTTGCCCGGCAATCACGTCCGGGTGGTCGAATGGCGGGATCAGCGTCATGCCGCGGTCCCGCGCCAGGTCGCGCCCCAGTTGCTCACGGTCCTGCTGGAAGCGGTCGAACAGCACCACCTCGGCGCCATATCCGCGGGTGGCTTCGATCTTGGCCTGTGGTGCGTCCAGCGGCATCAGGATCACCGCCGCCATGCCTTGCAGTCGCGCCGAAAGGGCGATCGCCTGCGCATGGTTGCCGCTGGAGAACGCCAGCGCGCCCTTGCTGCGCTGGGCTGCATCGAAGCGCGACAAGGCATTGAACGCGCCGCGGAACTTGAAAGCACCCATGCGCTGGAAGTTCTCGCACTTGAAGAACACCTGGGCAGCCAGACGCTGATCGAGCGTGGAGGAGCGCAACACCGGTGTCTTGTGGGCGTGGCCGTCGATGCGCCCGCTGGCGGCAACGACATCGTCGAATGTGGGCAAGGAAGGCATGTCAATTTCTTTCATGGGTGGAAACCGGGGCGCGCCCTGCGGCGGGCATCCGTCTCTGGCAATGGCCAAGCATCGCAAGGGCATGGGCAGCGTCGCGTCGTCGCAGCGACCAATATACTGGCTTGTGATCGCGTTGCTCAAGACATTCTCGTGGCAGGAGTTGCGCCACCACCCCTGGCGCAACGCAGCCGCTGTATTGGCGGTGATGCTCGGCGTGGCGCTGGCATTGTCGGTGTCGTTGATCAACCAGTCCGCGCTGGGCGAATTCGCGCAGGCCGTGCGTTCGGTCAATGGGCAGGCCGATCTCGAGATTCGCTCGGCGGTCGGCGATTTCGACGAACGCATTTTCGAGCGCGTCGCAAGCGATCCCCGCGTGGCCCTTGCCTCGCCGCTGGTCCAGTTGCGCGCCCGGGTGCAGGGTGCGGCAGTCGCGCCCATGACGCTGCGGGTGCTCGGTGTCGACCCGCTGCGAATGGCCCGGTTTGCCCCTGACCTGATGCCACTGCCGGCCCCGGGCGCTGGCCGCATGGTCTGGTTCGAGCCCGATGCCATCTTCCTCAATACGGCAGCCGCACAGGCGCTGGCTCTGTCGACCGACGCGATGCCCGCCATCGCCGTACACCATGCACAGGGCACCAGCACGCTGCAGGTGCGCGGCCGTGTCGCCGCGTCCGGTGCACCGCTGGCGGTGATGGACATCGGCGCGGCGCAGGACCAGTTCGGCAGGATCGGCCGGCTCTCCCGGATCGACCTGCGCGTGGTGGCCGGTCAGGACCCGCTGGCGCTGGCCGCAGCCTGGCGCGCCGCGCCCGATTGGCCAGGCCAGCTGCAGGTAACGGCCCCGGCGGACATTGCCAGCAGCGTGGGCAACCTGTCGCGCGCGTACCGGGTCAACTTGACCGTGCTGGCGCTGGTCGCATTGTTCACCGGCGCCTTCCTCGTCTTTTCGGTGCTCGCGCTCAGTGTGGCCAAACGCGCCCAGCAGTTTGCCCTGCTCGGTGTGTTGGGCCTGAGCGGACGCGACCGATCGCGCCTGGTGCTGGCAGAAGCGATGCTGATGGGCAGCATCGGCAGTGTGCTCGGGATCGCATTGGGCACCGGGCTGGCGCTGCTGGCCCTGCGCTGGTTGGGCGGCGACCTGGGCGGAGGTTATTTCCGCGGCATCGCACCGCGGCTGCACTGGGATGGCTGGGTCGCCACCGCCTACGGCCTGCTCGGTGTTGCCGCCGCGATGGCCGGCGCCTGGCTGCCGGCACGCGACGCCCAGCGGCTGCCACCGGCCCAGACACTCAAGGGCCTGGGCCTGGAGTCGCACGGTGGCGACCATCCCTGGCGCGCACTGCTGCTGGTAGTGGCCTGCGCTGCCATGTTGCTGGCGCCACCGGCGGGCGACATCCCTTTGGGCGCCTACCTGGCCATTGCGCTGCTGCTGGTGGGCGGTATCAGCGCCCTGCCCTCGTTGATTGCGCTTGGGACACGTCAATTGGCGCCAGCCTTCGCGCACCGCCTGTTGCCGATGCTGGCAATCGAACGCGCCCGCCGGGTGCGCGCCAGCGCCGCGGTTGCGGTCAGCGGCGTGGTCGCCGCGCTGAGCCTGGCGGTGGCGCTCACCGTCATGGTCGCCAGCTTTCGCGGCTCGGTGCAGGACTGGCTCGGCGTTGCGCTGCCGGCCGACCTGTACCTGCGCCTGAGCGCCGGTGCCGCGGACGACGCGGCATTCTTCGACCCCGCGCTGATCGCAGCGCTGCGCCAGTTGCCCGGCGTGCAGCGCGTGACGACGGCGCGTTCCCTGCCACTGTCGCTGGCGCCGGGCCGACCCGACGTACCGCTGCTCGCACGGCCGCTGGCCGATCCGGCACGCAGCCTGTCACTGGTGGGCCCGTTGCGGGCGGTGCCTGCAGGCACGGTGCCGATCTACGTCAGCGAACCGATGGCGGCGCTCTATGGCGCCCGTGTCGGCAGCGCCTTCCAACCGCTGGCGCCGGTGTTCGCCAGCAGCATCCACGGCGGACCCACGGCGCCACAGCCACGCTTTTTCGTGGCTGGCGTATGGCGTGACTATGCGCGCCAGTTTGGCGCGATTGCGATGGATCAGCGGGACTTTGCGCGCATCTCCGGTGACCGCCGCAGCAACGAACTGGCAGTGACGCTGGCGCCGGGTGCCGACGCCAGCGCAGTGTTGTCGGCCGTGCGGGCTACCGTGGCACGCCAGCAACCCGCCGCCGAACCCGACATCGCCAGCGCGGTGGACCTGCGCGTCACGTCGCTGCGCATCTTCGACCGCAGCTTTGCAGTCACCTATTGGTTGCAGGCGGTGGCGATCGCCATCGGCCTGTTCGGCGTGGCGGCCAACTTCAGTGCCCAGGTGCTGGCCCGGCGCAAGGAATTCGGCCTGCTCGCGCATCTGGGTGTCACGCCGGGGCAGATACTCGCTCTGGTCGCGCTCGAAGGGCTGGTCTGGACCGCGATCGGCGCGCTCGCCGGCCTGCTGCTGGGCCTGGGTGTCAGTCTGATCCTGGTGTACGTGGTGAATCCGCAAAGTTTTCACTGGACCATGGATCTGATGCTGCCGTGGGGCCAATTGGCCATGTTGTGCGCGGCAACCGTGGTCGCCGGCACCGCCACGGCCTGGCTGGCGGCACGTGGTGCCGCCAGTGCCGACGCCGTGCTGGCAGTCAAGGAAGACTGGTAGTTCAACACCATCCGAATCCGCCCGGAGCTCCTATACTCCTGCGGCATGAAGTCGGCCAGTCAGCCACAGCCAGCAGCGGCGATTCCACCTGCGTTGCTGGCCATGATGATCAAGGGCGTGTCGGTCATCGTCGGCGCCTGTGGCCTGGACCTTCGCCCGAACCTGATGCGTGCCATGGGCAGCGCCGTCGATGACCACGGGCACGCCGTCACGGTCTACCTGTCGCGCAGCCAATCGCGCCAGCTGCTGCAAGATATCGCCAGCACCGGCCGGCTGGCGGTCGTGTTCACCCAGCCGCACTCGCACCGGGCGGTGCAGGTCAAGGCGACCGGCGCCCGGATCCGCGCCGCCGATGCCTCCGATATCCCGGCACTGGCGCGGTACCTGACGTCGATGGAGGAGGAACTGGCCTTGATCGGATTCGACGCGGCATTCACGCGCGCCATGTACTCCCACCAGATCGACGACATCGTGGCAGTAGGCTTCGAACCGCAACAGGCATTCGACCAAACGCCGGGACCCAAGGCCGGCGCGCCGATTCCCGGCAATCGCAAGGCGGGACCATGAGCCGCCGGGCCGCTCCCAAGGCGAATCCCGCAGTGCGCAGCACGCAGGGCAGCTTGATGAGCCGCCGGGCCGCTCCCAAGGCGAATCCCGCAGTGCGCAGCACGCAGGGCAGACCAGTGGGTCGCAAGCCCGAACAACCTGACCCCAGCCAGCCGCCGACGCTGCGACTCGCCGACATCCGCCCCTGCCTGGAAGGCGCGATTCCGGGTGTCATGGCCACCGCAGCGCCCGACGGAACGCCCAACGTGGCCTACGTCTCGCAGGTGTTCTACGTCAATGAGCAGCATGTCGCGCTGTCGTTCCAGTTCTTCAACAAGACCCGTCGCAACATCCTCGCCAATCCGCAGGCCACCGTGCTGGTGGCGCATCCGCACACCGCGGCGTTCTACCGCCTGCACCTGCGTTACCTGCACTCTGTCACCGCGGGTCCGATTTTCGAAGCCATGAAGGCGCAACTCTCCGCCATCGCGTCGCACAACGGCA
Organism: uncultured Rhodoferax sp.; assembly: GCA_964558425.1. Lineage (GTDB taxonomy): Bacteria > Pseudomonadota > Gammaproteobacteria > Burkholderiales > Burkholderiaceae_C > CAISIP01. The sequence continues at coordinate 2,590 of CAZLDV010000021.1, read as the reverse complement.
TGGCCGATGTCTTCAAGCTGCAAGGCTCGGACATCTACCAGGTGGCGCGACTCGAACCGGTGGCAGGGCAGCACCTGCCGCTGCCTTCGCCGCGCCCCGCCGTGCTGGTCGCGCTGCGCCAGGGCAGCCAGGCACTGGCCACGTGCACCTCGCTCGAGGACATGCTGGCCGGAGTGCTGCAGACCCTGTGCGCCATTTGCCAGTGCAAACACGCGATGGTGCTGATGCACGATCCGCTGCGGCAACGGCTGTACACAGTCGCCAGTTGCGGCTACCCGACCTCGGGCCTGGGCGCGGAGATCGAACTGGGCGATGGCGTGATCGGCGTGGCCGCGCAGCAACGTACACCGGTCCGGATCGGCCACATGACGACGGCCTACCTGTACCAGCGCGCGGTGCGCTCGAGTTGGCGCGACGATGACCCGCTGCTGGCGCTGGACACCGACATTCCCTACCCCGGCCTGCGTGAGCCGCACAGCCAGTTGGCAGTGCCGATCCTGTGCGCCGGGCAATTACTCGGCGCACTGTTCGTCGAAAGCGCCAGCGACCTGTGCTTCGATCACGAGCAGGAAGACATGCTGGTGACCCTTTCCGGGCAACTGGGCGCGGCGATCGAGCTGGCCCAGCACGAGGTCGATGCGGCTGATGGCGTCGACCTGGGCGCTGCGGGTCGATCTCCGCACACACGTGCCAGCGGCAAACCGCTGCGCGTCAAGCGGTATCAACACGACAACAGCGTGTTCATCGACGACAACTACCTGGTCAAAGGTGTCGCCGGTGCGATCTTCTGGAAGCTGGTGAACGACCACCAACGCACCGGCCGCTGCGACTTCTCCAATCGCGAACTGCGCCTGGACGCTTCTATCGGGCTGCCCGAACTGACCGACAACCTGGAAGCGCGCCTGCTGTTGCTGCAACGCCGACTGGCCGAACATGTGGCGCCGATCCGGATCGAGAAAACCGGGCGTGGACGCTTTCGTGTCCGCATACCACGCCCGTTGGAGTTGATCGACCACGCCAGCTGAGCCCCACGAAGCGGGAATCAGCCGAAGGCGCCGACCATTGCGGGTTGCGGCGCACGCTGCAATGCCGCGCTCAATTTGGCCCACTCCCGGTCATCGAGGTGCGGCCGTGCGCCGTCGAGCACTGCCTCCACCACGGCAGCAGGTGCGTGCGACTGCATGTCACCCAGGATGTGCGCGCGCTCGCCGGGGTTGCAGGCCGGCACCAACCAGCGCATCGTGGCCAGCATCTCGGGTGGCGCGATCGACGCCACCAGCGCGGCATGCAGCGCACGCAGTTCGTCGTCGCCGTAGTGGCTCCACAGGATCGGGTTGTGCTCGGTCTCCTCGCAGGCCATGTGCCGCAAGTTGTCGGCCATGAACAGCGACAGCGCCCGGTACAAGGCATCGGCCAGGGGCTGGCGTTGCCCGACCGGCGACTTGACCAGGGCGCCGGTCATTTCACTGATCTGGAGGATGTGGCGCTCGTGTGCCTCATGTTCGCGCGCGATGGCCTCGCTGCTCCCCGGCGCACGCGCCTGCATGGCCGCATGCACGAAGTTGTTTTCATGGCTCAGGTGGGCGTGGCACAACTCCAGCAGTTCGAACACCCGCTGGGCGCACCGCACCAGTTCGGGTTCATCGTCGACATCGAGCCGGCCGAGCGCGACCAGCGTGTCGCACATCATCATGCGAAAGCCCTTGTGGATGCTGCCATACAGGTCGACGCGCCCTGCGCCCTGGGCCAAAGCCAGTTGATGTTGTTCCAGTTGATTGATATTCACGGATTCCTTCCTTCCCAGACTGCTGTCTGCAAATCGGATTGAGACGGCCCGGCGCGACAACGCCGGATCAACCGCACAACCGTGCCGGCAGTCTAGGAAAAGGAAGGCCGCGCGCTTCTTAAGAACTACTTAGTGCAATGCTAAAAGAAACTTATTGCGATGCGCTCAACGGGTGATCGCCACCAGCACGCTGCAGTGTGCGTGCTCGATCAAGGCGCCCGAGCTCGACCCGCGCCACCAGCGCGCAGCCCAGCCACCGAGGTGCTTGTGGCCCACCACGATCAGGTCGGCTTCGATCTTGGCGGCGTAACTGGTGATCTCGCTGATGGTCTCGCCGACCAGCACCTCTCCGTTGGCGGAGTAGCCGGCCTTGGCCAGCACCTGCAGGCCCTGTTCGAGGATCCGCTTGTAGTTTTCCTTCTCGCGCTCGGTGATCTGGGGGTCGTAAAACCCGCCTTCGGCACCGATGAAATCGATGTGGTGCGGCATCACTGCCACCAGCGTCAAGGCCGCCCCGGTCCACTGCATCAAGTCCTGGCATTCAAGAAGGGCGTTCTGTCCAGCCTCCGAGCCGTCATAGGCCATCAAGATTCGTTTGTACATGGGCAACTCCTGTCACTGACATGGTTATTCAACTCCTGACCGCCGCAGTTACGTGTCAGGCATCAACGCATTCAGCATACCGCTTCCGCGTTCGCATGGCATCGGAAGAAACCATGAGCGCTTGCATCAATCCGCGCAAGCTCAGCCGCCTGCGCGACTCAATCGTCCTTGCCGCAGGGCCAGCTCCTGGGCTGCTTCAGG
>CAZLDV010000020.1:0-44830 GCA_964558425.1 uncultured Rhodoferax sp. | reverse complement strand
GCGAGAACCTCAAGGACACCGACCCGAAGGCCAAGAGCTACCAGGAGTACCGCGATTTCGCCGGCGTCGACGAGGGCATGACCGGCCTGTCGACCCGCTTTGCGTTCAAGATTCTCTCCAGGGTCTTCAACTTCGACCACCGTGAGGTGGCCGCCAACCCGGTGCACCTGATGTACGTGCTCGAACAGCAGATCGAGCAAGAGCAGTTTGCGCCGGAAGTGGAGGAGAAATACCTGCGCACGATCAAGGAGTTTCTGTCTCCCCGGTATGCCGAGTTCATCGGCAAGGAGATCCAGACCGCCTACCTGGAGAGTTACTCCGAATATGGACAGAACATATTCGACCGTTACGTCATCTACGCGGACTTCTGGATCCAGGACCAGGAGTACCGCGACATCAACACCGGCGAGATGCTCGACCGCGCTGCACTGAACGACGAGCTCGAGAAGATGGAGAAGCCGGCCGGCATCTCGAACCCGAAGGATTTTCGCAATGAGGTGGTCAACTTCGTGCTGCGTGCACGGGCCAAGAACGAGGGCCGCAACCCGAGCTGGACGTCGTACGAGAAACTGCGGGCGGTGATCGAGAAGAAGATGTTCTCCAATACCGAAGACCTGCTCCCGGTGATCTCGTTCAATGCCAAGGCCAGTGCCGACGACCAGAAGAAGCACCAGGACTTCGTCGATCGCATGATCAGCAAGGGCTATACCGAAAAGCAGGTCCGTCTGTTGTGCGAGTGGTATCTGCGGGTGCGCAAGTCGTCCTGATCGCACCGGCGCCCAGGACTTCCCATGACGGTGCGTATCGTTGACCGCCGCTTTGACAGCAAGAACAAGAGTTCGGTCAATCGCGCGCGCTTCATCAAGCGCTTCAAGGGTCAGATACGCAAGGCCGTGTCTGACGCGATCGGACAGCGCGGCGTGCGGGATCTTGACAACGGCGAGAAGATCGGCATTCCCGGCAAGGACATCGAGGAGCCGCAGTTCGCGCATGGACGCGGCGGCGTCTGGGACAGCGTCAGCCCGGGCAATGACCGCTTCTCGCAAGGCGACGAGGTTGACCGCCCACCCGGTGGCGGCGGGGGCGCCGGTCGCGGCCGGGCCAGCCGCGATGGAGAAGGCCTGGACGAATTCATCTTCACGCTGACACGCGACGAGTTTCTCGACATCTTCTTCGACGAACTCGCCTTGCCCAACATGGTCAAGCGCCAACTGGCCCGGATCGAGCAATACAAGCGCGTGCGCGCCGGATACACCCAGACCGGCGTTCCGACCAACATCAACCTGGGACGCACCATGCGCGGTGCCGCCGGGCGCCGCATCGCGATCGGCGCGCCGAGCGCGGCCCGCTTGCGCGCGCTGGAGCAGGAATTGCGCCTGCTGCTGGCGTCGATGCCGGCGCAGGCGCCCGGTGACAACTCTGAACATCCCCAGGTCGAACGGCTGCGACGCGAGATCGCACGCCTGCGCGCGCGCATCGACGCCGTACCGTTCATCGACACGTTCGATCTGCGCTACAACAACCGGGTGCGCATCCCCCAGCCCACGACGCAGGCGGTGATGTTCTGCCTGCTCGACGTGTCCGGCTCGATGGACGAAGAGCGCAAGAACATCGCCAAGCGCTTTTTCATGCTGCTCTACCTGTTCCTGACGCGCAACTACGAGCGCATCGAGGTCGTGTTCATCCGCCACCACACGATCGCGCTGGAAGTGGACGAAGACGATTTCTTCACGTCGCGCGAGACCGGTGGCACCGTGGTATCGAGCGCGCTGGAGCTGATGCGCAGCATTGCGACCGAGCGCTACCGATCGAGCCAGTGGAACATCTATGCGGCGCAAGCGTCGGACGGTGACAACTGGAACGACGACTCGCCCCGCTGTCGCGCCATCCTGGAGGATTCGCTGCTGGCGATGGTGCAGTATTTCGCGTACATCGAGATCACCGACGGGCAGCCGCAGAACCTGTGGCGTGAATACGAAAGGCTGCAATCGGGTCATCCAGGGCAGTTTGCGATGCAGCGCATCGGTTCGGTCAAGGACATCTACCCGGTGTTTCGCGAACTGTTTCGCAAACGCGCAGCCGACGCAGCAGCGCGATGACCGCCACGCAGACACCCGCCTTGCCCGGCGGCTCCGAATGGACGATGGAGGCACTCGAACAGTATGACGCGGCGATCGGTCGCATCGCGGCCGGCTACCGCCTCGATTGCTATCCGCACCTGCTGGAGATCATCAGCACCGAGCAGATGATGGATGCATATGCCTCCATCGGCATGCCGGTGTACTACCACCACTGGTCGTTCGGCAAACACTTCCTGGCCACGGAAAACCGCTACAAGCGCGGTCAGATGGGACTGGCCTACGAGATCGTCATCAATTCGAACCCGTGCATCGCCTACCTGATGGACGAGAACACGCTGCCGATGCAGGCGCTGGTGATCGCCCATGCGGCCTACGGCCACAACTCGTTCTTCAAGGGCAACCACCTGTTCCGCCAGTGGACCAGCGCCGATGCCATCATCGACTACCTGGTGTTTGCCCGCAACTACATTGCCCAATGCGAGGAGCGCCATGGGGTGGTCGCGGTGGAACGCGTCATCGACGCCTGCCATGCCTTGCAGACGGTCGGCGTGGATCGCTACAAGCGGTCCTCGCAGCTGTCGCTGGACAAGGAGAACCAGCGCCAGCAAGCCCGCTCCGATTACCTGCAAAGCCAGGTCAACGCCTTGTGGCGTACCCTGCCGCCATCACAGGAACGCCAGCAACCGCGGCAGGAGCGCCGCTTTCCGGCCGAACCGGAAGAAAACCTGCTGTATTTCGTCGAGAAGCACGCGCCGCTGCTCGAACCCTGGCAGCGCGAGGTGGTGCGCATCGTGCGCAAGATCGGCCAGTATTTCTATCCGCAGCGCCAGACACAGGTCATGAACGAGGGCTGGGCCACGTTCTGGCACTACACGCTGCTCAACAGCCTGTACGACGAAGGAGGCGTCTCGGATGGTTTCATGCTGGAGTTCCTGCAGTCGCATACCAATGTGATCTACCAGCCGCCCTACAACAGCCCGCACTATTCCGGCATCAACCCGTATGCGCTGGGTTTTGCGCTGTGGCGCGACATCCGGCGCATCTGCGAGCATCCCGACGACGAGGACCGCGCCTGGTTTCCGCAGATTGCCGGCACCGACTGGCGCGAGACTTTCGATTTCGCGATGCAGAACTTCAAGGACGAAAGTTTCATCGCCCAATATCTGTCGCCGCGCCTGATGCGCGAGTTCCGGTTCTTCTCGGTGCTCGACGACGACAGGCACGACAAGCTGCGCATCGACGCAATCCACGACGACGACGGCTACAAGGCGGTGCGCCAGCGCCTGTCCGAGCAATACGATCTGGGCCGGCGCGAGCCCAATTTGCAGGTCTGGAACGTCGACCTGCGCGGCGACCGATCGCTGACCCTGCGCCATTTCGTGCACCAGCGCCGGCCGCTGGATGCATCGTACGAAACGGTGGTCGAGCACCTGGCCTATCTGTGGGGATTCGCCGTGCGGCTCGAACGCCAGAACGACGATGGCAGCGTCGAACTGCTGCTGCAGAAAAAGCACGAAAAGCGCGCCGCGCCCAGCGCGCGCTCGCCGTGAGCGGGCCGCACCCGTTGGCGCGGTCAGGAGGCGTGCGCGCTCGCCGGACCACCCGCTGCCGGCGCTGCACCGCGGCGCGCCCGCACGATCAGGAACACCACGATGGCGAGGTTCAGGCCGTTCCAGGCGATGCCGTTGACGAAGGCGGCACGATAGGAACCGGTCCAGTCGAAAATCGCGCCCGACAACCAGCCACCCAGCGCCATGCCCAGCAAGGTCGCCATCAGCACCGTGCCAACCCGCGCTCCGGCCTGCATCGGCGAGAAATATTCGCGCACGATCAGCGCGTAGCTGGGCACGATGCCGCCCTGAAACAGACCAAACAGCCCGGACACCACATACAGTGGCATCAGTCCGCTCGACGGCAGGAACATCACCAGCGCAATGCCCTGCAGCGCCGAACCGAGCAACAAGGTATGCAGGCCGCCGATATGGTCTGACACCCAGCCCGACAGCAGGCGGCTGACGATGCCGGCCCCCATCATCAGCGACAACATCTGGGCACCCCGCGCGGCGCCCAAGCCCAGATCGGTGCAGTACGCCACGATATGGACCTGCGGCATCGACATCGCGACGCAGCAGGCCACGCCTGCCACACACAGCAGCAACTGCAGCGTGGCCGGTTGCATGCCCAGCGGCCGCGCCGGGTCGGATCGACCGACAAAGCGCGCGGAGCGCACCGGCGGCGCAGCAGGCGCGCCGGGCCTGGCTGCACTGGCGGCTGGCGGCCGGGGCCGCAACACCAGCGCCAGTGGCAGCATGGACAGCACGCAAAACACACCCAGGCCCACATAGGTGGCGCGCCATCCGGCGGTACCGATGAAATACTGCATCACCGGCGGCCAGACCACACCGGCCAGATAGTTGCCACTCATGCAGATCGCCAGCGCGATGCCGCGGCGACGGTCGAACCACTGCGCAGTGTCGGCCACCAGGGGCGCAAACGTCGCCGAGGTGCCCAGCAGACCGATCAACAGACCATGCGCCAGGCCAAATTGCCACAGGTTCGCACCCGACCCGGCTGCGACGAGACCGAGGCCCAGAAAAGCAGTGCCGATCAGCACCACGGCCATCACGCCGAACCGATCCGCCAGGCGGCCCATCAGGATGCCGCCCAGGCCAAAGCCGATCAGCGTCAGCGTGTACGGCAAGGACGCATCGGCGCGCACCACGCCGAAGTCCGCCTGCATGGCCGGCAGCACCACGGCGGCGCCATACATGCCGACACCGCCGATCGTCATCAACGCCAGCGACACGCACAGCCGCACCCAGGCATAGCCCGACTCGACGGCATGACCGTGCGCGCGAGTCGAAACACCGGTCGCTGGCGTCATGCGGTCATCCGATGGTCTGCGAAATTGTTCGGCGCTGCAGCCGTCAGCCGCGCGCCAGGCAGTCGATGGCGGCATCCAGCGCGCCAGGCCCGTAGGCGATGTCTTGCACCGCCATCGCAGCCTGCACGCCGGCCAGGCAACCGAGCACCATCGGTGCGTTGATGTCACCCAGGTGGCCGATGCGGAACGCCCGACCTTGCAAAGGCCCCAGCCCACCGGCCAGCGCAACCTGGAACCGCTCACGCGCCACCGTGCGCATGGCCTCGACATCGATACCCGGCGCAACCGCAATGGTCGTCACCGAGGCCGAGCGCGATGAGGCCAGTGGCGCAAACAGGCGCACCGCGCCCGCCGTGCTCCAGCAGTCGACGGCCGCATGCACCATCGCCGCCAACTGCCGATGGCGCGCCAGCACCTGGTCCAGTCCTTCGGCGAAGAGGAGGTCCAGTGCCGCCTGCAACCCGAACAACAGGGTCTGCGGGGGCGTGCCGCAGAACTTGCGGTACGACAACGCGCTCTTGCGCAGCCGCCAGTCCCAGTAATGGCGTGGCGTCGTGACCTGCTCGGACACGGCCATGGCACGCGCATCGGCCGCGGCAAAACCCAGGCCGGGTGGGCACATCAAGCCCTTTTGCGACGCGCCCAGCACCACGTTGACGCCCAGCGCATCCATGGCAAAGTGACTCGCGCCAAGCGAGGCCACCACGTCGACGACGAACAGGGCCGGATGCCCGGATGCGTCGATGGCGCGGCGCAACGCCGCCAGGTCGTTGCAGACGCCGCTGGCGGTATCGGTATGCACGGCAAACACCGCGCGGATCGCGTGCGCGCGGTCATCGCGCAGCCTCTGCTCGACCGCCGCCGCATCGATCGGCGCGCCTTCGATCCAGGGCGTGCGCAAGGCCGTCACACCCATGGCTTCGCATTGCAAGGCCCAGGAATCGGAGAAATGGCCGGTTCCGGGCACCAGCACCTGCTCGCCCGGTGACAGCAGATTGGCAATCACGGCCTCCCAGGCGCCGTGGCCATTGGTGGCGTAGAGAAAAATATCGCTGTGCCGGGTCTGCAACAGCTGTCGCAGTCCATCCTCGCATGCGGCGATGACCCGATCGAGCCGAGGGTCTCCCATGTCGACCGGTTGGCGGCTCATGGCATGGACCACCTCGTCGGGCACAGGGGTCGGGCCCGGGGCGTGCAGGAAGCGACGACCGGGAATGCGGTGAAATGGGTCCATGGTGGGCGTGCAGTTGCGGCGGCGACCCATCTTAATCGAGGCGCCACCACGGGTGCGAGAATGACCCGATTGCAGCGCGCCCAACGGGACCAACCATGTCCGACCAGAACATTTTCGACTTCGCGATCATCGGCGCCGGCATTGCCGGCGCGTCGGTCGCCGCCCGACTGGCGGCGCACAGCCGCGTCGTGGTGCTCGAACGCGAATCCCAGCCGGGTTACCACTCCACCGGCCGCTCGGCGGCGATGTTCATGGAGAGTTACGGGCCCCCGATGGTGCGCGCCTTGACGCGGGCCAGCCGCGCCTTTTTCCTGCAACCGCCGCAGGGATTCGCCGAGCAAGCGCTGCTGCACGCAAGGGGCGCCCTGTACCTGGCGCTGCTCGGTCAGCAACCGGCACTCGACGCGCTGCAGAGAGAGCTCGGTGACAACTGCCCCGGGTTGCGCCGGCTCGATCGGGATGCCACGCTGTCCCTGTTGCCCTGCCTGCGCCCCGAGACCGTGTTGGGCGCATTGTTGGACCCGATGGCGATGGACATCGATGTGCATGCACTGCACCAGGGTTTCCTGCGCATGCTGCGGCGCTCCGGCGGCGTGATGCGCACCCGCGCCGAACTGGCGCAGGCGCAACGCGTCGATGGCCACTGGCAGCTCGGACTGGCCGATGGCCAGACCGTGCTGGCCCGTTCGGTCGTGAACGCCGCGGGCGCCTGGGCCGACCAGGTCGGCGCGCTGTGTGGCGCAGCGCCCATCGGCCTGGTCCCGCGTCGGCGCAGCGCCTTCACCTTTGCGCCGCCGCAGGGCGTGGATGTCTCGGCATGGCCGGTTGCATCCAGCCTGGACGAGAGCTGGTACATCAAGCCCGATGCCGGCGTGTTGCTGGGATCGCCCGCCAACGCCGACGCGACAGTGCCACACGACGTGGTGCCCGAGGAGCTCGACATCGCCACTGCCATCCACCACATCGAGGCGGCCACCACGCTGCAGATTCGCCGACCGTTGCGGACCTGGGCCGGCCTGCGCTCGTTTGTGCCGGACGGCGAAATGGTGATCGGCTGGGACACGCAGTGTGATGGCCTGTTCTGGCTCGCCGCCCAGGGCGGTTACGGCATCCAGAGCGCACCGGGTGCAGCCGAGCTGGCCGCCGCACTGCTGCGGCATGAATCCCTGCCCGCGCACCTGCTGCAGCAAGGTGTCGACGTGGCTGCGCTGGCCCCGGCGCGCCTGCGCTGAACCCAGCGCCCGGAAAAGGGACACGACCCGGACAGCTGAACCACCTCGTGCATGAGACGCTCAAACCTGTCCTGTCCATCCACCAGCGAAGCTCCTTGCACACGCCATTGATGATCTCCTCGACAGCGCAAAGCAGCAATGGACCAGGAGGCGGAGCCACCTGCGGCGATGTGGAGGGCTTGGACTTGCTCGCCGAGCTGGCCCTGGACATGCGCTCGTCATGGAACCATGCCTGCGACGACATCTGGCGGCAGCTGGACCAGGTCCAGTGGGACTTGACGCACAACCCCTGGGGCATCGTGCAGACGGTGTCCCGCGATCGCATCGCCACGCTGTTGGCCGAACCCGCGTTCCGCCAACGCGTCGACGAACGGGTGCGCACGCGGCGCCAGGCGGTGCAGGCCGATGCATGGTTCCAGCGCAGCTGGCCCCAGTCGCCGCTCGATTGCGTCGCTTACTTCAGCATGGAGTTCATGTTGAGCGAGGCGTTGCCGATCTACTCCGGTGGCCTGGGCAACGTGGCCGGCGACCAGCTCAAGGCTGCCAGCGATCTGGGCGTACCCGTCGTTGCTGTCGGCTTGCTGTACAGCCAGGGCTACTTTCGCCAGGTCATCGGTATCGATGGTGAACAGCAGGCGCTGTATCCGTACAACGACCCAGGGCAATTGCCGGTGACGCCATTGCGACGCTCCGATGGCGAGTGGCTGCGCCTGGAAATCGCGCTGCCCGGCTACACGGTCTGGCTGCGTGCCTGGCAGGTTCAGGTGGGCCGCTGCAAACTGCTCTTGCTGGACAGCAACGACGCGGCCAATCATCCGCTGCATCGTGGCATCACCAGCGAGCTCTACGGCGGCGGGCCGGAGCTGCGCCTGCAGCAAGAACTGCTGCTGGGCATCGGCGGCTGGCGGTTGCTGGCGGCGCTGGGCATCGAGCCACAGGTCTGTCATCTGAACGAAGGCCATGCCGCCTTCGCCGTGCTCGAGCGCGCCCGCAGTTTCATGCGCAGCAACGCGCAACCGTTCGAAGTCGCGCTGGCGGTCACGCGCGCCGGCAACCTGTTCACCACGCACACCGCGGTGGCCGCGGGTTTCGACCGTTTCGAGCCGGCTCTGGTCGAGCGCTATCTCGGCTGCTACGCCGAGCAGGAACTGGACATCAGCCGCTACGCCTTGCTGGCGCTGGGGCGCTGCCATCCGGACGACCCGGCGGAGCGGTTCAACATGGCCTATCTGGCGCTGCGCGGCAGCGGCGCGGTGAACGGGGTCAGCGCACTGCACGGCCAGGTCAGTCGCCAGCTGTTCCAGCCGCTGTTTCCACGCTGGCCGCAGCGCGAGGTGCCGGTGCATCACGTGACCAACGGCATCCACGTACCGACCTGGGATTGTGCCGCCGCCGATGCGCTGTGGACCGAGGCCTGCGGCAAAGATCGCTGGCTCGGAGCCCTGGACGACCTGGAGGACGGCCTGCGCCAGCGGCCCGATGCCGCGCTGTGGCAATCGCGCAGTGCCGCCAGGCGCACGCTGATCGACTATGCGCGCACACGACTGTCGCGCCAGTTGGCTGCCAGCGGCGCACCCGGTAGCGAGATCGGGCGTGCGCAGCGGCTGTTCGACCCGGACACGCTGACGCTGGGCTTCGCGCGTCGCTTCGCCAGCTACAAGCGGCCCAACCTGCTGCTGCACGATCCGCAGCGGCTGCTGCGCTTGTTGAGCGACGCCCGGCGCCCGGTGCAACTGATCATGGCGGGCAAGGCGCATCCGGACGATCGCGCGGGCCAGGCGCTGATCGAGCAGTGGACGCGCTTCGTACGGCGCCCTGACGTGCGGGCGCACGCGATCTTTCTCGCCGACTACGACATGCTGCTCACCGAACAACTGGTGCAAGGCGTCGATGTCTGGCTCAACACGCCGCGCCGGCCCTGGGAAGCCTGCGGCACCAGCGGCATGAAAGTGCTGGTCAACGGCGGCATCAACGTCTCGGAACTGGACGGCTGGTGGGCCGAGGCGTACGCCCCTGAGCTCGGGTGGGCGCTGGGCGACGGACGCGATCATGGTGGCGACGACCCGGCCCAGGACGCCCGCGATGCCGACGCGCTGTACGAACTGCTCGAACGCGAGGTGGTGCCCGAGTTCTATGCGCGCGACGAGCACAACCTGCCGGCGGCCTGGGTGGCGCGCATGCGCGAAAGCATGGCGCGCCTGACGCCGCTCTTCTCAAGCAACCGCTCCGTGCGCGAGTACACCGAACGCTTTTATCAGCCGGCCGCGGCGGCCTACCGCCAACGCGCGGCCGAGCGTGGCGCCGCCGGCCAGCGCATCGTCGCGTGGCACCACCGGCTGAACGAGCGATGGGGCGCACTGCGCTTTGGCGACATGCGGGTCGACACGCGCGGCCGCGAACATGTGTTCGAAGTCGAACTGCAGCTGGACGGGCTCGACCCCGAATCGCTGCGCGTCGAGTTGTACGCCGAAAGCGACGGCGGCGCGGCGCCGGTACGCCAGCCGATGCAGCGCCTGCGCGAGATCGCCGGCGCAAGCGGTTGCCATGTCTTCAGCGCGCAGGTGCCTGCGACGCGAGCGGCTGCCGACTACACGCCACGGGCGCTGCCGTGTCACGCGGGCTTGACAGTACCGCTGGAGGCTGGCCACATCCTCTGGCGGCAATGAGCGACCCCGCAGGCAGATTTGGCCCACCATGGCGAGGGGCTTTCGCGTTGGACTTGCCACGTCGATGCCGGGTTGACGGCATGCTCGGGCTGATGGCCACTGCTTTGCAACTTGCCCAGGGAAATCCGTCTTTGACAGCGGCCGTGCTGGAGTGCCGAAAAATACTGCACCGTCGATCGCTGATGTCGGCCGCCGCCAGCACCGTTCCCCTGCCCGGTCTGGACTGGGCGGTCGACGCTGCGCTGTTGACCAAGCTGGTGCCGCGGATCAACGCGCGTTTCGGCCTCACGCCCGAGCAGATCGAGCGCCTCGGGCCGCGCAAGCGCGACCACCTGCAAAAGACGATCAACCGCGTGGGCTCGTTGCTGGTCGGCAAGACCATCACGCGCGAACTGATCCTGCGTGCCGCCAAGGTCGTGGGTGTGCGGATGACCGCCAGGCAAGCCGCCAAATACGTCCCGTTTGCGGGCCAGGCCGTGGCCGCATTGATCGGCTATTCGGCTGTGCGGTACCTCGGCGAGCAGCACCTCAAGGAGTGCGTCCTGGTGGCGCTGGCCGCCAACCTGGCACTGCCCGGTCCGGAAAAGCAGTCGATGGCGGGCTGATACCGGTCTGGACCACATCGGGCCCGGCGCGGCCCGGGCCGGGGGCACTCAAAACTGGTAGCTGACGTTCAGATGCGCGCGGTCGCGTGAGGTGCCCGCCGGCAACTTGCCGCGACCGCTGAGCACATGGCCGAGGTCCAGGCTGGCCGCCAGCTGCTTGCCGACGTTCCAGCGCACACCCAGGCCAAACGAGGTGACCGAGGCCGATGGCATCACGGCGTCGTTGTGTCGGCGGATCTCGCCAAAATCGTAGAACACAAGCATGCGGACATTCTCGGCCAGTGCCGGTGCCCAGGCCTCCAGATTGCCCCAATAGCCCGAATCACCCGACAACACGCGCTCAGGCAATCCGCGCACCGACAAGGCGCCACCGATGCCGAACTGCTCGCCTGGCACCAGCGAATCGCCGCTGCCTTGCCCGCGAATGCGCCCCATGAACAGCCATTGCGCAGGCAGGGGTACGGCCACATCGGCGCCGTAACGCATGGCGTTCCAGCTGGTCGACGCACCGGCACGGTTCGCCAGGTAGGCGGTGTCGTTGTTGCCACCACCACTGGACAGATTGTGCGCAAACTCCAGGTTGTAGCCCCACTGCCCCCACTGCTTCTGGAATCGCCCGGTGTAGGACACGGTCAGCGGCCGGGTACGGTAGTTCGGGAACAGCGCGGCACCAGCGAGCGTGGTGATCTTGTCGTTGCGGAAATGCTTGTCGTCAAGGCCGACCGTGAGGTAGGCGCGGTAGTCCCCTTGCGGCGCAAAGTAGTAGTTCGCCGCCACGCCGGCAAAATCGCCGCGGCCGGTCACGTTGATCGTATTGGCCACCACGCCGGACGACACGCTGGAGGTGGTGTAGTAGGCCGACACCATCGTTCCCAGGCTGTAGAGCGGTGCCCGGTAATAGCCACCCCATTGGTGGACCTTGCCCGGTTCGGTCGGCGAGGTGGTGTAGGTGAACGTCGCCTGCTGGTCCTTGTCGAACAGGTTCGCATGCGATGCACCCAGCGTCAACCGGCCGTTGCCGGTCTGCGAGGTACCGCTGTTGTTGAGCAGCACGAACCCACTGACCGTACGCGAGTCCTGCACGTCAACACGTGCGTCGACGGTGTCCTCCGCCTTGCCTTGCTTGAAGGTCACATTCGCACGCTTGCTCGGATTCTCGTTGGCCAGCGCCAGGTCGCGCGCCAGCGCATTGGTGTTGGGCGATGTGCCGGTGGCCAGTTGCGGCAAGCTGCGCAGGATGTTGTCGTTGGAGAAGAACTGGTTGCCCTTGACCTCGATCGCACCCACGGTGAACTGGAACATCCGCAGGCGAATCACGCCGCCAATGTCCTGCGGCGGCAACACCACGCGATAAAAGCCGTAACCCCTTTGGCGCAGCAAAGCCTCGACTGCACTGGCCGCCTGCTGCAGCCGTTCGATGCCGTGGTGCTCGCCGACAAACGGCGCCAACGCTGCCTGCGTGTCGGCCTCACCCAGCGGATTGTCACCCTCGACCGTATACCCGCTGACCGTGAAGCTGGCTTCAGCGGGCGGTGCCGCGGTGATTTGCGCGTAGCTGGCCTGTGTGGTGGCAACCAGTGCCAGCGTCAGTGCGGCAATCTGCAGTTTGGTCATGTGCATGGTGCGGGGTCCTGGGTTTAGCGGCACACCTGTGGCCGGGCGCGGAACGCACCGGCAAGGTCGAGCAATCGCGCGGCATTCGGGTTCAGGCGATCCGGCCGCGGAACGAAGTCGAACTCCAGGAAGTTCGGCGTGACCACAGCACGCACCAGTTGCGAGCCGTCGGCGTTCAGGAAGCCGGTTTCTCCGCGGGCGATGTCCAGCGTCTGTCCGCCACTGGTCAACGACAGATGGCCATCACGCGCGAACACGAACAGACCCGCATCGCTCTGGTCGATCTCCTGCGCACTGAACAGCTGTTCGGCGCTCGCGGGAACGGTGTCCGGCCGTGGCGTGGGCACGTCGATCATCACGGGGGGCGGCGTCGGCAACGCGCGCGGCATCGTATCCGTGTTGTCCTGCACGGCGAACACACCGGTCGGCACCGCGAACTCATTGGACGCGCCGGGATTGAGCACGCCTTCGCCTTGCCAGGTGGTGATCAACGTGCATCCGGCGGCACCATTGGGTGCAGCACAGCTGCCGGGTTCGCTGAAGATATCCAGGCCAGTGCCACGGATACCGACGGTGGCCGTCGGTGTCGTCATGCGCACGGCCTGCGGCCGTGACCGGCCGACCAGGCCGGTCAACACCCGCATGCCCCCGCGCAGCAGATTGAAGACCACCGACCCGTCACTCGGGCTTTCCCGGTTGTAGACGAAGTTCTCGACCCGGAACTGGGTCCGTGGCTGCACCGTCACCTTGGTGTTGTCGCGAAACACCAGGATCGCATGGCCGCTGGCCGAGGTCTCCAGGATGTCGCCCGGATAGACCGGCCCGCCTTCGACCACGCTGCGGCGCACGCCGTTGGGCGCCTGCGCCGACACCGGTCCCAGCAACGCCGCCACGCGGGCACTGGCTGCCACATTGGCCGGACCCGAGGGTTGACCGATACGACTGGCGTCGGCCGCGCAATCGGTGCTGCACAGCCGTGCATCGAAGTCGGTGCCGCGTATGCCCACCGTGGCAGTCGGGGTGGTCAGCCTTGCTGCGTTTGGCGACGATTTGGCAATCAGGCCGGTGACCACGCGCACACCCCCCTTGAACAGGCTGGTGAAGAATCCGTCCGGCTTGCTCGGCTCCTGGAAGACATACTGGTCGAAGCGGATCTCGGTATTGGGCCGCAACGTCATGCGGGTGCCATCGGTCAACTTGAGCACCGCAAAACTGTTGGAACCCATCGTCACCGTGTCTCCGGCCTGGATCGGTACGCCCTGGCTCAAGATGCGCGGTACACCCGACGCCGCCTGCGCCGCGCCAACGCCCTTGGCAAACTCGACTTCGCCGGCGGGTGCGGCCAAGGCCATCACCGGCGCGGCAAGCAACAGAGCCCAGAAGCAATGATTTCTTGAGATGGTCATGGTCTGATTCGGTTATTGGCAGGTCTCGCCGGTGTCGATACCGATGTCATCGTCTTTGTCCTTGGACGGAGGTTTCGGAAAGTCCTGGAAATTGGTCTGCAGCGTGAGCAGCGAACCAGTGATGATCTCCAGGATGTTGTTGTTGGCGCCGGTGATCTCGTAGTCAGAGACCACGGTGCAGCCGATGCATTGCGAGCCCGACAGGATCAACGGGTATGTTCCGGTCGGATTGACGATGCGCGCCGTGGCGCCACCATTGGTCAGCGCCAGGGTCGGCGCCGGGTCGACCATCGGATCGGGCGATGCGATCGTGATCTGGCCGTCGGCCGACAGCAAGGCCGGTGCGCTTGCGCTCCCTCCCATCAGCGACACCGATGTCCTGGCAATCAGGCTGGCATCACCCAGCACGACGATCTGGCTGGGTGCGGCTGCGTCCGCGCTGCCGATGGCCACCGAGCCGGTATCGTTGCGGGCAACCAGCGTGCCGGCGCTGATGCTGCGCATCTGGATTCCCGCCGCAGTTGCCTGTGCGCCCGTGCGTCCGGCGCCATCGCGCAGCAGCAATGTCACCGTGCCCGGCCCGGCATCGATGCGGGTACCGTCGGCCATGGCGATGTCAGCCAGGCCCGGATCGCGGTAGGCCGTCAAGACACCGTTGCTGGCCGACTCGTTGCCGATGACGGTGAGGTCACCGCCATCGGTCAGGATGTTTGAATGCAGGTAGACACTGCGCCCGGCCTGCAAGGTCAGATTGCCGCCATTGCCCGACGGGTTGTCGACGACGATATCGGACAGGCTCTCAAGCGTGATGTCGCTGCTGGCCTGCAAGGACACGGCGGTGCCGGTCCTGAGGATGGCGATCAGCTGCGCCGGTGTGATCGTGACCAGACTGGCCAGGTTGTCCGAGAACGCCTGGCCACCGAGCGGCCCGCCAGGGCCACCACCACCACCGGCCCCGCCAGAATAGATATGGATGCGACCGTTGTCGGTGAACCCGCCGCTGTCCGCATTGGACGCCCGCACCAGCAAGCGACCGCCGCTGATTTCCTGCACGTTGGCCCCATATCCATCGTTGGCGTTCTGGCCGACAAGGCTGTTGGCGGCCGACACCACACCGGAGATGCCTCCTGCACTCACACCGACCGACAGCGCGCCGGCCCCGCCGGAAAAGCTGGCACTGCGCACGTAGTAGTTGCCGTTGGACATGAACGACACCCCGCCACTGCCGATATAGTCATTGGCATTCGCACCGACCAGGCTGTTGGCAGACGACAACACGCCCGTCAGTGGCGACGTCGGATCGATCCAGGTGACTGCGCCGCGGTTGCCGCTCCAGGACATGCTGCGCAGCACCGCGTAGGGTGCGCTATACGAAGTGCTGAATCCACCACTGCCGACCTGGTCGCCCGCCGCGGAGCCGACCAAGCTGTTGGCTGCGCTGACCACACCGGTGGTCGGCGCCGCATTGTTGATCCAGGTCACCGCGCCGGCATTGCCGCCCCAGGTCGAGGTGAGCACCGCTGACAGGCCCGAGGTCACGTAGGCAGCCCCGCCCGATCCGACACGGTCGCTGGCCGCGCCACCGACCAGGCTGTTGGCCGAACTGACAGCACCCGTGATGCCACTGGCCGTGTTGGCCCAGGTGATTGCGCCGGCGTCGGTGATTGCACCGTTGTCCCAGTTCGGACTGCGGATACCGATGAAATTGCCGGCGGTCGTGGTCCCGGACGAACCCACCGAGTCTCCGGCGGTCGAGCCAACCAGACTGTTGCTGGCGCCGACAGTGCCGCTGGTGCCGCTTGCGGTATCGAACCAGGTCACCGCACCCATGCTGCCGTTCCAGGCCGGACTGAACACCAGCGCCTTTCCGTTGTACTGGTTTTGCACGCCGCCGCTGCCGATCTGGTCTGCCGCCGTGGCGCCGACCAGGCTGTTGCCCGCACCCAGCGCGCCAGTCAGGGGTGCAGCGCCCGGGTTGACGAAGGTGATGGCGCCGGCATTGGCGTTCCAGCCGGACGTTGCCAGGTAGTAGTTGCCACTCCCCAGTGACGACAGATACGCATTGCCGACCCGGTCGTTGGCCTGCGTGCCCACCAGGCTGTTGGCGGCGGACACCGCACCGCTCACACCATTGAACGCATCGGCAAAGGTGACCGCACCGGCCAGTGTCGCCGCGCCGTTGTTCCAGTTCGGTGTGCGCAAGGCGATCAGGTTGCCCAGCTGCTGATAGGAGTTGGCGCCGACCCGGTCTCCGGTGGCTGTCGTGCCCGCGGTGCTGCCAACCAGGCTGTTGCCTGCTCCCACCAGGCCAAAGGTGCCCGCCGCATTGTCGAACCAGGTCACCGCGCCCATGTTGCCGCCCCAGTTCGGGCTCAGCACCAGTGACTTGCCGTTGTACAGATTCTGCAGGTTGCTTCCGATCTGATCGCCGGCAGCGGAGCCGACCAGGCTGTTGCTGGCGTCAACCATGCCCACCACCGGCGCTGCGTTGTCGATCCAGGTGATGGCACCTGCACCGCCCGACCAGGCCGTGGTGCGTACCAGAGAGTGCAAGCCATCGCCATAGTCGATGCCGTTGTTGCCCACCCGATCATTGGTGGAACCACCGACGAGGCTGTTGCCTGCGGCAACCGCGCCCACGACGCCGATCGACGGATCGGCCCAGGTGATGGCGCCGGCAGCGGACGCCGTGACCTGGTTGTTGTTCCAGTTCGGGCTGATGATCGCCACCCGGCTGCCGACAAAATCATAGTTGCCGTAATCGCCAACCTGGTCACCTGGCGTCGAGCCGACCAGGCTGTTGCTCGCATTGACCGGGCCGACGGTTCCAAGCGTGTTGTCCAGCCAGGTCACGGCGCCCATGTCGCCATTCCAGTTGGTGCTGAATACCAGCGACTTGCCGCTGCCCAGGTTGACGACGCCGCCGTTGCCGACGCGGTCATTGGCGCTGCTGCCCACCAGGCTGTTGGCGGCGCTCACCATACCCACGACCGGCAACGCGGAATCGACCCAGGTGACCGCGCCACTTGAAGCATTCCATTGGCTGGAGCGCACCGCATAATGCGAGCCATCGATGTTGCTGATGCCATCGCCGCCGACATGGTCGTTGACACCACTGCCGACCAGACTGTTGGCGGCGTTGACCGCGCCGGTCAAGCCAAGGCTGGCGTCGACCCAGGTCACGGCGCCGGCATTCGGTACGCTGGGCGTATTCGCCCAGTTGCTGCTGGTGATGGCAATTTTCGAACCTGCAAGGTACGCATAGCTGCCGGAGTCGCCGACCCGGTCGCCCGCCGTCGAGCCGACCAGGCTGTTGGCTGCGCCGACAAACCCTGCCGTGCCCGCCGCCACGTCGAGCCAGCTCACGGCGCCCATCGTGCCGTTCCACTGCGGACTGAAGATTGCCGCCTTCCCGTAGCCGAAATTGACCAGTCCCGACGACCCGACCTGGTCTGCGGCGGCGCTGCCAACCAGGCTGTTGCCACTGGAGACGACTCCAACCACGGGCGCGCTGCTGTCGATCCAGGTGACCGCGCCGGCATTCGCGTTCCACGATGTGTTGACGAGGGCGTAGTGCACTCCATCGAGATAGGTGAAATTCCCGCTGCTGTTGCCGACACGGTCGTTGGCCTGGCTGCCGACCAGGCTGTTGGCTGCGGAAACCGCGCCGGTAACGATCGATCCGGAGTCGAACCAGGTGATCGCACCAGCCGCCGTCGCGTTGACACCATTGGCCCACTCGGGGCTGAGGATCGCGATCTTGCTGCCCAGATAATCCCAGTAGCCGCTTCCGACCCGGTCGCCGGCTGCGGAGCCGACCAGGCTGTTGCCGGCACCGACCGTGCCCACCCGTCCGCTGGTCTGGTCCATGAAAGTCACCGCCCCCATCGTGCCGTTCCAGTTCGGACTGAAGATCGTCCACGAACCGCTGACCAGGCCGTAGATGCCGCCCGAGCCGATCTGGTCTCCTGGCGTGGCGCCGACCAGGCTGTTCGCCGGCCCCATGACACCGACCAGCGGCGCGGCGGGATCGATCCAGGTGACGGCACCGGCGTTGCCGTTCCAGGCCGGCGTGGCAACATAGTATTTGCCGCCGCCCGCTGTGATGCTGTTGTTGCCGACCCGATCGTTGGCCATGGCGCCGACCAGGCTGTTGGCCGAAGAGACGACACCGGTGATGCCAGTGTTGCCATCGGCCCAGGTGATGGCGCCGGCACCGCTGTTCCAGTTCGGGCTGAAGATCGCGATTTTCCCGCCGCTCAGCACCGTTGTGCCGCTGCTGCCGACCTGGTCACCGCTGGTCGAACCAACCAGACTGTTGGCGGACGACACCGCACCAGAGACGCCGGTGGTCGGATTGAACGGAGTCAGAGCACCGGCCGAACCATTCCAGTAAGGACTGGACAGCAGCGGCGTATTGCCTCCCAGGTAACGCACGATGCTGCCGCTGCCGACGCGGTCGTTGGCCGCACTGCCGCGCAGGTTCGAGATCAGCGCACCGGTAAGCCCGTCGAAGAGGTAGATGGCGCCAGAATTGGTGGCTGCGAAGTCATCGTTGGCATTGAAAACCAGGATATTGCCATTGCCCAGGACCTGCAGGTTTTGCCCGAACAGGTCGCCCGAACCGGGATTGGGGTCGAGCAATTCGACACTGACACCTGCAATCAGCTCGGCCGTCTTGATGACGATGTATTGGGGATCGAGCAGGAACCGGCCGCCGTGCCCCAATGGAGCGCCGGCGTCGGCGGTGCCGCCGAACTGCACTTCCTGACCGGCCGACACTTCGAGAGTGCCGCCATTGCCGCCGCTGGCGCCGCCGCGCGCCGTCATCGCGCCGGCGAAACGGTTGCCGGCATCGGCCCAGGTCGTGATGCTGCCACCGTCACCGTCGCGCCGGGCATCGGCGTGCAGACCGGACGCAGCAGTGACGATCAGGTCATGTGCATGCGCCAGCGTGGTGTCGGTCCCGGCAGGTCCGCCACCGACGCGGATCGTGCCCCCACCCGCATCGCCGTCGGCGCGGAGCTGGGCTGCCGCCAACGTGACATCGTGGCCGGTGACCATGACCGTCCCACCGACACCGCTGCTGGCGCTGGCGTCGATCAACCCGGAGCTGTAGACCTGTCCCGGCGCTTGTGTCGAGGTATCGGCCGTGACTGCGATGCTGCCACCGCCAAGCACGCCCTGGGCCGACACGCTTGCAGAAGCACTCTGGATCAACCGGCTGTCGGCCTGCAAACGCACTGCTCCGCCAAAGCTGCGGGAGCCATCCGCATGGACCGCTCCGTCTTGCACCAACCTCTGACCAGCCACCTGGATGTCGCCACCCCGCCCGCCATCGGCCGACAGCCGTGAGCCGGCCTCCAGCGCCACATAGCCGGACGCAGCACGCAGCGCAATGCTGCCGCCGACGGTGACAGCCTGTGCGGCAGACGTCGCCGCCGTGGCCTGGGCGCTCACCTGCGCTGCGCTGTCGACGATCACATTGCCGGTCTGCGACGCGATCGTGACCGCGCCACCGAGCGTCGCTCCATCGGCGCTGGCCTCGCTGCCCGATGCCACGTGCACATCGCCCAGCGCCTTGAGCACCAGACGGCCGCCTTCGTGTGCCAGCGTCTGCGCCTGGATGACGCCCGAGTGCTGCAAGCTACCGGCAAACACGCCGACCGCACCCCCTTCGAGCCGCCCCAGATTGACCACCGTATTGCCGCTGTTCTGCACCTCGAACGTGATGTCGTTGAGGTTGCGCCCGGTGATCTCGACCATCTCGCCCGCGGCCAGCACGACGTTGCCGCCCTGCGACGTGATCACCGCGTTGCCGTCGATACCCACATGGGGTGCAATCAGGTACACATCGCCATTGCCCGAACGGATCTGGCCGTGCAGATCGATGTCGCCTGCGACGCCATCGCGGGTGAATCTGAATTTGCCTGCCTTGAAGTCCTCGTCGCGCAGCGACAAGGTCGATGCGACGAATCCCTGGGTATCGATGACACTGCCGGCACCAAAAACGACACCATTGGGATTGATCAGGAAGACCCGGCCATTGGAGCCCAATGTGCCGTCGATCTGGCTCTTGAGCGCCGGATTTTGCGCCTGTACCCGGTTAAGCACGGTGCTGGCCGCGCTTTGCTGCTGAAAATAGGTGGTTTCGCCGGCACCGATCGAGAACTGTTGCCAGTTCAGGATGGCGCCTGGCGTGTTCGTGACAGTGAGCTTGTTGCCTTGGGTCTGCAACGTCGCCTGCCCCTGGACCACCACCGCGCCTGCGGGGTTCGCCTGCGCCATGTGCGGCAACGCGCCATAAATGGCGGCCAGTGCCACCACCAGCGTGCGCCTGCGCGAAGCCGCCCTCAGTACCCGAGAACCAGTAGTAACCATGGTGTGACACCCCTGCAATCCAACATAGAGACTGGAGACCGACGGCCTCCTGCATGCGCCACAGGCGACGCCCAGCGGCTTGATCGGCGACCGGCTCAAGCGCGCCCATCGCACGACCAACGTCGATCCAACCCGCCAGCCCGATGCCCGACTGGCGCTGCGCATCAAATTGGCTCACATTTTGATGCATTTGTCCATCCTGATTGCACCGGGCAATCCGAGGCCGCGCAAACGCAGCATGCGAGGACAGCCGATTGCATTGCTTCGGCCTGCAGTTGCGCGCATACTGCCCGCACATTCACCCGTGAAAGCCCTCTCATGACACTGTGTCCGATTGCCATCGTTGCCGGCTGCAAGAAGTGCCCTGCGTTTTCAGTCTGCCCCTTGAAGTCGGTGATCGGCGACACACCATCCCGACCAGACGCCACGCCGCCTGCCGGCAAGGCAGGCTCGGGCAAGCAAACCGGCAAGCGGGCCAGACGGTGACGCCCGAACCGGGATAATCCGGGTCCATGAACCCCTTGCTGGACCGACTGCAGCCCTATCCCTTCGAACGCCTGCGGGCCCTGTTCGCCGACATCACGCCCAATCCGGCCTACCGCCCGATCAGCCTGGGCATCGGCGAACCCCGCCATGCGACACCGGCCCTCATCACGGCGGCGTTCACCGCGGCGTTGCAACGCGAACCCAGCGGGCTGGCCAGTTACCCCGCCACCGCCGGCGACCCGGCGTTGCGCCAGGCCTGCGCCGATTGGCTGCAACGGCGCTATGGGCTGCAGGTCGACGCGATGGCGCAGATCCTGCCGGTCAATGGTTCGCGCGAGGCGTTGTTCGCCTTCGCCCAGACGGTGGTCGATCCCGGGACATCGGAGCCGCCCTGCGATGGGCAAGGCCCCTGGGTGGTGTGTCCGAACCCGTTCTACCAAATCTATGAAGGCGCAGCCTTGCTGGCGGGAGCACGACCCTGGTTCGTCGCGGCGGACCCCGCGCGCAATTTTGCGCAGGACTGGGATGCAGTGCCAGACGCGGTCTGGTCGCGCACCCAGCTGCTGTATGTCTGCTCGCCGGGAAACCCGACCGGTGCAGTGATGCCGATGGCGCAGTGGGAACAACTGTTTGCGTTGAGCGACCGCTACGGCTTCGTGATTGCCTCGGACGAGTGTTACAGCGAGATCTATTTTCGCGACGAACCACCACTCGGGGGGCTGCAAGCCGCTGCGTTGCTCGGGCGCAACGAATTCCGTCGCCTGGTGGCATTCACCAGTCTGTCCAAGCGCAGCAGCGTGCCGGGCATGCGCAGCGGCTTTGTCGCCGGCGATGCGGATTTGATCAAGGCCTTTCTGCTCTACCGCACCTACCATGGCGGCGCCATGAGCCCGGTCGTCCAGGCGGCCAGCATCGCTGCCTGGTCCGACGAAGCGCATGTGGTCGAAAACCGCGCGCTGTACCGTGCCAAGTTTGCACGTATCACGCCGATCCTGTCCGAGGTACTCGATGTGGCCCTGCCGGACGCCGCCTTCTATCTGTGGGCCGGGGTGCATGGCAGCGACACCGCGTTCGCGCGCGACCTGCTCGCTCTTTACAATGTGACGGTTCTGCCCGGGAGCTTTCTGGCCCGGGCAGTGGACGGGCTCAACCCGGGCGCACACCGCATCCGGATGGCCCTGGTGGCTGATACCGCGGAGTGCGAAGAGGCCGCGCACCGTATCGTGCAGTTCGTACGCGCCACACGCTGACCCGTCGACCCCTGTTTTCCTGCTGCAACCAACGACCATCCATGACCGATCAACTGCAAAGAACCATTGAAACCGCGTGGGACAACCGCGCAGACTATGCCGCCGGATCGGCACCCCGTGAAGTGGTCGACGCGGTCGACCATGCCATCGACCAGCTCGACACCGGCAGCTTGCGGGTCGCCACACGGGACGGTGTTGGTCGATGGACCACCCACCAATGGATCAAGAAGGCGGTGTTGCTGAGTTTCCGCCTGCGCGACAACGCAGTGATGCGGGCCGGCGACCTGGCGTTTTTTGACAAGGTGGCAACCAAGTTCGCCGATCAGGACGAAGCGGCCTTGCGCGCTGGCGGTGTGCGCGTGGTCCCGCCTGCGGTGGCGCGCCGCGGCAGCTTTTGCGCCAAGGGCGTGGTACTCATGCCCTCGTACGTCAATATCGGCGCCTATGTCGACGAAGGCACGATGGTCGACACCTGGGCCACCGTCGGATCGTGCGCGCAGATCGGCAAGAACGTGCACCTGAGCGGCGGCGTGGGCATCGGTGGCGTGCTCGAGCCGATGCAGGCCGGCCCGACCATCATCGAAGACAACTGCTTCATCGGTGCGCGCTCGGAGGTTGTCGAAGGTGTCATCGTCGAGGAAAATTCGGTCATCTCGATGGGTGTGTACATCGGCCAGAGCACCAAGATCTACGACCGCGCCAGCGGTACCGTCAGCTACGGCCGGATTCCGGCGGGATCGGTCGTGGTGTCGGGCAACCTGCCCAGCGCGGACGGAAAATACAGCCTGTATTGCGCGGTCATCGTGAAGAAGGTCGATGCCCAGACCAGGGCCAAGACCAGCCTGAACGACTTGCTGCGCGACTAGCACACACTTCCCGGCAACCAGGCACAAGGGCAACACCATGGCGACCACCACCACTGGAACGATGGAACGCATCTTGCGCCTGATGAGCGACAAGAAGGCCTCGGACGTCTACCTGTCGGCCCATGCGCCAGCCCTGATCAAGATCAACGGCCTGTGTATTCCGATCAACAACCAGGTACTTCCACCGGATGCGCCGCGCAACTTGCTGGCCGAGGTGCTGCCCGCCGATCGCATCGCCGAACTCGAGGCCACCGGCGAACTCAACATGGGTTTCCCGCTTGCCGGCGTCGGCCGCTACCGGGTCAGCGCGATGCGCCAGCGCGGTTCGATCGCAGCTGTCGTGCGTTTCATTTCACTCGAAGTGCCGCCGCTGTCGAGTCTGGCCCTGCCCGACATCCTGAGCGAGTTGATCATGGCCAAACGGGGCCTGTTGCTGATGGTGGGAGCGACCGGTGCCGGCAAGAGCACGACGCTGGCCGCCATGATCGACTACCGCAACGAGAACCTGGCCGGCCACATCCTCACCATCGAGGACCCGATCGAGTTCCTGTTCAAGAACAAGCGCTCGGTCATCAACCAGCGCGAAATCGGGTCGGACACGGAATCGCTGTCGGTGGCGCTCAAGAACGCATTGCGCCAGGCGCCCGACGTGATCCTGGTCGGGGAAATCCGCGACCGCGAGACAATGTCCGCTGCGCTGGCGTATGCGCAGTCGGGTCACCTGTGCCTGGCCACGATGCATGCCAACAACAGCTACCAGGCACTCAATCGCATCTTGAGCTTCTATCCGGTCGAGGTCCGCGAGACGATGCTGGGCGACTTGTCCGCGGCCCTCAGGGCGGTGGTCTCGCAGCGGCTGCTGCGCACCGTCTCGGGCGGACGCATTCCGTCGGTCGAGGTGCTGCTCAACACCAAGCTGATCTCCGAGCTGATCGAAAAAGGCGACTTCTCGGGCATCAAGGAGGCGATGGAAAAATCCATGGCCGAAGGTTCGCAGAGTTTCGAGGCCGACATCGCGCGACTGATCATCGAAGGTACGGTCGACCGCAAGGAAGGCCTGTCCAACTCCGATTCGCCGACCAACCTGATGTGGCGCATGGAAAACGATTTTTCGCAGGCCCGCAAGAGCAAGGTCGAAGAAGAGCCGGATGACGAACCCTCGTTCACCGAGATCACGCTGGACGTCAGGCATTGATGGCGTCAGCGCGTCACCCGACCCATCCAACGACCACCCGCAGCAGCGCCACGCCTGCGCACGCCGAGGGCCTGGTGCGCTGCATCCAGGCAATGCCGTGACGATCGCCCGCCTGATCGCCAGCAGCGCCGCCGCGCTGGATGCCGCTGGCGTCAGCTTCGGCCACGGAACGACCAATGCCCATGACGAGGCTGCCTGGCTGGTGTTGTGGCGCCTGGGATTGCCGCTGGACAGTGCGCTCGAAGGAGAACACGGCATTGGCGGGCAGGCGCTGGCACCGGCGCAGCTGCAACAAGTCCAGACACTGGTGCAGCAACGCATCGACACCCGCCTGCCCGCCGCCTACCTGACCGGGGAGGCCTGGTTGCAAGGGGTTTCGTTCCATGTCGACGCGCGCTGCATCGTGCCGCGCAGCCTGATCGCCGAGTTGATCAGCAGCGGCGCGCTCGACGTCTGCGTGCCCGACGGCGCGCATCGCCTGCTCGACCTGTGCACGGGCGGCGCAAGCCTGGCGATCCTGGCAGCAATGGCTTACCCGGATCTGCAGATCGATGCCGCCGACATCTCGACCGATGCGCTCGATGTCGCGCGCATCAACCTGCGGCGCCACGGGCTGGAAACACGCATTCGATTGCGCCAAGGCGATGGCCTGGCCGCAGCCGATGGGCCGTATGACCTCATCGTGTGCAATCCGCCCTATGTCAACAGTGACAGCATGGCCCAATTGCCGCTGGAATACCGGGCCGAACCCGCGCTCGCCCTCGCCGGTGGGGCCGATGGCATGGACTTCGTGCGCGGCCTGCTGCGCGACGCACCGGCGCACCTCGCACCGCATGGCGCGCTGGTGCTGGAAATCGGCCACGAACGCGCCCATTTCGATGCCGCGTTCCCTGCCTTGGCGGCGATCTGGCTGGAGACCAGCGCAGGCGATGCGCAGGTCTGCCTGCTGGACCGCGAGTCCCTGGCGGCCGCCTGACCCACCATTTGATCCCACGTACCCTGGACCCGGGCCGCACCAACGGCCCTTCTTGCATCCCATGATCACCCTGAAGAACGTCACCCTGCGCCGCGGCACCAAGGTCCTGCTGGACAACACCTCGGTGACACTGAACCCCGGCGAAAAGGTCGGCCTGGTCGGGCGCAACGGCGCTGGCAAATCATCGCTGTTTGCGCTGCTCGATGGCTCCTTGCACGAGGATGCAGGCGATTTCAACGTCCCGGCGCAGTGGCGCATGGGCCAGGTCGCACAAGACATGCCCGAGACCGACATGTCCGCCACCGCGTTCGTGATCCAGGGCGACGTGCGCCTGCTGGCGGCACAGAACGAAGTGACCGCTGCCGAAGCGAGCGACGACGGGGACCGCATGGCCCATGCCTACATGGAATTGCACGACGCGGGCGCGCATGATGCACCGGCGCGTGCCCAGGCGCTGATTCTCGGGCTGGGCTTCAAGACGGCCGAACTCGACAACCCGGTGAACAGTTTCTCCGGTGGCTGGCGCATGCGACTGCAACTGGCTCGCGCGCTGATGTGTCCGGCCGACCTGCTGCTGCTGGACGAACCCACCAACCACCTGGACCTCGATGCCCTGGTCTGGCTGGAGACCTGGCTCAAGAAGTTCGAAGGCACGATGCTGGTGATCAGCCACGACCGGGAGTTTCTCGATGCGGTGACGAACGTGACGCTGCACATCGACGCGGCCAAGCTGGTGCGCTACAGCGGCAACTACAGCAAGTTCGAGGACATGCGCGCAGAGCAGATGGAATTGCAGCAAAACGCCTTCACCAAGCAGCAGGACAAGATTGCCCACCTGCAAAAGTTCATCGCGCGCTTCAAGGCCAAGGCCAGCAAGGCCAAGCAGGCGCAAAGCCGCGTCAAGGCGCTGGACCGGATGGAAAAGATCGCGCCCCTGCTGGCCGAGGCCGACTTCAGCTTCGAATTCAAGGAGCCCGCCAATCTGCCCAACCCGATGTTGTCGATGCAGGCAGTCAGCGTCGGCTATCCGCCGCCACAAGGTGCGCCAGACGGCACTGCGCCCACGACGATCGTGCAAGGCATCAACCGATCGGTGCTGGCCGGGCAGCGCATCGGCATCCTGGGCGCGAATGGCCAGGGCAAGTCCACGCTGGTCAAGACGATTGCCCGTGAGCTGCGGCCGCTGGCGGGCGAAATCACCGAGGGCAAGGGGCTCAACATCGGTTACTTCGCCCAGCAGGAGCTCGACGTGCTACGGCCCGCCGACACGCCGCTGGACCACATGATCACACTGGTGCGCGAACTCACGGCGGCCGGAAAAATCACCGGCCAGGCGACCCGCGAGCAGGATCTGCGCAGCTTTCTGGGCACCTTCAACTTCAGCGGCGACATGGTCAAGCAGTCGGTGGGCAGCATGAGCGGCGGCGAGAAGGCGCGTCTGGTGTTGTGCATGATCGTCTGGGAGCGCCCCAATCTGCTGCTGCTCGACGAACCCACCAACCACCTGGACCTGGCCACCCGTGAAGCGCTGGGCATGGCACTCAACGAGTTCGAAGGCACGGTGATGCTGGTGAGCCACGACCGTGCGCTGTTGCGTTCGGTCTGCGACGAGTTCTGGATGGTCTCGCGCGGCGGCGTGTCGCCGTTCGACGGCGATCTGGACGACTACCAGCGTTACCTGCTCGACGAGGCCAAGCGCCAGCGCGAACAGGCCAAGCAGGACGCGGGCCCGAAATCGAAAGCCAAGAATGCAACGGTTGCCAGCCGCAAGCCAGCCTCTGCCGGACCGGGCAAGAACGCGCTGCAGCTGGAGATCGACAAACTCGATGCCCGCATGCAGGTCCTCCATGGTGAAGGCGGCGCACTGGAATCACAACTGAGCCGCGCGGTGCGTCCATCCGAGATCGCCGAGATCGGCAAGCGCCTGAAATCGGTCAACGACGATCTGCGGCAGGCAGAAGAGCGCTGGCTCGACCTGTCCGGTCAGCTGGAAACCGGCACGTTCTGAGCGCCCCCAGCCCTGGGTTGGCTTGGCCAGGCCCCCGGGCACTGTGCGACAAAGCGAGCGGCCGACCCTGCCCCTTCTTGTCAATCGGATCGCGACCGGCCCGGACCGACGCGCTTGCAATGCCAGCCCTCGCGCGCGACCGCCGCCGCAAACCGGACTAGGATGGGGGCAAGAATGACGACAACAAGAGAGGGAGCACCATGTCCAGCGCTACCGACAACTACCTGTTTCGCGAAGGAACGCATGACAGGCTGTACGACCAGCTCGGCTGCCACCTGACACCGCAGGGGGCGCACTTCGCGGTCTGGGCGCCCGAAGCAGAGTCGGTCAGCGTGATCGGCGACTGGAATGCGTGGTCCGACCAGCCCGACCCACTGGCCTTGCGTCCCGACGGCACCGGCATCTGGAGCGGCGCGGTCGCGGCGGTGCAGCACGGTCAGGCCTACAAGTACCGGATCCGGTCTCGGCAGCATGGTCATGTGGTGGACAAGGCAGACCCGTTTGCGATCCTGTGCGAGGCACCGCCGCGCACTGCGTCACGGGTCTGGGCGCTGGACTATGCCTGGGGCGATGCGCAGTGGATGGCTGAACGCGGACCG
The DNA here is from genome assembly GCA_964558425.1 of uncultured Rhodoferax sp. Taxonomy (GTDB): domain Bacteria; phylum Pseudomonadota; class Gammaproteobacteria; order Burkholderiales; family Burkholderiaceae_C; genus CAISIP01. Next base: position 17,347 of record CAZLDV010000020.1, on the reverse strand, counting down.
CGCAATGCGCTCGATGCCCCGATGTCCGTCTACGAGGTCCACGCCGGCTCGTGGAGACGCAAGCACGGGGAGTTCCTGGGTTACCGCGAACTGGCGCGGCAGTTGGCCCGCCATGTGCTGGAGACCGGCTTCACGCATGTCGAACTGATGCCGGTGACCGAGCACCCGTTCTACGGCTCCTGGGGCTATCAGACGACCGGCTACTTCGCGCCAACCGCACGCTACGGCACGCCGCAGGATTTCATGTACCTGGTCGATCATCTGCACCAGTGCGGCATCGGCATCCTGCTTGACTGGGTGCCTTCCCATTTTCCGAGCGACGAGCACGGACTGGCCTACTTCGACGGAACCCATCTGTACGAGCATGCCGACCCGCGCCAGGGCTTCCACCCCGAATGGGGTTCGAGCATCTTCAACTACGGACGCCACGAAGTGCGCAGCTTTCTGCTCTCCTCGGCCCTGTTCTGGCTCGACAAGTACCATCTGGACGGCCTGCGCGTGGACGGGGTGGCGTCGATGCTGTACCTGGACTACGCGCGCAAGGAAGGTGAGTGGGTTCCCAACGCGTCGGGCGGGCGGGAAAACCTGGAGGCCGTCACCTTTCTGCGCACGCTGAACACGGCGATCTACCGCGAATTTCCCGACACCGTCAGCATCGCCGAGGAGTCCACCTCCTGGCCGAGGGTATCGCGACCGACCGAGATGGACGGATTGGGATTCGGCATGAAATGGAACCTGGGCTGGATGCACGACAACCTGGCCTACATGCGGGAGAACCCGATCTACCGGCGCTACCACCATCAGAAGATGACCTTCGCGCTGATGTATGCCTTCAACGAGAACTTCATGCTGCCGCTCTCGCACGACGAAGTCGTCTATGGCAAAGGTGCGCTGCTCTCGAAGATGCCCGGAGATGATTGGCAACAGTTCGCCAACCTGCGCGCCCTGTTCGGCTGGATGTGGGGTCACCCGGGCAAGAAGCTGCTGTTCATGGGCGGCGAGTTCGGGCAGCGCAGCGAATGGACCCATGACGGCGAGCTGGACTGGTGGGTCACGCAGCAGCCGCCGCATGCCGGATTGCTGCGATTCGTGACCCAGCTCAACCAGGTCTACCGCAGGTCGCCCGCCTTGTACCAGCTGGATTTCTCGCGCGACGGGTTCGAATGGATCGCCGCGGACGACGTCGATGCCAGCGTGTTTGCCTTCTTGCGAAAATCGCGCGATGGTGGCGCAACCATGCTCGTCGTCAGCAACATGACACCCGTGCCGCGCAGCAACTATCTGATCGGTGTGCCGTCGCCAGGCTACTGGCGCGAATGTGTCAACAGCGACGCGCGCGAGTTCGGCGGCTCGGGCTGGGGCAATCTCGGAGGCGTTCGGGCCGGTGCGGTGTCCGCGCACGGGCGCCCCTATTCCGTCTGCCTGAGCCTGCCGCCCTTGTCCACCCTGATGCTGGAGCATGTGTCCGATGCCTGATAGCTTTCCCGGCAGTGCGCATGGGGACGCCAGCGCGCCACGTCCCGGTGTCGCCACGCCGCCGCCCAGGCACACCGATGACGCGCAGTGGTACCGCGATGCGGTCATCTACCAGCTCAACGTCAAGGCCTTCTTCGACTCGAATGGCGACGGCGTCGGCGACTTCAAGGGTGTTACCGCCAAGCTCGACTACGTCAAGGATCTCGGTGTCAACACGCTCTGGCTGATGCCGTTTTACCCGTCGCCACTGCGCGACGACGGTTACGACATTGCCGAATACGAGGACGTGCATCCACAATTCGGAACCCTGGCCGATTTCCGCGAGCTGCTGTCCGAGGCGCATGCGCGCGGACTGCGCGTGATCACCGAGCTGGTCATCAACCACACCTCGGACCAGCACCCCTGGTTCCAGGCCGCGCGCAAGGCGCCAGCCGGATCGCCCGCGCGCAACTTCTATGTCTGGAGCGACACCGATCAGCGGTACCAGGGCACACGCATCATCTTCACCGATACCGAGACGTCCAACTGGACCTGGGACCCGGTGGCCAGACAGTTTTTCTGGCACCGCTTCTTCAGCCACCAGCCGGACCTCAATTTCGACAACCCTGCCGTACTCGCAGCGGTTCTCAAGACCATGCGCTTCTGGCTCGACATGGGTGTCGATGGCTTTCGACTCGACGCCATTCCCTACCTGATCGAGCGCGAGGGCACCAGCAACGAGAACCTGCCACAGACCCACGCGGTCATCAAGCAGCTGCGCGCGGCCATCGATGCGCGCTACACGAACCGCTTCCTGCTGGCCGAAGCCAACATGTGGCCGGAAGATGTACGCGAGTATTTCGGCGATGGCGACGAATGCCACATGGCCTACCACTTCCCGCTGATGCCACGCATGTACATGGCCATTGCGCAGGAAGACCGCCACCCGATCACCGAGATCATGCAGCAGACGCCGGAGATTCCGGACGGCTGCCAGTGGGCGATCTTCCTGCGCAACCACGACGAACTGACGCTGGAGATGGTGACCCACAAGGAACGCGACTACATGTACGCCATGTATGCCGCCGACAAGCGGGCGCGCATCAACCTGGGCATCCGCCGGCGCCTGGCGCCGCTGATGGACAACGACATCGACCGCATCAAGCTGATGAACGCGATGCTGCTGTCGATGCCGGGCTCTCCGATCATCTACTACGGCGACGAGATCGGCATGGGTGACAACGTGTTCGTCGGCGATCGCAACGGCGTGCGCACGCCGATGCAGTGGAGTCCGGACCGCAATGCCGGCTTCTCGAAGGCTGATCCGCAAGCGCTGTACCTGCAACCGATCCTGGGCGCGGTATACGGGTACGCGGCGGTGAACGTCGAGGCACAGGCGCGTGACCCCAGCTCCTTGCTCAACTGGACCCGGCGCATGCTCGACGTGCGCAAGACCAGCGCCGCGTTCGGTCGGGGCAGGCGCATCTTTCTCAAACCGGGCAACCGCAAGATTCTGGCCTATGTGAGCGAGCACGACGGCGAGAGCATCCTGTCGGTGTTCAATCTCTCGCGCGCGGCCCAACCGGTGGAACTCGAGCTTGCGTCCTGGAAGGCCTGCGTGCCGGTCGAGATGCTCGGGCGCACGGCTTTCCCACCCATCGGCGACCTGCCGTATCTGCTGACCCTTCCCAGCTACGGCTTCTACTGGTTTCGGCTCTCGCAAGAGGCCGACATGCCCCATTGGCACCAGCAGGACACACCGGCACAGGAGCGCCCGACGCTGGTGCTGTTCGACGGCTGGACCAGCCTCTTTCGAGACCAGGTGATGCCCTGGCGCATCGGCATGGCCGAACGAACCCGCCACCAGTTCGACGGCGATGCGATGCCCCGCTTCATCGAGCAGCAGCGCTGGTATGCGACCAAGGGCCACGCCATCGCGCAGACCCGGCTGCTCGACCACACGGTGTGGCCCAACCCGGGGTCAGGTTGGCTGTTGCCGCTGCTCGCCCTGGAGGGGCTGACCCCCGAGCCCCGCTATTTCGTTCCGTTGGCGCTGGCCTGGGAAGAAGGCGGCGAAGAAGACCTGCAGGCACTCGGGCACGCCGCGGTGGCCCGCGTGCGCCAACAGGCGCAGGTCGGCCTGATGGGAGACGCCTATTTCGATCCGGCGTTTGTCACGGCGCTGGTATCGGCCGTGCACGACAGACTCGATCTGGACACGACCGCTGGCCAGCTGCGATTTCGACCCAGCGCAGACTTTGCGCAACTGGCGATCGATATTGCCGCCTTGCCGGTGTCGCGTCCGGTCGCGCACAGCAGCAACACCGTGGTGCTGCTGGGCGACCGCTTGTTCCTCAAGGGCTACCGCCAGCTGGGCGAAGGCATCCATCCGGAACTGGAGATGGGCCGCTTCCTCACGGACGAGGTCCGCTACCCGCACTGCGTGCCGGTGCTCGGGGCACTGGAATACGTCGCCAACGATGGTCAGCGCATGACGCTGGCCATGGTGCAGTCGCAGGTGGCCAACCAGGGCGACGGCTGGACCACCACGCTCGACTACCTCGAGCGCCACCTGGAGGTGCTGCGTGCGCCGATGGTGCCGGTCCGCGACACGGCCGATGCCGATCAGGAGCATGGCGGTTTCCTGTCGCGCATCGACACGCTGGGCCGGCGCACGGCCCAATTGCACAATGCCCTGGCTCGCCATACCGGCCACGCGGCATTCGACCCCGAACCGTGGACCGACGGCGACGCGGCCCGGTTGCACGAGCGCGCGCTCTGGGAACTCGAAGCGACGCTGGCCCTGGCGCACGCGCAGGCGGCGCGACTGGCCGCGCCATTGCAAGTGTTGGTACAGGCACTGCTCGATCAGGCACCCCTGCTGCGTTCGCGGCTGGACCGGCTGCACAGCGCACCGGCAGGCAGCATCAAGACGCGCTGCCACGGCGACTTTCATCTGGGCCAGGTGCTGGTCACCGGCCATGATTTCGTCATCATCGACTTCGAGGGTGAGCCGGCACGCAGTTACCCGGAGCGCCGGGCCAAGGGCCTGCCACTGCGCGACGTCGCCAGCATGCTGCGCTCGTTCAACTACGCACGCTGGTCCGCGCTGCGCCGGGTGCATCCAGCCGAGCCGCACGATGCGCGGCTGGACGATGCGGCGCGCCAATGGGAACAGGCCACGCGCGCGGCGTTCCTGCACGCGTACACTGAGGCCCGGGCCGCCGATACCGCGACCGACGCGACCGACGCCGCGCGGCCGCCTCGACCCGCTGGTCTGCTGGCGCTGTTCGAACTTGAAAAGGCGCTCTACGAACTGCGCTACGAGCTCAACAACCGCGCCGACTGGGTGGCGGTTCCGCTGCATGGCATTCTGGACCTGTTGCGCGCCGACCCACCGACCTGAACAGCCTGCGTGCACGCCCTGTCACCTGCCCTGCGCATCGCTACCGGAGAAACACACATGGACACCTTTGCCATCCCATTGGAGCCCGTTCGGGCCATCGCCTTGCAGATCGCTGCCTTCCTGCCACGCCTGCTGGTGGCGATTCTGATCGTCGTTGCCGGCTGGCTGCTGGCCAAGATCGTGCGTCTGACAGCGGTCAAGGCCTTGCGCGCCGTCAACTTTCATGTGCTGACCGAACGCGCCGGGCTCGACGGGTTCCTCAGGCAAGGGGGAATCACACAGGACACCACCGCCATCGTCGGCTGGCTGGTCTACTGGCTGGTGATCCTTGCGGCGCTGCTGGTCGCCTTCAACGGGCTGGGCCTGACGACCATCAGCGATCTGCTGGGCCGCGTCGTGTGGTTCGTGCCGCACCTGTTCGTGGCCATCCTGGTGCTGGCGTTTGGCTCGCATTTCGCGCGGTTTGTCGGTGGCGCCGTGGCAAACTATTGTCATGACGAAGGGCTGCAGGATGCGGCCATGCTGGGCAAACTGGCGCACCATGCCATCCTGGTGTTTGTCGTGCTGATCGCGCTGGACCATGTCGAGGTGGGCGGCGACATCGTTCGCCACAGCTTTCTTGTGATTCTGGCCGGCATCGTGTTCGCACTGGCGCTGGCCTTCGGTCTGGGCGGACGCGACTGGGCGGCGCAGCGTATTGCACGCTGGTGGCCGACCGAGCGCAGCCACCCGGACGCGGCACGCGACCTGCCCGGCGCAGCCACGACCGACCAACACCACTGACTCCACCACCATGCATCTGCACCCATCCGCCCATCACACCGGTGCGTGTGACCGCGATTGCAACCCGGGACGCACACGGCGTGTCTGATACACAAGCGATCACCGATATCTGGCCAGGCGCGTCGTATCCGCTGGGCGCGCACTGGGACGGACAAGGCGTGAATTTCGCCTTGTTTTCGCAGCACGCCGAAAAGGTGGAACTGTGCCTGTTCGATGGCACCGGCCGGCAGGAACGGCAACGCATCGTGCTGCGCGAGCGCACCGATCATGTCTGGCACTGCTACCTGCCGCAGGCCCGCCCAGGGCAGGCCTACGGCTACCGGGTACACGGCCCCTACAAGCCGGAAGAGGGTCACCGGTTCAATCCGAACAAATTGCTGCTCGACCCCTATGCGAAGGACACCGTGGGCCGGTTGCGCTGGAGCGACGCCTTGTACGGCTACACGGTGGGCAGCCGGCGCGAGGACCTGTCGTTCGACCGTCGTGACAGCGCCGCCATGATGCCCAAGGGCCGGGTGCTGGAGACCGCCTTCACCTGGGGCGACGACCGCTCGCCGGGCATCGCCTGGCAGGACATGGTGATCTACGAATTGCATGTGCGCGGCTTCACCATGACGCACCCCGACGTGCCCGAGGCCCTGCGCGGGACCTACGCCGCGCTGGGCAGTGCACCGGTAACCGACTATCTGCGCCGGCTGGGCGTGACGACGGTCGAGTTGTTGCCGGTGCACACCTATATCAACGATCGGCACCTGGCGGAAAGCGGCCTGCAGAACTTCTGGGGCTACAACACGCTGGGCTTTTTTGCGCCTGAGCCGCGCTACAGTGCTTCGCGCAAGATCAAGGAATTCAAGACCATGGTGCGCAGCCTGCACACGGCGGGCATCGAAGTCATCCTCGACGTGGTCTACAACCACAGCTGCGAGGGCAACCAGCTCGGACCGAGTCTGTCGCTGCGGGGCATCGACAATGCCTGCTACTACATGCTCAACGCCGACCACCGGCGCTACTACGACGATTTCACCGGTTGCGGCAACACCATCAACCTGGAACACCCGCGCGCGCTGCAGATGGTGATGGACTCGTTGCGCTACTGGGTGCAGGAAATGCACGTCGACGGTTTCCGCTTCGACCTGGCATCGGCACTCGCGCGCGAGTCAGGCAAGGTCGAGAACCTGGGCGGCTTCTTCGACGCCATCCACCAGGACCCGGTACTCAACCGTGTCAAGCTGATCGCCGAACCCTGGGACCTGGGACTTGGCGGCTACCAGGTCGGCAATTTCCCGCCGCGCTGGGCCGAATGGAACGACCAGTACCGTGACCTGGCGCGCGGCTTCTGGAAGGGCGATCTGGGTTTGATCAACGACGTCGCGCGCCGCCTGACCGGCTCGCAGGACATCTACGGCTGGTCGGGCAAACGGCCCCACGCCAGCATCAATTTCGTGACAGCGCATGACGGCTTTACGCTGCGCGATCTGGTCTCGTACAACGACAAGCACAATGCGGCCAACGGCGAGGACAACCGCGACGGCAACAACAACAACCTGTCCTGGAACTGCGGCGCCGAAGGAGCGACCGACGATGCGCAGATCCTGGCCCTGCGTGCGCGGCAGACGCGCAACCTGCTGACCACGCTGCTGCTCTCGCAAGGGGTTCCGATGTTGCTGGCCGGCGACGAGTACGGCAACAGCCAGGACGGCAACAACAATGTCTACTGCCAGGACAACACACTGGGCTGGATCGACTGGAGCCCATCGCAGGACAAGGACGACTTGCTGCGGTTCGTGCGTGCGCTGATCACGCTGCGCCGCCGGCATCCGTCGTTCGGGCGTCGCAACTTCCTGCTCGGGCAAGCGGTGCAGGACGATACGCGCAAGGACTGCGAATGGTTTCGCAGCGACGGCCATGCGATGGAGCCACAGGACTGGGAGAACCACCACGCGCTGAGCGTGGCCATGCTGCTCTCGGGCAACGGCATCGCCGAGCCCGGCAAGCGCGGCGAACGGCTGGTCGATGACCACTTCGCGCTGTTGCTCAACGCGCACCATGACGACATCGCGTTCCATTTGCCGCCGCCGCCAGGAAAAGGCGGCTGGCAATGCATCCTCGATACCCACGATGGCTATGTCGCGTCGTCGCACAGCATTCCGCCGTATGCCGCGGCCCGCAGGCTGGACGCTCCCAGCTACGACCTCAAGGGACGTTCGGTCGTGGTGCTGCGCAGCGAGAATGCGGGTTGATCCCGAGGCCACCCGGTACGCAGATGCAGCAGCACGATGATGCGATGCCGTTCGGTGCCACGCTGCGGTTGCACGGCGGCGTGGCGTTTGCGCTGTGGGCGCCGGGAGTCGATCAGGTCGTGCTCGAACATGCGCCGATGGCGCACTACAGTGCCTACCCGATGCACCGCGACGACCATGGCTGGCATCGCGTCGTGCTGCCGATCGCGCGCGCCGGCGACCACTACCGTTACCGGCTGCCTGGTGGCGCGGTCGTGGCCGATCCGGCTTCGCGCTTCAATCCCGTCGATGTGCACGGTGCCAGCCAGGTGATCGATCCGCACGCCTACCAGTGGCAGGACGGCGCCTGGCCCGGCCGACCGTGGCATGAGGCGGTGGTCTACGAGATGCATCTGGGCACCTTCACGCCCGAGGGCACGTTCGCCGCGGCAAGCCAGCGGCTGGCGTACCTGGCCGAACTGGGTGTCACCGCGATCGAACTGATGCCGCTTGCGCATTTTCCCGGTCAGCGCGGCTGGGGCTACGACGGCGTGCTGCTGTTTGCACCCCACCCGCGTTACGGCACACCGGACGCACTGCGCGCACTGGTCGACGCCGCCCACGGTCTGGGCATGATGGTGCTCATCGACATGGTCTACAACCATTTCGGCCCCCAAGGCAATGCACTGCCGTTGTACTGCCCTGCGTTTTTCCATCCCCAACGCCAGACGCCCTGGGGCCCGGCGATCAACTTCGACGGCGAACACGCCCGCACCGTGCGCGACTTCATGATCCACAACGCCCGGTACTGGGTCCGCGAGTTTCATGTCGACGGACTGCGCCTGGATGCGATCCACACCATCCATGACGACTCACCCGAACACATCGTGTGCGCCATCTGCCGCGCATTGCACGACGAACCGGGTCGCACCCGCCCGGTGCATGTGGTGCTGGAGAACGAGGCCAACCAGGCACGCTGGCTCAGGCGCGATGGCACGGGTGCCCCGGTCTGCGCCAGCGCGCAGTGGAACGACGATCTGCACCACGCGGCCCATGTCCTGCTGACCGGTCAGCGCGACGGCTACTACCAGGACTTCGCGGACGATCCACTGGCACGATTCGCGCAGGCACTGGCGCATGGTTTCATCTACCAGGGGCAGGCGTCTGGCTACCGTCAGGGCGCCGCGCGCGGTGAGCCGACCACCGGATTGCCGCTGCAGGCGTTCGTGTCGTTTCTGCAATCGCATGACCAGGTCGGCAACCGCGCACAAGGCGAACGCTTGCACCAGCTGGCCGACCCCGTGCAGGTGCGCACGGCGCTGGCCTGCATCCTGTTGTCGCCGCATGTGCCGATGTTGTTCATGGGCGAAGAATTCGCCGCCTCGACACCGTTCCTGTATTTCTGCGACTTCGACCCGGAGCTCGGGCAACAGGTGGCCGAGGGCCGGCGCGCCGAGTTCAAGCGCTTCGCGGCATTCGCCCGCGACCCGGCGCTGCTGGCGATTCCCGACCCGAATGCGCCCTCCACCATGGCCGCGTCGCGGCTGCGCTGGGACGAACTGCAGCGCGAGCCGCACCGGCAGTGGCTGGCCTTCGTGCGCACGCTGCTGGCCGTGCGCCGCACCCGGCTGTTCGCACTGCTGCAGCGCGGTTGCCACGCGGGCCATGCCCAATGCACGGCCGAAACGGTACGGCTGCGCTGGTCGTTGGGGCCACCGGGCGCAACGGACGCCGGCCACTTGCACCTGCTCGCGCATTTTGGCGCCCGGCCCGCCGTGAACCTGGAGGCGCTGGCAGGCCGGCCGGTCTACGCCCAGGGTGTCGCATCCCCTGCCAGCACCCATTGGACGCTGGCACCCGGCGCGCTGGCATTGACCCTGGAGACGGCCGATCATGGCTGAGAATTGGCGCGACGACACGGTGGCGACCCTGCATCGCCTGTGTGCCCATTACGGCATCGCCACCCACTACCACGATGTCTGGGGCCATCACAAGGAGGTCGCCCCGGATGCCTTGCTGGCGCTGCTGTCCGAGTTCGATCCCGCCGCCAATGCGCCCGATGCACTGGAGGGCGCATGGGTCCGCGCCTGCGAAGCGCTGTGGAACCAACCACTGACGCCGGTGGTCGCCATTCGGGAGGGCGACGCGTACTGGGGCGTCGAATTGTGCCTGCCGGCCAGCACGACCGCCCTGCACTGGCGCCTGCGCGATGAATCCGGGCAGGAGCTGCACGCGGGTGCCGTCGATGCGCACACGCTGCCGCCATTGGCAGACACCACGCGCTCGGGTGTTGTCTGGTGTCGCCGGCACCTGCCGCTGAACCTGCCGCTGGCGCCAGCCTATTACCGGCTGCAGATCGACGGCCTGGCCAGCACAGAGCCGCCGCAGGCACTGGTCATCTGCGCGCCGCAGCGCTGCTACCGGCCAGCCGCCGTGCGGGACGGCGCACGGGTCTGGGGCCTGTCGATCCAGCTCTACACGCTGCGTTCGCACGGCAACTGGGGCATCGGCGACTTCGGCGACCTGGCGCAGCTGGTGCGCCTGATGGCGGCCCGGGGCGCGGACATGATCGGACTCAATCCGCTGCATGCCTTGTTCACCCACAACCCGGCGCACGCCAGTCCGTACAGCCCCAGTTCGCGTCGCGCGATCAATGTGCTGTACATCGCGGTGGAGGCGGTCACGGAATTTGCGCACTGCACGGCGGCCCGCCAACGGGTGGCCACGCTCGATTTCCAGCAGCGGCTGGCCCGGCTGCGGCAGGCGCCGCTGGTCGACTACCCAGGTGTTGCCTGCGCCAAGCTCGAAGTCCTGCAATTGCTGCATGCGCACTTCGCGCAGCACCATCTGGCACCCGACGGGTCCGCTCGGGACGCGCATGGGCAGGACTTCGTCGATTTCGTCGGCGCTGGCGGCGAGGCACTGCGTTGCCACGCATTGTTCGAAGCCATCCAGGCGCGCTTCCATGCGGCCGACCCGCTGGTCTGGGGTTGGCCGATGTGGCCGGCGGATTGGCGCGATCCGCGCGGCGAGACGGTAGCCCGGTTTGCCCGCGACAACGCAGACCAGGTCCGCTTTCACCTCTACCTGCAATGGCTCGCGACCCGGCAGCTGACGCAGGTGCTGCACAGTTGTCGCGCGCTGGGCATGGGTGTGGGGCTGTACCTCGACCTGGCAGTGTCGGTCGACCGGGCTGGCTCGGACGCATGGAGCGCACAGGACGCCTTTGCGGTCAGCGCCTGCGTGGGTGCGCCACCCGATGAATTCAATCCCAACGGCCAAGGCTGGGGCCTGCCGCCGCTGCGCCCCGATCGCGTGCGCCAGCACCACTACGACCTGTTCATCGACACGCTGCGCAGCGCGATGCGCACCTCGGGTGCGCTGCGCATCGACCACGTGATGGGCCTGATGCGCCTGTACTGGATCCCGGGTGGCGGCTCGGCGCGCGACGGTGCCTACGTGCACTACGCACTGCACGAGATGCTGGCCATCGTCACGCTCGAGAGCCAGCGCAACCGGTGCATGGTGATCGGCGAAGACCTGGGCACGGTGGAAGACGGTGTGCGCGAGGCGCTGGCGCGCCAGGATGTCCTGTCCTACCGCCTGCTGTATTTCGAACGCTCTGGCGACGGCAGCTTCACGCCCCCGCAGCACTACCCGGCGGCGGCATTGGCGGCGGTCAGCACCCATGACCTGGCCACGCTGGCGGGATGGTGGTCCAGCCACGACCTGCAGCAGCGGCTGCGCCTCGGGCTGTACCCCCACGAAGCCTTGTTCGAGCGGCAACTGGCCGACCGGTCCCAGGAGCGCGTTCGGCTGTTGCTCGACCTGCGCCATGCCGGGTTGCTGACGGCCGAGGCCGTCGCGGCTGCCGCTGGCAGCACGCAGTTGCCGCCTTCGGTGTTGCAGGCGGTGCACGCCCATCTTGCGAGCGCGCCGTCGGCGGTGCTGATGGTGCAGCTGGAGGACCTGCTGTCGATGCTGGACCAGGTCAATATCCCGGCCACGGTGGATGCGCATCCCAACTGGCGACGCGTCTTGCCCGTCTCGGTCGCTGAGCTCGAACACCATGCAGCGCTCGATACGCTGGCGCGCACCTTGTCGACGATCCGCCCACGCCAGCGTCCGCGCGATGCTGCAACGCAGGCGCCCAGCCAGGCGCGCATACCGCGCGCGACCTACCGGCTGCAGTTCCACAAGGATTTCGGCTTCGACGCGGCAACGCAGATCGTGCCCTATCTTGCAGGTCTGGGGGTGAGCCATGTGTATTGCTCGCCGATCCACCGCGCACGCGCGGGCAGCAGCCATGGCTATGACGTGGTGGCGCACGACGAAATCAATCCGGAACTGGGCGGCGCGCCGGCATTTGCCCGCTTTTGCGAGGCGCTGGCGACCCATGGCATGGGCCAGTTGCTCGATCTGGTCCCCAACCACATGGGTGTGCTCGGTGGCGACAACGCCTGGTGGAACGATGTGCTGGAAAACGGCGCCAGCTCCTTGTACGCACACTACTTCGACATCGAATGGGAACCACTGAACCCGCAATTGCGTGGCAAGGTGCTGCTGCCGGTGTTGGGAAACCACTACGGCGAAGTGCTGATGGCCGGCGAACTGGTGGTGTCGTTCGATGCAGCCGGCGGCAGTCTGGCGCTGCACTACCACGAACACCACTTCCCGTTGGCGCCCGAGAGCTTCGCGCGCCTGTTGCAACCAGCGCTGGGGCGGCTGCAAGACCCGGATCTGGCAGCCAGCCTGGCCAGCATCTCGGCGGCGTTTGGCCAGTTGCCGTCGCGTGATGCCTCGGACATCCCCGCGCGCCAGGCACGGGCCCGCGACAAGGACATGCTCAAGGCCCGACTCGGCCGCCTGGCCACGCGCCATGACGAGGTGGCACTGGCAATCACCGCGGCGGTGGCGGACATGAACGTGGACCTGTCGCGCGATGCACTGCACCAGCTGATCGAGGCCCAGGCCTACCGGCTGGCCTACTGGCGGGTCGCAGCGGACGAGATCAACTACCGGCGCTTCTTCGACATCAATGATCTCGCGGCCCTGCGCATGGAGCGCGAGGACGTGTTCGAGGCAACCCAGTCGATGGCGCTGGACCTCGCGGCGCGCGGCGTGATCGACGGCCTGCGCATCGACCATCCGGACGGGTTGTACGACCCGGCGCAGTACTTCGCACGCCTGCAGCAGGGTTATGCACACCGCGTCGGCCTGCTGCCGGGCCAGCCGGACGCCCAGGGACGGCCGCCCCGGCCGTTGTATGTGGTCGCGGAGAAGATCACCGCCGCGCATGAAGAGCTGGCGCTGGATTGGGCCATCCATGGCACCACCGGCTACCGATTCGCGCATGTGGCAGGCGGCGTGCTGATCGACACCGATGCCGCGCAACGCTTTGCGCATATCTGGCGCAATTTCACCGGCCAAGCGCACACCGCCGAACAAGTGGCGCACGACGGCAAGCGCGACACCATGCGTCTTGCGCTGGCATCCGAACTGCAGGTGCTGTCCACCGAACTGATGCGCATCGCCCATGCCGACCGGCGCACCCGGGATTACACCCACAACGCATTGCGCCGGACCCTGGCCGAGGTCGTGGCATGCATGCCGGTGTACCGCAGCTACATCCGCGAGCAGCCGTCGGAGCAGGACCGGCGCACGATCGACTGGGCGGTGACCGATGCACGCCAGCACAGCCGGGACGCAGACCCGTCGATCTACGACTTCGTCGGACAGTGCCTGCTGGGTCGGGCCATCCCGGGCGCTGATCCGGCGCTGTGCGAGCAGGTCTTGCGGTTCGCGCAGCGCGTGCAGCAGTTCAGCGCGCCGGTGGCGGCCAAGGGCGTGGAAGACACCGCCTTCTATCGGTATTTCCCGCTGTGCTCGGTCAACGAGGTCGGCGGCACGCTGGGCAGCTTCGGCGTGCCGCTGGCGGACTTCCACGCCGCCAATGCGGATCGGGCCCTTCACTGGCCGCACACCATGCTGACCACGTCGACGCACGACAACAAGCGCTCCGAGGATGTGCGCTGCCGCATGCATGTGTTGTCCGAGATGCCGGCGCGCTGGCGCCTGGCGTTGCGCCGTTGGCGCCAGATGCATCGGGATCTGCGCAGCGACCCGCACCAGCCGGGACAAGCCACGCATGCGCCATCGCGCAGCGACGAATATCTGCTGTACCAGACCCTGCTGGGCACCCTGCCCGCCGACGGACTATCCGGGTCGGAGCATGCGGCGTATGTGGCGCGGATCGTCGCCTACATGATCAAGGCCGCGCGCGAGGCCAAGCTGCACACCCGCTGGACGCAACCGGATGCGGCCTATGAGGACGCCCTGACCCGGTTCATCGAATCCGCACTGCGACCGGGCGCGCACAACGGCTTTCTGGCCGACCTGACGGCACTGACCTCGACCGTGGCCTGGTTCGGCGCCCTGAACAGCCTGACGCTGGCCCTGCTCAAATTGAGCTGTCCCGGCGTGCCGGATCTGTACCAGGGCATGGAAGCACTCCAATGGACGCTGGTCGACCCGGACAATCGCGCACCGGTCGACTACGCTCGTCTGGCGCGCATGCTGGCGCAGCTGCAAGCCTGCGTGCCTGCCACGTCGGCATCGCTGCTGGCCAACCCGCTGGACGGGCGTGCCAAGATGTGGATCACCTGGCGCATGCTGGCCCTGCGCCGGCAACACGAAGACCTGATGCGCGATGGTGACTACAACGCCGTGACCGCACACGGACCGGCCGCCGCCCACGTGATCGCCTTCACGCGCCGCCTGGACCAGCGCGCCCTGGTGGTTCTGGCGCCGCGCCTGACGGCGCGATTGATGGACCACCAGCCGCTGTTGCCGCTCGGGCCGGGCCCGTGGGCCGACACCTGGGTCGACACCCACCTGCCCGACGGCCAGCGCCTGACCCATGTCTTGACCGGCGAGCACATCCAGCTGCAAGACGGCCGGATCATGCTGAGCCAGGCGCTTGCCGCCTGGCCGATGGCCGCCTGGCTGACCGAGCCCTGATCACAGCGCAGAAAAAAACCGGACCCGGCCTGGGGTTTCCACAAGGCCGGGCCATGCCGACGCGGAGAGCCGCCCGGTAAAATCCGCCATCGTCTTGCGCGGCCACGCCCCTGCAGGACCCTCCTGGCGCATCGGCCCTGCCGAACCAGCCGCCATTGCCCGTACCCAGCCAGACCGATGCATGCCCGCCATTACCAATGAAGTCGTCTACCTGTTGCTGATCTTCGGACTGCTGGTGATTCCGCGCGCCCTGCAACGGTTCCGGATCCCGGCGCCATTGACCAGTTTCGGCTTCGGCATGGTGGCTGCCCTCTTCCTGGTCGGATTCAGCCAGGACGCGACGCTGGCACTGTTGTCGACACTGGGCATCTCGTCCTTGTTCCTGTTTGCCGGCCTGGAGGTACGGCTCGACGCATTGCGCCGCGCGTTGTGGCCCTTGTTGACGCATCTGATCGCACGCATCGTCACGCTGTCGGGCGTGGCTTTCGCTGCGATGCGGTTGCTCGACATGTCCTGGCAGGTCTCGGCCCTGATCGCGCTGGCCTTGCTCACGCCCTCCACCGGTTTCATCCTGGACACCCTGGAGCGGCTGGGCCTGTCCGACGACGAGCGTTACTGGGTCACCGTGAAGGCCGTTGGCGGTGAATTGCTGGCGCTGCTGGTGCTGTTCCTGGTGATGCAATCCGGCTCGGTTGCGCAATTGAGCGTGGCCTCGGTCGCCCTGGTGCTGATGATCGTGGGCCTGCCACTGTTGTTCATCGGCCTGGGCCGCCTGGTATTGCCCCACGCGCCCGGTTCGGAGTTCTCGCTGCTGGTGATGGTCGGGCTGATTGCCGCCTACGTCACCTACCAGCTCGGCGTGTATTACCTGGTCGGCGCCTTCCTGGCTGGCTTGATCGCGCGCCTGCTCCGCCAGCGCATGCCGATGCTGGCGTCCGACGAAAACCTGCGCGCGATCCAGATGTTCGCGTCGTTCTTCGTTCCCTTCTATTTTTTCTACCAGGGCATGGGCGTACCCTCGGGCGCCATCAGTTGGGAGGCCTTGTTGTGGGGCCTGGGCCTGTCGCTGGTGTTCCTGCCGATGCGCATCGGTGCGAACTGGCTGCATCGGCGCCTGACCCCCGGCGGGACCGCCAAGGGTAGCCTGCGTGTGGCCACCGCATTGACGCCGACACTGGTGTTCACGCTGGTGCTGGCAACCATCTTGCGCGAGCGCTTTCAGGTCGCCGACGCGCTGTATGGCGCGTTGCTGATCTACGCCGGCATATCGACCTTGCTGCCATCCCTGATGTTGGCCAAGCCGGTGGATTTCACCGTGCTGGTCGGCCCCCTGCCACAGGAGTCCCCTGTCGGGACCGGCGCGCATCGCCCGGCGCCGGCCACGACACCCGCCCAAGACGCCACGACAGCGGCAAACGTTGCCGCGTCAGCCGGTGATGTCCGCCCGAGCACCGGCTGAACCCGCCAGTGGCCGCTTCACACCGCCGGCCCAGCGCCGTCGTTGGCAGGGCTTGCTTGCGCCGGTGCGCCTTGGGCATCGGACGATGGCTTGGGTAGCGCAACCGCGTCGCCTGCGGCGCCGCTGCCGTAGCGGTGCAGCATGAGCTGGGGGAACGGGATTTCGATGCCCTGCGCGTCGAACGCGCGCTTGAGCCGCAGCAGGTATTCGCGGCGCACCGCCCATTGCGACGAAGCCACCACCCGCATGCGTGCGCGCAGCTGGATGGCCGATTCGGCCCAGTCCTGCACCCCGGCGATCTCCAGGTCATCCAGAATCTGGCCTGCAAACGCCGGGTCCAGACGCAATGCGGCAGCCACAGCGCGCATGGCCTGCATCGCGGCGTCCAGGTTGACACGGTAGCCCACGCCGATGTCGATCACCGCATAGGCAAATTCGCGGCTCATGTTGATGACCGTCGAGATCGTTCCGTTGGGAATGAAATACACATTGCCGCTGTAGTCGCGCAGGCGCACGTAACGCAGCGTGACCTGCTCCACCGTCCCGGTGTGTTCGGCCAGCTGGACCACGTCACCGAGCCGGATCTGGTTTTCCACCAGCAGGAACAGGCCGGTCACATAGTCCTTGACCAGGCTCTGTGCACCAAAGCCCACCGCCAGTCCCACCACGCCGGCCGCGCCCAGGATCGGCGCGACCGAGACACCGAGTTCCGCCAACACCGCGACGGACGCGATCAGGCTTATCACCACGGTGGTGGTGTAGCGCAGCACCCGCCCCAGCGTGACGGCTCGCTTGATCGCCTCTGCATCGTCCAGCCGCAACCCGATGCGCTGGTGCATCACCCGCAGCGCACGGTAGGTGATGCGCAGCACCAGCCATGCAATCAGCACGATGCCCACGATGCGCAGGCCGGACACCGCCATCGCGCCCAGGCCGTGCCAGACCCGGGTTATGGTTTCCAACAGGTTCTCATGCATGCGACAGCACCGATACGGACAGGCTCAT
>CAZLDV010000019.1:0-45847 GCA_964558425.1 uncultured Rhodoferax sp. | reverse complement strand
CGAATGGCACGAAAACCTCAGCAGCGACCTGATGACCATGCAGGCCAGCATCGACCCGGAACAGGATCAGCTGGACAAGGCCGTGCTGGGGGGTGAAGTCGTGTTGAGCTGGCTCACGTTGCAGCGCAGGTTTCGGTCTTCCCAACTGCCGATCCACATTGGTCGCGTCAGCCAGGCCGAGTTCGTCGTCAACGACCCGCGGGTCTCGCGCGCCCACGCCCGGATCGATTGGCGCAACGGCAGCATCCTGCTGGTCGACATCAGCACCTACGGCAGCTGGGTGCGCTTCTTCGGTGGCGGTTCGGATCTGCTGCTGCGACGCGAGGAATGTGTCTTGCACGGCAGCGGTGAAATCGCGCTGGGAGCCTCGTTCGCCGACGTGACAGTGCCGACGGTGAAGTTCTCGATTTCCTGAGACCCCCATGGCAATTCGGATTCGTCAGCCGGACACCTGACTTAACATAATATACATCGTATCAAATGCCCATGCCGCCCGCCATCACCAGGTTCCCTTGGGCTGCTTGGCACGGACAAATGCGGCGATGATCTCGGCCGAATCCGTGCGGTTGGCGCGCTGCGCAAAGTCGATGGCGGTCAGCGCCTGCTGGTTCTTGAGCAAGGGGTCGGCGCCTGCTTCCAGCAGCAGTTTGACGGCCGATGCGCTGCCGTAATAGGCCGCCATCATCAGCGGTGTCGTGCCGTTCGGTGATGCAGCGTCGATATAGGCGTTGCGTTCGAGCAGCAGGTTCATCACCTCCAGATGGCCACGGGTGGCGGCGTAGTGCAACGGCGCCCAACCGGGCTTGTTCACGTCGGCGCCGCGCTCGATCAGCAGTTTCACCGTTTCCAGGTAGCCACCCAGAGACGCCAGCATCAACGGGCTTTCGTCCGCCTTGTTGCGCGGCTCGACGTCGATCTTGTCCCATCGCAACAGCGCCGCAATCACCTTGGTGGCGTTGTCCCGGGTGGCCAGATGCAATGCGTGCTCGCCTTTCGGGTCGCGCACATTGGCGTCGAAGCCCTGGCGGATCAGAGCGGAAACTTCTGCGCCGTCGTCTCGTCGCACGGCCGAGAAGAAGTCTTCGTAGGAACCCGCGAATGAATAAGAATATCCAACTGTGACAACAAGATAAATGAAACACTTCATCCAGATTCCATAGAATCTGGATGAAGTGTTTGCGTATCCGATCAGGCGTCGATGCATGCTGATACTCCGGTAAACAGGCGGTCGAAGTTCGCATTCGTGATACGTCCGACATCAGCCGCCGTGCAATGCTTGATCTCTGCAATCCTGGCGGCAACATGCGCCACGTACGACGGATTGTTGGTCTTGCCGCGATGCGGTACCGGCGCCAGATATGGGCTGTCGGTCTCGATCAGCAATCGGTCCATCGGTACAAACGCCGCCACATCGCGCAGATCCTGCGCGTTCTTGAAGGTCACGATGCCGGAAAACGAAATGTAGAAGCCCAGATCCAGCGCGGCCCGCGCCACTTCCATGGTCTCGGTGAAACAATGGAAAACCCCGCGCGCATCGGCGCCCTGCCCGCCCCACCCCTGCTCGCGCAAGATGGCCAAGGTGTCCTGCGAAGCGCTGCGGGTATGGATCACCAGCGGCAGGTCCAGCGTCCTGGCTGCCTGGATATGGACGCGGTAGCGTGCGCGTTGCCAGGCCATGTCTTGCACCGATCGCCCATCGAGTCGGTAGTAGTCCAGGCCGGTTTCGCCGATGCCGACCACCCGGGCCAGGCGACCGCGCGCCAGCAAGTCATCCAGGCTGGGTTCGGCGACGCCTTCGCTGTCCGGGTGCACACCGACGGTGGCCCAGAAGTTGTCGTGGGTGGTTGCCAGCGCATGGACCTGGTCGAATTCTTCCAGTGTGGTACAGATGCACAAGGCCCGCCCGACACCGGCCGCCGCCATGGCGTCACGGATCGCCGGCAGGTCTTCAAGCAATTCGGGAAAAGTCAGGTGGCAATGGGAGTCGGTGAACATGCGGACAACTCAAAATGCGAGTGCAAGCAAAGACGGCGCGGCCATGCGCCAACGTCCGGTGCGGCCGCGTCACACGGTCTGCGTCGGCCGGTCGGAGCCCAGCGCGGCACCCAGGATCTCCTCGATCTTGATCTTGAGGAGCCGTGACTTCTCGTCTTTGGGAAACTGGATGCCGACCCCCTGGGTCCGGCTGCCGGCCGCCTTGGCCGGCGTAACCCACGCAACCTTGCCAGCCACCGGGTACCGCTGCGGATCGTCGGGCAAGGACAACAACACATAGATATCGTCGCCCAGCTTGTATTCCCGCACCGTGGGTATGAAGATGCCGCCCTCGGAAAACAAGGGTATGTAGGCCGCATACAAGGCGGCCTTTTCCTTGATGGCCAACTGGATGACGCTGGGACGCGGGGACGTGGACGTGGAAGTGGTGCTCATGGATCGCAGTTCAGTGGCGCGAGTTTAGGGCGCTTTTCGCCTCGCTCAGCAGCGCCTCCTGCATCAGCCCGGGATTGAAGGGGTGTTCCATCGTCCGCGCGGCGCGTGCCAGCGATCGCCCCCACTGGCTCAAGGGTGCAAATGCATGCGCTACCGGAAGGTCCTGTTCGCGAAAGAAGCGCGGCGGCGCCCCATGGTGGCGCAATTGCATGTCATGGCAAATCTTGTGCAAGGCCACCACGATCTCGGAGGGCGCCCAGCCTTGCATGACACCGGCATCACCGCGCTGCACCGCCTTGGGCAGGGCCGACCATTGCGCGGCGTCCAGGCCGCTGCCCGCCAGTACCAACGCATCGTCAGGTCGCCCGCCAGCAGCGCGCAGCCAGATCGCGGCCGATTCCGGCTCCACACCGTGGCGGGCCATCCAGGGCATGAGGTCCTGCTCGTGTGGCCAGGCCATCGCATGGGCCAGACAGCGGCTTCGGATGGTGGGTAGCAGTTGCTGCACCGCATCCGTGGCCAGCACGAAGCGCAGGTTGCCCACGGGCTCTTCGAGCGTCTTGAGCAAGGCATTGGCGGTGATCGCATTCATGCGTTCGGCAGGAAACACCAGCACCACCTTGCCCCGATTCCCCGCGCTGGTGCGCTGCGAGAACTCGATCGCCTCGCGCATCGCCTCGATACGGATCTCCCGGCTGGGTTTGCGCGTCTTGTCGTCCAGCTCGGTTTGCGCCTTTTCAGCCAGCGGCCACTGCCGCGCCTGCATCTCGGTCTCGGGCATCAGCACACCCAAGTCGGCATGGGTGCGCACGTCGATCGCATGGCAGCTGTCGCATTGTCCGCACGCGCCTTCGGCCGATGGATGGGCGCACAACCAGGCGCGCGCCAGCGCCAGTGCCAGCGTGTATTGACCCAGCCCCGACGGACCGTGAAGCAGGAAAGCGTGACCGCGCTGCGCGAGCAAAGGGCCGAGCTGGCGCGTCAGCCAGGGCGCCATCGCCGCAGGCGCGCGGGCGGGAGCGTTGTCCGGCGTGCCGGTTGCTGTCATGGCAACCAGCCCCGTGATCGCACCGCTGACACCACGGCGTCCCACACCCGGTCACGTCCCGCGTCGGCGTCCACACGCACGAACCGTTCGGGAGCCTGGGCCGCGCGTGCCGCGTAGGCCTGGCGCACACGCAGGAAAAAAGCTTCGCCCAGGGCCTCGAAGCGATCCGGCGTACGCGCCTGTGCCAGTCGTTGCGCAGCCTGGGCCGGCGACAGATCGAACCACAAGGTCAGACCGGGCTCAACCAGCGCCGGCTGTTCGGCCAGGACCTCCGATTGCACCCAGGATTCGAGCTGGTGCAGCACCGCCAGCGGCAAGCCCTGGCCACCGCCCTGATAGGCAAAGCTTGAATCGGTGAATCGGTCCGTGAGCACCACCTCGCCGCGCACCAGGGCCGGCGCTATGACATTGACCAGATGGTCGCGTCGGGCGGCAAAGACCAGCAGGACTTCGGTCAGCCGGTCCATGGGCTGATGCAACACCAGCTCGCGCAACTGTTCTGCCAGTGGCGTGCCACCCGGTTCGCGGGTCACGGTCACGGACCGGCCGGCATGGCGCAGGCGCTGGGCCAAGGCGTCGATGTGGCTGGACTTGCCCGCCCCATCGATACCTTCGAAACTGATGAAAACGCCCCGCTCCGTCATCGGATCACCGCTTGCGCTGGAACTGGTTGACCGCACGATTGTGCTCGTCCAGTGTCGCGCTGAACACGCTGCTGCCGTCCCCGCGAGCAACGAAATACAAGGCCTTGGTCTGCGCCGGCATCACCGCGGCCTGCAGCGATTGGCGCCCTGGCATGGAAATGGGCGTCGGCGGCAATCCTGCACGGGTATAGGTATTCCAGGGAGAGTCGGTCTGCAGATCCTTCTTGCGCAGGTTGCCGTCGAACTGCGCTCCCAGACCGTAGATGACGGTCGGATCGGTCTGCAGCATCATGCCGGCGCGCAGCCGGTTGTTGAACACGCCGGCGATCATGGCCCGGTCGGCCGCGGTGCCGGTTTCCTTTTCGATGATGCTGGCCAGGATCAAGGCCTGCTCCGGCGAGGCCAACGGACTGTCCGGCGCCCGGTGTTCCCATGCAGCCTGCAGGTGGCGGTCCATGGTGCGCAGCGCCAGTCCCAGCAGCTTGAGGTCACTGGAGCCTTTGGCATAGCTGTAGGTGTCGGGGAAGAAACGTCCCTCCGGGTGTTGCCCGCGGCGTCCGAGTCGCTCCATGATCGCCTCGTCGCTGAGGCCGGCGGTATCCGGGCGCAGTTGTGGCGCGGTCTCCAGCGCGGTGCGCAGCTGACGGAAGGTCCAGCCTTCGACCACCGTCAGGGAGCGCAGCGACTCCTCGCCCCGCACCAATTTGCGCAGCAGGCTGCGCGGCGTCGTGCCACGTTCGATCTCGTAGCTTCCGGCCCGGATCTGGCGCGCTTGGCCAGAGACCCGGAACCACAGGTGCAGCAACAAGGGCGAGATGGCGATCCCCGAACGGGCCACCGCTTCGGCCACGTCGCGTGCACTGGTACGCGGATCGATCGACAGATCGACAGAGTCACTGGCCATCTCCAGCGGCTGCTCCAGCCACCACCAGGCAGCTCCAGCGAGGCAGGATGCAAGCAGCACCAGGATCAGCAGGAAACGTCGCACAGGCCTGTTCAGTCATGAGTCATTGACGCAGGATGATAATTGAGGCCATGAATCTTTCTCTCGACGGGTGCGTCCCGCTATCCCATCTGGGCGTTATCCAGGCCATCGGCCCGGATGCGGCCAGCTTCCTGCACGGCCAGTTGACGCAGGATTTCGCGTTGCTTGGCCAGTCCGAGGCGCGTCTGGCCGCCTTTTGTTCTGCCAAGGGGCGAATCCAGGCCAGTTTCATCGGTTTCAAGCGCGGCAAGGACGACATTGTGCTTGTGTGTAGCGCGGACCTGCTCTCGCCAGTGCTCAAGCGCCTGTCGATGTTCGTGCTGCGGGCCAAGGTCAAACTGACGGACGCCAGCGACAGGTTCCGCGTCTGCGGCATTGCCGGCAAGGCCCTGCAAGCCATGATGCCGCAGCCTGCTGCGCCCTGGTCCAAGCGGGACCTGGGCGAAGCCAGCCTGGTACGGCTGTACCCGGCACGGGATGCCGAGCGGGCGTTGTGGGTTGCGCCCCTTGCCGTCGATCTGCCCGCTTGCCAAGCGCTGGCCCTCGATGACTGGTTGCTCGGCGAGGTGCAAGCCGGTGTGGCGACGGTCAGCGCTGCGGTCGTTGATGCCTTTGTGCCGCAGATGCTCAATTACGAGTCGATTGGCGGCGTCAATTTCAAGAAGGGCTGTTACCCGGGGCAGGAAGTCGTGGCGCGCAGCCAGTTTCGTGGCGTGCTCAAGCGCCGTGCGATGCTGGCGCATGGCGCCGTGCCGATGTCCGCTGGCCAACCGATCTTCACGCCGGATGACCCCGAACAACCCTGCGCCACCGTGGTGCAGGCAGCGCCCTGCCCGGATGGCGGCTGGGACGCGATCGTGTCGGGGCAGGTCGCCGCGTTGCAATCGGGCGCCTTGCATCTGGCCGCCAGCGACGGACCCGCCGTGCAGGTGCGCGCCATGCCGTACGCGTTGCAGGAAGACCTGTAGTATGGCCCCCAACCCTGCCTGCCGGCAGGCCCCCCAAGGGGGTGCAAGACAACTTGGGAGCGGCCCGGCGTTGTCTCGATCATCTGCCTGGAGGCGGGCTATGCGCGGGTTGGTTCGAGGGTCCGCGCCATGTCGATATGGGCTATGCCGGCCTCCTGGTAGGGCTCGCTGCTTGGCTTGAAACCGAGCTGGGCGTAAAAGCCCTGTGCGCTGCACTGGGACTGCAGCACCAGCCGGGTGTCGCCGCGCTGTGCCGCCCGCTGCATCAAGGCCTGCACCGCCGAGCGGCCAAAGCCGGTGGCGCGCAGCGGCCGGATCACGGCAACCCGCGCGATGCGCGAGAGCTGCGGACCCTCCTGCACCAGACGCGCGGTGGCCAGCGCCAGGCCCATCCGGTTGCGTACCAGTACATGCTCAGCTTGCGCGTCCTGGCCATCCTGGTCCATCGCCATTCCGATACCCATTTCCGCGTTGAACACCGCGCGCCGAATGGCCGACGCCTGCCCTCCCAGAGCATCCCAGTGGCCGAGCTCGATCTCGACCGGCGCGGCACCCGCTTCGAAGGATTGAAACAGTTCGCGCAGCACGCCGGGCACCGGACGCGACGTTTGTGTCGCCGGGTCCGCGAACACATAGACCAGTTCGCCAGTGACCAGCAGGCGCTCGTCGCGAAACACCCCGGCCTCGAACACCATCGACGAATTGCCGATCCGCGCGCACTGGATCCCGACGTCGAGCAGGTCGTCAAGCCGCGCCGAGCCATGGTATTGCAGCGTGGATTTCTTGACATACAGCTCGCCGCCGAACGTGGCAGGAATTGCCTCGTACGGCAGCGCCATGGCCCGCCAGTATTCCGTCAACGCGGTGTCGATGTACATCAGATAGTGCGGATTGAACACGATGCCCTGCATGTCGACTTCGGCCCAGCGCACGCGCAGACGGTGGAGCAATCGCAATTGGGTGCGTACAAGGTCGGGCATGGCGCGGGTCGTTGTTGCGTTGTCGCGGCAGAGGTGTTCTTGCTACAGTGGCGGCTTGATCCTACACCGGTGACCACCATGGCCTTCATCAACTATGTGACCCAGATCCAGTTCGAAGCGGGCGCACTGGCTTTGTTGCGCCAGGAGTGCGAACGTATCGGTATCCGCCGGCCGCTGATCGTGACCGACCCGGGGATCAAGGCGGCCGGCATCCTGAATCAGGCGCTGCAGGCCGTGGCGCCGCTGGATACGGCGATCTACGACCAGACGCCGTCCAATCCGACCGAAGCCGCGGTGCGTGCAGCCACGCTGGTATTCCACGAGCGCGGGTGCGACGGACTGATCGCCTTGGGCGGCGGATCGGCGATCGACTGCGCCAAGGGTGTCGCGATCGCGGCGCGCCATGAGGGCCCGCTCAAGACCTATGCCACCATCGAAGGCGGTTCGGCGCGCATCACCGAACGGTGCGTACCGTTGATCGCGATTCCGACCACCAGCGGCACCGGCAGCGAGGTGGCACGCGGCGCGATCCTGATCCTGGACGATGGGCGCAAGCTCGGATTCCACTCCTGGCATCTGGTGCCGCGCGCGGCCATCTGCGACCCGGACCTGACCCTGGGCCTTCCGCCCCACCTGACCGCCGCCACCGGCATGGACGCGGTCGCCCACTGCATGGAAACCTTCATGGCGCCGGCCTTCAACCCGCCGGCGGACGGCATCGCCCTCGATGGACTTGCGCGTGCCTGGGGCCACATCGAACGCGCAACCCGGGACGGCAGCGACCGTGAAGCCCGACTCAACATGATGAGCGCATCGATGCAAGGCGCATTGGCGTTCCAGAAAGGCCTGGGCTGCGTGCATTCGCTGAGCCACAGCCTGGGCGGCATCGATCCGCGCCTGCACCATGGCACGCTCAATGCCGTGTTTCTGCCCGCGGTGGTGCAATTCAACGCCAGTGCCGAATCGATCCGCAACGAAAGACGCCTCGAAAGGATGGCGCATGCCATGGGCCTGACCTCGGCGGGCGCGATCGGTGCTGCGATCCTGGACATGAACCGGCGCCTGGGCTTGCCGGACGGGCTCGCTGCGATGGGTGTGCGTGCCGACCAGTACGAGGCGATCATCGACGGCGCCATGGCCGACCACTGCCACAAGACCAATGCCCGCATCGCCAGCCGCGACGACTACCGGGCGATGTTGCAACAGTCGATGTAGTCGCGCTGCCGCATGGCGGCAGGCATCGGTGGGTCTCGTCAAAGGCCGACGCAGCTGGCCGGCAGATGCCAGTCAGCCTTGTCGCAGGTTGCAGCGACGATCTGCGCATTGAGACGGTCATTGGCCTGCACGCGGGCGCGGGCCTGGGCTCGGTCCAGGCCCCAACTCGCCATGTGGCGCTGCGTCACCCGCTCCAGCGCCGCGTCCATGTCGACGTCGAGATACCAGCAGGCATCGAGCAACCCGTCCAGATTCCAGCCATCCGAGCGGTGCAGCAGGTACAGACCTTCCAGCAGCAGCAGCCGTGCCGGTGCGGGCACCACGATCGCATCGGGCGCCGGATCACCGACGCCATGGACGAAGCCGGGCCAGCGCGTGGCTTGCGCTGCGTCGGGCGTCGGGTCGGGCATCGCGCGGATGGCACGCAGCCGCTCGGCCAGTGCCTGCGGATCAAACGTCCACGGCGCACCGCGGCGCGCCAGGGCGGCGGCCGGATCATGGAACTGCGCCAGTTGCGCGCGGGTCAGGTGAAAACCGTCCATGCCCAACGCCAGCGCGGTGCCATCGCCCTGCTGCTGGTTGATCGCCGCGACCAGCCGCGCCGCCAGTGTGCTTTTTCCGGCACCCGGCATGCCGACCAGGCCGACGATCTGCCGCTGCTGGCCCCGGTTGGCGATAGCCTGCAACAGGCGCTGCACCGGTTTGGCCAGCGCGATGTCGGTCGATGGTTCCAGCCCACCCGACGGCCGTGCCATGGGCGCCTGTGCGCCCCGGGGTATCGCCGCTGTCATGATCCGCCAACCGGGGCGGTGTTGTGATGGTGTGCCGGCATTTCGGCGGCAATATGGGCGGTTCCGCGTTGGCGCGCCAGTGTCACCTGGCGCTGGCGCTCCGCCAGGCCACGGCGGCGATCGACGTCGAGCGTGGCATGGCAATGGGCGCACGACACACCTTCTTCGTACAGGGGCGAGGCCAGATCGTGGGGTTCCAGGGGCCGGCGGCAGGACCGGCACAGGTGCAGGTCGCCTTGCACCAGGCCGTGGCCGACCGATACCCGTTCATCGAACACGAAACACTGGCCTTGCCACAAGCTGTCCTGTGGCGCGACCGTCTCCAGGTACTTGAGAATGCCGCCTTGCAGGTGGTAGACCTCGTCAAAGCCGCGCATGCGCAGCAAGGCAGTGGATTTTTCACAGCGAATGCCACCGGTGCAGAACATCGCCACCCGCGGCCGCTTGCCGTCCCGGGCCGCCAGCACGCCGCCGGGTTCGGACTGCTGCGCGATCCATTGCGGCAACGCGGAAAAGCTGCGCGTGCGGGGGTCGATGGCGCCACGGAAGCTGCCTACGGCGACCTCGTAGTCGTTGCGGGTGTCGATCACGACCACATCGTCCTGCTGGATCAAGCCATTCCACTGCTGCGCCGGTACATAGCTGCCTGCCATCGCCGCCGGGCGAAGACCGGGCACGTGCATGGTGACGATTTCCGCCTTCAGCCGGACCTTCATCCGGTGAAACGGTGGCTCGTCGGCCCAGGACTCCTTGTGCTCCAGGTCAGCCAGTCGCGCATCACTGCGCAACCAGGCGAGCACGCCCCGCACACCGTCTGGCGGGCCGGCGATGGTGCCGTTGATCCCCTCGTTCGCCAGCAACACGGTGCCCTTGACGCCATGCGCACGGCAGAGCGCCAGCAACGGCGCCTGCAACCGGCCGTGATCGGGCCATTCGACAAACTTGTACAGGGCGGCGGTGAGGTAACGGGACATGGTTCACTATGGAGTTCGGCAATCAGGCCTGATGCTGGCTGGCCCAGTCGATCGGGTCCTGCTGCAGCACCATGTCGATGTCGAGCGCCAATACCTCACCCACGGAGCCGGGAAATGTCACTGCCATCTCACGCTGGTTCAGCCCGGCGAGCTTGCAACGCGCACGCCAGATCGCCAGATGCACGACGCCGGCCAGCGGTTCGTAGGCGTCGTTTCGAAATGGCGCGTCCTGGTGCGCGATTGCGTCGACGATGGCCTCGGGAAACAACCACTGCCGTGCATAGCCGGCGCCCACCTGCGGGTAGTCGAACGCGAACATCCTGCGTTCGGCTCGTGCCCGGCGCGCGTCCAGGGCTGGCACTTCGCGGTCGAGCGCAGCCATCTCCTGCGGCATTGCCAGGCGCATCGCCAGTTCGCCGATGAAGTGGATCAGGCCTGCGGTGAAGGCAGCCTGCTGGTTTTGCCGCACCACACCGGCCAGTGAACGCGACACCTTGGCCACGTCCAGGCTGAAATCCCAGTAGTGCTGCAGGTGGATGCCGGGCACCGCCTTGAGCGAGGTCTTGCTCGCGGCAGCCACGGCCATCGTGCGCACATGGGCCAGACCCACGACCGCGAGCGACTCCGGCACGCTGCGCACCTGACCGGACAGCTTGAAATAGCCTGAGTTGGAGACCTGCATCAACCGCGTGGCCAGCGCCGGGTCGGTGCTGATGAGCAGGGAAATCTTCTTGAGATCCGGTTGCTCGCGCTCGAGTTCGCTCAGCAACAAGGCCACGACCTTGGGAATACTGGGCAGGTTGAACTGTGAGGCCAACAAATCCCGCAACAACATGGGTCAATGACTCCGGACAGGCATGCACAACAACGCCGATTATCTGCCGCCGGTCCCCCAGCGCTGGCTGCGCCCATCGACGAGCATTGGACCAGTGACCGTCATGCGCGCGCGCTCACGGCTTGAGCCGTGCAAAGGCCGATGCCATCGCGGTCGATGCCGGTGCAGTCGCCGCCGCGGTTCGCCGCGGTGCGGCCCGCGGCGGCTCTGCGCCACTGCGCCGGCTGGTGTCGGTGGCGTCGCGTCGCGTCGGTGCAGGGTTGCCCAGCTTCATCGACAGGGCCACGCGCTTGCGTGCCAGGTCGATCTCCAGCACCTTGACCTTGACGATGGCGCCGGTCTTGACCACCTCCCGTGCGTCGGTGACGAAGCGGTCGCTGAGCTGGCTGACATGGATCAGGCCGTCCTGGTGCACGCCGAGGTCGACAAACGCGCCAAAGGCGGCCACGTTGCTGACCGTGCCCTCCAGCACCATGCCCTCGCGCAGATCGGCGATATCGCGCACGCTGTCGTTGAGCCTGGCGGCCCGGAACTGCGGCCGTGGATCGCGTCCGGGCTTTTCCAGCTCGGCCAGGATGTCGCGTACCGTCGGCGCGCCAAATCGGGCATCGGCAAACATCTCCGCACGCAAGGTCGCCAGCGTGGTTGCGCGTCCCATCAATTCGCCCACCGGCAATCCGGTGTGCTGCAGGATCTTCTCCACGACCGGATAGGTCTCCGGGTGGACGCCGGTCATGTCCAATGGGTTGTCACCCCCGCGGATACGCAGGAATCCGGCGCTTTGCTCGAACGTCTTGGCGCCCAGCCCGGTCACGTCGCGCAGTTGAGCGCGGTTGCGGAAGCTGCCGTGGGTGTCGCGCCAGCGCACCACGGCCTCGGCCACGCTGGGCGACAGCCCCGATACCCGACGCAGCAGCGGCACACTGGCGGTGTTCAGGTCCACCCCGACCGCATTCACGCAGTCCTCGACCACCGCATCGAGGCAACGCGCCAATTCGCCCTGGTTCACATCGTGCTGGTATTGCCCGACGCCGATCGACTTCGGGTCGATCTTCACCAGCTCGGCCAGCGGGTCCTGCAAGCGCCGGGCGATGCTGGCCGCGCCTCGCAGCGTCACGTCCACATCGGGCATTTCCTGCGATGCGAAGGCGCTGGCCGAATAGACCGACGCCCCTGCTTCGCTGACCACCACCTTCTCGGGAACCGCCGGCGCTGCTGCCGCATCGCCCGAGCGGGCCGCGTGCGCCAGTTGCGCAATCAGGTCGGCGGCCAGTTGGTCGGTCTCGCGGCTGGCGGTTCCGTTGCCGATGGCGATCAGGTTCACGCCATGGCGCAGGCACAACTGGCGCAGCTGGTGCAATGCGCCGTCCCAGTCCTTGCGTGGTTCGTGCGGGAAGACCGTGGCGGTATCCACCAGCTTGCCGTTGCAATCGACCACCGCCACCTTGACGCCGGTGCGGATGCCCGGGTCCAGTCCCAGCACCACCCGGGGACCGGCCGGTGCGGCCAGCAGCAGGTCGCGCACGTTGTCGGCAAAGATCGAGATCGCAGTGGCTTGCGCCGCCTCGCGCAGGCGCGAAAACAGATCGCGTTCGATGGACAGGCTGAGCTTCACGCGCCAGGCCCAGGTGACGCATTTGCCCAGGAAGTCGTCGGCGGGTCGGCCCTGGTGGCGCCAACCGACGTGCTGGGCGATACGGACCTCCGCCAGCACGCTGGCCGATGCGCCAGGGGCCGTCAACACAGGATCAGCCTGCGGCAGCCGCAGGTGCACGTCCAGCAGGTCCAGTGCCCGGCCCCGGAACACCGCCAGCGCGCGGTGCGACGGAACCCGTGCGATCGGCTCCTGGTAGTCGAAATAGTCGCGGAACTTGGCCACGTCCGGGTGCTGGGGATCCTTGCCACTGCGCAGGCTGCTGGCGAAATGGCCGCTGTCCCATAGCCATGCGCGCAAGGCCTGCACCAGCGCGGGTTGCTCGGCCCAACGTTCGCTCAGGATGTCGCGGACTGCGTCCAGCACTGCGGGAACGCTCGAAAAATCAGGCTGCTTCTCGGCATCGTCCAGCTGCGCCTGCAGCGGAACCACAAACGCCATGGCCTCTTCGGTGGGCACCAGTGCAGGGTCGTGCAGCAGGCGATCGGCCAGTGGTTCCAGGCCGGCCTGGCGGGCCATCTCACCCTTGGTGCGGCGCTTTTGCTTGTACGGCAGGTACAGGTCTTCCAGTTCCTGCTTGGTCGCCGCGTTCTGCAGCGCCTGGCGCAGTGCCGGCGTCAGCTTGCCCTGCTCCCCGATCGCTGCCACGATGCTGGCGCAACGCTCCTGCATCTCGCGCAGGTAGGTCAGGCGCGTCTCGATCTCGCGCAGCGCCACGTCGTCCAGACCACCGGTGGCTTCCTTGCGATAGCGCGCCACAAACGGAACCGTGGCTCCGCCATCGAGCAAATCGACCGCCGCCTGCACTTGGGCTGCGCGCACACCGAGTTCTTCGGCAATGCGTTGGACGATGGCTGGCATGGTGTTCCTTCCTGGGCGAGTCGTGCTGCCAGAACCCGATCGATCCGGCGCTGGCGTGAAGGCGGCCAGTGTGCCATAGCCGGCTGATACCCCCTGAGTCCGGCAACGCGACAGGTGGTGGCACGACACCGTCGATGCGGTCCTCCTGGGTCAAACCCTGTCAGCAGTTTCCCTACAGAAGGTCTAGACGAACGGTGACTTAGCAAGGGCCGCCGCGAAGCCTACATTTGTTTACAAAGGCGTCACTGCCTGTCCCGCAGAGTCGATTTTCACGCTTGCCAAGAGGAACCCACCATGATTCAGCCGATCCGCTTTACCGCTCCGCAGCGCCACATTCCCGTTGCCGATTTGCCGCCGACCCCTCACGTTGCCGAAACGCCACGTATGCGGGAGGAGCGGCTGCCTTTCACGGTTCGGCTGGTCCGCACCGATGCGGACCTGTCCAAGGCGGTGGCGGTGCGCGCTGCCGCGTACAGCCGACACATGCCCGAGTTCGGCGCGACGCTTCGCACGCCGGAGTCACTCGACAGCGAGCCCGGCGTCATCGTGCTGCTGGCCGAATCCAAGCTGGACGGCTCGCCGATGGGTACCCTGCGCATCCAGAGCAACGCGCATATGCCTCTGAAGGTCGAGCAGTCGGTGGACTTGCCACGCTGGCTGCGCGACCGCCCATTGGTCGAAGGAAGCCGGCTGGGGATTGTCGGCGGCTCGATCGGCCGCCTGGTGAAGATGGTGCTGATCAAGGCCACGCTGCAGTACTGCGCGCAAAACGACATCGACTGGGCCATCGTGGCCGCCCGTGCACCGCTGGACCGCCAGTACGATCAAATGATGTTCGAGGACCTGTATCCGGAGCTAGGCTTCATCCCGATGCGCCACGGCAACAACATTCCACACCGCGTGCTGGGATTCGAGATCGACACCGGCCACCAGAGGCTGGTGGATGCCGCACACCCGTTGCTGCAGTTCATGTGCCACACCCACCACCCCGATATCGACGTGCGCGTCGATGCCGAAGCCGACTGGGGCGAATTGTTTCCGGCGCCGGCGTTGTCCAGAGTCGTCCCGCCGCTGGGTCGCCGCCCGGTGTGATTCGCTTGTCTGTTTCACGCCACATTTGACACAATAGTCGGCCCTGCGCGGGCTTCAAGACCCTGTCCGGATTGACGGCAAGGTGGCATTGCGTAGACTTGCGTGCTTGGCTGGATCCATTCCGGCGCTCGCAAGGATGCATGGTCGATCGGCAAGTTAGGTGGATTCAGGCGATCTGGGCCCGCTTTGGCGTGGGCATGGACAGGCTTACCTGGCTGCTGTCCATCTATCTGGTGCCCTTGGCCATCGTGTTGGTCTCGACAGCTGCGATCTCCCTGTGGGATGACCAGTACTCCTCCGGTACGTCGACCCCGATCAGACTGAAGACCCTGGAAGACAAGTCCGACGCAGGCGCGCTGTTGCCGCAGGATGCGCGCGCCCAACTCAAGACGGTCGCGGCGGTCACCGCCTACGAGACACGGCGTTCCGAACGGCCGATATGGTTCACCTTTGACACCCCTGCTCCGGTCGATGGCGGCTCGATCGTCGAGTTTCCGTCACGCCACATGACTTTCGTCCGTTGCTGGGATCGTGCTTCCCTCAAACCCTTGGGCGAGGCATCACGGTCCAGCATGCAGGGCGCGTTTTCCGTGTCCAAGTCAGGGTTCGCACTGGGCATGGAAAACAGCCCGGACGGTGTCCTGTGCCAGGCCCGGTTTGTCGGGCCGGCCCGGCTGAGCGCCGCGTCGTGGTCGACGCAGGATCTGCGACGCTCGACACTGGAATTCCACCGCAACTCCGGGTTGCTCGACGGTGGCCTGATCGTGTTGGCCGTTTTCGTGCTGATGACGGCCTGGATCAATCGGCAGATCCTCTACGTGTTGTTCGCCGCCTGGCTGGTGGTGACGCTGCGCATGAGTGCGATCTCGGCCGGTTGGGACATCCAGTGGCTGGGCCACCTGTTGCCCGCTGACTGGCTGGCGCCCAGTCGAGCGGTCACGGTGGCGATCTACGGCTTGCTGACGCTGGCGCTGTTCCGCTATCTGTTCGCCGATGACCTGCGCAAGACACGCTTCGACAGGCCGCTGCAGGTTACGCAGTGGCTGTGCGTGCCGTTTCTGTTGCTGTCCGTGATGCTGCCGTACCAGGCCTGGCTGCCACTGATGTGGCTGGTCGCAGGAACCTGGTCGGTGCTGATGACTTTGAGTCTGCTCGACATCCTGCGCCGCACCCGTTCGCGGGTCGCCATGTGGTATGGCGCATCGCTGGGTGTCGCGTTCCTGTCGGTGCTGGCCGAGATCGCTGCCGCGGTGTCGGGCATCAAGGAATTTGTGGTTGCCACCAACTTCGTCACGGTGGCGCTGTCGTCGAGCCTGCTGGCGGCGCTGGCGATCGCCGAGCAGATGCGCATGGAGCACCAGCAACGGCTCAAGGTGCAGGCCGAAATGGAGCACAACTTCAATGCCATGCCGATCGGACTGTTCAGCCTGGATCTGCAAGGGCGCTTCATCAGTGCCAATCCCGCACTGCGCGCCATGCTCGGCGATCGCGTGCTGACGCCGGGGCACAACACCTGGCAGTTGTATTTCGACCAGGGGGCGTGGACCCAGTTGCACCATTTCGTCTACAGCCGGGTGGGTGGCGAACTCGAGATCAAGGGCCAACGCACGTCGGACGACGCCGAGCCGCGCAAGTACCTGGTCAAGGCCACGCAGGCGAACGACCGCATCGAGGGCTCGTTGCAGGACGTCACCGAGAAGGCGCGCGCCACCGAAGACCTGAACTTCCTGGCCTACAACGATCCGTTGACCAAGGTACTCAACCGCCGTGGCATCGAAAACGCGTTCATGGAGGCCAGTGCCACTTCGCCCAAGAGCCGCCCCTTCGCATTGGCCTACCTCGACCTGGACCGCTTCAAGTTGATCAATGACCTGTATGGGCACAGCGCGGGTGACGAGGTCTTGCAGCAGGTCTGCAAACGCATCACCGACGTGGTCTCCGGATCGATCCGCGTCGGGCGTGTCGGTGGAGACGAGTTCGTGCTGGTGCTGCCCGATACCAAGATGGCGCTGGCCGCCCTGGTCTGCCAGGGCATCGTGCGCAACATCGGAAGCACACCCTTTCGCGTTGGAGAAAAGGCCTTCACGGTGCGCGGCTCGATCGGGCTGATCGAGGTCATGCCCGGCACCTCGATCAAGGATGCCTTGTCCACCGCCGACCGTGCCTGTCGCGACGCCAAGCGCGGCCACCACGACGGGCTGGTGGTGTATGACCGCAACGCAGACGTGTTTCGCCAGCATGAGGCCGAACTGCAACTGGTCGAGTTGTTGTCCACCAGTGCCGCCACCGACGCATTGTTCCTGGACATGCAGCCGATCATGTCGCTCAAGGCGCCCAACGAGTCACTCAACTTCGAAGTGCTGCTGCGCATGCGGGGCAAGGACGGCAAGCTGGTGCCGACCGACCGGCTGATCTCGGCGGCGGAAGCCTGCGGACGCATGGGTGTGATCGATCGCTGGGTGATGTCCACGACGCTGGCCTGGCTCAGTGCCAACCAGCATCGGCTGACCAACACCCGGTTTGTCTGCATGAACCTCAGCGGTGCCTCGCTGAACGACGAGAAGTTCATGCAGGACGTGTACGCGATGCTGGCGGCCAATGCCGATATCGTGCGCCACCTGTGCATCGAGATCACCGAAAGCGTCGCGTTGCACGACCTCAACAACACCCGCATGTTCATCGACCGCGTGCGCAGTTTCGGCGCCAAGGTCGCCTTGGACGATTTCGGCGCTGGGTACACCTCGTTTTCGTATCTGAAGGAGTTGCCCGCCGACCTGCTCAAGATCGACGGCAGCTTCATCGTCAACATGAACCGGCATCCAGCCAACGTGGCGATCGTCGAGGCCATCGTCAATCTGGCGCGCAACCTGGGCATGCAGACCATCGCCGAATGGGCCGAAGACACGGCCACGGTCCAGACCTTGGCCGAAATCGGTGTCAATTACGTGCAGGGATTCATCGTGGCGCGTCCGCAGTCGCCCGAAGTGCTGCTGACCGCGGAGTCATCGGCCAGCTTCATCCAGGACGAACAACTGCTGCACTTCACCAACATCCTGGGCAAGTCGGAGGACATCCGGGCCCAGGTCGATCTGTTCGACCAGATGGGCTCTGCGCGCCAGGTGCATTGACATCGGGCAGCGCACGCCGTGCGCGCGCTGCCGTTTCGAATCAGCCGCGCAGTTCCTTGCGCAACTGGATACCGAGCTCCGGCTTGTCGATGAACGGATCGGTCGGGTTGCGCGCCTGCAGGATGTCTTCGAGCCGGGTCTGCACCGACTTGATCGCCTTCGGATGGCTGTAGATATAGAAGCGATCGGCCGCCACCGCCTCAAACACTTTTTGCGCCACATCGGCGGCCGAGACCTTGCCAGAACCGACGGCCTTGTCGCCCATGGCCTGGCCGATCAATTGGCTGCGCGTCGGTCTTGCCGATGGGTCCGCCAACGCGGACGGCCGGTTGCGCTGGCTCTGGCTGATCCCGGTGGGAACAAAGAACGGGCACAACACACTGGCGCTGACCTGTTCGGTCACCAGTGCCAGATCCTGGTACAGCGTCTCCGTCAGCGCGACGACCGCGTGCTTGCTGACGTTGTAGACGCCCATGTTGGGCGGAGACAACAGTCCCGCCATGCTGGCGGTGTTCACGATATGGCCCCGGTAGGCCGGGTCCGCCTTGGCGGCGTCGAGCATCATCGGTGTGAAGACCCGCACGCCATGCACGACCCCCATCAGGTTGACTCCCAGCACCCACTCCCAATCCTTGACGCCGGCCTCCCAGATCAGGCCGTTGGCTGCCACGCCCGCGTTGTTGAACACCAGATGCGGCGCGCCAAAACGTTGCCAGGCCGCTCGCCCGAGCGCCTCGACCTCGTCGGCACGGGACACATCGAGTCGGTACGCCAGCACCTGTGCTCCGGTGGCCTGCAGCTCCAGGCTGGCCCGGTCGAGTGCATCCTGCTGCACGTCGGCGAGAACCAGGTTCATGCCAAGCCGTGCGCCCAGGCGGGCACACTCCAGCCCAAAACCGGAGCCCGCTCCGGTCAGGACAGCGGTCTTGCCCTGGAAATCACTGATCATGCTGTGCTCCTGGATTCACGGTGTCCACACCATCTGCACGTGGTCGATGCCATCCTCGACGTAGTCGATGCCGGTGTCGACGAATCCGTGTTGTTGGTAAAAATGTCTGAGCCGGGCCTGGGCACCGATGCGGATCGGTTGCGTCCCCCAGGTGGTGCGAACCAGCGCCATCGCCTGGACCACCAGCTGGTGTCCCAAGCCGCCACCGCGCGCATCCAGGCGGGTTGCGATGCGCCCGATGCTGGCTTCGGCGAAATGGTCGCCGGGTGCGAAGCAGCGAGCGTAGGCGAGCAATTCGGTGCCGCGCCAACCCAGCAGATGCATGGCCTGCCGGTCGTTGCCGTCCATGTCGCGGAACAGGCATTGTTGTTCGACGACAAACACGGCGCTGCGCAACTGCAGCGCGGCATACAACGGCTCAGGCGTCAACTGGTCGAAACGCGCACTGTGCCAGCGCAAGGCCTCGCCTGTCTGCATGTCGCGTTGACTGCGCAGAACCGCCTCAGTGCGTCCTGGCGCGGGCCAGGATGGCATCGACATCGGTGCCGGCGTCCAGGGTGCCGTACACATGGCCCCAGTCGCCTGCCAGGCGCGAGCGGCAAAACGCGCTGGAGACGTATTCGGGCGCACCTTGCACCAGCAAGCTGGCCTGCACCGCCAGGGCGATGTCCTGCGCCAACCGCCGTGCGTCGATCTCGCGGGGTGCCGCTTCGATCCGTGCCGGCAGACCCGCCACCAGGCGATCGAGTGTGTCGTGGGCGCCGCGGGCCGGCGCGCATTCCTGCACCAGCGCCGCCGCCGCATCGGATTTGCGCAGGGCGCGCAAGAGGTCCAGCGCCATGATGTTGCCAGAGCCTTCCCAGATCGAATTCACCGGCATCTCGCGGTAGATGCGCGCCATGATGCCTTCGCCCTGGTCTTCGACGTAGCCATTGCCGCCCAGGCATTCCATGGCTTCCTGCGCAAATTGGCTGCCCCGTTTGCAGATCCAGAATTTGGTGACCGGTGTCAGTATCCGGGCGAACGCGCGTTCATGGGCATCGTCGGGACGATCGAAGCTGCGCGCCAGGCGCAGCGCCAGCGCGCAGGCGGCTTCGCTCTCCAGCGCGAGATCGGCCAGCACGTTGCGCATCAATGGCTGCTCGAGCAGCGGTTTGCCGAACGCCAGCCGCTGCCCGGTATGGTGCAGCGCAATCGACAGCGCCTGGCGCATCAGCCCGCTGGTGCCCAGCGCGCAGTCGAGCCGCGTCATCGAACCCATCGCCAGGATCTGCGGCACCCCCCTGCCCTCCTCGCCGACCAGCCAGGCGGTGGCGCCGGCGAACTCGATTTCCGAGCTGGCGTTGGCCTTGTTGCCCAGCTTGTCCTTCAGGCGCATGATCTGCAGGGCGTTGCGCGAGCCGTCCGGCAACACGCGCGGCAGGAACAGGCACGACAGGCCACCCGGCGTCTGGGCCAGGATCAGGAAGGCGTCGCACATCGGTGCGGACATGAACCACTTGTGGCCGGTGACCGTATAGCGCGTGCCCCAGGCATCGCTGCCGGCGCCGACCGCCTGTGTGGTGTTGGCCCGCACATCCGAGCCACCCTGCTTCTCGGTCATGCCCATGCCCATCGTCAGGCCGGTCTTGTCGCGCCAGGGGCGTGGCAGTGGATCGTAGCTGCGGCTGCCCAACCCGGGCGACCAATCCGCGTGGATGGCGGCGTTGGCCCGCAATGCGGGTGTGACTGCGTAGGTCATCGAGATCGGACACAGGATCGACGGTTCGAGCTCGGTGAACAACATGAAGCCCGCCGCCCGCACTACATGGGCATGGCTGCCCGCTGGTGCCGACCAGGGTGATCCATGCAGACCCGCGGCTACGGCAGTGGCCATCAGCACGTGGTAGCTGGGATGGAATTCGACCTGGTCGATGCGTTGGCCGGTGCGGTCATGGGTGTGCAGCTGCGGGGTGTAGACATTGGCCAGCCGCGCATGCGTCTGCATGTCTGCGCGACCGAGCTGCGCACCCAGCAGCCGCAGGGTTCCGGTATCCAGCGTGGGCGCCTGGAACGCCAATGCCGCTTGCAGTGCCTGGTTACCCTCGAACAGGTTGTAGTCGACCAGCGGCTTGCTTTGATTGAAGACCGTATGCGTGTTCATGGCCTGCCTCCCTTGAACGAACCGACCGTGATAGTGACCGTCAGAGCCTACACCAGCCTGACCAGCTGCTTGCCGAAATTGCGGCCCTTGAGCAGCCCCAGAAAGGCTTCCGGCGCCGCTGCAATACCCTGGGCGATGCTCTCGCGGGGACGCAGTTTGCCGCTCGCAACCAGGGCACCGAGCTCTGACTGCGCGTCACGCCAGACTTCCGGGTGTTCGCTGACGATGAATCCTTGCAGCTTGATGCGGTTGGTCAGCAGCAGCTGGGGATGCAGCAGCGGCACGGGCTCGCCGTCATACCCTGCGATCATGCCGCACAGGGCGATCCGGCCGAACGCGTTCATGCGCGACAACACCGCATTGAGCACCATGCCGCCGACATTTTCAAAATACCCATCGATGCCGTCGGGACAGGCGGCCTTGATGGCTCTGGACAATGATTTCGCGTCGGCATGCTGCTTGTAATCGATGCAGACGTCGTAGCCCAGTTCGTCGGTGGCATAACGGCATTTCTCGGGGCCACCGGCAATGCCCACGACGCGACAGCCCCGGGCCTTGGCCAGTGCCGCAACGGCGCTGCCGACCGCGCCAGTGGCCGCACTGCAGACCACGGTTTCGCCGCTTTTCGGTTCACAGATCTTGACCAGGCCAAACCAGGCGGTGATGCCGGGCATGCCGACGGCGCCCAGATAGTAGCTCAGTGGCACCTGGCTGGTATCGACCTTGCGCAAGGCGCCGGGCTGTGCGGCGCAGGCCACGGAATATTCCTGCCAGCCGCCCATGCCCACCACCGTGTCACCCACGGCAAATCCGGGCGCGCGAGACTCCACCACTTCGCCCGCCGTACCGCCGCCCATCACTTCCCCCAGTGCCTGGGGTTGGGCATAACTCTTGGCGTCGTCCAT
Organism: uncultured Rhodoferax sp.; assembly: GCA_964558425.1. GTDB lineage: Bacteria > Pseudomonadota > Gammaproteobacteria > Burkholderiales > Burkholderiaceae_C > CAISIP01. The sequence goes on along the minus strand of CAZLDV010000019.1, from coordinate 24,245 downwards.
GCGACCGCGCATGTACGGGTCCAGGCTCAGGAAATGGTGGCGCACCAGTACCTGCCCGTCCTGCAGTGGCGCAGTCTCGCTGCTGACCAGCCTGAAATTGCTGGCGCTGGCCTGGCCTTGCGGACGGTTGTCGAGAAGAATCTGTCGATTGATGGGCATGGGAGCTCCCGGTTTGCTGATGGAAAGAGGCCGCCGGCGCAGTTCAACCGCCGGTGATGATGGACACGCCACCGTCCACCGCCAGCCATTGGCCGGTGATGTGCTTGCCGGCATCGGATGCATACAGCAGCGTGATGCCCTTGAGGTCTTCGTCGTCACCGAGTCGTTGCAGTGGCGCATGCGAGGCCATGACGGCGTCGCCACCGTCGCGCAACAGACCCCCTGTCATCCTGCTCGGAAAGAAGCCGGGACAGATGGCGTTCACGTTGATGCGGTATCTGCCCCATTCCGCGGCCAATGCGCGGGTGAAATTGATGACCGCGCCCTTGGACGTGTTGTAGGCGATGGTCTGCAGGTCGGGCGGATTGCCACCCAGGCCGGCAATGGATGCCAGGTTGATGATGCGCCCGCTCTGGCGACCGATCATGCACTGTTTGCCCACTTCCTGGCACAGGATGAAGTAGCCGCGGATGTTGAGGTTCATCACCTTGTCCCAGGCAGCCACCGGGTGGTCCTGCGCCGGCGCACCCCAGGCCGCACCGGCATTGTTGACCAGGACGTCGATCACGCCCATGCGTTCGAGTGTCTCGTTGGCCAGGCGCCGCAGGTCGCTCTCGTGCGCGCAATCGGCTGCGATCCAGCGCGCATCGATACCGGCCGCCTGCAGCTCGGCGCAGGCTTCTTCCAGATCGTCTGCCTTGCGCGAACTGAGCATGATGCGGGCCCCGGCCTCACCCAGCGCATGCGCCATCTGCAGGCCCAGGCCCCGGGACCCACCGGTGACCAGCGCGGTCTTGCCGGTGAGGTCGAACAATTGCTGTGTCGTACGCGCCATGGTGACAACTCCTGTGATGCTTGTTTAACGTGGCTGGCGCGCGCGTGGCGCCACGGGCGCGGGATCAGGACCTTCGTTGCAGCGCGAGCGCACAAAGATCAGCACCAGACCGAGCACCACCGCGCCCACTGCGCCGATCGTCAACCAATGACCTTGCTCGTCACCGGCGCGGATCATGAACAGCCCCACCAGGCCCGACAACAGGCCGCCATAAATCAGGGTCCAGATCAAGGTTTCGAGCCGTGCGAGTCGTTTGTTCATGGTTCCGTTGTACTTCTTGAAGAACGACATCAAAAGGCCTCATCCGGCATGTCGGCGCAGGTCCTGTCGCGCCGCTCGACCGGGGCCAGCCAGGCGTCGATCTTGCCAAGTTCGTAGTGGTAGAAATAGCGCATTGCCGCCAGGGTTCCCGCATGCGCCGGGTCGCTTCGGATTGCTGCAGGCTGTGTGAGCACGGCTATGGCGACATCGAGCCAGATCCAGGCCAGCACCGCATGCCCAAACGCCTGCATGTATGGCACCGCATTGGCCAGCGCCGAGGCAGGATCACCGTCCGACCAGGCTGCCCGCGTCGCGGCCACGATGTGTTGCCAGGCGGCATCGAGTGCCGCTGCATGGCTGCCCAGTGACGCGTGCGGGCGCGCACGCGCGACGGTGTCCGCGATGCGCGTCAGCAGCAACTCCATCGCACGCCCGTTGTCCAGCCGCACCTTGCGCCCGAGCAGGTCCATCGCATGGATGCCATGCGTGCCCTCGTGGATCATGTTGAGCCGGTTGTCGCGCCAGTACTGTTCGACCGGAAAATCCCGGGTGTAGCCGTAACCGCCGTGAATCTGGATCGCCAGCGAATTGGCCTCCAGGCACCATTCGCTCGGCCAGCTCTTGGCAATCGGCGTGAGCACCTCCAGCAGCAGCCGCGCATCGCGAGCGGACGCGGCCGGCCCGGTATGGTCCTCGTCAACCAGCCGCGCGCAATACAACTCCAGCGCCAGGGCGCCTTCGCAATACGACTTCTGCGCCAGCAACATCCGTTTGACGTCGGCATGGTCGACGATGGGCACGGGTGGACTGGCCGCGTCCTTGCCGCCCACGCCCACCGGGCGGCCTTGCGGGCGGTTGCGGGCATAGTCGAGCGACGCGTAATAGCCCGCCAGTCCGAGCATGGTCGCTGCCGTGCCGACACCGATGCGCGCTTCGTTCATCATGTGGAACATGCAACGCAAGCCCTCATGCGCCTGGCCCACCAGATATCCGATCGCGCCGGCCCGTCCGGCGACCGGATAGCGGCCTTCGCCAAAGTTGAGCAAGGTGTTGGTGGTGCCACGCCAGCCCAGCTTGTGGTTCAGTCCGGCCAGGGCGACGTCGTTGCGCACGCCGGTCAACCGGCCTTCGGTGTCGACCAACTTCTTGGGCACGATGAACAGCGAGATGCCGCGGGTACCGGGAATCAGCTTGCCATCGGGCCCGGGAATCTTGGCCAGCACCAGATGCACGATGTTTTCGGTCAGTTCATGCTCGCCCGACGAGATCCACATCTTGTTGCCACGCAAGCGGTAGCGCGGGCCCAGCGGATCGTCCTGCGCACCGTCTCCGTCGGGCTCGGCCCGGGTCGTGATGTCCGACAGGCTGGAGCCGGCCTGCGGCTCGCTCAAACACATCGTGCCGGCCCAGCGGCCGGAAAATTCGTTGGCGGCAAATACCTGCTTCTGCAAGCCGGTGCCGTGCGCCAGCAGCAGGTTGGCATTGCCCACGGTCAGCATGTTGCTGCCGATGCTGACCGAGGCCAGCGCGAAGAACGCATTCGCGCTGGCATTGACCGTGTAGGGCAGCTGCATGCCACCGATCTCGTAGTCCTGCGCGGCGCCCAGCATGCCGGATGCCACGTAGGCCTGGTGCGCGTCGTGCGTGGCCTGCGGCAACACCACCTTGTCACCATCGACATACGGTTCCTGGGTGTCGACCACGCGGTTGAACGGCGCGTATCGTTCGCGTGCGATCCGCTCGCAGGTGTCGAGCACCGCGTCGAACGTCTCGCGGCCATGGTCGGCGAAGCGCGGGCGCTGGCACAGTGACTCGACATCCTGCCACTGGTACAGCAGGAACTGCAGCGTCTGGCGCAACTTCACACGCACTCCCGTGCAAGCCGGTGCCGGTTCACAGTACCTCGAACACGCCGGCAGCTCCCATGCCGCCGCCGATGCACATGGTCACCAGCACCCGTTTGGCGCCACGCCGCTTGCCTTCGATCAGTGCATGGCCGGTCAGGCGTTGGCCACTGACGCCGTAGGGATGCCCCACCGCAATCGCGCCCCCGTTGACGTTGAGCCGGTCGGCCGGAATACCGAGCTTGTCACGGCAATAGATCACCTGCACTGCAAACGCCTCGTTCAACTCCCACAGGTCGATATCGTCCACCGACAGGCCCAGACGCGCCAGTACCTTGGGAACGGCAAACACCGGACCGATGCCCATCTCGTCGGGCTCGCAACCGGCCACCGCAAAACCCAGGAAGCGCCCCAGCGGCTGCAATCCCTTCCTCTCGGCCAGCTTGTCGTTCATCACGACGCAGGCGCCGGCACCGTCGGAAAACTGGCTGGCATTGCCGGCAGCAATCACGCCACCGGGGATGGCGGGCTTGATGCCGCTGATGCCTTCCTTGGTCGTGCCTTCCCGGATGCCCTCGTCCTTGCTGACAGTCACCTGTCTGCTCATCAGGCCCATCACCTTGTCGGCCACGCCGGCGGTCACGGTGATCGGCGCGATCTCGGCGTCGAACCTGCCTGCAGCCTGCGCGGCGGCGGCACGTTGCTGGCTCGCCGCGCCGTATGCGTCCATCGCGTCGCGGCCGATGCCATAGCGCTTGGCGACCTGCTCGGCGGTCTGCAACATGTTCCAGTAGATTTCGGGCTTGTGCTTGACGAGCCAGGGATCGGCCAGCATGTGCTTGTTCATTTCCTGTTGCACGCACGAAATGCTCTCGACGCCGCCGGCGACAAAGACATCTGCCTCACCGGCCATGATGCGCTGGGCCGCCAGTGCGATCGTCTGCAGGCCGGACGAGCAGAACCGGTTGACGGTCATGCCAGAAACCGTGACCGGGCAACCGGCACGCAGCGCAATCTGGCGCGCGATGTTGGCGCCGGTGGCCCCTTCCGGATTCGCACAGCCCATGATCACGTCCTCGACCTCGCCCGCTTCGATGCCGGCGCGCGCGATCGCATGTTCGACCGCATGGCCACCGAGCGTGGCGCCATGCGTCATGTTGAAGGAACCCTTCCAGCTCTTGGCCAGCGGTGTACGGGCGGTGGAAACGATGACGGCGTTGCTCATGTTGAACTCCTGGTTGCAATACGTGTCAGGATGCCTGCGCACCCATGGTCACAAGGCGGTGGTAAAAGCGGATCAGCTCGGCCAGGTTGTCGACCGAGATGCGTTCGTTGGTACCGTGAAAGCGGGGCAGGTCCTCGGCCCGGGCGCGCACTGGCGAAAACCGGAAGATATGGTCGCTGATGCCCTCGAAATGGCGCGAATCCGTGCCGCCAACCATCAGGCCCGGCGTGACGACCGTGCCCGGAAAAACCTCGCGCATGGTGCGGTTGATCAACTGGTAGGGCTGCGCATCGGTGGGTGTGACACGGGATGCCTCGGACCCACCAGCCAGCGTCCGCAACGCAAACCGGCCATGGCCAACGGCTCTGGCAATCTGCGCCTTCAGCCGCGCCAGCATGTCGGACGAGCGGTCGCCGGGCAACAACCGGTAGTTGACGGTCGCCTCGACCTGGCCGGGCAAGACATTGTCCGCGTCGCCGCCGCGGATCACCGTCAGCGCGGTGGTGGTGCGCAACAAGGCGTTGGTGCTCGCGCCCGCTTCGAGCTGCTTTTGCACGATCGGGCCGAACAACCACAAATTGGACATCACCACCCGCAGCGGCAGGCGCATCTCGGGCGCCACGGTGGCGAGCATCTCGCCGGCAATACCCTGGATGCTCGCCGGCATCCGGTCGTTGTCGACCGCCTGCAGTGCCGCGCTCATCATCGCAATGGCGCCGGCCCCCGGTGGCGGTGGCATCGACGAATGGCCCGGCGTCGCATCGAGCGTGATGTCCACCGACAGGTAGCCCTTTTCGGCGATACCGATCACGGCGGTCGGCGGATCGAGGCCCGGCAAGATGCCTTCGGTGATCAGCAGGCCTTCGTCGACGACGAAACTCGGGCGTATGCCGCGCTCCTTGAGCAAGGCGGCGATGTGCGCAGCCCCGCGTTCACCAGTCACTTCTTCATCTGCGCCGTAGGCCAGCAGGATGGTGCGCCTGGGCTGGAAGCCGCTGGCCGCCAGCATCTCGATCGCCTCCATCTGGGCGATCAGGTTGCCCTTGTTGTCCCAGGCGCCGCGCCCCCAGACAAAGCCATCCTTGACGACGCCGGCGAATGCGTCGACGCTCCATTGCGTCTCGGTGCCCGGCGAGACCGGCACGACATCCTGGTGCGCCATCAGCAGCATCGGCTGCAGGCTCGGGTCGCTGCCCTTCCAGGTGTAGAGCAGGCTCAGCCCGTTGACGACCTCACGCTGCAGCACCGCATGGGCCTTCGGGTAGCGCGCCTGCAACAGCGCGTGCAGCTGCAGGAACTGGTCGGTGTTCTGCGCCGCATCGGTGCGCGAGGAAATCGTGCGCGCGCGGACCGCTTCGGCCAGATGCTGCGCCGCACGGTCCTTGTCGAGCGCCAGCGCGGATATCGCCGGCACGTCGAGCTGGCGCGATCCCTTGCGCAGCGTGTTGACGGCCAGTACCACCACCAGCGCCAGCAGTGCCAGCGCCAGCCACAGGAACAGCTTGCGAATCATCGATGGTCCTCCCCGGCCAGGCGCCTGCCGACCTCGCTCAGCTGAACGATTTGCCGCTTGCCACCAGGCGCTGGATCAGCGGCGCCGGTGTCCAGAATGCCGCGTCGTCCAACGGGTTGCGCGCAAATCGCTGCATGGCCTGGACCACGTTGAACAGTCCGAATTCTTCGGCGTAATGCATCGGGCCGCCCCGATAGACAGGGAAGCCATAGCCGGTGATATAGACCATGTCGATGTCGCTGGCCTTGGACGCGATCCCGTCCTCGAGGATGCGGGCGCCTTCATTGACCAGCGAAAAGACCAGGCGCTGCACGATTTCCTCATCGGAAATCGTGCGCGCGGTGATGCCAAGCGCCTTGCGGTGGTCCTCGACCATCCGTTCCACCAGCCGCGACACGATCGCATCGCGCTTGCCGGCCTCGTAGTCGTACCAACCGGCACCGGTCTTCTGGCCGAAGCGCCCGAGTTCGCACAATTTGTCGGCGGTCTTGCTGTATTTCATGTCGGCGCGTTCGCTGGCACGGCGCTTGCGGATCGCCCAGCCGATGTCATTGCCAGCGAGGTCACCCATGCGGAACGGCCCCATCGCAAAGCCGAATTTTTCGATCGCCTTGTCGACCTGCGCCGGCGTGCAACCCTCGTCGAGCAGGAAACCGGCCTGGCGGCTGTATTGCTCGATCATCCGGTTGCCGATGAATCCGTCACACACGCCCGAGACCACGGTGGTCTTCCTGATCTTCTTGCCCAGCGCCATCACGGTGGCCAGCACGTCCTTGCCGGTCTTCACGCCCCGCACCACTTCGAGCAGGCGCATCACGTTGGCCGGGCTGAAGAAGTGCATGCCGATGACGTCCTGCGGGCGCCGCGTGAAACCGGCGATGGTGTTCATGTCCAGCGTGGAGGTGTTGCTGGCCAGGATCGCTCCGGGCTTCATGACCTGGTCGAGCTTCCTGAACACGGTTTCCTTCACACCCATGTCTTCGAACACCGCCTCGATCACCATGTCGGCGTCTTTCAGGTCGTTGTAGTCCAGCGTGGTGGACAGCAGCGCCATGCGTTGTTCGTACTTGTCCTGCTTGAGCTTGCCGCGCTTGACCTGCGATTCATAGTTCTTGCGGATCGTGGCCAGACCGCGGTCCAGTGCTTCCTGCTTCATCTCGAGCATCTTGACCGGAATGCCGGCATTGAGGAAGTTCATCGTGATGCCGCCGCCCATGGTACCGGCGCCGATGACCGCCAGCGACTTCACCTGGCGCTGCGGGGTGTCGGCCGGCACGTCGGGAATCTTGGCGGTGGCGCGTTCGGCCACGAACAGGTGGCGCAAGGCCTTGCACTGCGGCGTGAACATCAGGTTGGTGAAGATCTCGCGCTCGATCACCAGACCCTGGTCGATCGCGTTCTTCGTGGCAGCCTCGACGGCATCGACACATTTGAGCGGCGCCGGAAAATTCTTCGACATGCCACCGACCATGTTGCGCGCGAACTGGAAATACGCCTCGCCCAGCGGGTGCTTGCAGGGCAAGTGGCGCACCAGCGGCATCGGACGCGTGTCGGCGACCGAACGGGCCAGGCCCAGCGCTTCGTCCAGCAGCGACTCGTTGGACGCGGCCAGCTTGTCGAACAACTTCTGCCCGGGCAGGCTGGCCAGCAGCTCGCTGTTCTGCGGCTCGCCACTGACGATCATGTTCAGCGCCACTTCGACGCCCAGCACGCGTGGCAGGCGTTGCGTGCCCCCTGCGCCGGGAATCAGGCCCAGCTTGACTTCCGGAAGTGCAACCTTGCAACCCGGCGCGGCGATGCGGTAGTGGCAGCCCAGGGCCAGTTCCAGGCCGCCACCCATGACGACCGAATGCAGCGCGGCCACCACTGGCTTGGTGGCATGCTCGATCGCCTTGATGATGCTCAGCAGATTGGGCTCCTGTACAGCCTTGGCTGAACCGAACTCCTTGATGTCGGCGCCACCGGAGAAGGCCTTGCCTGCGCCGGTGATGACAATCGCCTTGACGCGTGCGTTGGCGATGGCCCGTTCCAGCCCCTTGACGATCGCGCGCCGGGTGTCGAAACCCAGCCCATTGACCGGCGGGTTGTTCAGTGTGATGACTGCCACGTTGCGGTGGAGTGCGTACTGTGCTGTCATGTGCGAATCCTTGAGAAAAAAGGGTGCCCAGAGAAAAACTGTCGGCCGAGCAAAATAGAACGGTCGTTCGTTTAAATTCATTGTAGTGGCGATACCCGCCTGCGCGGATGCCGTATTGTCCCCATCGGGACAAACCAGCGCCAACGGCCACGCAACGCGTCAGACCTGCAACCATAGCCGGGTCAGGTCCGGCCGATGGTCAAACGCCTGCGGCGAACCGTCGAACACGATGCGGCCCTGACCCATCACCAGGACCCGATCCGCAATGGACTGCGCAATCATGCGCTTTTGTTCCATCAGCAGCACCGCCACGCCGCGCCGACGCAGTGTGAGCAGGCAATCGGCCACCTGTTGCACCAGCGCCGGCGCCAGCCCTTCGGTCGGTTCGTCGACGATGACCAGACGCGGTGACCCCATGAGGCAGCGGCACAAGGCCAACATCTGCTGTTCTCCGCCCGACAGTACCGCGGCATCCACATCGTGCCGTGCCTGCAGCGCCGGGAACATCCGGTACAGCGACTCGGCGTTCCAGGGGGCATCCGTTGCACCGCTGCTCTGTGTGCCCGCGGCCGCGCCTTGCGGCGCGGCGCGCCTGGCATGGTTGCCGCGGGACGGGGTGCGCTCGAAGGTCTTGTCGACAACGCGTTCGCCCATCAGCAGGTTCTGGTGCACCGTCAGGCCGGCAAAGACATCGCGGGTCTCGGGCACGTAACCGATGCCCATGCGGGCAATCTCGAAGGTTTTCTTGCCAGCGAGCGACGTGCCGTGCCACGTCACGCTGCCTCGCCAGGCCACCATGCCCATGACGGCCTTGGCCAGCGTCGAACGCCCGGACCCATTGCGACCGAGCACGGCGACGATTTCCCCGCCCTGCAACTGCGCGTCGAGTCCGCGCACCACCGCGGCAGCGCCGTAGCCGGCATGCAGGTTGCGGATGCTCAGCATCGGGCCAGACCGTGCGCAGTCGCCCGCATGGCGGGGGTGCCGAGGTAGGCCTGCTGGACCTGCGGGTCGTCCCTGACCGCCTGCGGCGTGCCCACGGCCAGCAACCCTCCCTGAACCAGGACGGCAACGGTGTCGGCCAGTTCGAACACCACGTCCATGTCGTGTTCCACCGTCACGAGCGTCTTGCCATGCGTCAGGCTGCGGATCAGGCCGATGAATCGCCGCGTCTCGGCCTGGCTCATGCCAGCGGTGGGCTCGTCGAGCAGGATCACATCGGCACCCCCGGCAATCGTGATGCCGAATTCGAGCGCGCGCTGTTCGGCGTAGCTCAAGGCCTGCGCCGGCGTCTCGCGCAGCGGTGCCAGCGCAATCTGCTCCAACACCTCGCGGGCGCAGCGGTCAACGTCGCGCAGGCCGGACAACCTGCGCCAGAACACATGGCGGTAGCCAAGGCGCCACAACACGGCGCAGCGCAGGTTGTCGATGACACTCAGGCGGCCAAACAACTGGCTGACCTGGAAGCTGCGCGACAAACCGAGTCGGCGGACCTGGTGTGCCGGTTTGCCGTCGATGCGATGGCCGTGCAGCCGGATGGCACCGGCATCGGGGACATGGCGGCCGCTGATCAGGTTGAACAGCGTGGACTTGCCCGCGCCATTGGGCCCGATCAGGGCCAGCGAAGCGCCGCGCGGCACCGACAGGTCCAGATCGCGGATCACCGCGGTCTTGCCGAACGACTTGGAGACACCGTGCAGACTCAGGGCGTCCGGCGTCCGGGCAGGCAGCACGCGTTGTGTGCTCATGGTGTCGGGCTTGCACCGGACGCGTCGGCCGACAGGGCCACCGGTGAGCGCAACAGGCGCTGGAGGATCCCTGTTCCGGCCACCGCCAAGCTGGCTGCCGTCGCCCACGGCGCAATCGCGCCTGCGTGCAGTTGCCAGAACAGGAAGTCGACGCTGTCGCCGAGCGACGAACGCAGTTGCAGTTGGTAGGCCATCTCGACCATCGCGACACAGCCGCCCACGGCCAGTGAGGCGGCCAGCATGATCGACAGGCTGGCCACCGGACGGGTGTGCAGCTGCACCCAGGCCCGACGCCAGAGCGCTCCCGAAAGCAAGGCTGCGACACCACCGGGCGCCATCAGGACGACCGCGCCAAAAGCCAGCCCCAGGTACAACAACCAGGCATGGGTCCATTCACTGAACACGGCAAACGCGAGCACCATCAGCGTGGCACCGACGATCGGACCGGCGAAGAACCCGGTTCCACCGAGCACGGTGAACAGCAGATAGAAGCCCGCGCGTTGGCTGCCCAGCATGTCGGGGCCGACCACCTCCAGCTGCAGCGCCGCCAGGCCGCCAGAGACGCCAGCGAATCCGCCGGCGATCACGAAGGAAAGGTAGCGGACCATCTGCGGGTCGAATCCGAGAAACGCGACGCGCAAGGGGTTGTCACGCACCGCATTGAGCAGGCGCCCCAGCGGGGTTCGTTCAAAGCCGTGCATCAGGGCGGTGCACACCAGCGTATAGGCGGCCACCAGCCAATACAGGTGCAAGGTCGGCCCCAGCGTCCACGCGCCGAGCGCGGCCGCGGCGCCGCGGTCACCCGAGATGCCCGCCTCGCCGCCGAACACCCCCGGAAACATCAGGGCGCCCGCCCAGACCAGCTCGCCGATGCCCAGCGTGATCATCGCAAACGGCATGCCGGTCTTGCGGGTGCTGACCCAACCCAGCATCAGCGCCAGCGTCATGGCACCCAGGCCGCCCGCCAAGGGCACCAGCACGACCGGAAAAGGCCAGCCGCCTGCGACCAGTCGCAGGGTGTGGATCGCCAGATAGGCGCCTGCGCCCGAATACACCGCATGGCCGAAACTGAGCATGCCACCCTGCCCCAGCAGCAGGTTGTAACTCAGGCAGACGATGGACACGATGCCGATCTGGCTGAGCAGGCCCAACGCGAAATTGCCGCTCAGAAGCAGCGGCGCGAGCAACCAGCCAGCCGCATAGAGCCACCAGGCCCATGCCCGCAGGGGTGTTTGTCCGTCGGACCGGGTTGGTGCGGCCATGCGTCACATCTCCCGCGCGCCCAGGATGCCGCGGGGACGCACGATCAGCATCAACACCATCAGCGCGTAGGGCAACACCGGCGCGACCTGGTTCAGCCGCACATCGAGCAGGCCACCCGCGCGTGACGCAGACGGTATCGGCAGCCCGATCCCCTGCAACAGCGTCAGCATGGACATGTCGACGCCGACGGCCAGCGTCTGCAGCACGCCGATTGCCAGCGAGGCGACAAAGGCCCCGGCCAGCGAGCCCACGCCGCCCACCACCACCACGACGAACACCAGCGCACCGATCGACAACGCCATGCCCGGCTCGGTGACGTGGCTGTTGCCGCCGATGACGCCGGCCAGACCGGCCAGCGCGCAACCGCCACCAAACACCAGCATGTGCAGCCGGGGCAGGTCATGACCCAGGGCCTCGACCATGTGCGGATGCGACAGCGCAGCGCGGATCACCATGCCGATCCGGGTGCGTGCCAGTACCACCCACAGCACCGCCAACATGGTGAGCGACACCAGCATCATGAAGGCACGGTAGCGCGGAAACGCGACGCCATGGAGCACGAACAACGGGCCACGCAACGCGTCGGGCACCCGGTAGTCGACCGAACCATGGCCCCAGACCAGCTGCACCAGTTCGAGGACGACAAAACTCAGGCCGAACGTGATCAGAATCTCGGCGAGATGGCCGCGGCGGTACACCCGCCGCAATGCATATCGTTCGAAACCGGCCCCCGCCAGGCCCACCAGCAATGGCGCCAGCGCCAGGGCGACCCAGAAGCCGAACCACTGGCCCAGGCTGTAACCGGCATAGGCACCGAGCATGTAGAACGAGGCATGGGCGAAGTTGAGCACGCCCATCATGCTGTAGATGAGGGTGAGTCCGGCGCTGAGCATGAACAGCAACAAGCCGTAGCTGATGCCGTTGAGCAGCGATACCGTCAGCAGGTCCATGCCGGGCTTTGCAGCTGTGTTGCCGGATCCATCGCACGGGCTTTGGCAAGGCGGGAGGGCCCGCCATCAGGGGTTGTCAGACGCCGGGCAGCCGGTAGTCCTTGAGTTGCTCGCGCAGCTTGGACTTTTGCATCTTGCCGGTGCCGCCCAGCGGAATCGCATCGACAAAGACCACGTCGTCCGGAACCTGCCATTTGGCGATCTTGCCGTTGTAAAACTCCAGCAGTTCGTCGCGCGTGACCTCGGCGCCGGGCTTCCTGACCGCGACGATGATCGGGCGTTCGTCCCACTTCGGGTGCTTGATGCCGATGCAGGCCGCCATGGCAACGGCCGGGTGGGCCACGGCAATGTTCTCGACATCGATCGAGCTGATCCATTCGCCACCGGATTTGATGACGTCCTTGCTGCGGTCGGTGATCTGCATGAAGCCGTCCGGATCAATGGTGGCCACGTCTCCGGTCGGAAACCAGCCATCGACCAGCGGCGAGCCACCCTCCCCCTTGTAATACGCGCTGATGACCCATGACCCCTTGACCAGCAGGTCACCAAAGGCCTTGCCGTCCCAGGGCAGTTCCTTGCCATCGGGGTCGACGATCTTCATGTCGACACCGAAAATGCCGCGCCCCTGCTTGAGCCGCACCGCCAGCTTGTCGGCTTCGGCCAGGGTCTGGTGCTTGTTCTTCAGTGTGCACACCGTGCCCAGCGGCGACATCTCGGTCATGCCCCAGGCATGCAGCACCTCGACCCCGTAGCCATCGTTGAAAGCGGTGATCATCGCGGGCGGACACGCCGACCCGCCAATCACGGTGCGCTTCAAGGTGGAGAACTTCAGCCCGTTCGACTGCATGTGCGACAACATCATCTGCCATACGGTCGGAACACCGGCGGCGAACGTGACCTTTTCCCGCTCGATCAACTCGAATATCGACTTGCCGTCCATCGCCGGCCCTGGAAAGACCATCTTGCAACCGGTCATCGCCGCTGAATACGGCAGGCCCCAGGCATTCACGTGGAACATGGGTACCACTGGCAGCACCGCATCGCGCGCGCTCATGTTCAAAGCGTCGGGCAAGGCACCGGCAAAGGCATGCAGCAGCGTCGAGCGGTGGCTGTAGAGCGCCGCTTTCGGATTGCCGGTGGTGCCGCTGGTGTAGCACATGCTCGAGGCCGAGTTTTCATCGAACTGCGGCCATGCGTAGTTGTCCGACTGCTCGCCGATCCAGGCCTCGTAACTGCGCAGGCCCGGGATACCGCTGTCGGCCGGCAACTGGTCGGCCTCGCACAGTGCGATGAAATGGCGCACTGTCGTGAGGTGCTTGTGGATCGCCTTGATGATCGGCAGGAAGGTCATGTCGAAACACAGAACCTGGTCTTGCGCGTGGTTGGCGATCCAGGCGATCTGCTCGGGATGCAGCCGTGGATTGAGCGTGTGCAGCACCCGGCCCGAGCCGCTGACACCGAAATACAGCTCCAGGTGCCGATACCCGTTCCATGCCAACGTGGCCACCCGGTCGCTGAACGCCAGCTTCAGGCCATCGAGTGCATTGGCCACCCGGCGCGAGCGCACGGCCAGATCCTTGTAGGTGTAGCGGTGGATATCGCCTTCGACCCGGCGCGAAACGATCTCGCCGTCGGCATGGTGCCGGTCGGCAAACTCGATCAGTGAAGAAATCAACAAGGGGTGGTTTTGCATCAGTCCGAGCATGGCGTGTCTCCTGCAGGTATGGTCGATCGGGTTGTCGAATGGGGTTTCCAGCCCTTGATGTTACGCAATTGGCGGAGCATGGGCCACGCTGCTTTGGCCATGAACGCGATGGGCCCTTGGCCGATACCGGACAATCTGCGCATGGATATGCCCGTCACACGCGAACCTGCCGTTGCCGACTTTGCCGCCGGGCGCTGGTGCGCCGGCTTTGCAGCACTGGGGCCGGCCTTTTACACGCGACTGCAGCCCACACCCCTGCCTGATCCGTATTGGGTCGGCACCAGCGACGCGGTGGCGCAGATGCTGGACCTGCCGGCAGATTGGCTGCAGTCGGAGGAAGCCTTGCAGGCGCTGACCGGCAACCGGGCCCTGCCAGGCAGCGCGCCGCTGGCCAGCGTCTACAGCGGCCACCAGTTTGGCCAGTGGGCGGGCCAGCTCGGCGACGGTCGGGCGATCTTGCTCGGTGAGCTGAACGGACGCGATGGCGAGGCACTGGAGTTGCAGCTCAAGGGCGCCGGCCTCACCCCGTATTCGCGCATGGGTGATGGCCGGGCGGTGCTGCGCAGTTCGATCCGGGAATTCCTGTGTTCCGAAGCCATGGCCGGGTTGGGTATTCCGACGACCCGCGCTCTGAGTGTGACCGGCTCCGATATGCCGGTGCGCCGGGAGACCATCGAAACCGCCGCCGTGGTGGCCCGTGTGGCACCGAGCTTCCTGCGTTTCGGGCACTTCGAGCACTTCAGCTACCGCAACGAACACGAGCCATTGCGCCAGCTGGCCGACTACACGATCGATCGCCATTACCCGCAATGCCGCACTTCGTCCGAGCTCGGCGGCAATCCCTATGCCGCCCTGCTGCACGCGGTGAGCGAGCGCACCGCGCAACTGCTGGCGCAATGGCAGGCGGTTGGTTTTTGTCACGGTGTCATGAACACCGACAACATGAGCATGTTGGGCCTGACCATCGATTACGGCCCGTTCCAGTTCCTCGATGCGTTCGATCCGGGCCATGTCTGCAACCATTCCGATACCCAGGGGCGGTATGCCTTCAATCGGCAGCCCAACATCGCTTACTGGAACCTGTTCTGCCTGGGACAGGCCTTGTTGCCGCTGATCGGCGAGCAGGAGTTGGCGCTGCAGGCGCTGGAATCGTACAAGACCGTTTTCCCCCAGGCCTTGCAGCAGCGCTTCGCGGCCAAGCTGGGGCTGGCGCAGGTGCTGGGCAGTGATCTGGCGCTGATCGAATCGATCCTGCAACTGCTGGCCAGCGGCCGGGTCGACTACACGATCTTCTGGCGCCGGCTGAGCCACTGGGTGGCCGGTGACGAATCGCAGCCGGTGCGCGACCTGTTCCCGGACCGGGCGGCCTTCGACCACTGGCTGCAGGGCTACGCGCTGCGGCTCGCGCAACAGGATCGGCACGCGGCCGGGCTCACCATGCTGCGCACCAATCCGAAATTCGTGCTGCGCAACCATCTCGGCGAACAAGCCATTCGCAGTGCGCAAGCCAGGGATTTCACCGAATTGGCCCGACTGCAGCGCTTGCTGGGCACACCGTATGACGAACATCCCGGCCATGAGCACTACGCCGGATTCCCGCCCGATTGGGCCAGCGGCATCGCGATCAGCTGTTCGTCGTGATCTGCAA
This sequence comes from uncultured Rhodoferax sp., assembly GCA_964558425.1. Lineage (GTDB taxonomy): Bacteria > Pseudomonadota > Gammaproteobacteria > Burkholderiales > Burkholderiaceae_C > CAISIP01. Next base: position 8,957 of record CAZLDV010000019.1, on the reverse strand, counting down.
CCGCTTGCTCGCCACTCGCCAGAACCCGCGTCCCGGATCGGAGACAATGCAGCAGTTTGAGACGAAAGGCGTTGCGCAGCCAGCCAGCGCCGGCAACTCGGCACCACAGAGTTCCTCGCCCGCATGAAGATACTGATCGATTTCTTCCCGATACTGCTTTTTTTCGTTGCCTACAAGATGGCGGACATCTATGTGGCCACTGGCGTGCTGATGGCTGCCACCGTGGTGCAGACGGCATTGATGTACGCCATCGACCGCAAGGTCACGACGATGCAGAAGATCACGCTGGGCATGATCCTGGCGTTTGGTGCGCTGACGCTGTACCTGCAGGATGAACGCTTCATCAAATGGAAGCCGACCGTCCTGTACCTGGCAATCGCGTTGGCGCTGACGATCACGGTTGCCGTGTTCAAGAAGAGTTTTCTCAAGCTCATGCTCAGCGCGCAGCTCGAGTTGCCCGATCGGGTCTGGATGCGACTGAACATTGCCTGGATCATCTATTGCGTGCTGATGGCGGTGGTCAATGGCTATGTGGCGGCCTACTTCAGCACCGAGGCCTGGGTGGACTTCAAGCTGTGGGGCTATGTGTTCCCGCTGGCCTTCCTCGTCGGCCAGGGTTTCTACATCTCCCCGCACCTCAAAGGCAAGGAACCGGAGGCGGAAAGTTGACCATGGACATCACCGCATCGGCAATCGAGCAATGCCTGCGCGAACAGCTTGCCCCGCAACAGCTAGAAGTGCTGGACGAAAGCTACCAGCATGATGGCCATGCAGGTGCCAATGGAACCGGATTCGGTACCCATTTCCGGGTCCGCATAAAGGCCCCACAGTTCGATGGTCGCAACCGCGTCGCCTGCCATCGCCTTGTGTATGATGCGCTGCACGAATTTATCGACCAGGGTTTGCATGCCCTGGCGATAGAAGTGGTCCGTTAAGGCCACCCCCTCGCCGGTCCTGGCCAGGACCGGGCGAGTTCCCTCCCCCAACCTGTCGAGAGCCCACATGAATCGTTCCCTGATTGCCGCCTTGCTTGCGGCAGCGTTCACCACCTGTGCACCGCTGACGGCGGCGGCACAAAACGTAGCCATCGTCAATGGCAAGGCCGTTCCGACCGCGCGTGTCGAGGCACTGGCCAAGCAACTGGCCAAGGCCGGTCGGCCGGTCACGCCCGAAATGCAGGGCCAGCTGCGCGATGAGGTCATCACCCGCGAAGTGTTCATGCAGGAGGCAAGGAAGCGCGGGCTTGACGCAACCGAGGATTTCAAGATCCAGATGGACCTGGCACGCCAGTCGATCCTGATCCGTGAGTTGTTCGATGACTACCAGAACAAGCATCCGGTCACCGATGCCGATGCCAAGGCCGAATACGACAAGTTCGTTGCCGCCAACGGTGGCAAGGAATACAAGGCACGCCATATCCTGGTCGAGACGGAAGATGAGGCCAAGGCCATCATTGCCAGTCTGAAAAGTGGTGGCAGTTTCGAGGAAATTGCCAAGAAGTCCTCCAAGGACCCGGGTTCCGGCGCCAATGGGGGTGATCTGGACTGGGCTGCCGCCGGCAGTTATGTCAAGGAATTCTCCGATGCCATGGTCGCTCTGGAAAAAGGCAAGACGACCGAGACACCGGTGAAAACCCAATTCGGCTACCACGTCATTCGCCTGGACGACGTACGTGACGCACAGCTGCCCAAGTTCGACGAGGTCAAGCCACAGATCGTGCAGCAATTGCAGCAGCAGAAGCTGGCAAAGTACCAGCAGGATCTGCGCACGAAGGCGAAAGTCGAATAGGCGCCTCGCGCCTGCGCCGCGGCGGCTGCGGGCGTGCGTCGAGCGGCTGCGTGCAGGACCGTTCAGCGCGCCGCGAACTGGTACAAGCTCAGGGCGGCGAGCAGCACCGGTTGGTGCACCATGTAAAAGCGCAGGCTGCGCCGGCCCAGCCAGGCAGCCGCCGCCAGCCAACCGGCCGACACGCGGCCAGCCAAGGGGAGACAACGGCGGCACGATTGGCTGCCTGCCGCCACGCCCAGCCAGACCACTCCCATCCACGGCAGCAGCGGCACATAGTCTTCGGTGATCGGCTTGCGAGTGACAAGGCCGAGCCAATTCAAGGCGGGCGCATTGAATTGCGCCTCCCACAGGCTGCCCGACAAGCATCCGGTCGCCAGCAGCGGCGCCGCCAGGGCCAGCGCGGCAGGCACCAGGCACCCCATGCCCCACCCTGCCGTCAGCCGCGCAAGGACCAGCATGACCGTCATGCCGTGCAACACACCGAAATAGATGAAGCTGCGTGGAAACATCCACCAGGAGCCCAGACTGACCAGTGCCGCGCAGCCGGCAATCATGGCCCAGCGCCGCCAGAACCGCGGCCAGCCCTGGGCGTTGTGCCTGGCCAAGGCTTGACCGAAGCCGGCGCAGAACAGGAACAGGCCAAGGATGGAGGTGCGCTGCAGCGTCCAGACTGGATCGTGGTGAAAGTCGGTCTGCAGATATCCGGCATGGTTCAGGTCGAATGCGAAGTGGTACAGCGCCATCCATGCCAGGGCGATGCCGCGCAGGGCGTCGACACCTTCGTGGCGCGCAGCGGACATGCTGCGACGCTCAACCGGCCCGCGCGCGCAGGCGCAACGGCCAGACATTGCCGATGCCGGACAGGATGACCCGTGCGATGCCGCCCAGCGACCCAGGATCTGGGAAATCGCCAAGCATCAGCCACCCGAGCACGACGGCGAACCCGACCTGGGTGTAGATGTACGGCACCACCACGGTGGCTGGAGCCCGCTGGTAGGCCAACGCGATCAGGAAGTGGCTGATGGCGCCGATCAGGCCCAATGCAACCATCAGCGACAAGCCGCAGGCGGCGATCGTCAAGCCGATCGCAGTCAAGGCGTCTGCGCGCTGGCGCAACGGGATGGAAACCACAGCCATGGCTGCTGCGCCGTGTTGCAGCTGCGAGCAAGTGGCGCCAGCATCGTGTCGGTGCGTTTGCATGGCGTGTGGGGGTCTTCAGCCCACCCAGCGCCGTGCGTTGTGCCACAACTGCATCCAGGGACTGGGCAGACGCGCATCCTGGTCGGTCCAGCTCAGCTGGATATTGCGGAACACCCGCTCCGGATGCGGCATCATGGCGGTGAAACGCCCGTCCGGTGTGGTTACCGCAGTCAAACCGCCCGGGCTGCCGTTCGGGTTGAACGGATAGGTTTCCGTCGCCCGGCCGTGGTTGTCGGTGTAACGCATGGCAGCGCGCACGCGCTTGGCGTCACCGCGCCGGGCGAAATTCGCGAACCCCTCGCCATGCGCGACCGCAATCGGCATCCGGCTCCCGGCCATCCCGGCGAAAAACAACGATGGAGACTCCAGCACTTCGACCATGGCCAGCCGGGCTTCGTATCGGGCACTCTGGTTGGTCGTGAAACGCGGCCAATGGTCGGCCCCCGGAATCATGTCCGCCAGTTCGGCGAACATCTGGCAACCATTGCACACGCCCAGGCCAAAGCTGTCGCCGCGCCGGAAGAATGCGCTGAACTGATCGGCCAGCTCCGGGTGAAACGTGATCGAACGGGCCCAGCCGATACCGGCGCCCAGCGTGTCGCCATAGCTGAACCCGCCGCAGGCCACCAGTCCCTGGTAGTGGGCCAGCACGGCGCGGCCTGCCATCAGATCGCTCATGTGCACGTCGACCGCGTCGAATCCGGCCTCGGTGAAGGCGTACGCCATTTCCACATGGGAGTTGACGCCTTGCTCGCGCAACACCGCCACCCGCGGGCGAGCCAGCAGGACGGCGGGCGCTGTCGGTGTGCCTGCCAGATGCACATGCAGACCCGGATCGTCCTGCGCTCCCGCATGTGCATGTTCCGCATCGGCGCTTTGCGGGTTGTCCCGTTGCTGGCAGATCTTCCAGCTCACCGAATCCCAGACCTGGTGCAGGTCGTGCAGCGGCGCACTGAAAACGGCCTTGGCATCGCGCCACACCTGCACCTCGCCGATGCCCGAGGTGATGACCGATCCGGCCGGTCGGGTCTTGCCGATGCAGTGGCTGTGCCGGCTCAGGCCGTGTTCGCGCAGCACCTGCATCACCGCGCTGCGATCGGCGGTGCGAATCTGCAGCACCGCGCCGAGTTCTTCGTTGAACAAGGCCCTGAGCGTGCGTTCGTCGCGCCGTGCCTGCACCTGCGAGGCCCAGTTCTTGCTGTCGCCGTGGTCGGCCCGGCTGTCGTGGATGCCGTCACCTTCGGTGACCAGCATGTCGACGTTGATCGATACGCCCAGCTTGCCGGCGAATGCCATCTCGCAGACCGTCGCGAACAATCCCCCGTCGCTGCGGTCATGGTAGGCCAGCAACATGCCATTGGCGCGCAAGGCATTCACCGCGCCGACCAGTGCCACCAGATCCCGGGGCTCGTCCAGGTCGGGAACGGCATCGCCGACCTGCTCCAGGGTCTGAGCCAGGATGCTGGCGCCCATGCGGCAACGCCCCCGCCCCAGGTCGACCAGCACCAGCGTGCTGTCAATGGGTCGCGCATCGAGTTGCGGGGTCAGGCTGCCGCGCACGTCGTCCAGGCTGGCAAATGCGCTCACGACCAGCGATACCGGCGAGGTGACCTTGCGTGTGTCCTGCGCGACCGGGTCCACCCACTGGGTGTGCATCGACAAGGAATCCTTGCCCACCGGAATCGAAATGCCCAGCGCCGGGCACAGCTCCATCGCCACCGCACGCACGGTCGCATACAGGTCGGCGTCTTCTCCCGGGGCGCCACAGGCGGCCATCCAGTTGGCAGACAGCTTGACGCGCGACAACACGATCGGCGCGGCCAGCAGGTTGGTGATGGACTCGGCGACGGCCATGCGCCCGGATGCCGGTGCGTCGATCACGGCCAGCGGCGTGCGTTCGCCAATCGCCATGGCCTGGCCACGAAAGCCCCGGAAATCAGCCAGCGTCACCGCGCAATCGGCCACCGGCACCTGCCATGGCCCGACCATCTGGTCGCGGTGCGTCAGGCCGCCCACGGTACGGTCACCGATGGTGATCAGGAACCGTTTGGATGCCACCGTGGGGTGCGACAACACCGCGATGGCCGCCCGCTGCAGATCGCAATCACCCAGGTCCAGCGGTGCAAACGCGCGCGCCACGCTCTTCACGTCGCGATGCATCTTTGGCGGCTTGCCCAGCAGCACCTCCATCGGCATCGAAACCGGCGTGGGGTGGCCGTCGTCGTGCACGACCAGTTTGCGTTCCTCGGTCGCGACACCCACCACGGCAAACGGGCAACGCTCGCGCGCGCAGAAGGCGGCAAACTGCTGCAGCGATGCGGGCGCGATCGCCAGCACATAGCGCTCCTGGCTCTCGTTGCACCAGATTTCGCGCGGGCTCATGCCGCTTTCGTCCAGTGGCACCGCGCGCAGGTCGAACCGTGCACCGCGGCCCGCGTCGTTGGTCAGCTCCGGAAACGCATTGCTCAGTCCGCCGGCACCGACGTCGTGGATCGCCAGCACCGGATTGGCCTCGCCCAGCGCCTGGCAGTGGTTGATCACCTCTTGTGCCCGGCGCTGCATCTCGGGGTTGTCGCGCTGCACCGAATCAAAATCCAGCGCCGCCGTATTCGTCCCGCTGGCCATCGAGCTGGCCGCGCTGCCGCCCAGACCGATCCGCATGCCCGGCCCGCCGAGCTGGATCAGCAAGCTGCCGGCCGGGAACGCCTGCTTGTGCGTCAATCGGGCGTCGATGCTGCCCAGGCCACCGGCGAGCATGATCGGCTTGTGGTACCCCCGGCGCACGGTGTCGACGTCGCTGCGTGCGGTCTGCTCGTACTCACGAAAGTAGCCCAGCAGGTTCGGGCGGCCAAACTCGTTGTTGAAGGCGGCTGCGCCCAGAGGACCTTCGACCATGATCTGCAAGGCACTGGCGATATGGGCCGGCCTGCCATAGCCGCCGCCGGTGCCGTCCAGATCCATCTTGGACACCGTGAAACCGCTCAATCCGGCCTTGGGGCGCGATCCGCGACCGGTCGCGCCCTCGTCCCGGATCTCGCCGCCGGCGCCCGTGGCGGCTCCGGGAAACGGCGAGATGGCGGTTGGATGGTTGTGGGTTTCGACCTTCATCAACACATGCTGCAGGGTGTCGGCCGTGCGGTAGCTGCATGGCGCCACACCCGCACCGGTATCCGCGCTGCCGGCGCAGAAGGTTTCCACCACGGCGCCATCCATGACCGAGGCGTTGTCCGAATACGCCACGACCATGTGCTGCGGGTGCTGCCGGTGTGTATGGCGGATCATGCCGAACAGCGATTCGGGCTGCGCCACGCCGTCCACCGTGAAGCGGGCGTTGAAGATCTTGTGGCGGCAGTGTTCGCTGTTGGCCTGGGCAAACATCATCAGTTCCACATCGGTCGGGTTGCGCTGCAACTGCGTGAAAGCCTGTTCCAGGTAGTCGATCTCGTCGTCGGCCAGTGCCAGGCCAAAGCGCAGATTGGCTTGCACCAGCGCGTCGCGGCCACCAGCCAGCAGATCGACATGTTCCAGTGGCTGTGCCGCGACCTCGGCAAACAGCCGCGCCGCTCCGGCGCGATCGAACAGCACGCTCTCGGTCATGCGGTCGTGCAGCAGATCGCCGATCTGCCGCAACTGCCCCTGGCTCAGGCTGGCGCTGGACAACCACGGTTTGTTCAGCCCCACCCGGTATTCGACGACACGTTCGATCCGCCGCACCGGCAGGCCGCAGTTGTGGGCGATATCGGTCGCCTTCGATGCCCAGGGCGACACCGTTCCCAGCCGGGGCGTCACAAGCACCAGCGGACCTTCGGTGGCGCCGGCATACGGGTCACCGTATGCGAGCAAGGAGTCCAGCTGTTGCCGCAACGGGTCGGTCAACGGCTGCTCGGACCAGACCAGGTGCACATGGCGCGCGTCGACACGCACGATCCGGTCGCAGACGCCCTGCAAGCGCGCCAATACCTGCCGCGAACGGAACGGTCCGAGTGCGTTGCCGCCGTCGAAGGATGTGATGGTCTGGGTCACGGGGATGGGTGAGAAAAAGTCGCGGCTGTTGTCAAGCCAAATCCGCGATCCTGAAATGGCCGGGTAGAAGGGGCGATTTTAGCGGCCTTGCGATGGGATAATTGACGCATGACAATCACCTACAAGGACGCCGATGGCGTCGCAGGCATGCGGGTTGCAGGCCGACTGGCCGGCGAAGTACTGGACTACCTGACGCCCCACGTGGTACCGGGCGTGACGACCAACCATCTCGACCGGCTCGCGCACGCGTACATCACGCAGGTCCAGCAGGCCATTCCGGCTCCGCTGAACTACCGCGGCGGTGGCAACATTCCCTACCCCAAGTCGATCTGCACCTCGGTCAACCACCAGGTGTGCCACGGCATTCCGGGCGACAAGGTGCTCAAGAAGGGTGACATCGTCAACATCGACATCACCGTCATCAAGGAAGGCTGGCACGGCGATACCAGCCGCATGTTCATTGTCGGAGACGCCTCGATCGCCGCGCGGCGTTTGTGCAGCATCACCTACGAGGCCATGTGGCGCGGTATCGTGATGGTGCGCCCGGGCGCGCGACTGGGTGACATCGGCTGGGCGATCCAGAAGTTCGCCGAATCCCAGGGATTCAGCGTGGTGCGCGAGTTCTGCGGCCACGGCATCGGCAAGGTCTTTCACGAGGAGCCACAGGTGCTGCATTACGGCAAGCCAGGCACACTGGAGGAACTCAAGGCCGGCATGACCTTCACCATCGAGCCGATGATCAACGCCGGACGCAAGGACATCAAGGATGGTCCCGAGAAGGATGGCTGGACCATCGTCACCAAGGACCATTCCCTGTCGGCCCAATGGGAGCACACGGTCCTGGTGACGCCGCAGGGTTACGAGATCATGACCTTGTCCGCGGGCAGCCCCCCGCCCCCCGATTTTGTCGGCAGCAGTTGATGCGCCGGACGCGCAGGGGAACGACTCGCCCCTGCGCGCAGTGCAGGAGTTGCGCGCGGATTTCCGTTCCAAGAAGCGCGCGCTGCTGGCGACGATCCGCGCCAGCGTGGCCTCGACCCGGGCCGTCGGCAAGACACTGACCGAGCTGTCGAATCTGGCCGACGCGACCTTGCGCACCCTGTGGCGCCAGGCCGGCCTGGATGGTCCGTGCGCCCTGGTGGCGGTGGGAGGCTATGGTCGCGCCAAGCTGTTTCCGCATTCCGACGTCGACGTGCTGCTGCTGTTGCCCGACGATGCCCGGCCGGAGAACGGCAACATGCTGCAGTCGCGCATCGAGACCTTCATCGGCAGTTGCTGGGACGCCGGGCTGGAGGTCGGATCGAGCGTGCGCACCGTATCGCAATGCCTGGCCGAAGCCGACAAGGACGTGACGGTCCAGACCGCGGTGCTCGAATCGCGGCTGATCGTCGGAAGCCGACCGCTGTATGCCCAGTTGTGCGCGCGCATGGCCCAGGCGATGGACCCGAAGGCATTTTTCGTCGCCAAGACACTGGAGATGCGCCAGCGCCACAGCAAGTACGAGGACACCCCCTACGCGCTGGAGCCCAACTGCAAGGAGTCGCCAGGCGGCCTGCGTGACCTGCAGATGCTGCTGTGGGTATCCAGGGCCGCGGGCATGGGTAAGAACTGGGACGAACTCGCCCGCTCGGGCCTGGCCACGCCGTTCGAGGTGCGCCAGATCAAGCGCAACGAAGCGCTGATGCGGCTGATCCGCATGCGCCTGCACCTGATCGCCGACCGGCGCGAAGACCGGCTGGTGTTCGACCTGCAGACGGCGGTGGCCGAGTCCTTCGGCTATTGCACACCGCCGAACAACACGGCGCCGATCTCGCTCGGTCTGACCGAGACCTCGGTCAAGTCCACGCGCAGGATCACCGTGGTGCGCGCCAGCGAGGCGCTGATGCGGCGTTACTACTGGGCGGCCAAGGCGATCACCCAGCTCAACCAGATCGTGCTGCTCAACA
>CAZLDV010000018.1:0-47756 GCA_964558425.1 uncultured Rhodoferax sp. | reverse complement strand
TACTACTGGGCGGCCAAGGCGATCACCCAGCTCAACCAGATCGTGCTGCTCAACATGGAAGAGCGGCTCTATCCATCGGCAGCGCAGCCGCGTCCGATCAATGCCTGGTTCAACGACAAGGCCGGCATGATCGACGTCGTCAGCGACGACCTGTACCTGCGCGAGCCGCACGCGATCCTGCAGACCTTCTTGCTCTACCAGACGACCAGCGGCACCAAGGGTCTGTCCAGTCGCACCCTGCGCGCCCTGTACAACGCCCGCGGGGTCATGGATGCCCGGTTTCGCAACGACCCGGTGAACCGCGCGACCTTCCTGCAGATCATCCAGCAGCACGACGGCCTCACGCATGCGATGCGGCTGATGAACCAGACGTCCGTGCTCGGACGGTACCTCTGGGTGTTCCGGCGCATCGTCGGCCAGATGCAGCACGATCTGTTCCACGTCTACACGGTCGACCAGCACATCCTGATGGTGCTGCGCAACATGCGGCGCTTCTTCATCGTCGAACATGCGCACGAATATCCCTTGTGCTCGCAGTTGGCCGCCGGATGGGACAAACCCTGGCTGCTCTACCTGGCAGCGTTGTTTCACGACATCGCCAAGGGCCGCGGTGGCGACCATTCCAAGCTCGGTGAGCGCAGCGTGCGGCTGTTCTGCCGCCAGCATGGCATCGCGCGCGAAGACGCACGCATGATCGAATTCCTGGTGCGCGAGCACCTGACCATGAGCAACACCGCGCAAAAGGCCGATCTGAGCGACCCGGATGTGGTGCTGCAGTTCGCGGCCAAGGTCGGCAACGAACGCCGGCTGACCGGCTTGTACCTGCTCACGGTGGCCGACATCCGCGGCACCTCGCCCAAGGTCTGGAATGCCTGGAAGGGCAAGTTGCTCGAGGATCTGTACCGCCTGACCGCGCGGGCACTGGGCGGCGAAGCACCCGACCCCCACGCCGAGGTGCAGGCGCGCAAACGCGAGGCGCTGGCGATGATGGCGCTGCATGCGTTGCCACACGAGGCACACAAGAAATTGTGGGCCACGCTCGATGTGGGGTATTTCATGCGCCACGATGCGTCCGACATCGCCTGGCACGCACGCCATCTGTCGCGCCATGTCGGTGCCGCCAACCCGATCGTGCGGGCACGCCGTTCGCCGGTCGGCGAGGGGCTGCAGATCCTGGTCTACACGCGCGACCAGGCCGACCTGTTCGCGCGCATCTGCGGCTATTTCGACCGTGGCGGTTTCAGCATCCAGGATGCCCGGATCCACACGGCCCGCAACGGGTACGCGCTCGATACCTTCCAGGTCGTTACCGCCGCCATGCCCGAGCACTACCGCGAACTGACCAGCATGGTCGAGATCGGCCTGGCGCAGGCGATTGGCGATACCACGCCACTGCGCGAACCTGGCAAGGGCCGGGTATCGCGTCGCGTCAAGAGCTTCCCGGTCACGCCGCGCGTCACCCTGCGCCCCGACGAGAAGGGCCAACGCTGGTTGCTCAACATCACGGCCAGCGACCGCGTTGGCCTGCTGTATGCAGTGGCCCGGGTGCTGGCGCGCTACAACATCAACCTGCAACTGGCCAAGATCACCACGTTGGGCGAACGGGTCGACGATACCTTCCTGATCGACGGTGCCCAGCTGCAGCACAACCGCGACCAGATCGCGGTCGAGACCGAGTTGCTGCAGGCGCTGGCTTGAGGTCCGATCCCGTCCACCGCGCCCGCGATGGAGGCCCGGCGTCTGCCATGCGCACCGGGCGCGGCTGTCAGTCGTCCTGCTCCGCGTCCAGGCCCGGGAACAGCACCGATGTGTATCCGAAATGGCTGAAGTCACGCACCCGCATCGGGTACAGCACACCCACCAGATGGTCACACTCGTGCTGCACGACACGGGCATGAAAACCACTGACCTCGCGCGCGATGGGGTCGCCATACTGGTCGAATCCGCGGTAATGCACGCGGGCATGGCGCGGTACCCTGGCACGCAGCCCCGGTACCGACAGGCACCCTTCCCAATCGTCGACTTCCACCACCTTGCCTTCGCCATCGAGCAATGGCGTGATGGTCGGATTGATCAGCACGGTGCGCGCAATGGGTGGTGCATCCGGATACCGCGGGCTGACGCTGTCGGTGCCGAAAATGACCAGTTGCAGGTCGACACCGATCTGCGGGGCCGCCAGTCCGGCGCCGTTGGCCGCGTGCATCGTGTCGAGCATGTCGCTGATCAGCAGGTGCAACGCATCGCTGTCGAATTGCGTCACCGGCTGCGCCACGCGCAGCAGGCGCGGATCACCCATCCTGAGAATCTCACGCACCGCCATCGAGCATCTCCTTGAACCGCATTTCATCAATGACCGGCACGCCCAGCGCCAGCGCCTTGTCGCGTTTGCCGCCAGCCTCGGCGCCGGCAAGCACATAGTGGGTCTTCTTGCTGACCGAGCCGGCCACCTTGCCACCGGCGCGTTCGATCAACTCCCTGGCCTGCTCGCGCCCCATCGACGGCAAAGTGCCGGTGATCACGAAGGTCTTTCCGCTCCAGCGCAGCGTCTGCTTCGGTGTCGGGCTGGCCTCTTGCCAGTGAACGCCACAGGCGCGCAACTGTTCGACGACTTCCCGATTGTGTGGTTCGGCAAAAAACTGGCGCAGGCTCCGGGCAACGATCGGCCCGACATCGGCGACCTCCAGGTACTGCTCCTCGCTGGCGTCCATGATGGCCTCCAGCGTACCGAAGTGGCGCGCCAGTTCCTTGGCTGTCGCCTCACCGACATGGCGGATCCCCAACCCGAACACGAACCGTGCCAAGGTCGTCGACTTCGACCGCTCCAGTGCGTCCAGCAGCTTGTGCGCGGACTTGTCGGCCATGCGCTCGAGCCCTGCCAGCGACGCCAGGCCGAGGCGGTACAGGTCGGGCAAGGTGCGGATCAACTCGCCATCGACCATCTGCTCGACCAGCTTCTCACCCAGGCCTTCGATCTCGACCGCGCGGCGCTGCGCGAAATGCAGTATTGCCTGCGTGCGCTGCGCGCGGCAAAACAGGCCACCGGTACAGCGGTAGTCGGCTTCGCCATCCTCGCGCACCGCCAGCGAACCGCAAACCGGGCATTGACGCGGCATGGTGAACGGCAATGCGCCGGCCACACGTTTGTCGGGCAGCACCGCCACCACCTCGGGGATGACATCGCCGGCGCGCCGCACGATCACCGTGTCGCCAATGCGCACGTCCTTGCGCCGGGCCTCATCCTCGTTGTGCAAGGTGGCGTTGGTGACCGTCACGCCGCCGACAAATACCGGCGCCAGCTTGGCCACCGGCGTGAGTTTGCCGGTGCGGCCCACCTGCACGTCAATGCCCAGCACCGTCGTGATCTGCTCCTGGGCCGGGTATTTGTGCGCCACGGCCCAGCGTGGCTCCCGGCTGGCAAACCCCAGCTGCAGTTGCAGTGCGATCCTGTCGACCTTGTAGACCACGCCGTCGATGTCAAAGCCCAGCGTGTCGCGCAGTGCGCCCAGGCGTGCGTGGTACGCGGCCAGCGCCGGCGCGCCCCGGGCCATCTCGACCAGGTCACTGACCGGAAAGCCCCAGGCACGCAGGTGCTGCAGCACCGCAAAATGTTCGCCGAACACAGGGCCTCCCTGCTGCGGCGGTGTCACTTCGCCCAGGCCGTAGGCAAAGAAGCTCAGCGGGCGGCGCGCGGCGATGGCCGGGTCCAGCTGGCGCACCGCGCCGGCGGCTGCATTGCGCGGGTTGACGAACGTCTTTTCGCCCTTGACGCCGGCGGCGATCAGCGCGCGCTGCCCCTCGTTGAGGCGTTCGAAGTCGTCGCGCCGCATGTAGACCTCGCCACGTACTTCGAGCAGCGGTGGTGCCTGCGGCGGCAGGCGCAGCGGAATCTGCCCGATGGTGCGGATGTTCTGCGTGACGTCTTCACCGGTCTCGCCGTCGCCCCGGGTCGCGGCCTGGACCAGTACCCGATCCACATACCGCAGGCTCATCGCCAGCCCGTCGAATTTCGGTTCGGCGACATAGTCCACCGGCGGTGCGTCGGCGGCCAGGCCGAGCTCGCGGCGCACCCGTGCATCGAAGGCTTCGGCGCCACTGGGCAAGGTATCGGTTTCGGTGCGGATACTGAGCATCGGCACGGCATGGCGCACCGCGGCGAATTGCGCCAATGGCGATCCGCCCACGCGTTGGGTCGGCGAATCGGGTTGCAACAGGTCGGGCCGTCGTTGCTCGATGGCCTGCAGCTCCTGGAACAGCTGGTCGTACTGGGCATCGGGAATCAGCGGGTCGTCCAGCACATAGTACTGGTGCGCGTGGTGATGCAGCGTGTCGCGCAACCATTGGGCGCGCAATTGGTCCGTGTCGCCGGTCAATGAGGTCGGGTTGTTCACGGGTTCGCTCGCTCAAGCGGTGATGCGCGCGCAGCGCCGGCGTCAGGAAAACAGGCGCCGGGCCAGCGCCGATCCTGCGGCAAGATCACGGCCTTGCAAGGTATCGTACAGGCCTTCGAGCGAACCGCCGATGGCGTCCATGGTCTCGCGTGCGAGCGGCTGGCCGTTGTCATCGGTCACCACGCCGTCCATCGCCTGGGCCATCGCCTGCGCCACTTCGCGCAGTCGCACGAAAGGCTGTTCGCTGCGATCGACCTGGGCCACGTCCAGCGACAACGCCACCTCGCGCACCGCGGCCTGGTCCGGGTCATCGGCCAGCGCGGCCTGGGTGTCGAAACCCAGGCTGAGCACCGGGGGCAGTCCGGCCGCCGCGGCCGCAAGCACCATCCGCCCGGGCAAGGCACCGGGCACGAAACCCAGCCGCGCGGCGTGCTGTTGCACATAACCTGGACTCCAGGCCGCGCTGCGGGCACGCAAGGTGAAGCCCAGTTGCGCGTCATGGCCGCTGGCGAACTGGTCCAGTTCGCGGGCACGCGCCACTTCTTCGATCATGTCGGGAAAATCCGCGGTACCGCCGACGGCGTCGCAAAATGCCTGTGCCTTGGCGACGAACTCGGAAAACTCGATCTCGTTCAAGGCACCCGAGCGGTTGGCCATCTGCACACCGGCCTGGAACGCCTCATAGCGTTGGCCTGCGCTCGGGGTTTCCCAGTGCCGGCTCTGGACATTGAGACCCTCGACCGCAAACGGCTTGCTGCCCACCCGTCGGGTTGCCGGCAAAGCCGCCAGCGCAGCCTCGCCATGCACCTCGGCTTCCAGCACGATCGGCGTGATGACGTCGATCAGCGCGTCCAGACCGGCCCGCTTGTCGAACGGTGCCTGCGGGACGGTGGGTGGTCCGAAATCCTCTTCGTCCAGGCTCGGCTCGATCGCCGCCGGCGCCGGTGTCGTCGCCATGTCGTCTCCCGGCAAGGCCTGGCGTGGCGCGACCTTGCGCGCGGCCCAGGCTCCGTGGGCAAACACCGCCGCCAACACCAGGCCGCCGGCGATCCAGAGTCCGATCTGCAACGTGCTCATGCGGTTCACTCCAGGTTCAGGCCGTCTGGGCCATCGTGATGGCGGCATCCATGTCCACTGCCACGATACGCGAGACGCCCTGCTCCTGCATCGTGACACCAATGAGTTGCTGTGCCATTTCCATCGCGATCTTGTTGTGGCTGATGAACAGAAACTGCGTTTCCCGGCTCATGCTGGTGACCAGCTTGGCGTACCGTTCGGTATTGGCGTCGTCCAGCGGCGCATCCACCTCGTCGAGCAGGCAAAACGGCGCCGGATTGAGCTGAAAGATCGCAAACACCAGGGCAATCGCGGTCAAGGCTTTCTCGCCGCCGGACAACAGGTGGATGGTCTGGTTCTTCTTGCCCGGTGGCTGGGCAATCACCTGCACGCCGGAGTCCAGGATTTCTTCGCCTGTGATCACCAGCCGGGCATTGCCGCCGCCAAACAGCTCGGGGAACATCCGGCCGAAATGCGCATTCACGGTGTCGAACGTGTCCGACAGCAGCTCGCGCGTTTCGGCATCGATCTTCTTGATCGCGTCTTCCAGTGTCGACATGGCTTCCTGCAGATCGGCCGACTGTGCATCCAGGAACTGCTTGCGTTCGCGCGCCGACGCCAGTTCGTCGAGCGCGGCAAGGTTGACGGCCCCCAGCGCCGCGATTTCCGCATGCAGCCGATCGATCGTGGGCTGCAGGCCCGCCAGTCGGACGTTGCCCTGAGTGACCGACTGGCGCAACGCATCGACTTGGGCATGGGCGTCGTCCAGCAGTTGCTGGTACTGCTGCGAACCCAGCCGTGCGGCCTGCTCCTTGAGTTGCAGGTCGGTGATGCGTTGGCGCATCGGATCGAGCGCGCGCTCCAGACCCAGCCGGCGCTCGTCGCTGGCGCGCAATTTGGCCGTCAGGTCGTCGTATTCGCTGCGCTTGGCGCCCAGCGCCTGCTCGCGTTCGAGCTTGAGCGCCAGCGCGTTGTGCAAGCCGGCCTGGGCGGCGGCATCGCTCAGCCGCGCCAGCTCCTGCGTGGCGCTCTCCTGCTCCTGCGCGATCGAGGCCGCCTGCTGGCTCGCCGTGCCAATGGCGCGTTCAAGTTCCGATTGGCGCGCACGCAGGCTGCGCAGCGCGAATTCGGCCTCCTGGGCCTGGCGCTCGACCGTGCGTTGTTGCTCGCGGCTCTCGGCCAAGGCGCGTTCAGCCTGGATCACCCGGTCATCGACCTGGGTCTGGCGCTGCTGGACATCGGCCAGTTGCATGTCGAGTTCCTCGAAACGCGCCTCGGCCGTCACCCGGCGCTGCTGAAGTTCGTCCAGCATCGTGTCGACTTCGGTCAGTTCCGCTGCCAGCTGGCTGCCGCGCGCACGCGATTGTTCGGCCTGCTGGCGCACGCGCAAGGTCTCCACCTGCAAGGCATGGGCCTGGCTCTGCAGCGCGGTGGCATCGCGGCGCAACTGCGCCAGGCTGCCCGATGCTTCGGCCAGCGCGGCTTCGCTGCGTCCCAGGGCGTGGCGGCTCTGTTCACCGATCAATGTCTGCGCACGCAGCTGCTTGTCCAGACTCTCGATTTCCTGTGCCCGTGCCAGCAGACCGGCCTGCTCGGAATCCGGCGCATACAAGGCCACGCTGTGCGCGCTGACCGCGTGGCCCTGCGGCACATAGACCGACTCGCCGGGCTGCAGGCGGGGTCGGGCCGCCAACGCCTCGTCCAGACTGGCTGCTGTGTAACACCCGTGCAGCCAGCCCCGCAACACTGCCGCCAGCCCGGCGTCGCCGAGCTGCAACAGGTCTGCCAGGCACGGCAAGGCGGCGGCGGGCACTGGCACTGCGGCATCGGGTGGGGTGTAGAAGACCAGCTTGGCCGGTGGGGGGTCGCCTGCGAAGGCGCGCACCATGTCGAGCCGGGACACTTCGAGGGCGCCCAGCCGCTCGCGCAATGCGGCTTCCAGTGCGTCTTCCCAGCCCGCCTGCACGTGGATGCGGCTCCACAGCCCGGCCAGGGTGTCCAGCCCGTGCTTGTCGAGCCAGGGTTGCAGCTTGCCGTCGGTGCGAACCTTCTCCTGCAGTGCCCTGAGTGCCTCCAGCCGGGCCGACAAGGCCCCCTGGCGTGCAGCCTCGGCATTGGCGGCGATCTGCTGGTCCCGTCGCGCCTGCTCGAGCGCTGGCAAGGACTCCTGCACCGCATGCAGGCGTGCGTCGGCCACCTCCCCTTCCTCCCTGGCGCGTTGCCATTGCGACTCCAGGCTGGCCAGTTGGTGTTCGTCGGGCCTTTGCAATGCGCGTTGGTCCGCGCCCAGCCGCTCGCGCCGGGTCTCGAGCTGGCGCGTCTGTTCCTGCACACTGCGCTGTTCGGCCGCCAGCACCTGGATCTGCTGCTGCACCTGGTTGACCTGTTGGCGTTCGGCACTGGCCTGTGTCTGGGCCGCACGCAGGGCTTCCTCCAGTTGCGGCAGCCGCTGGGCCTGGTCATCGACACGCGCGGCCAACACGCCTGCTTCCTCCTGTGCCTGCGCGGCGTCCAGTTCCAGCCGGGCGCTTTCCTGCTGTGCGTCGATGCCGCGCTGCGTCCACTGCGCGGCCTGTTCCTGCAGCGTGCGCAAACGCTGCTCCGTGCGTTGGCGGCCCTCGACGACAAAGCGGATCTCGGCTTCGAGCCGGCCCACTTCGGTACTCGCCTCGTACAGCCTGCCCTGCGCCTGGTTGACCAGATCGCCGGCCGTGTAGTGGGCCTGGCGCACCGCCTCCAGGTTCGCCTCGACCTGGCGCAGGTCCGCGAGCTGGCTGTCCATGGCATTCACCGCCGCCTGGACCTCGTGCTGCACGCGCTCCTGGTCGGCTTGCGCCTCGACCAGCTTGAGCCACCACAACTGGTGCTGCTTGAGCGTCGCATCCGACTGCAGCGACTGGTATTTCTGCGCCACCTCGGCCTGCTTTTCCAGCTTGTCCAGATTGGCGCCCAATTCGCGCAGGATATCCTCGACCCGGGTCAGGTTCTCGCGCGTGTCGTGCAGACGGTGCTCGGTCTCGCGCCGGCGCTCCTTGTATTTGGAGACACCGGCCGCTTCTTCCAGGAACAGCCGCAACTCCTCGGGTTTGGACTCGATGATGCGGCTGATCGTGCCCTGTCCGATGATCGCGTAGGCGCGCGGGCCCAGGCCGGTGCCCAGGAACACATCCTGCACGTCGCGGCGGCGTACCGGCTGGTTGTTGATGTAGTAGCTGCTGGTTCCGTCCCGGGTCAGCACCCGCTTGACGGCGATTTCCGCAAATTGGGCCCATTGCCCTCCGGCGCGCTGGTCCGCGTTCTCGAACACCAGCTCGACACTGGCGCGGCTGGCCGGCTTGCGCGTGGTCGTGCCATTGAAGATGACGTCCTGCATCGACTCGCCGCGCAGCTCGCTGGCGCGGCTTTCGCCCAGCACCCAGCGTACGGCGTCCATGATGTTGGACTTGCCGCAGCCATTGGGACCCACAACCCCGACCAGTTGCCCGGGCAACTGCAGATGGGTGGGCTCCACAAAGGATTTGAAACCCGATAGCTTGATCGAATGGAGGCGCACGGAAGGCTGGACTGCTGCGGATGGATGCTGGGGATGGATCGGCGCGAAAGGACAGGCTCATGCACGCCGGCACAGGCCGCGGCAGGTTGCCCGGATGATACCGTGTCGGCTCAAGGCGTCAGTCGTCGTCGCGCCGCGTTCCCGCATACGCGGCGACCAGGGCCTGCTGCGTCGCCTGCGGCACCTGGGCATGGTGGGAAAACGTCATCGAGAAGGCACCCTGCCCGCTGGTCAGCGACGTGAGCCGCGACTGGTAATCGTCGAGTTCGGCCAGCGGCGCCTGCGCCAGGATGACGATCTGCCCGGCACCGCGCGGTTCGGTGCCGGTGACCTGGCCGCGTTTGCCTGCCAGGTCGCCGGTCACGTCACCGACTGCGGTCTGGGGCGCGAACACCTGCAGGTCGACGATCGGCTCGAGCACCACCGGTCCGGCGGCGCGGATGGCCGCGATCACCGCCTTGCGCCCGGCCGCCACGAAGGCGATTTCCTTGCTGTCGACCGCGTGCGACTTGCCGTCGTAGACCGTGACCCGGATGTCCTGCACGGGAAATCCCGCAATCACACCTTCATCCAGCGCCTGGCGCACACCTTTTTCCACCGCCGGCATGAATACACCCGGTATCACGCCGCCCTTGACCACGTCGGCAAATGTGAACCCGCTGCCGCGCGCCAACGGCTCCACACGCAGGAACACCTCGCCGAACTGTCCGGCTCCGCCGCTTTGCTTCTTGTGCCGGCAGTGACCCTCGGCCGGCGCCGTGATCGTCTCCCGATAGGCGATCCGCGGCGGATGGGTATCGAGTTCGAGCTTGTATTGCTGCGCCATCCGCGCCAACTTGGCGCGCAGATGCATCTCGCCGAGTCCGCGCACCACGGTCTCGTTGGTCTGGGGATGGCGTTCGACGCTGAAGCACGGGTCTTCGACCTCGAAGCGGTGCAGTACCTCGAACAAGCGTTGTTCATCGCCCTTGCGCCGGGTCTGCACCGCCAGGCCGTGCATCGGCTTGGGGAAAACCATCGGTTCGAGATGAATATGGTCCTCGTCGTGCGAATCGTGCAGCACGCTGTCGAATGCGATCTCGTCGACCTTGGCCACGGCCCCGATATCGCCTGGCACCAGCCGGTCGACCTCGACATAGTCCTTGCCGTGCAGCTGGTACAGATGATTGACCCTGAAGGCTCGCCGGCTGTCACCGGCAAACAGCTGCGCGTCCTTGCGCACCGTGCCCTGATGCACCCGGAACACACCCATCTTGCCGATGAAGGGATCGCTGATCACCTTGAACACATGGGCCAGCACATGTTTGTCGGGGTCCGATTCGGCGTGGAACCGCTGATGTCGCTCGTCGCCGGGGCGGTTGCGGAAAAACGGTGGCGCATTGCCTTCCGTGGGATTGGGCGCCAGTTGCGCCAGTACGTCGAGCAGTTGGGGAATGCCGGCGCCGGTGCGCGCCGACACGAACAGGATCGGGATCAGGTGCCCTTGGCGCAAAGCCCTTTCGAACGGCGCGTGCAACTCCTGGGGCGATGGGTCTGCGCCGTCATCGAGGTAACGCGCCAGCAGGCTTTCGTCTTCCTCGACGATCTGATCGATCAGTGCCCGGTGCGCGTCGGCCACCGGCGCGACATCGCTGTCGCCCGCGTCATGCTCCAGCAATTCGAGCACGGCGCTGCGGTCGGCACTGGGCAGATCGAGCACCATGCAGGCGCGGCCGAAGCGTTCGCGCAAACTGGCCACCAACGCCGGCAGATCCAGGTTGTCGGTGTCGATCTTGTTGACGACGATCATGCGGCACAAGCCCCGTGACCCGGCCAATTGCATCATGCGTTCGGTCGCCGGTTCGATCCCGGTCTGCGCATTGACCACCACCAGTGCGGTGTCGGCGCCGGCCAGAGCGCCGATGGCCTGGCCTGCAAAATCGGGAAAACCGGGTGTGTCGATCAGCCGCAGGTGGGCCTGTTGCCACGCAAGGCGCACCAGCGCCGATTGCAGCGAATGGCCCCATTCCTTTTCCTGGGCATCGAAATCGCAGACGGTGTTGCCCTTGTCGACCGACCCGCGACTGGCGATGGCGCCGCTGGCATGCAACAAGGCTTCGGCCAGCGTCGTCTTGCCCGCGGCGCCATGGCCCACCAAGGCGATGCAGCGCAAGCTGCTGGTCTGAACGGGGTCCATGGGCTGCCCTTTCGCGCTAGAGACTCACCTGCCGGTCAAACCCTCTGGGCCCTGCGGCCGCGCCATGTCGGCATCGCGCACGGCGAGCAGCTGCGCCAGATCGGCTTGCAGATCGTCGGCTTGGGCCGGAGCGGGTTCGAGATCGAGCCAGGCGGACGGCTGAGGCAGCTCCGGATACGGGCACGCCAGATCGTGCGGGAATTGCCAGACGATGCTGAGCAACCATTCGCGTGCCTGCGGGTCAATGCGTTCAATCTCGCGCATCAGCTGGGTCTGGAACGCAACGGCATAACGCAGCAGCCGTTCGTCCCAGTTCCGCACGACCAGGCGCAGATGCAGGAATGTGCGCCCACCCTCGGGTTCCAGCAACACCTGCGATTCGACCCAGTGCTCCGGAATGCCGCACAGGCGCAGGGTATTGCGGGTACGCACCCGCAACAGCTCGCGCCGCGTCGGCAGTTGGGCTGCAAAGTCCTGTGTTGCATCGCCGTGCGCGAGCATCGTTGGTTCGCTGCCGTCGATTCCGGGCTCAGCCTGCGCCCCGAACAGCCGTTTCATCATGTTCATGCTTCCTCCCTGTGCCGTGGCAATGTCTTGCCCGATCCGACTGGCGCATGCAGCTGCGATCGACCAGCAGTCCCGATTGTGCGCCGACTCGCCAGCCTCGGCCTTGCCGTCCCATCGACGCTGGCGGTGGAACGAACCAGAATTCGCCCATTTTTACCACACCCCCTCCAGCGCCACCGACCGCACCCATGGCTACAACAGCAAGGATCCGAAATGCCGCGCAAACGCCTGGGTGGTCTGCGGGTCCAGCCGCTGGCCGATGAATACCTCGATGCCCCGCAACAAGGCGCGCAACTCCTGCGGATTGCGGCAGCGGTGGATGGCTTCGCAGATCGGTTCGGCCTGTTCACCGAGCCGGTTGTGTACAAAGCGAGCCACCTCGGTTCGCGCCTGCTCGAAGGCCTGCGTGTCGGTGGCCGGGCGCGCCGGCTCCAGCGGGACCGGAGCCGAGAAGCCCGGCGCGACGGCCGCTTCGAGCACCATCGGCACGCCGTCCGCCGCCACCAGGCCCAGCGCGATCAGATGCGCCAGCGCAGGCTCCAGTTCGCCCACGCGGGCGAAAGCCCCGAGTTCATTGACCGTCTTGCGGCCGTCGACCAGGATCAGCAGGCGCCGCTCGGTCGCGGTCAGGCGCGGGCTGCGATGGTTGATCTCGTCGCGCCCTGCGGCGGTCTTGGACAGGCGGGTTCCCGGCTCCATGGCCCATGCGCCCTACAGGGCCTGCCCCAGTCGCGCGATGCCTTCTTCGATCCTGGCCAGGTCCGCGGTGGCAAAACTCAGGCGCAAACTGGAGCGATCGGGCAACTGCGGGAAAAACGGCGCGCCGGGAACAAATGCCACCAGCCTGTCGATGGCCCGTTTGGCAAATGCGCCAGCATCACGGTCCCCCGTCAGGCGCGCCCAGAAGAACATGCCGCCGTGCGGTTCGTTGAAGGTGATGGCGTCGCCGAGTTCCTTGCGCAGGCACTGTGCCATCCGCTGGGCACGCTGCGCATAGGTGCGGCGCACCACATCGAGGGTCGACCCCAGACGATCAAGCCCCAGGTAATGCGCTGCGATCGCCTGCGTCAGGTTGCTGGTATGGGCGTCGCTGAACTGCTTGCACATGGTTGCGCGCGACAACAACGCGGGTGGCGCGATCAACCAGCCCACGCGCAGGCCCGGGCTCAGGATCTTGCTGAAGCTGCCGCAGTGGGCCAGCCATTCGCGGCTGCCGGGAACAGACGCGCTCAGGGCCAGCAGGCTCGGAGGCGGCGGCGCGCCGAAATAGAGTTCACCATACGGGTCGTCTTCGACCACCAGGGTGCCGGTGCGCGCTGCAATCTCGAGCACGCGCTTGCGCCGCTCCAGGCTCAGCGTGGCTCCGCTCGGATTGCCGAAGGTCGGTATCAGGTAGACCAGCCTGGGCTTGTGTTCCCGTATCAATTGCTCCAGCACGTCGACCCGCACGCCGTCGGCGTCGATCGGAGCGCCGATCACATCCGCGCCATACAGCCGGAAGCACTGGATCGTCGCCAGGAAGGTCGGCGCCTCGACGATCACCTTGTCCCCGGGCGAGATCATGGTCTTGCCGATCAGGTCCAGTGCCTGCTGGCTGCCGGTCGTCACGATCAGGCCGTCGGAGGTCACCTGGGCGCCCTTGGCCGCCATGAAGCCGGACAAGGCCTCGCGCAGCGGCCCGTAGCCCTCGGTCGCTCCGTACTGCAGCACCGGGCCGGGTTGGCTGGCGAGCACGGCGTCGGACGATGCGCGGATGCCTTCGACATCGAACAAGTCGGGGTCGGGGAAACCTCCGGCAAAACTGATGATGCCCGGTTTTCCGAGCAGTTTGAACAGTTCCCGGATGGCCGAAGTTTCGACATTCTCTAGTCGGGTGGCGAATTGCATGGCATGGATCGATGAAGGTAGGAAGCCGCTATTGTGGCAATACCGGCGCCATTGCGCGAATCGGTCAAAATGGCAGGGCGCGGTCCGCCGAGCCGGCGCAGATACGCCACAGGAGTGCCCATGTCCGATATCGCCGATCTGATGAAGTCCATTGCCCTGCCGGTCATGCCCGAGGTCGGCCTGGCGCTGATCAGCACGCTGGATGCGCCAAAGACCACCCTGGACACCATCCGTGCACTGATCGCCCAGGACCCTGCGCTCAGCGCCAAATTGCTGGCACTGGCCAACAGCGCTGCATTCGGGCTCTCGCGCAAGGTGGACAACCTGGAGCATGCGGTCAAGCTGGTGGGGCTGTCACGTATCCGCGCGCTGGCGCTGTCGGCCTGCCTGCACAATGCGTTCTCCATGCCCGATGGCATCGACAGCACCGACTTCTGGCGCTACAGCACCGATTGCGCAGGGTATGCACAGTGGCTCGCCAGCGGGCTCGATGACCGTCTGGACGTGGACCGCCATCAAGCCTGGCTGCTCGGGCTGATGGTGCGTCTGGGCGAGCTGATCATCGCGCGGGCCCAGCCGCAAGCGGTAGCGCTGATCGAGCAATTGCCGTGTGCGCCCGGCCAGCGCTGGACACGCGAGCGCGAGGCTGTCGGCTTTGACGAAGCCGAGGTCACCGCCGAGCTGGCCCGACGGTGGAACTTTCCGGCGGACTTCGTCCACGCGCTGCTGCTGGCTTCGGCACCCATGACCGAGCAACCGATCGCACCCCTGGCCGGCGTGGTCCACCTGGCCAGTCTGCTGGCAGACCAGCCCGATGCCGACGCCACCACGATTGAAAGCCTGCCGGTGCCGGTGATGAACGCATTGGCGCTGAAATACGGATGGATGAAGTCGAGCTTTCCCGACACCGCCGGTTTCATCACCATCGCAGGCACTGCCTGAACCCCTGCAGGCGCACGCCCCGCTGACAAGGCTGGTACACATCAAGGAGCAGACATGAGTCCCAACGCGCTGGCGGAGTTGATCACCTATGCGCAGGCCCACAGCGGCGCGACCATGGCCCACATGGCCGAGTTCGTGGCGGCCTATTTCGACAGCGCCGATCCGGCCGAAATCGCCGCCCGCGGACCGCCAACGCTGTTTGCGATTGCCAACGCGCATTGGCGGCTGCTGGAAGCGCCTCGCGCACCCGACACGGCGCGCATCCGGGTCTTCAATCCGACCCTGGCCGAAGACGGGTTCGTCAGCGACCACAGCGTGATCCAGATCGTGCACGCCGACATGCCGTTCCTGGTCGATTCGGTCACGATGGCGGTCAATCGCAGCGGGCGCACCGCCCACTGGATCGTGCATCCGCTGATGGCGATCACCCGCAACGACAAGGGCCTGGCGATCCAGATCCGGCGTGTGCCAGCGGACGGCGCCCACCGCAAGGCCGCCACGGTGGAGTCGTTGATCCTGGTCGAATGTGACCGTATCGTTTCGGATGCCGACCGCGCTGCGCTTGCACGCGAACTCGAGCGGGTGCTGGGCGACGTGAACGCCGCGGTGCAGGATTGGCATGCGATGCTGGCGCGGCTCGACGCGGTCTGCGCGCAAGCCGCGGTAGCGCATTTGTCCGATGCCAGCCGACAGGAAGGCATCGCGTTCCTGCGTTGGCTCGAAGACCGCCATTTCACGTTCCTGGGCGCGCGCGACTATGACCTGCAGCGCAGCGGTGACGAGGCCTCGCTGATCGCCCGTGCGGACTCCGGGCTGGGCATCCTGCGCGGACCGGTGCGGACCACGGTGACCCGCCTGCCGCCGGAGGCGGTCGCGCTGATCGATACCGACGAACTGGTGCTGGTGATCAAGGCCATGACACGCTCGACGGTCCATCGCCCGGCCTGGCTGGACTACATCGCAGTGAAGCGTTTCGATGCGCAAGGCGCGGTGGTCGGCGAGACGCGCTTTCTGGGCCTGTACACCTCCGCGGCCTATGCGGCCTCCATCGAGGACATCCCCCAGGTACGCCAGCGTGCAGCCCGCGTCATGGAACGCGCCGCGGTCGTTCCCGGCAGCCATGCCGCCAAGTCGCTGCAGTCGATTCTGGCGGTCTATCCACGCGACGAATTGTTCCAGATCGATGCCGACACGCTGGCTGACCACGCCATCGGCATCCTGCGGCTGCAGGAGCGCCAGCGCACCCGGCTGTTCCTGCGCCGCGACCCGTTCGGGCGCTTCACCTCGGTCCAGGTATTCGTCCCGCGGGACCGCTACAACACCGAACTGCGGGTCAAGATCGGCGCCGAACTGATGGCGGCGCTCGACGGCGAATCGCTGGAGTTCACGCCGATGCTGACCGACAGCCCGCTGGCGCGCATCCACTATCTGGTCAGGGCCAGAGGCCGCGCGCCGGCCTCGGTCAACCTGGCTGCCCTGGAGTCCCGGATCGAGAAGCTCACCCAGCGCTGGGAAGACGAATGCAGCGCCGAGTTGCTGCGCACCCATGGCGAGGGCCAGGGCTTGCTGTTGGCCAGCCGCTTTGCCGGCGCGTTTCCCACCGCCTACCGGGAGCATTTCTCCGCCGCGGTCGCGGCCGAGGACGCCGCCAACCTGGTCGCGCTGTCCAGCGAAACACCGCTGATCGTGCGCCTGTACCGGCCGTTGAACGCACCGCTCGATGTGCTGCGTTTCAAGATCTACAACACGGCCAAGGTCGCGTTGTCGGACTCCTTGCCCTTGCTCGAACATATGGGCGCCCGGGTGCTCGACGAGCACCCTTACGACATCGGCAGCGATGACCTGTGGATCCATGACATCGGTTTGCTGATGCCCCCGGGCACCGAGCTGTCGACCATCAAGAGCCGGTTCGAACCGCTGTTCGTGCAGGTGTGGCGAGGCGAGGTCGAAACCGACAATCTGAACAAGCTGGTGCTGACCAGCGCGCTGGACGCACGCCAGATCAGCGTGCTGCGGGCCTATACCCGGTACTTCAAGCAACTGGGTTTCGCCTTCAGCCAGGCGTATATCGAAGATGCGCTGATCCGCCATGCGCCGATCGCGCAGGACATCATCGCCCTGTTCCAGACACGCTTTGATCCGCACCTCGCGGGCGATCGTGAGACGCTGCAGGAGGCGCTTCACCAGAAACTCGAAGCCAGTCTGTCCGAGGTCGCCAGCCTGGACGATGACCGCATCTTGCGCCAGTTCTACGCCAGCATCCGGGCCACCGCGCGCACCAACGCCTGGCAGCGACTGCCGTCGGGCGAACACAAGCCCTACCTGTCCTTCAAACTCAAGCCGCGCAAATTGCCGGGCGTCCCCGAACCCAAGCCGGCGTTCGAGATCTGGGTCTATGCGCCGCGGTTCGAGGGGGTGCACCTGCGCGGCGGCAAGGTCGCCCGCGGCGGTCTGCGCTGGTCGGATCGCCGCGAGGACTTCCGCACCGAGGTACTCGGACTGGTCAAGGCGCAGCAGGTGAAGAACACGGTGATCGTTCCGGTCGGCTCCAAGGGCGGCTTCGTGCTCAAGAAGCCGCCTTCGGCCGGCGACCGTGAAGCCTTGATGGCCGAGGGCATTGCCTGCTACCGGATGTTCCTGTCCGGTCTGCTGGACATCACCGACAACATGGTCAAGGGTGTGCTGGTGCCGCCGAAGCAGGTGGTTCGGCACGACGAGGACGATCCGTATCTGGTGGTCGCCGCGGACAAGGGCACGGCCACCTTTTCCGACTATGCCAATGCCGTGTCCGCCGAATACGGCTTCTGGCTCGGCGACGCCTTTGCCTCCGGTGGCTCGGTCGGCTATGACCACAAGAAGATGGGCATCACCGCGCGCGGTGCGTGGGAGTCCGTCAAGCGCCATTTCCGTGCACTGGGAATCAACACCCAGACCACGGAATTCTCGGTGGCCGGCATCGGAGACATGTCGGGCGACGTGTTCGGCAACGGCATGTTGCTGTCGCGCAAGATCCGGCTGCAACTCGCATTCGACCATCGGCATATCTTCATCGATCCGGAGCCCGACACGGAACGGTCATGGCAGGAGAGAAAGCGCCTGTTCGAGCTGCCGCGCTCGAGCTGGGATGACTACGACAAGGCCTTGATTTCGCCGGGCGGTGGCGTCTATCCGCGCAGCGCAAAGTCCATCCGGCTCAGCCCGCAGGCACGCGCGGTGCTGGGCACCGATGCCACCGAGATGACGCCCAGCGAACTGCTGCATGCGGTATTGCGCGCGCCGGTCGATCTGCTCTACAACGGTGGCATCGGCACCTATGTCAAATCGAGCCAGGAGTCGCATGCCCAGGTCGGCGACAAGGCCGGCGATGCATTCCGGGTCGACGGCAGGGATCTGCGCTGCAAGGTGCTGGTCGAGGGCGGCAATCTGGGCGCCACGCAACGCGGGCGGATCGAATACGCGCAAAGTGGTGGCCTGGTGTATACCGACGCGATCGACAACTCGGCGGGCGTGGATTGCTCCGACCACGAGGTCAACATCAAGGTCTTGCTGGGTCAGCTGGTCGAAGCCGGAGACCTGACGCTCAAGCAGCGCAACGTGCTGCTGGCGTCCATGACCGACGAGGTCGGCGAGTTGGTGCTGCAGGACAACTACTACCAGACGCAGGCCCTGGAGATCGCCGCGCACAGGCCGGTCTACCTGCTCGATGGTCAACAGCGGCTGATGCAATCGCTCGAAGACGCGGGCCGGCTGAACCGAGCCATCGAATACCTGCCCGATGACCAGGACATCGCCCAGCGCCGGGCCCGCAAGCAGGGCTTGACGGCACCGGAAGGAGCGGTCGTGCTGGCCTACGCGAAGATGTCGGTGTTCGACGACCTGCTGGCCAGCAACCTGCCGGACGACCCCTACTTCACCGGCGCCCTCAAGGCCTATTTTCCCAAGGTGCTGAGCGAGCGGTTCGCCAGCGCGATCGACAGCCATCCGCTCAAGCGCGAAATCATCGCCACCTACGTCACCAATACCTTGCTCAACCGTACCGGCGCCACCTTCGTCAGCTATCTGGCCACCGAATCGGTGGCCAGTGCGGCCGACGTGGTGCGCGCCTTCACGCTGGCACGGGAAGTGTTCGACCTGGAGCGGATGTGGGACCAGATCGATGCGCTCGACTACAAGGTATCGGCGCAATTGCAACTCGATCTGCTGGGCAAACTGACCGCGATCGCACAGCGTGCATCGCGCTGGATGCTGCGCGCGCGCGGCGATGACACCGACCTGCCGCAGCTGATCAGCCGCTACCAGCCCGCCGCCACGACACTGCGGGCCCACCTCGACGACTGGCTGCCCGAGGGCGCACGTGCGAACTGGCAGGCAGCATCTTCCAGACTCTGCGAAGCCGGCGTTGAAGCGGCACTGGCACATGATCTGAGCGCGCTGGAATTCATCTTCCCCGCGCTCGACCTGGTCAATCTGGCGCAAACCGCCGATACCACGCTCGCGTTGGCGGCGCGCACGTATTTCGACGTCGATGCCGAACTCGGCCTGACGTCCTGGCGTACCGAGATCAACCGCCTGCCGACCGACACCTTGTGGCAGACCCAGGCCCGCGGCAGCGCGCGCGATGACGTGTACTCGATCGCCAGCCAGATCACGCAGGGCCTGCTGTCGCGCAAGGAGGCACTGTCGGATTGGCGCCAGCGCCAGGATGGCCCGATCCGCCGGCTCAACAAATTGTTGGCGCTGGTGGCGACCCAGGCCGCGGATCTGGCACCGGTGTCGGTGGCGATGCGCGAATTGCGCCAGCTGGCCTGAGAACGCGCGAGACCGAAGCTGCATGGACGCCGACGCCATCGAGGGCTTTTTCCGCACCCTGCAGGCGGCCAATCCGATGCCGGTGACGGAACTGGAGTACACCAGCGTGTTCGAACTGCTGGTGGCGGTGCTGCTCAGCGCGCAGGCCACCGATGCCGGCGTCAACAAGGCGACCCGGCGCTTGTTTCTGATCGCCAATAGCCCGCGGAAAATGCGCGATCTTGGCCTGCAGGCGCTGGAGGAGCAGATCCGCACCATCGGGCTGTATCGCAGCAAGGCACGCCATCTGATGCAGACCTGCACGATGCTGATGGAGCGACATGGCGGCGAGGTGCCACGCACGCGCGATGCACTGGAAGCGTTGCCCGGTGTCGGACGCAAGACCGCCAACGTGATCCTGAATGTGGCGTTCGGCGAACCCACGATCGCGGTCGACACGCACCTGTTCCGTGTGGGCAACCGGACCGGGCTGGCGCCCGGAAAGACCCCGCTCGAAGTCGAACGCGCGCTGATGCAGCGGGTTCCCGCCCGCTATCTGGTGAATGCGCACCACTGGCTGATCCTGCATGGTCGCTATGTCTGCCTGGCCCGGCAACCGCAATGCCAGCGCTGCGCGGTGCGGCAATTCTGCGACTATCGGGCTGCCCACGCCACCGACGCAACAACTGCCCTGGCACCGCCAAGACCGACGCGAGTCGCGCCTTAGTTTGCGCTCCCGCCGCCCGTCATAATCAATCCATGGGCACCGGTTCACCCGTTTCTTTTGTCGATCCCCGCACGATTGTTCTCCTGACCGGCGTCATGGGTGGCCTGATGGCGATCGTGCTGTATTTCCTGCAGCGCAATTACCCGCCATCGGTCAAGGGATTGCGCTACTGGACGGCGGGCACTGCCCTGTTGTTCATGGCCGGCCTGAGCGCGGCCACCCGCGGACTGTCGCACGATCTGGTGTCGATCACGCTGGCGAACCTGCTGATCTTTTGCGGCGTCTACTTCCAGTACTTCGGCTCCGAGCAGTTCTTCGGTCGCAGGACCCGGCTCGCGCCCCGGTTGTTCGTCATCTGCGCGTTGACGCTGGTGTCAGCCTGGTTCACCGTGATGGACCCGCGCTACACCCCTCGCCTGATGATCTCGATCGGCGTCATGACCTGGGTGTTTTCCGCTCATGCATGGTTGATTCTGCGCCATGGCAGTCGCAGTTTTGCCTACCGTTTTGCGGCGCTGATCCTGGTCTGCGCGGTTTCGAGCCAGGCGTTGCGGTTCGCCACCGCCTGGCTGCTTCCCACTGGAACCGGTATTCTGGACACGACGCCGCAAAACCTGGTCTACATGATCAGCTATCCGTTCCTGATGCTGCTCAGCGCGATCAGCCTGGTGCTGATGGCAACCGACCGGGTACGCGCGGAATTTGAACATCTCGCATCGCACGATTCGTTGACCAATGCGCTGACCCGGCGCAATCTGACCGAAGTCTGCCAGCTCGAGCTCGAGCGCTGCAACCGCCACGGGCGCGCGATGTCGATCCTGCTGATCGATATCGACCATTTCAAGGCCATCAACGACAATTTCGGCCATCAGGCGGGCGACCGCGTATTGGTGCAGTTCGTGTCCGCCGTCACCACCCTGTTGCGCAGCGCCGATGCGATCGGCCGGCTCGGTGGTGAAGAATTCGTCGTCGTGTTGCCGGAAACGCCGATTGAAGTGGCCCGAGTCGTTGCCGAGCGTATCCGGGCCAAGGTGCGCGATTTGCAGACCCCCGGGAAGTTCACGGTCAGCATTGGCGTCACCACCAACCGCGCGCGCGACGACTCGGTCGATGCGCTGATGGCCCGGGCGGACGACGCGATGTACCGGGCCAAGGAGCGGGGCCGCGACCAGGTGGTCGTCGGCTGACCGGATCAGCCGAGCGGATCGGCGATCAAGGCTGCCAGCACACCGGCGGCGAAATGCCGGTCGACCTGGTCGGCCAGACCATCGAAAACCGCGTCGAGTACCGGCGCATCGACGCCAAACAATGCCTGCATGACGCTGCTGTTCTCGAACAATCCGTGCAGGTACAGGCCCAACACATTGCCCGCGGCGTGCTGCCACGCCAGAGCCTGCCCCATCACCGGGTACGCATGCTGACCGGATGGGGCCATGGCCGGATGCTCCGCGGTCTGGCCGTGGTGGATTTCATAGCCCTGCACCGCCAGGCCTGACAAGGCCCGCCAGACGCCGGTCACGCTGCCAAAAGTCGCCTGTGTCCGCTGCACGGTCTTGTCCTGCGCAAAGCGGGTGACCAGGGGCAACAGACCCAGGCCTGGCCCGTTGCCGTCGATGGCGTGCAGGTCGATCAGCGCCTCGCCGAGCATCTGCAAGCCGGCGCAGATGCCCAGCACCGCCCCGCCGCGCGCCGCGTGGTCGGCCACCGTGCGATCGAGCCCCTGGCGGCGCAACCAGGCCAGGTCCGCGCTGGTCGATTTGGAGCCTGGAAGAATGATCCAGTCCTGTGGGCCCCAGCCGTCGAGCTGGACCGGCGTACGGACCCATTGCAGACGCAGCCCCGGCACCTGCCGCAGCGGTGCGAATTCGTCATGGTTGCTGATATGGGGCAGCGCGATCACGGCCACCCGCAGCCGCACCGCTCCCGCGGCCGATGGGCCTTCGACGACCAGGGAATCCTCTTCTGGCAGGCCATGGTCGCGCCACATCGGCAAGGTGGCCAGCGTGGGCACGCCGGTGAGGTCCTGCAGTTGCCGCGGCCCGGGAGCAAGCAATGCCGGATCGCCGCGGAACTTGTTCAGCACGAAGCCCCGGATGCGCGCGCGATCAAGCGGCGGCAACAGCGCCCAGGTGCCAAACAGGTGTGCAAACGCGCCACCACGATCGATGTCGCACACCAGCAGACAGGCGGCGTCGGCGTGGGCCGCCACCCGCAGGTTGACGATGTCGACATCGCCGAGGTTGATCTCCGCCGGTGAGCCGGCGCCTTCGATCACGACCACATCGTGGCTTGCCATCAGCGCATCGAGCGCGCCTGCGACCACCGGCCAGAGCCGCGCGCTGCGGTCGCGCCAGGGCATGGCCCCCAGCGCCGGGTCGACCTGCCCCATCAGCACGACCTGGCTGTGCGTGTCGTGTTCAGGCTTGAGCAACACCGGATTCATCCGCACATCGGGAATCGCCCGCGCTGCCAGCGCCTGGAAATACTGCGCACTGCCAATTTCGCCAGCCGGCGCGGCGCTACCGGCCGAGGCAACGACGCGTGCGTTGTTGCTCATGTTCTGGGCCTTGAACGGCGCAACCCGCAGGCCCTGGCGCGCATACCAGCGGCACAAGGCGGTGGTCAGCCAACTCTTGCCGGCGCCGCTGCTGGTGCCCAGCACCATCACCGCTCTGGCATGCCTGTGGTCGGTTTGCACGGTCATCGGCCTTCGTCGCGGGCCAACGCAACCCATTGCCCGGACACCGGCACGATGGCGATGCGCTGGTCGAATACCTGTTCGAGCTGGCGATGCGTGGCCGGGTCGCCGCACGGGCCCTGATGTACCACGCGTCCCCGGGCCACGATCAGCATGTCGTCGGCATGCAGCGCGAACGAGATCTCGTGCAGCACGCTGACCACGGTACGGCCCTGCGCCAGCAACTGGCGCACCACACGCAGCCAGTCGGACTGGTGGGGCGGATCCAGGTTGGCCAGCGGCTCGTCCATCAACAACACATCGGCCTGGACAGCCAATGCACGGGCCAGCAGCACGCGCTGGCGCTCGCCGCCCGACAACTGGCCGAGCGCGCGTGCACGCCAGTCCCATGCCTGAGTGGCGCGCAAGGCCTGCTCCACCACCGCGGCGTCCGCCGGACTCGGCCCGGCCAGCCAGTCCTGGTGCGGCAGGCGGCCGAGCATGGCGACGTCCCAGACACTCAGATCGTCGCCACTGGACTCGTTCTGGCCCAGCCAGGCCAGGCGTCTTGCCCGTTCGCGCGCCGGCAGGGCAGACATCGGATGGCCCAGCAGGCGAACCTCGCCGGTGTGCGGTGTGAGTTGCGCCAGTACCTTGAGCAAGGTCGATTTGCCGGCGCCGTTGGGTCCGACCACACTGGTCCAGCGCCCCTGCGGCAGATCGATGTCGATGCCATGGAGCACCGGCAGCTGTCCCAGTCGCGCGTGGACGTTGCGTGCCTGCAGCGCACAGGGCGCGTTCATGACTGGCATCATGGCATGCCGGGCGTGCCGCGCCGATGCATCAGCCACAACAGGTAGCCGCCACCGAGCACGGCTGTCAACACGCCCACCGGCAACTCCTGCGGCGCGATCAGCCAGCGCGCCAGCGTGTCGGCGGCCAGCAACAGGGCCCCGCCCATCAGGCTGGACAACCAGAGGAATTTCCGGTGCGTGGTGCGCACCATCGATCGCACCAGGTGCGGCGCGGCCAACCCGACAAAGGCGATCAGCCCGGTCTGCGCCACCGCGGCACCGGTGGCCAGCGCGAGCGTGGCCACCAGAATGCCGCGCACCCGCGGCAACGGCAGGCCCAGACTGCTGGCGGTGGCTTCGCCCAATGCGAGCCCGTCGAGCACGCGGCTGAGCGCGCTTGCCAGGGGCGCGCAGCCCAGCCACACCAGCGCCATCACCGCGCAGGCCGACCAGCCGACATAGGCCGTGCTGCCCAGCATGAAAGCCTGCATCGACAACATGACGGTCGGTTGCAGCATCATCACCAGCGAACCGAGCGCGCCGAGCACGACACCGACCACCACGCCGGCGAGCAGCAGCCGCATCGTCTGCTGCACGCCGCGCGCCAGCATCAGGGTCAACAGCACGGCCGCGGTGGCTCCGACAAACGCGGCGCCGGTCAGGCCCAGTCGGGGCAACCAGGCGTCCGCCTGCGGTGTCGCGCCCAGCACCAGCAGCGCCACGGCCACGCCAAAGGAGGCGCCCGACGCACTGCCCAACAGGTAGGGATCGGCCAGCGGATTGCGGAACAGCCCTTGCGCTATGGCGCCCGCCAGCCCGAGCAAGGCACCCGCCAGCCAGGCGCCGATCGCGCGCGGGGCCCGGATGTCGCGCACGATCTGCAGCGCCACCGGATCGTTGCGCATGTCGAACAGGCTTTCGACACCGGTGCTGCCGATGCTGGCGCCCAGCAGCAGCAGCAGGCACGATCCGAGCAGCAGGATGGCCGCAACCCGGCCCGGCAGGCGGACCTGTCGGCGCAAGGCTTGGTCGTGCACCAGCATCATGGCAGGTGGCGCAACAGGCAGCGCGCCATGGCGCTTGCCGCTTCGGCAATACGGGGTCCGGCGCGCACCATGATGTCGGACTCGGAGGGGTCGAACACACAGACCCGGTTCTGGACGATGGCACGCATCGAAGACCAACCCGGGCGCTGGGCCATGCCGGCGTAGGTCGCATCACCGACCATGATCAGGTCGGGATCGGCACGCACGACGAACTCCGGATTGATCTTCGGGAACGGCCCGAGTTCGGCCGGCACGATGTTGCGCAGTCCCAGCCGTTGCAGGGTCTCGCCGATGAAGGACGCAGTGCCAGCCGCGTACGGTGCGCCATTGACCTCGAAATAGATCCGCTTGCCGCGCACGGAGGGTGGCAGCGATCGGGCCGCTGCGTCGACACCGGCTTCGATCTGGCGCCACAACTGCTGCGCGCCTGGCACGTCCAACACGCGCGCCACCTGCTCCAGCACCCGATGCACATCGGCGTAGCGCTTGGGTTCGAGCGCCAGCACGACCAGCCCCAGCGACTCCAGCCGGGCTGCGACCGGCGACGAGGTGGCCAGCAGCACGACATCGGGGCGCAGCGCGACGATGGCTTCGACACTGGGGTCCAGCCCGCCCCCCACCCGTGGCAACAAGCGCACCGACTGCGGGAAATTGGAGTAGCGGTCGACACCCACCAGCCGTTGGCACTCGCCGAGCTGGCACACCATCTCCGTGAGCGAGGGCAGGATGCTGACGATGCGCGCCGGACTGTGGCGGATCGTGACCTGCACGCCGCGGTCATCGATGATCTGCAACGCATGGGCGGCGGGACAGGCCCATACCCACATGCACAGCCACAACCAGCGGGCGTGGCGCCGCAGCGCTGACGCCAGGCCGGGCGCCGGGGTTGGTGCAGATGCGGCAATCATGGTGTCAAGGCAGGCGTGCAGATCCGGTTCGCAAACCCGTCTCCAGGCGCAGGCGCACGCTGTGCCGTGGCCCGGGCCCCCAGAGAACGGCAGCATCGGAGGCCATGGTCAGAAGCGGTAGAGGACCGAGGCCGTGAAGGTACGACCGGCCTCGGGGTAGATCGACGTTGGTACGCCCGTCGCGGTGCAGCCGAAGGCCTGCGTGTAGTACTTGCGGTCGGTCAGGTTCGCGATACCCAGCGCGAGCTCGGCATTGCGCCAGCTGAAGGCATAGCGCAGATCGGCAGTGGCGAAGCCCGGGATGGTGCAGGTGTTGAGGAAGTCTGCGCTCTGGCCCGAGACCCATGCCACGCCACCGCTGATCGCGTGCCCGGCAGCCGGACGCCAGTCGGCGCGTACCGCCAGCGTGCGCCGGGGCACCAGCATCAGGGTGTTGCCGTCATACGGGCCCGCCGTGAAGCGCGCCTGGCGCAGCGCCGCGTTCACGCGCAGATCGAGCGTGCTGCTGACGGCATGGGTGGCCTCCAGTTCCAGACCCTGGCGCAGGGTCGGGTCGAAGTTCACATTCGCACCAAACGGCCCGAAGGGCCCGTTGCCAGCCGGGTCGTAGCCGATTTCGTTGCGCAGCGCGCTGCGGTACCAACGCAGCTCCAGCGCAGACGGACCCCGGCGCCAACGGGCGCCCAGCTCGGTGTCGCGCGAAGTCTGGGCCTGCAACGGAGCACCCGGGTTGGTGAACGAGAACTCGTCGACGTTGGCAAGCCGGAAGCTGCGCCCCAGCCGCGCATAGGCCGTGACCTCGGCGCCCAGGGACTGGCTCACACCGAGTTCCCAGGCGTGTTGCTGCTGGCCGAGCGTGCTGCCCGAGGCGGCTTCCGATTTGTGCAGGTCTTCCTGGCGGTACCCAGCCGACAGCCGGGTACCGGTGGCTGGCAACGTCAGCTCATCCTTCAGGTACCAGGCCGAGCTGCGGGCACGCGCCTGCGTACCCGTTGGCGTAAACAACGAGGAAATGATGGTGCGTTCCCACCGGGTGTTGTCATACCCGATCACGAAGACGTTGGGACGTTCTGCCACAGTGCCGGCATGGCGGGCCCGCACGCTGGTATTGGCCGCGTCGACCCGGTAGGCGAACGGCGTTGCAAAGGCCAGACTGTCGTAGTCCTTGCGGCGCTGGTTGGCATCGAACGCCAATTGCCAGGCACCCAGGTAGGCTTCACCGAACAGGCCCGAATGGTTCGATTGGGCGGCGCCGAATTCGACCAGCGAATTCGCCTGGCGTGGGTCGGCAGCGTATTGTGCTGCGCTCAACGCACCGGGCGACCCGCTGCGAAATGCATCACGCCCTCCCCGCGCGCCCAGTCGCAGCCAGTCGTTGCTCCACTGCGCGGTGGCGGCGACCGCATCGGTTGCCGATGCGAGGTTGACCCGGTGACCGTCGCTGTTGCGATCGCTTGCCGCCACGTCAACCGAAAAGCCGCCGGACGCCAGCGTCGCCGCGGCTCGCGATTCGCGCAGTCCCAGGCTCCCTGCTGCCCCATACACCTCGGCGTTGTTGCTGCGCCGCGCGCCGGTGCCGGCCTTGGTGGTGACGATGATGACACCGCCGGTGGCGCCCTCGCCGTACAACACCGCGCCGGTGCCACGCAGCACCTCGATCTTCTCCACCGTGGCGATCGGAATCGACGCCAGGGCGGCGCTGGACAGGTCGCCCTCGTTCATGCGCAATCCGTCGACGATGATCACCTGGTTGCTGTCCGACGTGGAGCCAAACCCGCGCAGATCGAGGCCGTAGTTGTTGCCGCCCGATGTATCGAGGCGGCCCACCACCCCCAACAGCTTCATGACCGCGTCATTCACCGTGGTTGCGCCGGCGCTGCGGATCTGGTCGGCCGTTATCACGCTGACACCGAATGGCAGCGTGGCGGCAGGTTCGGCAAAGCGGGTCGCCGTGACGGTCACCAAAGGGAGCATTTGTTGCGCGGACAGCGGCGATGCAATGGCCGTGGTCAAGGCAAGCGCACCCGCGCGCAGGGCAAGCGCACGCGCGCGCAGACGAACTGCCTGGTGCAGTGGGGGAATAGAAAGAATCATGAGAAGAAACCCAGCGAATACCCGTGCCGTCGTCCCCGACAGCCAATGGGCGCCATGGCCGACTGCGAACAGCCGACCTCCTTGTTGGCCGGTATCCGGGCTGGTGGCGCAAGAACCATCGCCTTCCCGGACTGGCTGTGAAGCGCGTCCAGTGGCCTTGATGGCAATAGGGCCCGAGGGCCCGTCCACTTACCGTTGCGGGGGCAGCGCAGGTTAGCCTTGCCGTAACGGCTTGGCCTCCTGCTTCCCGTTGAACTGCAGCATGAGAGCCACACTGCGAGCACCAACCCGGCGATTTTATGCGAAGGGAGAACGGCAAACTCTACAATCATTCACTTATGTCGCATCAGTCAAAAATCGACCAGATCGCCGAACGGGTTGAACGCCTGCTGGTACGCCACGCGGAACTGCAGCGCACGAATGTGCTTCTCACCAGCCAGGTCGAGTCGCTCACGAACGAGCGCGACTCGCTCAAGTCGCGGCTGGGAGCCGCTCGTGCACGGGTTGACGCCCTGCTCGACCGCCTGCCCGAAGTTGGCGCGAGCGGTACCACCAAAGACGCGTCATGAAGCAACTCGAAGTTCAGATCATGGGGCAGAACTACCTGCTCGGTTGTCCGCCCGGCGGTGAGGCCCGCTTGCTGGAGGCTGTCGAGCGGGTCGATACCGCCATGTGCAAGATCCGCGATGCCGGAAAGGTGCGCGCACGCGACCGCATCGCGGTGCTGGCCGCATTGAATCTTGCGTTCGACCTCGGTGCGCATGCCGATGCCGAACCGGCTGCGGCCAGTCACGGCGCACAGGCGCAGGAGTCGGCGACAGACAACGGCGACGGCATGATGCTCAGCTCACTGCTGGACCGGCTCGACCGTGCACTGGGTGAAGACGGCCAGCTGATTTGACCATCGGCCGTGGCCGCGATGCGGCAGGTCCCCTGCACGGCAATGCCATGCAGGGCGTGGTGCCAGCGCCAGGGATCGGTGGCATTGCTGATCCGACGCTGCAGTGAACAATTTTGCTGTCGGCAGCAGACACAAGCGCCTACAATGCTGGTGTCTGCAGCGCCCATCGGGCTTTTAATTCCTTGAACCAATGCTCTCGTAGCTCGGGCTTGGAATATCGCCTGGCTGGTGTGATCATCTCGCGTCAGATGAACCCGACGCCAACGCTGACCTCGCCCACCTGAACCCCGGTTCAGGATGCGGCTCGGTGGTCTCTGCAGGCACCTTTTTTCAGCGCGTGGATTTTTCCCTCAACCTGTTGCTCGAATTGGCCCTGCTGGGCCTGGGCACCGGCTTTCTTGCCGGCCTGCTCGGCATCGGCGGCGGCATTCTGATGGTGCCGTTCCTGACACTCATCCTGAACGCGCGCGACTATCCACCGCAGCACGTCATCAAGATGGCAGTGGCCACCTCGCTGGCCACGATCTGTTTCACATCGTTGTCGTCGGTGCGTGCGCACCACCAGCGCGGCGCCGTGCGCTGGTCGATCGTGCGTTACCTCGCGCCCGGCATCATTCTGGGGTCGCTGCTGGGCTCTCAACTGGCGGCGGCCATGCCGGCGCGGATGCTGCGCTATGTGTTTTCCGGCTTCGTCGTCGTTGCGGCCACGCAGATGTTCATCAATCGCAAGACCCGGCCAGGCCGCACCTTGCCCGGCAAGGCCGGCATGTTCGGCATGGGCAATCTGATCGGGGCCCTGTCGGCGCTGGTTGGCGCAGGTGGCGCTTTCATCTCGGTACCGTTCATGAGCTGGTGCAACGTCGCGATCCACAATGCGGTGGCGACGTCGGCCGCACTGGGGTTCCCGATTGCCCTTGCCGGCACGATCGGCTATGCCCTCGCAGGTTGGAACCTGCACGACATGCCTGCGGGGGCGCTGGGCTATCTGTACTGGCCAGCCTTCCTGGTCTTGTCGGTCGCCAGCATGCTTACGGCACCGCTCGGGGCGCGGTTGGCGCACAGCATGGAGGTCGTCCCGCTGAAGCGGGTGTTTGCCGCTGTGTTGTACCTGTTGGCTGTGTACTTTGTCTTTCGTTGAAACTGGCAGGCAACGCACAAGCGTGCGCGTCGGCAGTGTTGCTGGTGCGGCGCCTCGCCAGGCTGGGTCGGGCGGGCTAATCGCGAACCGGCGCCCACGCGGCATCGCGCTGTGACGCGAGCAGCAATGCAAACTGCTGCGCCGGCAGCGCGGCGGCGCACAGAAAACCCTGGTACGCCGCGCAATCGAGTTCACGCAGACAAGCCAGTTGCTCGCGCGTTTCGACACCTTCGGCCACCACCGCAAGCCCTAGAGCGCGGGCCAGGCCGAGCGTGGCGGTGACGATGGCCCGGTCGCTTTCGTCCTGCGGCAAGCCGGTGATGAAGGAACGGTCGATCTTGAGCTTGGAGATCGGAAATCGCTTCAGATAGGACAGGCTGGAATACCCGGTACCGAAGTCGTCGATCGACAACGCCACCCCGATGGCCGCCAGCGCGTGCAAGCGGTCCAGGGCTTCGTCCGCATCCCGGACCAGGATCGACTCGGTGAGCTCGATCTCGAGCAGCGCCGGCGGCAGATCGGCGGCGCGCAAGGCAGCAGCCACCATGTCCACGAAGTCGGCCTGCTGGAATTGCAGCGCCGACACGTTGATCGATACCGTTATCGGGGTTCCAGCGTGCATCCAAGCCACGGCCTGCCGCACCGCCTGTTCAAGCACCCAGTTGCCGATGGTCGTGATGAACCCGGTCTCTTCGGCCAACACGATGAATGCCGAAGGGGCAACGTCGCCAAACTCCGCGTCGCTCCAGCGCGCCAACGCCTCCGCGCCGATGATGCGTCCGGTGGCCAGCGCCACCTGCGGTTGGTAGTGCAGCTCGAATCGACCCTGCTGCATGCCCTGGCGCATCGCGTGGTCCATCTTGATGCGCGAGAGCACGTCCACATTCATCTGCGGCTGGTAGAAGCGAAAGCTGCCCCGCCCGCGTTCCTTGACGCGGTACATCGCGGTATCGGCATGCTGGATCAGTTCGTCCAGCGTCGTGCCATCATCCGGATACAAGGCGGCCCCGATGCTGCATCCCACCGAAAAGTTCATGCCATCGAGCACGAACGGCGCCGACAGGGACTGCAGCACGCGCTGGGCACAGGCCTCCGCCCCAGGTGCATCGGCCTGCTGGAGGAACACCACGAACTCGTCGCCGCCCAGCCGGCACAAGGTGTCCACATCGCGCAGGCAGGATTTGATGCGCGCGGCAACCTCCACCAGCACCCGGTCGCCGAATGCATGGCCCATCGAGTCGTTGATGTTCTTGAAGCGGTCCAGGTCGAGAAAGAAGACCGCGAACTGCCCTCCGTTGCGTTCGGCCATGCGCAGCGCAAAGTCCACGCGCTGGGTCAGCAGCAGCCGATTGGGCAGGCCCGTCAATACGTCGCGGTAGGCCAGTGTCTCGATGCGTTGCTGGGCGGCGTATTTTTCACTCAGATCCTTGAAAAAGCAGATGCTGTGCATCGGCTGCCGATGGTCGTCCAGCACCATCACCCATGACACCTGCACGGCCTGCAATTGCTGGCTTGCGTTGCTGCGCCAGACTTCGCCTTCCCAGAACCCGTCCGTGCGCAGGTGCTGCTGCACCCGCGCGAAAAACCCCTGGTCATGCGGATCGCTGAAAAACGCCTCTGCGCTGCTGCCCAGCAATGCGGCCTGCGTCAACCCGGTCAGCCGTTCGCAACCCGGATTGGCGGCCAGCAACCGATAGTTGGCATCGGTGATGAAGATCGCATCCAGGCTGGACGCGAACACCTTGGCTGCCAGCCGCAAACGGGCCTGCGCATCGACCTGCTGCGTGATGTCGCGGAAGGCGTAGACCCGTCCGCTGGGTTCCCCGCGGTGGTACTGCGGCATCGAGCGCCGCTCGATGGTGCGCCCGTCGCGCATGTGCAACGCGTCTTCCGATTCGAGCAAGGGCGATGCCACGATCTGCGCCAGCCGCGCGTCGTACGCTTGTGGATCGGCCACGGCCGCCGTCATGTGGGCGAACAGGGCCGGGTCGTTGCGGCGCACCATCAGTTCTTCGGGGATATCCCACAACTCGGCAAATCGCCGGTTGTAATTGCACACCCGGCCGTCGGCATCGCTGGCCATGATGCCGTCGGCGGTCGATTCCAGGGTGGCGCGCAACTGCGCCACCAGCCGTTCGAGCTCGTGCTCCGTGCGGCGCTGCTGGCGCAGATCCTGCAGGCATACCAGGTACAGCGGCGTTGCGCCGTCCACCCAGATGCGACTGACCTTGCGGTCCACGGCGATCGCGACACCATCGGCGGTGCGCACGAGGGTCTCGGAGTGGATCGTGTGGCTCAGGCCCGCCGCGACGTCTTCCCAGAAGTACTGGTCCTGCGGCGTCGCGGTCAACTCGATCGCGGCACGTCCCACCAGGTCGTCACGCGACAGGCCGACCAGATCGATCGCCGCCTGGTTGACCGAGACGATACGCAGGCTGACCGGATCGACCAGCCACACGGCTTCGATCAGGGCCTCGATCAGGACACCGGTGGACCGTGGTATCACGCGACGACCTCGCCGCGTACCGAATCCGCGGCCTGCTCAAAAAAGTAGCAGATGCGCAGGCGGGGCGCAAGGTAGTCGGCTGCCGCGCGCGGCAGCAGGTCCGGTCGCAGGCTGCGGCGGATACCGGCATTGGGCGCATGTTCCAGGTCCAGTATCAAGGCATTCTCCTTCACCACGCCGGGATCATGCACGATCACCCGCGGCTTGAGCGGCCGCGCCGAGTTGACCGATACCACCAGGGCATGCCGTCCGTCCGCCAGCTGGACAACCGAGCCCGGCGGGTACACGCCCATCATCCGGATGAAGGCGGCCAGCACGGTGATGTCGTGTTTGTCCTTCATCTGCGAAAAGATCATCGACAAGGCTTCATGCGGCGTGATCGCGGCCGACGGCCGCAGCGGATTGCACATGTTCTCGTAGCGATTGACCAACGCCAGTACCTTGCCGCTCTGGGTGATCTCCGGCCCCCGTGCCTGGCGCGGAAAGCCGCTGCCATCCATCATTTCGTGGTGCAGGCCGATCGTGTGCTGCACGTCGGCGGACAGTTCCATCTGCCGGGCCAGCGCCACGCCCTGGGCCACATGGGTTTGGTAGAGCCGGTATTCGTCCGGTGTGAAGCTGGCGTCGACCAGGCGCGCACGATCCGGCAGACGGGTCTTGCCGACATCGTGCAGGAATGCAGCAACGCCCAGGTCGCGCAGCGCATCCGTCTGCATGCCCAGTGCCTTGCCCAGCAGCAGCGTCAAGACGGTCACATTGACCGGGTGCATCCAGGCGCGGTCGCCGGTGGTTTCGGACAACAGGCGAATCGACGATTCGCTCTGCGCCAGGATGGCACCCACCATGGTGTCCACCTGCTGACGGCACAGGTCCGCTGCGGTCAGTGGCTCATGGGGCATACGCTCGATCACCTGCCGGTATCGGCGAATGGCGGCGTCGAATTGCCGATCGCACTGCTCCAGGCTCGCACGCTGGGCGGCAATCAGCGCGGCATCGCGCTGGCGTTGCGCGACGATCGGGTCGATCGGGTCGATCGGGGCCGGCTGCGCGCCGGGAGCACCTGTCGCCAGCGTCGAAGGCCGCGTGTCGGCATCGGCGGGTTCGGACTGCGGCATTGCAGGTACCGGCGGATCGCTGCGCGCAGGCAGATAGCGTACCCGCTTGAGGCCCAGGCTCTGCAAGGTCTCGATCTGACGCTGGGTACTGATCTTGAAGCTGCCCTTGGGAAAAGGATGTGCCATCCAGCCAAGCTCCAGATCGACATACAAGCCGATGCGCAACTCGTTCGGCGTCACATAGTCATGGCCCGAATCCATCATGGGGGTGGAAGGCTCACCGGACTGGTGGGGCCAGGGCGCTGGGACACGGCATGCATGGCGCACAGCTTACTACCACCGCGCACGCCAGATTCCAAAAAATCCCGAAACTGTTTGATCGATGCGACAGGCGATCGTCACGCTGCAATGACGTGGCTGCCGTCGCGCAGCCCGGCGCTCAATCGAACAAGGCAGCGACGCAGGTGCGCACAGGCACGATCCGCGCGGGCTGGTGGTGCAGTTCGCCCTGGCGCCAGCGTTGCCAGCCATACAAGGCAGCAAAACTGAAATCGGGGGCCACGGCCCCGGCAACCCCGACGCGTTCAGCACCCCGGCGCACGCCGTCGATGAACCAGGCCGGCAGCGTCAGGTGGTACGGGTTGCGCGACACTTCGCCGGTGTGCTCGCACAACGCGGCGACCAGCTGGGCGACCTGAGGCGCCTCGAGCGCGAGCATCAGCCCCGGCTGCAGCTGCGTGTTCCAGTATTCGCTCAGCAATACATGGGGGCCGGGCGCCGGATCGAGCAGGGCCAGCGCGTCGCGCACCAGATGGTGGGTGCCGATATGCGCGGGATGCCCGTCCAGCGCATGGGGACAGACCACGACCCGGGGGCGATACGCGTGCAGCAATGCCGCCACCCGCGCCACGGCGTTCGCCCAGACCGTTGGCTGGGTCGTGGCGGTCAGCGGGCCGATGCACTGCATGCCCTGCGCGGCCTCGCCCGAGGCGCTGATCAGCTCAAACCCCAATCGTGCACAGCTGCGGGTCAGCTCGTTCCAGCGGCCGGCCCTGCGCTGCGGGTCACTGCCCAGCGTCACGGCCACATTGACCACCCGCCAGCGGGATTCGCCGCGCAATCGGGATGGCAATGCGCCACTGATGGCTTCATCATCCGGATGCGGTGAAAACACCAGGCAAACCGGCGCGTCCGCTGCGGCGGGTTGCAGTTCCTGGCTGCGCGGCAAGGCGTGCGACAGATCGGCGCCGCGTCGCAGCTGTTGCTCGAAGCCCAGCACGAAATCGAGGAACGGATCGGGCATGGTCGGCCGAAAAGGACGGAACCCCGCAGCAGCGGGGTTCACGCCTGTGTCAGCTACGCTGGAAGCTCAGCCCATATGCAGGCCACCGTTGACCGAGAAATCGGCACCGGTGGAATAGCCGCCTTCGTCGGATGCCAGCCACGCAATGATGGACGCGATCTCGCTGGGTTCACCCAGGCGTTTGACCGGAATCGTCGCCACGATCTTGGCCAGTACATCCTCGCGGATCGACTTCACCATGTCGGTTCCGATATAGCCCGGACTCACGGTGTTGACGGTGACTCCCTTGGTCGCCATTTCCTGCGCCAGTGCCATTGTGAAGCCGTGCATGCCGGCCTTGGCCGCCGAGTAGTTGGTCTGGCCGGCCTGGCCTTTTTCGCCATTCACCGAACTGATGTTGATGATCCGGCCCCAGCCCTTCTCGACCATGTCGGCCACGACCTGCTTGGTCACGTTGAACATCGAGTTCAGGTTGGTCTCGATCACCGCGTCCCAGTCGTCGCGTGTCATCTTGAGGAACATGCGGTCCTTGGTGATGCCGGCGTTGTTCACCAGCACGTCGATCGGACCG
This sequence comes from uncultured Rhodoferax sp., assembly GCA_964558425.1. Classification (GTDB taxonomy): domain Bacteria; phylum Pseudomonadota; class Gammaproteobacteria; order Burkholderiales; family Burkholderiaceae_C; genus CAISIP01. Next base: position 12,679 of record CAZLDV010000018.1, on the reverse strand, counting down.
TGTTCCGCCTTGGCCTTGGCAAACGCCGCCACCGTGGAGTCCCAGTCGCCGACGTTGCCGACCGAGGCGTGGAAGGTGTAGCCCAGCGCGGCCTGCTCCGCGATCCATTTGCCATGGTCGCGGGTCGGGCCGCAACCGGCGATCACCGTGAAGCCTTCCTTGTGCAGGCGCTGGCAGATCGCCGTCCCGATGCCGCCCATTCCGCCGGTGACGTAAGCTACTTTCTGACTCATGGTTGTCTCCTCTGGTTGAAATGATTACCGGCGCGCGAAACCGGTCAACGCGCGATCGTGAGCGCCACGCCCATGCCGCCACCGATGCACAGCGATGCGATGCCCTTCTTCGCATCGCGCCGCTGCATCTCGTGCAGCAAGGTGACCAGTATGCGGCAGCCGGACGCGCCGATCGGATGGCCGATCGCGATGGCGCCGCCATTGACGTTGACCTTGCTGGTATCCCAGCCCATTTCCTGATTCACGGCGCAGGCCTGCGCGGCAAAGGCTTCGTTGATCTCCAGCAGGTCGAGGTCCTGGGCCTTCCAGCCGGCACGTGCCAGTGCCTTGGTCGATGCCGTCACCGGACCCATGCCCATCAGCGCCGGGTCAAGGCCACTGGTGGCGTAACTGGCGATGCGTCCCAAGGGCTTGAGTCCGAGCGCGGCAGCTTTCTTGGCCGTCATGACCATGACGGCCGCGGCGCCGTCGTTGATGCCCGACGCGTTGCCGGCAGTCACGCTGCCGGCCTTGTCGAACGCAGGCCGCAAACCAGCCAACGCCTCGGCGTTGGTCTTCTTGTTGAGGTATTCGTCAGCGGCAAACACGATCGGGTCACCCTTGCGTTGCGGGATGTTGACGGCAACGATCTCGTCCTTGAATCGCCCTGCCTCCTGGGCGGCAACTGCCTTGTGCTGGCTGGCCAGCGCCAGCGCGTCTTGCGCTTGCCGCGTGATGCCGTATTTCTTGGCGACGTTTTCGGCCGTGACGCCCATGTGGTATTGGTTGTACACATCCCACAAGCCATCGACGATCATCGAATCGATCATCTTCCAGTCGCCCATGCGTTGCCCGTCACGCGAACCCAGCAACACGTGCGGCGACGCGCTCATGTTTTCCTGGCCGCCGGCAATCACGATGTCGCTGTCGCCACAGGCAACTGCCTGGGCCGCCAGCATGACGGCCTTCAGGCCCGAGCCACAGACGGCATTGATGGTCATAGCCGGCGTGGCCTGGTTCAGGCCGCTCTTGATCAAGGCCTGGCGCGCCGGATTCTGCCCGGCGCCTGCCGCCAGCACCTGGCCCATGATGACCTCGCCGATCTGGTCGGCCGCGACGCCACTGCGCCGCAGGACTTCGGCCACGACGATGGCGCCGAGTTCGGTGGCCGGTGTCTTGGCCAATGATCCGCCAAACTTGCCCACGGCGGTGCGGGCGGCGGCGACGATGACGATATCTTCCATGCGTTTCTCCGTTGAGTGATGATGATTCAGGCCTTGGCCTTGACGTAGCGGCCCGGCGCCGCTTCGATCGCCTGGTATTTGCCATGGCCATAGGATTTTGGCGCCGCGACCTGCTTGCCTGCGTGCGGCTTGAGCCAGGCGGACCAATCGGGCCACCAGCTGCCCGGGTGTTCGGTAGCGCTGGCGATCCATTCGTCGATGGTTGGCGGAAAGGCGTTGGCCGGTCCGATCCAGTGACTGCGCTTGTTCTTGGCTGGCGCATTGATCACGCCGGCGATGTGCCCTGACGCACCCATGACGAAACGCTTCTTGCCCGGCAGATGCTGCGTCGATGCGTACGCGCCGGCGATCGGCACGATATGGTCTTCACGGGAACCATAGATATAGGCCGGAAGATCCACCTTGCGCAGGTCGACCTTTTCACCGCAGACGGTGGCCTTGCCAGGCGTGACCAGCTTGTTCTCGAGGTAGGTGTTGCGCAGATACCAGGCGTAGAAGGGCCCGGGCAGGTTGGTGGAGTCGCTGTTCCAGTACAGCAGGTCGAACGGCGGCGGCGTCTCGCCCTTGAGATAGTTGCCCACCACATAGTTCCAGACCAGGTCGACCGGACGCAGGAAGGAAAACGTGGAGGCCAGGTCCTGGCCTTTCATCAGGCCGCCCTGGCCCATCTCGGTCTCGCGGTACTTGACGAAGGACTCGTCGATGAAGACATCCAGGATGCCGGTGTCGGTGAAGTCAAGCAGCGTGGTCAGGAAAGTCGCACTGGCAGCGGGTCGTTCGCCGCGTTGCGCCAGTACCGCCAGTGCCGTGGCCAGGATCGTGCCGCCGACGCAGAAGCCCAGCGTATTGATGGTCTGCGAGCGGCTGATCTTGCTCACCACGCTGATGGCCTTGATCGCTGCATCTTCGATGTAGTCGTCCCAGGTTGCCTTGGCCAGCGACATGTCGGGGTTGCGCCAGCTCACGACGAAGGTCCGGTGGCCCTGCTCCACCGCATAGCGCACCAGCGAGTTCTCGGGTTGCAGATCGAGGATGTAGTACTTGTTGATGCACGGTGGAATCAGCAGCAGCGGGCGCTCGAACACCTTGGCTGTCAGCGGCTTGTATTCCAGCAGCTGGAAGAGTGCGTTCTCGAACACCACGGCGCCTTCCGTGGTCGCCACGTTCTTGCCGACCTCGAACTGGCTTTCGTCTGTCATCGAGACGTGGCCCTGGCCCATGTCGTGCAGCAGGTTTTGCATGCCCATGGCAATACTGGCGCCCTTGGTTGCTATCGCCTTCTGCTGGGCTTCCACATTGAAGGCCAGGAAGTTGCTGGGGGCCGCGGCCGCCAGCCATTGCTCGACCGCGAATCGGACGCGGGTACGGGTCTTTTCATCGGCTTGGACGGCATCGGCCAGGCCGATCATCGCGCGGGAATTGATCAGGTAATTGGCTGCGGAGAATGCGGCCATGGGATTGCTGCTCCAGGCCGCGTCGGCAAAGCGCTTGTCGCTGACCTGCATCTTGCCCTGCATGGCATCGCCCCACAGCTGGGCGGCGTCCTGCACATACTGCTGCTGCACCTGCTGCAGCTTGGCGGGTGAGAAGGCGAGCTTGGAGGCGGGCATGTCGGGGACAGCGGGCGCGCCGGCCTGCAAGGGCGGCATCAGGTTCTGCAACGCCTGCATCGCGCCGGTCCAACCCTGCAGCATCTGCTGCTGCAATTGCGCCGCAGACGGGCCCCACATGTTGGTGTCGTCCTGTGTCATCGTGTCTCCCCGATTCGCCCTGATTCAGCGCCGTAGTATCGCAGACCAGACCTTCTGCAAACTGACGCCGTGCCCCTGCGCTAGACTGTCCCGGGCAATGTACCTTGTTCCGATCGCCTGGCTGTATGTAACCCTGATGATGGCGGTGGCGGAAGCCACCAGCACGCAGGGGACGGTGCTGGGCGCCTGCATCACCTTCGTGCTCTACGGGTTGGCGCCTGTTGCATTGGTCATGTATCTGTTGCGCACGCCACACAGGCGCCGGGCCCAGCGTGCGCGCGAGGCCGCTTCACGTGAACCAGATGCAGGCCGCCATGCGACCACTTCCGCCCAGGGCGATGTGGTCGCGCCGATGCGAAAAGAACCGTGAGGCGTTGCGCACGGTGCACCAGGGCGGGCTGGAGTCGTTGCCGTAGATGCGCGTGATGCCCATTGCGGCCAATCGCATGCGGGCCAATCCGGCCAGATCGGCAAACCATTTGCCCGGTGCACCCGGTGTGAACATCGCGCCACAGGTCGGGTCGTGCGCCAGAAACGCGGCGCGCACTTCCGATCCGACCTCGAACGCAGTGGGCCCGATGCATGGCCCCAGCCACGCCAAGGTTTGAGCGGACAGATTTCCCGATGATGGCACCCCCATGGAACGCGCCACCAGTGCATCGAACTGTGCCACGTTGGCCTCCAGCACACCTTCGGCCAGGCCCCGCCAGCCGGCGTGGGCAGCGCCCACCACTGGCGCGCCGGCATGTGCCAGCAGCACGGGCAGGCAATCGGCGACCCGGATGGTGCAGACGAGACCTGCCACGGCGGTGGTGCAGGCATCGGCCTGCAGCGCGCCGGCAGCGACGGGTGCGCACAGTTCGACCGATCGGATGCCGTGCAGCTGGCTGAGGTAGTTCGGCTCGGCGCCAAGCGCATCCCGCAAGCGCGCGCGATTGGCAGCGACTGCCTGCGCATCGTCATCGGACGGCCGTCCCAGGTTCATGCTGTCGAATGGCGGCAACGACACGCCGCCCTGGCGGGTGGTGAACACCGCGTGCACACGGCCGGGCACCGGCCACTGCGGGATCAGCCAGTCCGGATGCCAGGCGCGCCGCCCCACCGCACTGCGCAATTCCAGGGCCGGGTCGGTTGTCACCACCGCGGGCATCTGTGTGTGCCGGTGCAACAAACCGGCTTCATGCCTCGAAATCCGGGCAGGCAGACGGTTGTGCCTTCTGGAATGCATCCAGTGCCATGCAGGCGTCGAAAACGGCCATGGTGCGCGGCAGAGAAGAGAAATCGCAATCAAAGCGCTGACCGTTGAAGATCTGCGGCACCAGGCAGCAATCGGCCAGCGTCGGCGTGTCGCCAAGACAGAAGCGGCTCGCCGGCAACTGCGCCAGCTGGCGCTCGAATGCCTGCAGGCCTTCGCGCACCCAGTGCCGATACCAGCGGGTCTTGGCCTGCTCGTCGACATGCAGCTCACGCACCAGGTATTTGAGCACCCGCAGATTGTTCAACGGATGGATTTCACAGGCAATGCTCTGCGCCAACGCCCGCACCCGGGCGCGGTCCACCGGGTCGGCCGGCAGAAGTGGCACCTGCGGGTGCGTCTCATCGAGGTATTCGATGATCGCCAGCGACTGCGACAGCCGCAGTTCACCCACTTCGAGCAGCGGCACCAGGCCATCGGCCGCGATTGCGCCGTAGGCTGGCAATGTGTGATCACCCCGGGCCAGGTGCACCGGCACATATTCGTAGGGCAAGGCCTTGAGCGCCAGCGCGATGCGCACCCGGAACGAGGCAGAGGAACGGAAATAGTTGTAGAGCTTCATGGGTTGCTAGCATACCGACAAAGGCGCCCTGTCGGGGCCGGCGGATGAAGTCCGCGTTGGCGCCGGTACACTCAATTGTCGACCGCGCCGGCGCACTCCCGGCGCTACCCTTGCGAAAGAGCCAGACCCATGATGCACCCCCAAGCCCGCGCGCTGCTGGACCTGATGGTCGAGCGGGCGATCCCGCCCACCCATACGCTCAGTCCCGCCGCTGCACGCGCTGCCTATCGCGACCGCCGCACGGTAACCCAGCCGGATCCACCGCCGGTGGCCTCCATCGACGACCTGCAGGCACCGGGCCCGCATGGGCCGATTCCGTTGCGGCTGTACCGCCCGCTGCCAGCCCAGCCTGCGCCGTTGCCGGTGCTGGTGTATTTCCATGGCGGTGGCTGGGTGATCGGCGATCTGGACACCCACGACACCTTGTGCCGCCAATTGGCCAATGCGTCGGGATGTGCGGTGCTGGCGGTGGACTACCGCATGGGCCCCGAACATCGTTTCCCTTGCGCCGTCGACGATTGCCTGGCTGCCACACGCTGGTGCCGCGAGCAGGCAAGCGCAATGGGCCTGGATCGGGACCGGATGGCGGTCGGTGGCGACAGTGCCGGCGGCAACCTGGCGGCCGTGGTGGCCATTGCTGCGCGTGACGCCGGCGATCTGCCGCTGCAGTTCCAGCTGTTGATCTATCCGGCCACCGATATGCGCCGGCTGGCGCCGTCGCACAGCCATAACGGCCAGGGCTATCTGCTGACCAGCGACAGCATTGCGTATTTTCACGACCACTATATCGACGATGTGGTGCACGATACCGATTGGCGTGCGTCACCACTGCTGTGCGAGCAGCTGGACGGTCTGCCCGAAGCGCTGGTGGTGACCGCCGGTTACGACCCGCTGCGCGACGAAGGCTTGATGTACAGCCAGCGCCTGAGCGAAGCGGGCAACCGCGCGCACCATATCTGCTTCGAACGCCAGATCCACGGGTTCATCACCATGGGCCGGATCATCGACGAGGCCGATGCCGCGGTGGCGATCTGCGCCGGGCAGCTGGCCCGGGCCCTGCGCCCGGCACGCTGACACCGGCGCCGATTCAGGCTGCGCCCTTGCGACGCCGCAGGCCGGCCGCGCGGGTTCCGGCGAACAAGGTCTGGCGTGCGGATCGGGTGATCGCGACCACGCAGGGGTGGGTGATGCGGCGTTCGACCGAGATGGCGAAATACTCCACCATGACGCCATCGGCCTGACCGATGGCGGTCATGCCCAATTGTCGTTCGATGTCATCAGCCAACACCGTCGGTCCGACAAACAAGCCGTCCCCACGTCGACCGAATTCGGTGGCCAGCGCGCTATCGTCGAATTCGCCGACCACCTGCGGATGGATGGCATGGGCCTGAAACCAGGACTGCAGCTTCTGTCCGGTCGCCGAGTCCTGTGCCGGCATCAGCAGTGGCGCGTGTTCCAGGCATTCAGGAAATCCCTGCGTGTATCGGGCCGCGAGCGCCGGCGCGGCGAAAAAGCTTTGACCGGATGTGCCGAGCAGGTGGCTGAAGGCCTTGACAGCCACGGAGGAACGCATCGGGGCATCCGACAGCACCAGGTCGAGCCGATGCAAGGCCAGTTCGGCCAGCAGGTTGTCCAGTTTCCATTCCCGACACACCAGCCGCACCGGTTCATCGAGCCGGGTGGCCGGCTCCACCAGCCGGTAGGCAATCGGCTTGGGCAAAGCATCGGCAACGCCGACACGGAACTCCAGCGCCGGTCGGCTGTTGGGGTGTTCGCGCAGCGCCTGCTCGAGTTCGGCTCCAAGTGAAAAGATGTCCTCGGCGTAACCCAAGGCAAGCCGGCCGGCCTCGGTCAGCGCCAGGCCGCGACCACTCTTGGCGAACAGGGGTGTCCCCAATTGATCTTCCAACAGGCTGATCTGACCACTGATGGTCTGCGGCGTGACATGCAGCCGCTCGCTGGCGCCCAGCACGCTGCCGGTCTTGGCCACCTGCATGAAATATTGGAGGTGCTTGTAGTTCATGGTCCAGGTCGTCGGAAATCTGTCAGCGGGATGATTTGATCAGTTTTTTTCGAATGATATCGAATATTAATTCGAATTTACAAAAATCGATCGAACGACCAGACTTCCCCTGACGCGATTGGGCGTGCAACGAAAGGAGTCACCATGGAGTTCGACATGCAAACCCTCGATTTCCCCACTACCGAGGCCCTGGCCAGCCATGCACGGCGACGGCTGGACTTCGGCCTGAGCCGCCATGCGGACCGCATCTCGCGCGTCACCGTGCGCCTGGGCGATGAAAACGGCCCGCGTGGCGGTATCGACAAATTCTGCCGCCTGCAGGTGAACCTGGTCGATGCGCCGCAAGTCGTCATCCGGGACTGCGGCCCGGACCTGTACACGGTCATCGATCGCGCCAGTGACCGCGCCGCTCGGGCGGTGGCCAAACAGCTTGAACGCAACCGGTTCGGGCGCCAGCAGCGCGGCGCGCACCCGCCGCTGCCCTTGCCCGCTGAAGGGCTGGTCACGCTGGCAGGCGCGGACAGCGCAGCGGATCACTGCGGATGAGCCGCCTGCAAACCCGCCGGCCCCAACCCGCACTCGCCACAGGAACCACCATGGTCATTCCTCCCAAATGCCGCCTGGCCGTCGTCGCCATGATGGATCTGGCCTTGCACCAGAACCAGGGTCCGGTGCCATTGTCGGCAATCAGCGCGCGCCAGCAGGTGTCGCCGTCCTACCTCGATCTGCTGTTCGGTCGTCTGCGCCGCGGCGGCCTGGTCGTCGGCATGCGCGGGCCGGGAGGCGGCTATACGCTGGCGCGCGATGCCACAACGATCTCGCTGGCAGACATCGTGCGCGCCACCGACGACGGCGACCTGGAGGGCGGGCAGACCCGCCGCTCGTTTGCCAGCCGCCCGCGTGGCGTCCAGAGCATCTCTGCGCATTGGGTCGTCGAACTCGAAGGCCAGATGCTGCAGTTGCTGGCCCAGACATCGTTGGATGACGCCGTTGGCCCCCGCAAGCAGCAGGTACCCGCGCACGCTGGCGCAACGCAGCAGCCGGCGACAGTCAAGGGCATCGGCGCACGCGAACGCATGGTGGTGGTGGCGGCGAATTCGGTGTTTGCACGGCCCATGCGGCTGGCCATCTGACTGGGCAGGACGAGCAGTGCGGAGCGTGCCTGGCGCACACCATTACCCATCTGGGCTAGAGCGGATCATCCATCGCGGTAGTTGACGACCCGCCGGCGCCGCCGAAAAATGACACCCAGTGGCTGCCATGCACGCCCTGGGCCATTTTACGGAGACACGCCATGGAATTCAGCAAGGAATTTGACGCCTCGGGACTGGCCTGTCCGATGCCGATCGTCAAGACCAAGAAGGCCCTGGCCGACATGGCATCGGGTCAGGTGTTGCGGGTGATCGCCACCGATCCGGGTTCGGTCTGCGACATGGAGGCTTTCGCCGAGCAGACCGGCAACACACTGCTGGATCAGGCCCGCGAAGACGCCAAGTACGTGTTCTACCTCAAGAAGGCCTGAAAGTCGGCCCCACCCCAACCGGAGCGCACGCATGGCAAGCAAGAAAATGGCCCTGATCGCAACCAAGGGCACGCTCGACATGGCCTACCCGCCCTTCATCCTGGCGTCAACGGCGGCAGCCCTGGGTTGGGAGGTGCAGATCTTCTTCACCTTCTACGGCCTGTCCTTGCTGCGCCACGATCTGGGCGGTGTCAGGATCAGTCCGCTGGCCAACCCGGCCATGCCGATGCCGGTGCCGATGCCGGTCCTGGTGCAGATGCTGCCAGGCATGGAGTCGATGGCCTCCATGATGATGAAGAACAAGATGAAATCCAAGGGCGTGGCCTCGCTGCAGGAACTGCGCGACGTCTGCATCGAGTCGGACGTGAAATTCATTGCCTGCCAGATGACGGTGGACCTGTTCGACTACCAGACCAGCGACTTCATCAAGGGCATCGCGTTCGGCGGTGCGGCAACCTTCATGCAGTTCGCCGGCGAGTCCGACGTCAGCCTGTTCATCTGATCCAATCAGACATAGCGTTTGGACGCCCGCCGGCGTCCCGGCAGGGCCTTCTGGATGATGACGCCACGCACTGCCGACAGGTCGTCCAGCGCCTGGTCCGCGAACGCCGGGTTCAGTGCGTGCAGCCACCACTGCCCGGGCCCGCCCCGCAACTGGCGCATGGTCCACCCATCCGCGTGGTATGCCAGCACGAAGGAGCCGTCGCGCGCCAGACCCTCGGGTTCGATGATGATGATCTCGCCTTCGATGAACTCGGGCGCCATGCTGTACCCCAACACCATCAATGCGAACGACTCGCCAGCGGCGCAGCTGGCCATCGTGGCGTCGTCAGGCTCGCCTCGCAGGGTGGCAGCCCGATCCGGCATGACGGAGCATGCAGCGCCGGCCTGCAATGCGCCGGGTTTCCCACGGCCAGATGCGGCCATCACAGCACCGCGCTGGCGATCTGGCCCGGCGCCACACCGGACTCGCGCAGCATCCCGGACAGTGTTGCGACGAACGCCTGCGGGCCCGCCAGGTAGAAATGGCAGTCGATGTCGAACAGGTCGACCCGCATCGCTTGGGCGATCCGGCGCGCACCCTCGGCCGGCTGCGGATCCGTCAGCAGCTCGTATTCGAACGGATCGAGCGCCGCCGACCAGGCCCGGCACTGGTTGGCCAGGAAATGCCCGCGCACGCGCGTGGCCAGCCAGAACAGTGACAGGCAGGGTGCGTCGTCGCGCGCCAGCGCTTGCTCGATCAGGCTCTTGATCGGTGCAAATCCGGTGTCGCAGGCGGCAAACACCAGCGGCCGATTGCCCCCGGCCAGCACAAAGCTGCCGGTCGGCCCGCGCACCGTGATCGCGTCGCCGGGGGCAATGGCGGCATCGAACAGCGTGCGCACGAACGGGTTGCCATCGTCGCGGGCAATGAAGAATTGCAGGTTGCGGTCGTCGCAGGGGCAGCTGGCCACCGGCAGGCTGCAACGCACATCGTCGACGCGGCCCGGCATGGCCCAGGCCAGTTCGACCGACTGGCCGGCCAGGAAGCGCAGCCGGTGCGTGCGCGGCGTCTGCAGGTGCAGCAGGCGCGTCTGGCCGTCCAAAGCGCCCAGCGACCGCACCTTGGCCACGATCTCCTGCGTCGCGATGTCGTTCGGTCCACCGGCCTCCAGCAGCTCCAGCGTCAACGCGCTGCTGGCCGCCGTGTGGCAACACAGCAGCGTGTAGCCCAGCGCCATCTCCGCCTGTGACAGGTGATAGTCGGATGGCGCAGTGCGGTGCACGTCGCCGGCGATCACGCGCGCCTTGCACATGCCACAGCTGGCGTTGCCACAGCCATAGTTCAATTTGAGCCCCGCGTGCAGGCCGGCCTGCAACAAGTCGGCCTGCCCGCGCACGGCGAACTGGTGCCCGCTGGGGCGCAGCGTGACCTGCGCCATCATGACCGTGCGCCTGTCATCCGATACCTCCGGTGGCTGGCGCACGGCTGCGGCGCGCCGCTCGGGGCTCGGTGCTCAGCAGGTCCTGCATCGATCGCTGCAGTATCTGCAGCGCCTCGGGCACCTCGCTGGCCATGATCTGGTCGACCACCCACAGGCGGTCCTTCTCCGGCATCAGGGCCTCGATGCGATGCCCCAGGTAGCGCACGAAGGAAAAATCGGGTCCGGCCGGGCTGTAGTCGAAGTCGGCGTAGTGGTCGGCAAGCAGGTTGTACTGGTCGATGAAGCGCGCGTAGTGGCTGGCCTGCCCGTCGCTCGGCTCGCCGAGCAGGCGGTCTTCGTTCTCCTGCAGCACCTGGGCCACGCGCTTGACCAGGGCCGGCAGGAAGGCGGCGCGCGCCGCCTCGTCCATGCGTGCATGCGCCATGCGTTCGATGACCTGGATCAGAAACACCAGCACCTCGCGCGTAAACGCAAAATACTGGCTGCCGATCTCGATGTCGAACCGGGCCGATCGCATCTGCGCCAGCATGTTCTGCGCCACCCGCCAGGTGATGAAGGCCATCGCACTGGCGGTCTGCTGCGGCGTGCGGGCGGTCCCTTGCCGGAACCAATGGCTCTTGATGCGCATGACGGCCATGAGGTTGGCTGCACCCTGGCTTACATGGCGGCAGCCGACTTGTGCGGCACGAACACGCCACACCCGAGCAGCCGGTGCCCGCCCAGGCCCTGCTGTTGCAACCGCAGCGCGTCCTGCAGCGTCATTTCGTGCAGCAGCAGGCCGAAGGCATCGAGCTGCCCGTGCTGCAATTGCAGGCGCTGGTGCTTGCTGCAGACCCGGGCCGCCGCGATGCCGAGGCGATCCAGTTCCCGTCCGACCTGCGCCATGAAGGCCACTTCGTCGGAGCTGTCCGCGGCGACCCGATAGGCAACCATCGCGCTGTACGGACGCAGAGCCCGCACGTGCGGCGCGCCCAGTTGCAGCGGCTGGCCCTGAAGCTGCAGCCGCACGCCGCCTGCGGCCGTCAGTTCCTCCAGGCGAGCGGCAGGCACCCGCAGCACCAGGCGCGCGCGGTGCGACAGCAGGCCCAGTGCCTCGTTGCCGGGCACCAGCTTGAGCGGGTGCACGGCCGCGACCGGGTCATGCTCCAGCCAGGGCCACAAGGCCAGCAGGGCCCGGCGCAAGCGGTGGGCGTGGTCGCGCGCGACAGCCTGCCCCAGCAGCGGGAACACCACGTCGACCACCTGCGTCAGCCCATGTGTGACCGGGTGCACCGCAGCACCTGCCCGTTGCGCACCGAGGTTCGCACTGGCTTGCGAAGCGTCCGGCGCGGCAATCATGGGGCATCCCGTTGCGACAGCGCGCCTGGTGCCGCATGCGCCGCCGGGTCGGCATCGGCCTGCGCCTGCATGCGCGCCCAATGCAACAGGGCCTCGCCCCACTGGCGCGCGGTCTGGGCATCGATCTCGAACACCGTGAACCGGCTCTTCTCGCGGATCCGGGTGCGCAGCAGGCTCATGCCGCCGGCGGCGTAGTCCAACTGCTGCAACGCGATCTGCTGGCCGCCCAGCGGATTGGTCAGGCTGACAAGCGGTGTGATGGTGGTCATGGTGTCTGCCCTATTGGGCGCAATCCGACACCCGGCTGTCTATTACCGGGACGGGTGGCCCGGTATCACCCGAATGGGTAGTGGGCTCTACTCAACGCGGGTGATAGCGCAGCGCCTGTGCGCTTCGTAGTATCCATTCCCATATCGATCGTACTTTGTGCCCAGTGGATCGACAACTGAACGGGACGCCAGACAAACCACACCTGCGTAGCAACCGACAGGAGCCATGCGATGAGCAAGAAGCAACACGATACCCCGATGCTGGACCAGCTCGAGGGCGGCCCCTGGCCCAGCTTCTTGACCGGCCTCAAGCGCCTGGCGGGCGACAGCGACTACATGACCGACCTGCTCGGCCAGCTCGAGCATTCCTACCAGACCCGCAAGGGCTACTGGAAGGGCGGCACGGTGGGTGTGTACGGTTATGGCGGCGGCGTCATTCCGCGCTTTTCCGAGGTCGCCGACAAGTTCCCGGCCTCCCGGGAATTCCACACCCTGCGCGTGCAGCCGCCGGCCGGCATGCACTACAACACCGACGTGCTGCGCAAGATGTGCGACATCTGGGAGCGGCACGGCTCGGG
>CAZLDV010000017.1:0-53257 GCA_964558425.1 uncultured Rhodoferax sp. | reverse complement strand
GACTTTCAAGGAGACGAGCATGGGAAAAATGATCAGCTACCAACGCCCCGACGGCAAGAACGTCGAAGGCTATCTTGCCGAGCCCTCTGGCGGCGCCAGCGCCCCCGGCGTTGTCGTGATCCAGGAATGGTGGGGTCTGAACAGCCAGATCAAGGGCGTCGCCGACAAGCTGGCGGCCCAGGGTTACCGCGCGCTGGTGCCCGACCTGTATCGCGGCAAGCTGGGCCTGGACGCCAACGAGGCCGGACACCTGATGAACGACCTCGACTTCGCCGACGCCGCCGGTCAGGACGTGGCCGGCGCTGTCAGACACCTCAAGGCCACTGGCAGCGCCAAGGTCGGTGTCACCGGCTTTTGCATGGGCGGCGCGCTGACGCTGCTGTCTGCGGTGCTCGTGCCCGACATGGACGCCGCTGTGGCCTTTTACGGATACCCGCCACTGGAATTCATCGACGCCAGCAGGATCAAGGTGCCGTTGATGGCGCACTGGGGAATCGAGGACACCGCGTTCCCGATTGCCAAGGTCGATGAACTGGAGCAGAAACTCACCGCTGCCAAGGTGCACTACGAGTTTCATCGCTACCAGGCCAGGCATGCATTCGCCAACGAGGAAGCCGACAGCAAGGGTCTGGACATGCTGAGATACGACGCCGCCCTGGCCGAGCAGGCCTGGAAGCGGACGTTCGCATTTTTCGCCCGGCACCTGCAATAGGCGACATGCCGACGTGGTGCCGGCGCCGTTGTCGTGGTGGTGGTGGTGGCAGCGTGTGCGCGATCAGCGCGCCGTGTAGCCGCCGTCGATGACCAGTTCGGACCCGGTCACCCAGCGCGCATGGTCGGAGGCCAGGTAGACCACTCCCCACGCAATGTCGTCCGGATGGCCAGTACCCCCCAGCGGGTGCAAGGCGTCCAGCGCGACCTTGGCCGCGTCGTGTTGCATGCCGGCGGCCTTGACATAACGGTCGACCAATTGGGTGAAGATGAAGCCAGGGTGGACCGAATTGACGCGAATCTTGTCGGGGGCATAGGTCAAGGCATCGCTTTTCGACATCGTGCGCACCGCGCCCTTGGATGCGTGGTACGGCGGGATATCGGCGCCGCCGACGAGGCCGTAGATCGATGAGATGTTGACGATCGACCCGCCTCCGGCCTTGCGCAGCGGCGCGATGGCGTGTTTGGTGCACAGGAACACGGCGGTGGTGTTGACCGCCATCACCTTTTCCCATTCGGCCAGTTCGAGTTGGTCGGTCGGCTTGTTGACACCTTCGATGCCGGCGTTGTTGACCAGCACATCGAGTCGGCCGAACTGGTCGACGGCCGCCTGGACCGCAGCCTTGACCTGCGCTTCGTCGGTCACGTCGCACCGCTGAAACGCCGCCTTGTGACCGGCCGAACGCAACTTCTCGGCCACGGACTCACCGTGTTCGTCGAGGTCGACGATCAACACCGCGGAGCCTTCCTCGGCCATGCGTTGGGCGATCGCTTCGCCGAGACCATTGGCCCCACCGGTGATCAGCGAGACCTTGTTCTTCAATCTGGACATATCTACCTCCTTGGGGAAAATGCGCGTGCAATGAACCTTCCAGTATGGCTTGTCCTTGGTCGAATCGATTGCGAAAGCGCAAGGCCCTGCACTACTTGCAGTTCAGGGCGGTGCAACGGGCGACCGAAACCCTTCGCACCTTCGCGCCTTAGCGTCAGGCGACTCGCGAACCCGGTGGCGGTGTCGATCAGCGGTGCAGCGCAGACCCCCTGCCCTGCTCGCGAATTTCCTGGCACTTGATGCAACGCTTGGCGGTCGGATACGCGGCCAGACGCGCATACGGGACGGGCTCGGCACAATCGATGCAGATGCCGTAGGTTCCGGCCGCGATGCGCGCCTGGGCTGCGACGATGTCGCGCAGCTCGGCGGTGTCGCGCGCCACTTCGGCGTTGCTCACCTCGCTCAGCAGGTTGGCCGACGGTATATCCCCTGCATCCGTGGTGCCAGCGAGGATGTCCTCGATGGTTTCCCCGCGCAGGCCCGCGAGACCTGCACGGATTTCTTCGCGCATCACTTGCTTGCGCGCATCCAGCTTCCTGCCAAGTTCGTCGCGCTGGTCGGTCGTCAATTCATGCATGGTTCCACTCCAAAAATTCAATAAACAGGTTCACGTGTCATGCCGCGTTCATGATGCGCTCGGCTCGATCGTATCCGAGAAGGCTGCGCACACCGGGCACGCCGGCCGGAACGGCCCATCGTGGCCACCCTGCCCAGGCCGTTAGAATTTCCATTTGCCCTGCGGCGCACATGCCGCGCGAACTGCCATGACTGTTGCGATCGACTACCTCAACCCCGCCCTCCCGGCCGACCTGCGCATCGTGCCGATGCCAGTGGTGGACGCGACAGCGGAGAACCTCGAAGGCTATGGCCGCCTGGTGCAAGACCCCAAGGACTGCGTGATCGAGATCACGCGCTGGCCCGCCGCCGGCTGGCGGCCGGTCGACTCGGACACCGGCGACGAAGCGGGTACGACCGAAGGCACCTTTGTCAGCGAATGGAAAGGCGACGTGCTGTATGGCAGCAATGACGCCGTCGGTGGCCACTACATCCTGGCTTATGCGCAGCCGCCCGAGTTGGCCGATGAAGGCCATGGTCGAGACCCGCAGCGCATGTTGCTGTGGCATGCGAACTACCATCCCGATGGCGGCCAGCTGTTTTTCCCGCAGCAGAAGAAGCCGTTCATGGTGCCCTTGGCCCTGCCGGGCGACGACATCATGCCCGACAAATTCGTCTGCTTTCGTTTCGACGGGACGCAGGGCCTGTACATCCACCCCAACATCTGGCATGAAGGCGTGTTCGGTGTCTCGGGCACGCAGAAGTTCTTCGACAAGCAAGGTGCGGTCCACGCACGGGTGTCGGTCGACTTCGCGCGCGAGTTCGGTTGCCTGCTCGAAGCCCGCATCGGCTGAGCGATTCGATCCATCGCGTCGCGCCCGACATCCCAAACCACGCAACGCGTTCCAACAGAGTCCGGAGGTCCACCATGCGCACCCAGGTCGCAATCATCGGAGCGGGCCCCTCTGGCCTGCTGCTCGGACAGTTGTTGTTCAAGGCCGGCATCGACGCCGTCATCATCGAACGCCAGAGCCCCGATTACGTGCTCGGGCGTATCCGCGCCGGCGTGCTGGAGCAGGTGTGTGTGGACCTGCTCGACGAAGCCGGCGTCGGCGCGCGCATGCACCGGGATGGGCTGGTGCATGGTGGCTTCGAGATGCTGTTCCAGGGAAAGCGCCACCGCATCGACATGCAGCAACTCACCGGCGGCAAGACGGTCATGGTGTACGGGCAAACCGAAGTCACACACGACCTGATGGACGCTCGGGCGGCGCAAGGCCTGTCCACGATCTATAACGCGTCGAATGTCAGCGTGCACGACTTCGACGGCCACCAGCCCTTCGTTCGTTACGAGACCGATGGCCCCGACGGCAGGCAGCACCATGAACTGCAGTGCGACTTCATCGCCGGATGTGACGGCTTCCATGGTGTGTGCCGGGCCAGCGTTCCACCGGCTGCCATTGCCCACCATGACAAGGTCTACCCGTTCGGCTGGCTCGGCATCCTGGCCGACGTGCCGCCGCTGTCGCACGAACTGGTCTACGCCAACACCGAACGCGGCTTCGCGCTGTGTTCGATGCGCAGCATGACCCGCAGCCGGTATTACGTGCAGTGCGCCTTGACGGACAAGGTCGAACAATGGTCAGACGATGCGTTCTGGCAGGAACTGCGATTGCGCCTGGACCCGGCGGCGCGCGAGCGGCTGGTGACCGGGCCTTCGATCGAAAAGAGCATCGCACCGCTGCGCAGCTTCGTGGCCGAGCCGATGCGGTTCGGTCGCCTGTTCCTGGCCGGTGACGCGGCCCATATCGTTCCGCCAACCGGCGCCAAAGGCCTGAACCTCGCTGCCAGCGACGTGAAGTACCTCAGCAGCGCGCTGATCGAGCACTACCAGGAGCACTCGCAGGCAGGCATCGACAGCTACTCCGATCGTTGCCTGCGCCGGGTCTGGAAAGCCGAACGCTTCTCGTGGTGGTTCACCTCGCTGATGCACCGTTTTCCCGACAGCGCCGGGTTTGGCCAGAAGGTGCAGGAGGCCGAACTGGACTACCTGGTCCATTCGCAGGCGGCATCGCTGTCGCTGGCCGAGAACTACGTCGGGCTGCCGCTGGACTTTGCCGAGCCATGATGGCGACCCCTGCTCCACTGCGACCGCTGCGCGGCGTCCGGGTGCTGAGCCTGGCGCTCAACCTGCCCGGACCGGCCGCGCTGATGCGCCTGCGCGCGCTGGGGGCGACGTGCAGCAAGCTCGAACCGCCGTCCGGCGATCCGATGGCCCTGTACCAGCGCAACGCCTACGACACGCTGCACCAGGGCGTGAAGGTCTTTGGCGCCGACCTGCGCCTTGCGGCCGGCCAACAGGCGGCGCACAAGGCATTGGCCCGCGCCGACGTATTGCTGACCTCGTTTCGCCCGTCGGCGCTGCGCAAGCTCGGCATGGACTGGGCCACGCTGCGCAAGGCCTACCCCCGATTGAGCCAGATCGACATCGTCGGCAGCCGCGGCGCGCGGGCCGAGGAGCCCGGCCACGACCTGACCTACATGGCCGAACACGGCCTCGTCACCGGCCTGGACCTGCCGCCCAGCCTGTTCGCCGACATGGGCGGCTCGCTGATGGCGGTGGAAGCCGTGCTGGGCGCCTTGCTGCGCCAGCGCGTCACTGGCAAGGGCAGCCATGTCCAGGTCGCCCTCGGGGATGCCGCTGCCTACCTCGGACTGCCGCACAGCTGGGCCATGACCACCGCCGGTGGACCGGTCGGTGGCGCCCATGCCGGGTACCGGGTCTACGCCTGCAAGGACGGGCGCGTGGCGGTGGCGGCACTGGAGCCGCATTTTGCGCTCGCCTTGTGTCAGGCGGTGGGGATCGACAACGTGGATCGCCACACGATGATGGCGGCGCAGACGCACGCGGCGGTTGCGCGCTTTCTGGCTGGGCAGACGCGGCGGCAGCTCGATGCGCTGGCGGCGCAGCGGGACATTCCGATGTTCACGATGGCCATCTGACGCGGCTGGAGTCAACCCACTGCCGACGTGCGCGTCACGGCACAGTCACCAGCCTGGTGAGTTCCTCGATGCCGACCGGCGGTTTGGCAAGCCATGGCAAAGCAAAGGTCCTCTTTGCCAGTCCGTCAGCAATGCGCGCCACCTGCCTTGCTTCTCCAGCAAGACGCGCGGCAAGTAACGGGTCCTTGGTGCCGGCAGCCAATATGCTTTTGTTGATGACCCAGGCGAAAGGCTCGATCTTTGCCCTGCGCAGGTCTTCTTGCAGGGCCTGCGCCTGCAACACAGGGGTGGTCTCCGGCAACGTGACCAGAATGATTTTCGTGTAGCCGGGATCCTGCAGGCGCATCAACGGTGTGACGAATCGAGCCGAACCTTTGCCTGCCAGCTCCCGCGTCATCTGCCGGTGATAGGCACCCGTCGCATCCATCAGCAGCATGGAGTGGCCCGTTGGTGCCGTATCCAGGACCACGAAGGAACTGCGGGCCTCGCTGACGATATGCGAGAACGCATGGAACACGGCGACCTCCTCGGTACAGGGAGACCGCAGGTCTTCCAGCATCAAGGCACGCTCTTGCTCACCCAGTCCGGCACCTTTGGTTGCCATGATTTTGTCGACATAACGCTGGGTTTCCACGACCGGGTCGATGCGGTCTACCCGCAAGCCCTCGACGGCACCGTTCAAGGTCGTTGTCAGGTGTGAGGCCGGGTCCGTGGTGCTCAGATGGACGGATTTGCCACGCAGGACCAGGCCCAGGGCGAGTGCCGCAGCAATGGTTGTTTTTCCGACCCCGCCTTTGCCCATCACCATGATGAGACCGTGCCCCGCCTGGATCAGGTCTTCGACCAGCGCATCCAACCCCATGCCCTCTTTCATCGTGGGCAGTTCGGATGGGTGAGTCGCGACTGTGGGAGCCCCAGGGTTGAGAAGCGCGCGCAAAGCTGGCAGGCCAACGGTGTCAAATGACCGCAGCGGTACCTGGTCCTGGCCCAACAGGCGCAGGTTCTGCGGCATTTCAGCAATGGCCTGATGGCCCAGGGCCTCCATGGCGATGGCGACCGCATCACTTTTGTCTGTCGCCCGGAAAACGCCGTTCATGACGAGCCATTGGTTACCCAGTCCCAGGGTCTTCAGCTCTTCGGAGGTGCGTGATGCTTCGGCAATCGCTCCGGTCTCGGGACGTGTCACCAGCACCACGGTCGTCATCGCAGGATTGGACAAAGCGTCAAGCGCAGCCTTGAATCGAACTTCCTGCATCTTCAAACCGGAGTGCGGACCCAGGCAGGAGGCTCCCCGGTCGTTTCCAGCCAGGAACCCCGACCACGCCTTGGGCAGACTCAGCAGGCGCAGGGTGTGCCCGGTCGGTGCCGTGTCGAAGATGATGTGGTCGTAACTCCGGTTCGCGTCGGCCAGCAGCGACGAGAACTCGTCGAAGGATGCAATCTCCGTCGTGCAGGCGCCGGACAACTGCTCTCTCACCGTGGAAATTTCAGTGTCGGACGTGTCCTGGCCCATCTGCTGGATGACACGTTGTCGGTAGGCTTCTGCAGCCGCGTCGGGATCGATGTTCAACACCGACAGGTCCGGGGCCCCGGGAACCCTGGTCGCCTGGTTGCTCAGTGCAACACCCAACATTTCATCCAGATTGGACGCGGAGTCGGTGCTCACCAAAAGCACTCTTTTGCCGCAGTCGGCCAGGTGCAGCGCCACTGCGGCCGAAAGCGATGTCTTGCCTACCCCACCCTTGCCTGTAAAGAAGATGTGCCTGGTCGGATGACGCAGCAATTCCAGCGGCTGGGGCTTGAAGCCGGTGTCCGCCTTCTCATGGGAACGAATGCCACCGGCGCCGAAGGCGGGGTCAGGATCGAGGTTGACTGCAGACATGCGTAGTGCCGGGGCTGTTGATCGGGCGATTATCGGCAACTGCAGTGTCCGGTCTCTGCAACCGCCGAAGCGGCGCGCAGGCGTCAAAGGCGTCAACGGCGGGACGGCGACGAGACCTGCGACGCCGATGCGGCAATGCCCGCAGAATGTATGTCATGGCACGCACGCGCAAGGGTGGCCGCACAATGGACGGGCGCGGTGGCTCCACAGCGTCAACCTGGCCCGAGGAATTCACCGATGTCACCCAAGCCCACGAGCGAGGCAGGCCCGGCCGACGCATCCGTTGCCCGCGGATCGCCGGTCGAAGTGTTTCTCGCATTCTTGAAGCTCGGCCTGACGTCCTTCGGCGGCCCTGTTGCCCACCTTGGCTACTTTCGCAGTGCATTCGTTGAACGGCGCCAGTGGCTGGACGACAAGAGCTACTCCGATCTGGTCGCGTTGTGCCAGTTCCTCCCCGGCCCGGCAAGCAGTCAGGTCGGCATGGCGATCGGACTGGGTCGCGCCGGCTGGCTCGGCGCCCTGGCGGCATGGCTGGGCTTCACGCTGCCGTCGGCGATTGCGCTCATCCTGTTCGCATTCGGAGTCACACAGTGGGCCGGCCTGGCTGCGTCCGGAGCCGTCCACGGATTGAAGGTCGTTGCGGTGGCCGTGGTGGCACAGGCGGTCTGGGGAATGGCCAAATCCATGTGTCCTGACCGGCTTCGCGCAGGCGTGGCCATCGTGGCCGCCTTGCTGGTACTGGCCATGCCGACCGCGTTGGGCCAGATTGCCGCCATCGGAATCGGCGGGCTGGTCGGGCGATGGAGGCTGCAACTCGGGCAACTGCCGCCGGCCCGGCATCGCAACCATGGCGTCAGCCGGCGCATGGCAACGTTCATGCTCGCCTTGTTCGCAGCGCTGCTGCTGGTGCTGCCCGCAATCGCCGCAGCGACCCATTCGCTGGTCGTGTCGGCCATCGCGGTCTTCTACAAGGCAGGGGCGCTGGTCTTCGGTGGCGGCCATGTGGTGCTGCCGCTCCTTCAGGCTGGCGTGGTGCCCGCTGGCTGGGTCGGCAACGACACCTTCCTGGCCGGCTACGGAGCAGCTCAGGCCGTTCCCGGGCCGCTTTTCACCTTTGCCGCCTACCTGGGCGCGGCGATGCCGGCTCCGTTGGGCGGCTGGGCGGGGGGCCTGATGCTGTTGCTCGCCATCTTCCTGCCCGCCTTTCTCCTGGTCGTCGGCGCGCTGCCGTTCTGGGAACGCATGAGGCGACGTGACGCGATGCAAAGGGCGATGGGCGGCATCAACGCCGCCGTGGTCGGCGTGCTGGCTGCGGCACTGTACGACCCGGTGTGGACCAGCGCGATCCACTCCAGGGCCGACTTCGGACTGGCGCTGGCCTGCTTCGGGCTGCTGGTCCATGGGCGCCTGTCACCGGTGCTGGTGGTCGCAGGCGCGGCGTTGGGTGGATGGGCGCTATCGAGCCACTGATTGCATTGAGCGCCGCCCCCAGGGTTCTTGTTCTTGTGCGGGCGACAACCATGGTGACGCGGTGGGGCTTCCTTCTCACCATCGCTTTGACAATCTGAACAGCCCCCATCGTGACCCGTGTGGGGCAGCAGCCAGACTATTTCACCCGACGAAACACCCCTGCCGCACCCTGCGTCGGCAGCGCCGCTAAGATGAGCCCGATGGGGGGCCATGCGCCGAGGCAGCCCCCGTGTCGCAGACCTTGCCCAGCGTTCGGGTCCGAACCCGCCACAGATGAAAGCGCCCACCGTGTCCGACTGGTACTCCATTTCCAATGCCGCCGCGATTCCCACGCCCACCGTACTGGTGTACCCCGACCGCGTCGAGCAGAACCTCCAGCGCATGATCGCGATGGCCGGTGGCGTCGAGCGGCTGCGCCCGCACGTGAAGACGCACAAGCTGCCGCAGATCATTGCGCTCAAGCGCCAGGCCGGCATCCACAAGTTCAAGGTCTCCACCATCGCCGAGGCAGAAATGACCGCCGCCGCCGGTGGCGAAGACATCCTGCTGGCGCACCAGCCGGTGGGGCCGAACGTGCTGCGCCTGGTGGCACTGATGCGGCGTTTCCCGGACACCCGGTTTTCGACCCTGGTCGACGACCCGGCCAACCTGGCCACCATCAGCCGCGTCGCGGTGGCCGAAAGCGTGACGATCGCCCTGTACCTCGATCTGAACGTCGGCATGAACCGCACCGGCATCATCCCGGATGCCGCCGCCGCCGACCTGTACCGCGCAATGTGCAAGGCGCCGGGCATCGCCGTCGGTGGCCTGCACGGGTATGACGGCCACCTGCGCAACACCGACAGCCAGGAGCTGGCCAAGCAGGTGGACGCAGCGTTCGCACCGCTGTGGCGCCTGCGCGACCAGATGCTGGCGGAAGGTCTGCCGGTGCCGCGCACCATCGCCAGCGGTACCCCGACGTTTGCCGTGCTGGCGCAGCAACCCGATACCGAGGTCGGCGCCGGTACCACGGTGTTGTGGGATTTCGGCCAGGCCGAAGTCTGCCCCGACCACCATTTCCTCAACGGCGCGATGCTGATGACGCGGGTCATCAGCAAACCCACGCCCGACCGCCTGTGCCTGGACCTGGGCCACAAGGCAGTGGCCGCCGAAATGCCGCAACCGCGGGTACGCCTGATGGGCCTGGAGGATGCCAGCCTGGTGATGCAAAGCGAAGAACACCTGGTGGTGCAGACGCCGCGCGCATCCGAATACCAGGTCGGAGACGTGATCTACGGCATTCCGCGCCACATCTGCCCGACCATGGCGCTGCACAGCGATGTGTGGGCCGTGCACAAGGGTGTCGCCGACGAGAGCTGGCCGGTGGTGGCGCGCGCGCGCAAGATCACGATCTGAAGACAAACGCGGTGGCGGTCGACGAGACCCGCGCCGTCGAACTTGTGCTGCAACCGGGCCAGATGCCGCTGCACCATCTGTGGATCGTGCACGGCTCCAACACCAATCAATCCGACGAACCCCGCGTCGGCCTGGCGATCCGCTATGTTGCACCGAGCGTGCGGCAGGAAGGCGTTGCGCAGCCTCTGGCGATGCTGGTACGCGGGCGCGACGACCAAGGCAACTTCACGCTGGCTGAACGGCCGACCGACGCGGACGCCATCGCAGGTGAAGGCCTGCATGCACGGATCCTGCAGCGGGTGCATCGTGCGCTTGCGCTGGGCCAGTCAAAGCCAGACAGCTGACGGCGCGCTCGGCGGTCGCGCGCACCCGGTGCACGGGCTCGATCGTGGCGACGCGGGTGTCCCCCAGCATCGACAATGCAAGTCCAGATGACCGGTGGATGCCTACGGACGCACGAGCCCGGGTCCGACAGGCAAAGCGTTCCATCGTTCCGACACTGGGACATCGTTGTAACGGAGAGTTGAACCATGTCATTTGCACTCTACATGCTGGGTTTTGTCGTGTTTCTCGGCGGCATCATCTGGGGAGCCGTGGTCGCCGGAGTCCCGACTGTCTATATCGGCATCGGCGCGCTGGTATTGCTCGGAATAGGAATATTCAGCGCCGTCAGCAAGACCCGCACCAAGGATACGTCCTGATGCAAGCGGCTTGTCCGTGCGGGTCCGCCGCGGCTTTCAACCGTAGTCGATGCGCGGGTCGATATACGCGTACAGCACATCGACCGCCAGGTTGATCAACACGAACACCACCAGGATGAACAGGATGCAGCCCTGGATCAATGGATAGTCGCGGGTGCTGATGGCCTGGATCAGCAAGCGCCCGAGACCGGGATAGGTGAACACCGCCTCGGTGACGACGGTGCCGCCGATGAAGGTCGCCATCATCAGACCGACGATGGTGACGAACGGCAGCAAGGCGTTGCGCATCACATGGCGACCGATCACATCGCGCTCGGGCAGACCTTTGGAGCGCGCGGTACGCACATAGTCGGCCTTGAGCTCGCCGAGCAGCGACGCGCGCAGGAAGCGCGCGAAGATGCCCGACACATAGACACCCAGCGTCGTGGCCGGCAAGATGATGTTGCGCAGCGCTTCCCAGGGCGATTCGAAGATCGACACATAGCCCGAGGCCGACGGCAACCAGCGCAGGTTGACGGCAAACAGCAGGATCAACAGGATGCCGAGCCAGAACGTGGGCACGCCCAACGCCAGCGCGCTCCAGCCGCTGAGCATGCGGTCAAGCCAGCCGCCGGGCTTGAGCGCACTGACCACGGCCACCGGAACGCCGAGCAGCAGGCCGATCACGGTGGCAGCCAGCGCAAGCTGGATCGTGGCCGGAATGCGCTGGACAATCAGCTCGCGGACCGGCTCACGGTTCTGGATCGACAGGCCGAAGTCGCCCTGCACCGCGTGGGTCAGCCAGCTCCAGTACTGCTCGTGCACCGGCCGGTCCAGCCCCAGGCGCGCAGTGACCTCGGCAATGAGTTCGGGGGTTGCGTTCTCGCCGACCATGGTTGCCACCGGGTCTCCGGGCACCGCATAGATCATGGCCCAGATGCCGGTGGAGGCGATCAGCAGCACTGGCAGCAACTGCAGCAAGCGACGCAGGATGTAGCCCATCATGCCGGGCTCCCGGCAGCAGGATCACTGGACGCCGCGCTCTCGTGGCGGTCGGCCAACACCCCGGCCAAGGCCCGGCCGATCGTGTCGAGCGACAGGATGGTGAGCGTCAGCACCACCCCGGGCAAGATGGCATAGGTGGGCGCATCGTAGAGGAAGGACTTGCCGGTGCGCAACATCTCGCCCCAGCTTGGTGTCGGCGGCGGGATACCGACCCCCAGAAATGCCAGCGAGGCCTCGATCAGGATCGCAACCGACGAGAGAATCACGACCTGCACCAGGATCGGACTCCAGGAATTGGGCAGCACCGTGGTGAACATGTTGTAGCCCGATGAACCGCCGAGTGCCTCGACGGCAGTGACGAAATCCCGTTTGCGCAGCGACATCACCTGGGCCCGGGTGATGCGGGCAAAGCTGGGTATGCCGGTGATGCCCACCGCCACCAGCGCGGCCGTCTGGCTGCGACCGAGCACGGCGATCAAGGCCATCGCAAACAGGATGCCGGGCAGCGACAACAACACATCGACCAAGCGCATCAGCAGCGCGTCGCGCCAGCCTGCGAAAAAGCCGGCCACCAGACCGATCGGCACACCGACGATGGCCGCAATCGCCACCGCTCCGGCCGCGGTGATGAGCGAGGTGCGTGCCCCAAAGACCACCCGCGCCAGGATGTCGCGTCCCAATTCGTCGGTGCCAAACCAGTGCACGGCACTGGGGCCTTCCAGGGTGGCGGTGAAGTCCTGTGTCAGCGCATCAAACGGCAAAATCCAGCGCGCCAGGCTGGTGGCCAGGATCAACCCGAGCAGAAACATCAGGCCGAGCAGCGCGCCCCTGTGCCGTGCCAGACGGCTCGACACATCGGCGGCGCGACGCAGCAGTGGCGTCACGCCATCACCTCCATGAACCCGGCCGGCGCATCGGCACCGGGAGCAGCGTCCACCGGCCCGGCATGGTGGCAGGCCACATGGGTCGGCAGACCGGGGTAGGCCCGAAATGCAGGCGCCTCGGTCCGGCACACCGCGGTGGCCTTGAAACAGCGCGGATGGAAATGGCAACCACTGGGAGGCGCAGCCGGGTTGGGTATGTCCCCTTGCAGGATGATGCGCTTGCGGCTGTCGCGGGTCGACGGGTCGGGCACGGGCACCGCGGACAACAGCGACTGGGTGTACGGGTGCGTCGGATGTTCGTACAGGCTGGTTCGATCACTCTCCTCGACGATACGGCCCAGGTACATCACGGCGACCCGGTTCGAGATGTGCCGCACCACCGACAGATCATGCGCAATGAACAGGTAGGCCAGTCCGAGCTCGTGTTGCAAGTCCTGCAGCAGGTTGATCACCTGCGCCTGGATCGACACATCGAGTGCCGCCACCGGTTCATCGAGGATCAACAGCCGCGGCTTGAGCGCGAGCGCGCGCGCAATGCCGATACGCTGGCGCTGGCCGCCGGAAAACTCCTGTGGAAAGCGGTTCACCATGGCCGACGGCAGGCCGACCAGATCAAACAGTTCGGACACCCAGCGTGCACCACCCACCTCGTGGTACAGGCCATGGATGCGCAGCGGCTCGGCGACGATCTCGCCGACCGTCTTGATCGGATTGAGCGACGAATACGGGTCCTGGAAGATGTACTGCATGTTGCGCCGCACCTTGCGCATCTCGGAGGCCGGCAGTCGCGTGATGTCGCGTCCGTCGAAGCGCACCGTGCCGGCCGATGACGGCACCAGCCCCATGATGGCGCGTCCGGTCGTCGTCTTGCCGCAACCCGATTCCCCTACCAGTCCGACCGTCTGGCCGGCGTGCACCGTCAAGCTGACGCCATCGACCGCCCGCACCCAGCCAATCCGTCGCTGGAACAGGCCTGCCTTGACCGGAAAAAACACCTGCAAGCGGTCCACCTCGAGCAGCGGGACGCCCCTTCCGACGTTGGGTGCAGCGACCGCACGCGCGGCCTGACCGGTGTCGCCAACGGTTTCGCCCAGCCGAGCAACGGCGGGCTGTGACGCCGCGTCGGCTTCGGGCGTCAACCGGGCTTGGGCGAACAGCGATGCCACCTCCTGTGGAAAATGGCAGGCGCTCGCATGCCCTGGCGCAACGGTTCGCAAGGCCGGGACCTGGCGCGCGCAAACCGGCCGATCGCGCCCGATGGCACATCGGGGATGGAAGGCGCAGCCGCCCGGCAGCTGCGCCGGGCTCGGGGGCTGGCCGGGAATCGGCACCAGTCGGGTGTCGACGATGTCAATGCGCGGCATGCTGCGCAACAGGCCAACGGTATACGGGTGGCGCGGTTGGCTGAAAATGTCGAGCACCGCAGCGGACTCGACGATGCGTCCACCATACATCACGACAACGCGGTGCGCGACCTCGGCCACCACACCGAGGTCGTGCGTGATCAGGATCACCGCCGCCCCGGTCTCGCGCTGGCGCTTGGCCAGCACCGACAACACCTGGGCCTGCACCGTCACGTCGAGCGCCGTGGTGGGTTCGTCGGCGATGATCAGTTTCGGCTTGCCGGCCATCGCCATCGCAATCACCGCGCGCTGGCGCATGCCGCCGGAGAACTGGTGCGGGAACTGCATCACCCGGCCCTGCGGATCGGGAATGTCCACTTCGCGCAGCAATCCGATCGCGCGGTCCTGCGCCTGGCCGCGCCCGACCAGTCCATGGGCCACCTGCCCTTCGATCACCTGGCGACCGATCGGCAACACCGGGTTGAGTGTCGTCGTCGGATCCTGGAACACCATGCCGACATCGCGGCCCCGCATCTGGCGCAGGCTCTGGGCATCCAGCGTGGTGACCTCCTGGCCATCGAGTCGGATCGAGCCGCGCACCTGGGCGCTCTCGTCGAGCAAGCCGCTGATGGCCAGCGACGTCACGCTCTTGCCCGAGCCCGATTCGCCGACGATGCCCAGCACCTCGTTGGCAAACACCTCGAAATCGATGCCGCGCACCGCCGGCACCGGCCGGCCGGAACCGGTGAACGTGACCTCCAGACCTTTGACGCTCAGCAGCGGCTCAGCCATGGGCGCGACCACCGGGAGCGGGCGTGCTCAACGAAAACCCATGGTCCGGAACACCGGCATGTTGTCGATCTCGCGCGTGATCCCGCCGACCTTCTTGGACGCAACGATCAGGCCGATGTCGTAGGTGTTGGTCGGAATCGCAAACGACGACTCGACCATCACCTTGTTCAGGTTGTCGTAGGCCGCCTTGACCTCGGCACCGGTGCCAAAGGTCGTGTTGACCCGATCGATGGCGGCCACATAGGCCGGAAACGGATGCGGATCGCCCAGCACCGGGTTCTTGGCGGTGCGGTAGATGCTGTTGGTCGTGACCCGCGTCGGGAACTTCTGGATATTGCCGACACCACCGAACATGGCGGTAAATTTGCCGGCCAGCATGGCGGTGGTGAACTCGGATGTGCCCATCACCTCGAGGTCGATCTTCAGTCCCACCTTGGCCAAGGTCGCCTGCACCACCTGGCTGATGGCCACCACGTCTTGCGATCCGCCGTTGACCATCAGCTTCCAGTCCTGCATCTCGGCCTGCGACAGCCCGGATGCCTTGAGCAAGGCCCGCCCCTTGTCCAGATTGAATGCATATTTGGTGTCATAGGACTTGTCGGCGGCCGGGCTGGCCGGTGCCCAGGGCAAGGCGGTGACCTGGCCCAGCCCTGCATAACCCACCTGCAGGATGGCCTTGCGGTCCATCAGGTAGTTGAAGGCCTGGCGAAACTTCTCGTTCTTGAACGGTCCCTGGGTGGTGTTGATGCGAAACACCTGCACCAGCGGGCCCGGGCCCTGGACCAGTTGGTAA
Organism: uncultured Rhodoferax sp.; assembly: GCA_964558425.1. Lineage (GTDB taxonomy): Bacteria > Pseudomonadota > Gammaproteobacteria > Burkholderiales > Burkholderiaceae_C > CAISIP01. The sequence continues at coordinate 37,912 of CAZLDV010000017.1, read as the reverse complement.
CCGGCGCTGCGCAGACGCAGTGCCGAACGCGAATCGCCGCCGTAGATCATGTCGACCGCGCCCGACTCCAGCGCCGCGCTGGCGGCGTCGTTGTCGCTGAAGAAAGTCAAGGTGACCTCGCTGAGCAAGGGTTCCTTCGGACGCCAGTATGTCGGATTGGCGACCATGCGCACCCGCTGGCCCAACACACGCTCGGCCAGCATGAAGGCGCCGGTTCCAGCCGGTTTGGCCTCGACCGTCTCGATGCCGGCCGGATCGATCGGCGAGATGAACTGCAGCAGATCGGTGATCTGCTTGTCCGGCACCGGCCCGGTGAAATTCAGGGTGATGGTGTAGGGGTCGTCCACCGTCCAGTCCTTGACCACCGACATGGTCGAATACAGGTTCTTGCCGAGCTTGGGATCGGCCGCCTTCTTGAGCGTTGCCGCGACGGCTTGCGCGTTGAACGGATTGCCACTGTGAAAGCTGACATCACGGCGCAATGTCAATGTGACGGCCCTGTTGCCGTCACCCACCTTCCAGGCCGAGGCCAGGCTGGGAATGGCCTTGCCCTCGGGGGTGTATTCGATCAGGCTGTCGTACAGGCTCTTGATCAGCGGGAAGTTCTGTGACGAGAACTGTGCCGGGTCGAAGTTGACGATGTCTGCCAGGATGGCAACACGCAATTTCCCTGTCTTGAGCGCCTGCGCCCGCGCCATCGACGGCAACACCAGGCTGCCAGCGGCCACCAGTGAACCTGCGACCAGGACAGAGCGGCGAACGCGATTGATTGTCATGCTGTAGTCTCCTCTTTGGGTGGGTCAAGAAATACGCGAATCTGCAACGGGAACACGGTACGGCCGATGCAGCCTCAGCCGCCAGCGCCTGGCCAATCGGTCATCGGCTCGAGCGGGTAGACCGGCCGCGGAATGCGCTTCCAAGGCAGGCCGAACACATCGGATTGCCCCGGCCCCCGGGTATCGACCCGAATCACCTGTGAGGTCATCGAGGCGAAATACTGGAAATTCGATGCGGTCTTGAGCACCGCCATCTTGTAATCGAGTGGCTCGACACCGAAAGCGCGGTAGACGTCCGGCAGATTGCCCGCAACACCGCGCAACTCGCTGATCAGCAGCGTCACCGGGCCGACATCGAAGACGACCGTGCGGCCCATGTCGATCTCGTCCTGATAGTGCCGGGTCAGATTGACCTTGCCACCCCCGATGTGGCGCACGACACCGGTCACCTCGATCGGCTGGAAGAATGCCTTGGCCACAGTCCCCCCCACCGGCAAGGTGACCTGCGCTCCGACGCCGGCCTGCGCCAGGCGCGCCACCGTCTCGGGCGCGATCAAGGGCAGCAGCGCGCGGCTGCGGATGCCCAGCCGCAACATGGCTTCGAGGATCAGATTGCTGTCGCCGGCGGCACCGCCAAACACGGTGTCGCCGGTGTCGCTGAGCACCACCAGCCCCTTGTCGGCTGCATCGGCCATGCGCACCGCGGCGTCGACGGACACGGCTTCCTTGCGCTGGAAGTCGGCGCGCATCGACCAGGCCAGATCGGCCAGCTCGTCGGCCAGCCGCTCGGCCAGCGGCTGGTCGTTGTCGGTCACGACGATGGTCGACCAACCACCCTCGGCTACGTCGAGCCAGGGCTGCATCGGGTAATTCGATGCCTGCAGCACCTTCGGGTCGGCCTCCATGGCGCGCGCACGATCGAACCAGATCTTCATCGGCCCGCGCGCGGTCAGGAACTGCTCCTGGTGCGACAGCAGCGGCAGCTTGCGCCAGGCGGTGGTCGGGCGCGCGCCGTCGAACAGGATCTTGAGCAGCAAGTGGGTGCCGATACGGCCGGTGTCGAACGGATCGTGCGGTTGCGTGCGGTGGCCGACGATGGCGGTGCTCAAGGCCACCATCTTGCGCGTGACGTTGGCATGGTGGTCCAGACCCAGCACGATCGGGACGCTGTCGCCCAGCACATCGCGGCAGGCCTGCAGCTGCGCACCTTCGACATCGTCCATGTCTTGGCTGGCACAGGCGCCATGCAGCTGCAATGCGACACCATCGAGCGGCCCCGCTGCGCGCAGCCCGGCGCGGATCTTGCGGTCGAAGAAGTCATAGGCATCCCGGTCGATGCGACCCCCGGCAACCGCCCAGCCCCGGATGATGGGAACTGTCTCCACGGGTTTGCCGGACTGCTCGACGGCTTCGATGTAGCCGCCGATCTGCCCCAGGCCGCGGAACCGTCGCAGCATCTCCTCGCCCTCGAAGATGCCAAATGACTGGTAGTCGCGCATCGTCGTGGGCAACGGGTTGAAGTCATTGGTTTCCTGGCCGACGTGGATCAATGCGATACGCATCCAAACCCTCCTGCAAAGCACACTTGCACAACGTCACGGCGCGGTCCCATTGCCCCGGCATGCGCATCCGGTCTGGCTCGACGGTGGATGGCTTTTCCATCATAGTCAAGCCATCCTGCAGAGCCGCACAGACCATGTTTCGTGGAATGAAACAGGGCACTGGCCCGGCCCGGGTCGGCATCGGATCGGTCCACGGCTCACAGAATGCCGAAACGCTTGAAAACCACCGCCAGCGACTCGCCTTGGCGCAAGGCATCGCGCGTCTGGTTCTCTCCCTGCACCTTGGCCAGCGCCTTGTCCATCACCGCGCCCTCATGGCTGCGCGGCACGACCACGACCCCGTCGATGTCGCCGAACACGATGTCACCCGGGGCGATCGATACGCCAGCACACTGCACCGGCACATCGCGCTCGACCATGCGACCGCGGCCCTTGGTGTCCAGCGGACCGATTCCGCCGTGAAACACCGGAAAGCCCATCTCCCGGATCTGGCGCACATCGCGCACCATGCCATCGGTGACGCACCCCGCTGCGTGACGCGCCTGGGCCGCGGTCGACAGCAGCTCGCCCCAGGGCGCCAGGCGATCCGTCGGCCCATTGCAGGCCAGCACGATGACCTCCTGCGCCTTGAGATCATCGACCAGCGCAATTTCCACTTCGTACGGGTTTTCCCCGTCTCGCAGCGAGTAGGTCGGCATGTACAGACCGGTGCGCGCGCGTCCGACCATCAGCTTGCCGTCGTCGATCGGCCGGACAAAGGGCTTCATGGCGCGGCGCTTCAAACCAAGGCTGTCCATGATGTCGGACAGGATGGACGAGCTCAGCGCTTGCATCTGCGTCAGGTCGAGCGGTTGCATGGGGACTCCCTTCTGGGTTGTGGGTTGGCAAGGCAATCGACGGGGCATGCTACTGCCGAGCCCAGCGAACTTCAAACAAGCGACATCGCCTGCGGGCTCTGGATTCCAGCGCCGGATCGTGTATATTGGTCTGGCTATGCGTTGTGCGTCTTCGTCACTGAACCGGCCAGCCAAGGATGGCGCCGAGTGATGGACAAGGACCTGTTCGGACACTGCCGCCGGAGGGAAGGACCATGAGCCTGGATCGTCGTTACATCGTTGCGCCGGTTCACAAGTCCCTGCAATTGCTCGATGTGCTGGTCGCCGGCAAGCTGCCAATGGCGCTGTCCGATCTGGCCGCCAGCACCGCGCTGCCCAAGACCACCGCCTTTCGTTACCTGTATACCTTGCGCGCCTCGGGTTTCGTCAGCTACGACGAGCGCACCGAACGCTACGCCATCGGACCCCGCGTGGCGGTGACGTCACCGCTGCCGCGCCACGCCGAACGCATCAAGGCCATCGCCCAGCCGGCGATGCTGCGCCTGCAACGCCAGTTCAACGAGACGGTCAACCTGGGCATCCGCGACGGCAACGACATCGTCTACATCGACATGGTTGGATCGAGCCGCCTGTTGCATGCCGAAGCCAAGATCGGCAAGCGCGATCCGCTGCACTCGACCGCCTTGGGCAAGGCGATCCTGCTGACCTTGGGCGTGTCCGAGATCGACCGCGCCGTGCCCCGGCGCATGGTGGCGCGCACACCGCACACCATCGTCAACCGCGACCATTTTCTCGACGATATCGCACGCAGCGCCGCGCGCAAATATGCGCTCGACATGGAAGAAAACGAACTGGGCGCGCGCTGCGTCGCGGCGGCAATCCACCCCAGCGCAGCGCGCGGCGCGATGGCCGCCATCAGCATTTCGGGACCGTGCGAATTGATGACCGACGAGATGCTGGCACGCATGGGCCGGGTGCTCGCCGGCACTGCCGGCACGATCGATATCTCCTCCGCGCTGGCCTGATCATTCCGTCGGCTGAAACCCGCGCGCTGCCTCGTTTCGCGGCGCGAAACACGCCACCCTGGCTGTGGGCGAGCCAGTCGCGCACGGCATGATTTTCCGGTACGACAATGGTTCCCGATCGTTTCGACACGAGGGAACTGTCCATGATCCGCATTGCCACCGCCGGCTTCCAGCACGAGTCCAACACCTTCTCGGCGATTCCCGCCAGCCTTGCGCTGTGGCAGCGTGCCGGCATCCTGCAGGGCGACGCGATCCGCAGGGAATACGCCACCTCGCAATCGACGCTGGCCGGATTCCTGGCGCTGGAGCAGGAAGACCCGGGGGTGCAGGTGGTCCCGCTGGTTTTCACCCGGCTCACGCCGATGGGGGCGATCACGCCCGATGCGATCGAATTCCTGTTGCAGCGCATCGTCGATGCGATCCGCGACAACGGACCGTGGGACGGCATCCTGTTGCCACAACATGGCGCGGCGGTGTCGGTTCCTTACCTGGACGCGGACGGCGAATTGTTGCGCCGGGTGCGTGACCTGGTCGGGCCGAAGGTGCCGATCGGCGTGGCGCTGGACATGCACGGCAATGTCTCGCGCGCCATGGTGGAGCCGGCCGACATCGTCACCGTCTACCAGACCAATCCGCACATCGATGCGCGCGAGCAGGCCCTGCTGTGCGCCCGCCTGCTGGTGCGCACGATCCGCGCCGAGATCCACCCGCGCATGGCTCTGGCCACCCCGCCGCTGGTGGTGAACATCCTGAACCAGGGCAGCGCCGACAAGCCGATGTCCGACTTGCTCGCGGTGGCCGCTGCCCAGCGCCAGCGCCCTGGCGTCTTGTCGGTCAGCGTGGTCGAGGGCTATCCATATGCCGACGTGCCCGAGATGGGCATGTCGTTCATCGCCGTGACCGACAACGACCAGGCCCTGGCCGACGATGTCGCACACCGGCTGGCCGGCGCGGCATGGGCGCTGCGCGCTGAACTGAACCAGGGGGGTACCGCGATCGACGAGGCACTCAGACAGGCCGACGCGGCACCGGCCGCTCCGGTGGTGTTGTTCGACGTCGGCGACAACGTCGGCGGTGGCAGCCCGGGCGACTCGACGCACATCCTGCATGCCGCGCGTGCGCTGGGCGTGCGCCATCTGCTGCAGGCCCTGTGTGATCCGCAGGTGGTGCAGCAATGCCAGGGCGTGGGTGTCGGCGGCCGCATCAGCGCGACGGTGGGCGGCAAGAGCGACCACCTGCATGGCGCGCCGTTCCCGATCGAGGCCACCGTCACGGCGCTCAGTGATGGTCGCTACGAGGAGACCGGGCCGACCCACGGTGGCTTTCGTTTCTACAACGACGGACCGAGCGCGGCGCTGCGCACCGATGACGGATACACGCTGGTGCTGACTTCCCGTGGCGCGGGCTCGGCCAGCCTGCAGCAGTTCCGCTCGCTGGGCATCGAACCGCTGCACATGAAGATCATCGTCGCCAAGGGCGTGCATTCACCCAGGCCGGCGATGGAGCCGATTGCACGCCAGCTGATCTGGGTCGCCTCGCCCGGCGTGACGACGGCGGACCTGTCCACCTTCACCTACCACCACCGTCGGGTACCCCTGTACCCGATGGAACCCGAGACGACCTGGCCGTGACGGGTCTGGCTCAGGTTGCGCGGCGGGCCTTGCGCGCCTGGATCGTGTCGAGCAGGCCCTTCATGTATCCGACGGCGAAAATCTGGCCGCGCACCATGTAGCCAGGCTGGTCGTTGCTCTCGCCTTCCATCGTCGGCGCGTGATCGGGACGCATCGGTCCGTCGAATCCGATATCCACATAGGCCTGCATGGCCGCTGCCATGTCGGTCTTGCCTTCGTCGTGAAAGGTCTCCTCGAACAGCGGCACGCTGCCGCGGATATCGCGGAAGTGCGCAAAGAAGATCTTCTTGCGCGCGCCGAAATGGCGGATCGCCTCCGGTATGACCACACCGGGCATCGCGGCAAAGTTGCCCTGGCAGAAGGTGATGCCGTTGGACGGGCTGTCGGCCATGCCCAGCACCCGGTCGAATGCGTCCATGTCGCGCATGATGCGCGCCAGACCGCGCACCGGCGACATCGGCGGGTCGTCCGGATGCAACGCCAGCCGCACGCCAGCCCGTTCCGCCACCGGCAACACCCGATGCAGGAAGTATTCGAAATTCGCCCACATCTGCGCGTCGGTGGTGGCGCCGGCGTAGGTGTCGGGCACGTCGGCCAGCGCGCTGGCGTCGAACCGGGTCACCAGGGCGCCGCCGCGCCCGACGATGTCGGTGGTGGTGCGCAACCAGTTGAAAACCGCCATGAAGTTGTAGCAGTACACCGGGATGCCGGCGCGCCCCATGTTGCTGATGCTCTCGCAGACCCGTGCGATGTCGTCATCGCGGCCCGCTTGGCCCAGCGTGATCCGGTCGGACAGCTGGTAGCCCTCGATCACCGACAGGCGCAGGCCGGCCGCTTCGACGCGCTGGCGCAAGGCCAGCAGATCGTCGTACCGCAACGGCGGGCCCTGTTCACGTTCGGGCGCCATCGTCACGCCCGGCACGGTGGTGACGACATCGGTCATGCCCATTTGCCGGGCCAGCCGCAGGTCCGCTTCTGCCAACGGACGCGAAACCATCGCCAATCGCATGAGGACTCCTTGCAAGGTGGATGATGTGGACGACCCGCTCAGGCGGACAATGGCCGGAAGCGGCAGGATACGCCATGGCCATCGGCCAGCCAATGCCAACGCGGTGTGCCGGTACGGGCATGCTCCTCGCCGAAGCAGCAGGGGCCGGCGTCTGGCGCAGCGCGTTGGAAATCGACCTCGGGTGGCGAACCGGCCAGCCGTGCGCGCTGGCGCGCAGGATCCGGGATCGGCACCGCATCGAGCAGGGCCTGGGTATACGGATGCGCGGGTGCATCGAACACCTGCGCGGTGTCACCGAGCTCGACCAGTTGGCCGCTGAACATCACGGCCACACGGTGTGCCACATGGCGCACCATCGCCAGGTCATGCGCGATGAACAGGTACGACAGGCCCAGCTGCCGCTGCAAGTCCCCGAGCAACGCCACGATCTGCGCCTGGGTGCGCACATCGAGCGCCGAAACCGGCTCGTCACAGACGACAAAATCCGGGTTCACCGCCAGCGCGCGCGCAATCACGATACGCTGTCGCTGCCCCCCGGAGAACGCATGCGGATAGCGCTGCACCACCTCCGGGTCCATGCCGACGAAACGCAGCAACTGCGCAACCCGCCCGGCCATGGCGGCTTTCGGCACCGACCGGTGCACCTGCAGCGGCTCGGTCAGGATGCGCCCGACCGTCATGCGCGGATTCAGGCTGGAGTACGGGTTCTGCAACACGAACTGCATATGCCGGCGCATGCGCCGCAGCTCGCCGCGCGCCATGCTGGTGAGCTCGCGGCCCAGCAGTTGCACCGAGCCCCCACTGCTGCGCTGCAACTGCAGGATGGCGCGGCCGGTGGTGGTCTTGCCCGAACCCGATTCGCCGACCAGCGCCAGCGTCTGCCCCGGCGCAATGTCGAATGAGACGCCGTCGACCGCGCGCACCACCGGTGCGCCCCGGCGCGCCGGAAACACCACCGAGAGGTCGCGCACCTGCAACACCGGCGTGATGGATGGCGTTGTCATGGCACACCCCGCGCGGGAACCAGCCGCGGCACCGCATCGAGCAACGCCCGGGTATAGGCGTGTTGGGGTCTGGCGAAGAGGGTATCGATCGGCCCTGCCTCGACGATCTCGCCGTCCAGCATCACATGCACCCGCTCGACCATGCCGGCAATCACGCCGAAATCGTGGCTGATCAACATCAGCGCCATGCCCAGGTCCTGGCGCAGCCGCATCAGCAACCGCAATATCTGGGCCTGCACCGTCACGTCGAGGGCCGTGGTCGGTTCGTCGGCGATCAGCAGTTGCGGCTGGCACGACACCGCGATCGCTATCAGCACACGTTGCCGCATGCCGCCGGAAAACTGGTGCGGATGGTCGTCGGCGCGCCGCGCGGCGTCGCGGATGCCAACCAGCTCCAGCAGTTCAATGCTGCGCCGGCGCGCCTGCGCCCGCGACAGACCGGTGTGCCGGCGCACGACATCGTCGATCTGCGCGCCCACGCGCATGACCGGGTTGAGCGAGCTCATCGGATCCTGGAACACCATGGCGATGCGCCGGCCGCGGATGTCACGCATGGCGGCCTCGGGCAACTGCAGCAATTGCTGGCCGTCGAAGACGACCGAGCCTCCGAGCGCCACCGAAGACCCCTCGGGCGCCAGTCGCATCACGGCGCGCGCGGTGACACTCTTGCCACTGCCCGATTCGCCGACGAAACCCACCGCTTCGCCAGCGGCCACGTCGAAGGAAATACCCCGGACCACCTGTGACACGCCAGCGGCGGTCTGGAACTGCGCCGTCAAGCCACGCACCTGCAGCAGCGGGGATGTGGCAGCCGTCATCCGCGGCTCCCCACGTCCAGCCATTCGCGCAGGCCGTTGGCCAGCACGATGAAGGTCAGGGTGGCAAAGACGATCGCCGCCGCGGGGCCGATCACCGTGAGTGGCGCCAGCTCCATGAACTGGCGCGCCTCCGACAACATGCCGCCCCAGTTCGGGTCCGGCGGTGGCGGACCGATCCCCAGGAAGGACAAGGCCGTGACGGTGAAGATGGTATTGGCCAACGTCAGGCTGGTCTGCACCAGGATCGGCGAGATCACCATCGGCAGTACGTGGCGGGTGGCGATCTGGAATTCGCCCACGCCCACGCTGCGCGCCGCTTCCACATGGTCCCAACGCTTGACGCTGAGCACCGGGCCGCGCACCACCCGCGCCATGGTCGGCGTGTAGACGATGGCAATCGTCCATATCAGGTTGGGAACGGTCGGACCGAGCGCCGCCACCACGGCGATCGCCAGCAGGAACACCGGAAACGCAAATACGACGTCGAGCGCACGCATGATGATTTCGTCGGTCCATCCCCCGACATACCCTGAAGTCAGTCCCAGCACCAGCCCCGCCAGCAGCGCCAGCGAAACCGCCACGAACGTGATCAGCAGCGTGGTGCGCCCGCCAATGATGAGGCGACTGAGCACGTCGCGCCCGATCGAGTCGGTACCCAACCAGTGTTCGGCGCTGGGGCCGGCCAGCGAATCCGGCGAGAAGGCAATCGCGCTGTGCGGCGCAATCTGCGGGCCAAACAGCGTCACCACCAGCATGGTGACCAACATGCTCAGGCCCACGATCAGCAGCAGCAACCCGCGCCGTGATGTGCCACCTGGGTCGCGTGGGACTGCGATGGAAGCGTCAGCCATAACTCACGCGCGCATCGGCCCGCGCATACGCCACGTCGACCAGCACGTTGACCAGCAGCACGATCACCGCGGCCACCAGCACGATGGCCTGGATGACCGGGTAATCGCGGCTGGTGATCGAGTCGAACAGATACTGGCCCATGCCCGGTATCGTGAAGATGGTCTCGATCAGGATGCTGCCGCCGAGCAACTGCGCCAGCTGCAAGCCGGTCACGGTGATCACCGGCGTGAGCGCGTTGCGGATCAGGTAGTCGCGCAGCACGGTGCCCGAGCGCAGCCCCTTGGCGCGCGCGACCATGACGAAGTCCTGGCTGGCGACCTCGAGCACCGCGGCGCGGGTGTTCTCGGAGATCGTCACCGATACCGTCAACGCCAGCGACAGGGCGGGCAGCAACAGGCTGCCCAGGTTGCCCATCGGGTCGTCGAAGAACGGCACGTAGTTGAAGATGCCCAGCTCCGGAAAATACAGCCCTGCCAGCAGCACAATCAGCGTGGCAACGACAAAATTGGGAATCGCCAGCCACACGCCATTGATGCCGCGCACCAGCCAGTCGGTACGCCCGCGCAGCCGCGCCGATGCCAGGCCCGTGCCGACACCGAGCACCATCGCCATCAAGCCGGCCATCAGCGTCAGCTCGAAGGTGACGGCCAGGCGCGGCAACAACTCGCCCAGCACCGGTTTGTCGGTGACGAACGAGCTGCCCAGGTCGCCGCTTGCCAGCTGTCCCAGCCATTGCAGGTATTGCGCCCAGATCGGCCGATCGAGCCCGAGATTGCGGCGGATCGTCTGCAGCGCCTCGGGCGATATGTCGGTGGTGCCGGCCGCAGCCTGCGCAAAGTCGCCCGGCAGGGCACGCATCAACGTGAATGCCACCAGCGAGACACCCAGCAGGATCGGCAGCATCCAGGCCAGGCGGGCCAGCACCACCCGGATCATCGGAGCGACCTGACCCGCTGACGGGCAATCGGCTGCACCAGGCTATTTGTCCAGCCAGGTGGTGCGTACGAAGCTGCGAATGTTCGCGGCCAGCGGCACGTAGCCCTTCACATACGCGCGCCAGGCCTCCCAGCGCAGGGGGTACTGGTAAATCTGCAGCACGTAGGCCTGGTCGGCGATGCGCTTCTGGATCGCCTGATAGGCGGCAGCGCGTCTTGCGTAATCCAGGATGGCGCGCGCGTCGACCACCATCTTGTCGAGCTCGGCGTCCTCCATGCCCATCGCCTTGCCGTGGGCATGGGCCGATGTCAGGCGCGAGACGATGGCGTCCGGGTCGGGACTCCAGCTCAGCGCCACCGAGAGGATTCCGAATTCACCCTTGAGCCACATCGACAACAGCGGGGCCGTCTCCATCGGCTTGAGATTGACCTTGATGCCGGCCGCCGCCCATTGCTGCTGCAGGATCTGCGCGCATTGCACGTCCAGCGCATTGGCGGCCACGACGATGTAGTCGCCCAGGTCGATGCCATTGGCGTAACCCGCTTCGGCCAGCAGCTTCTTGGCACCGGCCACATCGTGCTTGTAGTACGGCATCGGGCTGACCCCGTCATAGCCGCCGACCTGGCTCTCCGGCACCATCGCGCCCACCTTGCCGGAACCGCCGAGAACGGTCTGCAGGCAGGCCTTGCGATCGGTCGCCAGACTCAGCGCGCGACGCACCCGCACATCGTTGAACGGCTTGGTCTTGACACTCATCCAGACCGGGAAGGTGCGCGAGGTCTTGCCGGGCGCGGAGACCAGATCGCGCGTGGTCTTGACGATCTGCGCCGAGACCTTGGGATCCTTGAACCAGGTCATGTCGATCGCCTTGGAGCGCAGCGCGGACGCCAGCGAGGCCTGGTCCTTGAAGAACTTGAACACCACGGTATCCAGATACGGCTGCTTGTCTTCGTAGTAATTCTTGTTGGCCTTCAGTGTGCACTGCTGGTTGGGTTCGTAGGAGTCGAAGACGAACGGGCCGGTGCCGACCGGTTTGGTCTTGAGGTCGGCCACGCCCTTGGGCACGATGCAGCCATTCGGGTTGGTGGCCAGATAGCTCAGAAAGGTCGCACTCGGTGCCTTGAGATCGAACTGGACGGTATGGGCGTCGACCACGGTCACCGCCTTGATGCCCGAGAACAGGTTGGCATTCGGACTGGCGGTGGCCGGGTCGAGGATGCGGTCAAAGGTGTACTTGACGTCTTCGGCGCTGAACGGCTGGCCGTTGTGGAACTTCACACCCTGGCGCAGGCGGAAGATGTAGGTCGTCTCGTCGGGCGTGATGAATCCGGTGGCCAGGTCGGGTTCGACCTTCATCTGGGCATTCCAGCGCAACAGGCCGGTGTACATCAATGACGTGAAATCGTAGGACGAGAACGCCGTGACCGTGGTCGGATCGAACCCGATCGGATCGGCATCGGCACCGATGGTCAAAGTACCTCCACGCTTGGGCGTTCCGACTTGCGCCATCGCCATCGGCGCCAGCGACAGCGCGCCACCGGCCAGCGCCAGGCGCAGCAGGCTGCGGCGGTACAGGCCCTCGAGCGCGGGGTCCTGCGCCGGCTCCGGCAGGGTATCGAGATGGGGGGTTGGCTGATTCACCATGGCGCATCCTCGCAGCTGGATATTGCGGATTGGCAGGCCGGGACCGCATCATCCAACGCACCCACGCCTGCCAGGCGACCGACGCACACCGCGTCGATGAGACCCGCGTGCGCCTTGTTGCTTTTCATCATAGCGACGCGTTCCTGGCGCGTCGGCGTGTGCACGTTTCGCCGCACGAAACAGACGGCACACAGGCGCGCAACGCCATGCTGCTGCGGTCGATCTCCGCGTGTCAACCCGAACCTGGCCTGGTCCGCCCTGCGGGCGTGCGGGCAACCGCCAGCGTGGCACCGGGATGGGATACTCGTACCACCCGCATCCGCACGATCATGCGCGCTGCGAACAACGCCCTTACCAGAGACTGCGCCATGCGCGACACCGAACTCCCATTGCCCGAAGTCAAGCACCAATACGAGACCCTGCCCTACCCGGCACGCGACCCGGCCCTGGAACGACAGCGGCTGGTGCAGACCTGGCTCGACGACCTGCCGATGATCAACCACTACTGCTTTGCCGGCAGGCAGTCGTTCCGGCAGGGCTTTCGCGTGCTGGTTGCCGGGGGCGGAACCGGCGACGCAACGCTGTACCTGGCCGAACAGCTCAAGCACCACGGCGCGCAGATCGTGCACCTGGACATGAGTGCGGCCAGCACGGCGATCGCCCGCGAACGCGCGCGCATGCGCGGGCTGGACAACATCGAGTGGATCGAAGACTCCCTGCTGTCGTTGCCTGCACTGGCGCTCGCACCGTTCGACTACATCAATTGCAGTGGTGTCCCGTTCTACTTCCACGAGCCGCTCGACGGCGAAACGCTCGCCCGGCTGTTTGCCAGCAACCGGGGTCAGCCGTTTGCGCTGCGGCACCAGCATACGGGCGTGGTGGTGACCGTCAACCCGGGTCGCTACAGCCCGCAGATCCTGCGCCTGATCGATGGCCGACGCAGCTTCGGCGAGATTTTTGACCAGTTTCGCCGCGACTGGCATGGCAAGGCACAAGCACCGGACAATGCCGCGTTGTTCGCCGACTTTGCAGAGAGTTACGATACGCTCAACGCGATCGACAGGCTGCTGTTGCGCCACCCGCTCGCCGACGCCCCAACGTGACCGACTCCAATCCGTTCATCCATCTGCCGCAACTGCGCGACCGACTGACACCGTGCGAAGTGTCGGAGTTGCGCATGACGCCGCAACGGCTGGCGACCTGGGACGAACGGGCTCTGGCCGCCGGCCTGGACCTGCAGTGGCGACTGGCCGATCACGAGCGCGAGGCGATGCGACACGCCACGCTGCAATGCCGCAGCGAGCCCGGCGATCTGTGGGTCTACGCCTACGGCTCGTTGATGTGGGACCCGGCGATCCATTTCTCCGAGGTGCGGCTGGCGCGGGTGGACGATTACCAGCGACGTTTCAGCTACCGCATCACCGGCGGGCGCGGCACGCCGCAATGCCCCGCGCTGATGCTGACTCTGGCGCCGCAGCCGGGCAGCTGCAACGGACTGGTGTTTCGCATTGCGGCCGACCAGATCGATGCGGAGACGAACATCCTGTGGCGCCGCGAAATGATCCGGGGTGGTTATGCACCCCAATGGCGCACAGTGGCCACGCCGCAAGGCGATGTCGAAGCCCTGGTATTTGCCGCCAACTGCGCCCATCCGGAATACGTCGGTGACCTGACACTGGACGAGACCGCGGCCGTGGTCGCCACGGCGTGCGGCCCGCTGGGCTCCAATCGCGCCTACCTGGAAAGCCTCGCTGCGCAGTTGGCCGCATTGCAGATCGAGGATCGGTACGTCGGACAACTGCTCGCCCGGGTACGGGCTCGGCACGCGACCTGAGTGGCGCCGATGGTTCAGCCCGGGCGGTCAGGAGCCAGGGCCTGGGCAGCGACCACGATGCCAAGCGATGGCGCCAGCCGCTCGCACACTGCCTGCGCAGTGTCACTGGCGTTGGACACGATCTGCCGGGCCGCCGAACGCAAACACACCTCGCGTCGTCCACGCACAATTGTTTCTGCGTCGCGCCCGAGCAGACCGGTCTTCTCCAACGGCAGGATCTGCCGCAGCAACGCGGAGGGGCGCAGACCGAGCGCGGGTGCCAGTTCGGCCAAAGGCAACCGCTGGTCCTGCGCGCAGGCGAGCCGATGCAGCAACAGAAAGTCGGCGTAACTCAGGCCATGGTACGTACCGAGTTCTTCGTCGAGCACCAGCCGCAGCCGCGCATGCGCGGCGCTGATGCGCAGACACTGGTCCAGTGGCGGGGGTGGTGGTTCGGGTTTCATGGTGGATCCTTCATTTCCTGCGCCACAGCGGCGGGGCGCTGGAACACGTTGGCTGGCGAGCGCGCGTCGCTGCACGCCGGCAGGTGGTAGCTTGGTTCGCCGTGACCCATGCGCGCATCGATCCACAACGCCAACAGGCCAGCCAGTTCGGCGTCGTAGTCCATGCCAGGATCCGCGCTTTGCCGGACCTGGTCGAGCACCTCGAAACAAAACGCCTCGGCGCCGAACCGCTTCCAATCGGCCAAGAGCGCGGTATTGCGATGCGAGCCGTTGGCCAGCTCGAATCGGTGCCGATTCATTGCACCGTGCAGATTGCGCGAGCCGCCAATGAGCACCCGCTGATTGACGGTGTTGCGGATCGCGTAAATGCCGATCGGTACAAATGACTGCTTGTAGTCATCGCGCAGCTTGCGTTTGTCGTTCATGCTGTCACTCCGCGGTTGCCCGGCGTGGCGTCGCAGCGGCACGCCGCCTCCGCTGCTTCGCGCAACCCGGCTTCTCCCGTTGCCAATCGCAGCGCGTGGTCGCGCACATCCTCGGGCCAATCGGCCATCTGCTCGCGCAGGCGGGCCAGATCGTTGGCGAACAGGGCGCGGATCGCCTCTTCGAATCCGGGCCGATTGCCGGCCAGCACCGACATGAAATGGAAGGCGCGTTCGTTGCGCTGGCGCGCGTCGTCGGTGTCGCTGCGACGGGCCTGGTCCACCAGTTTGCGCAACACCACCGATGCGCCGCCGCTTTGGCTGGCGAGCCAATCCCAATGGCGTGGCAACAAGGTCACCTCGCGCGCAACGACACCGAGCTTCGGACGGCCGCGACCGCGCGGGGCCCCTCCCAGGACCGGCGCCTGGTCCGCTTCGGCCGCGATGGATTCGCCAGCGGACGCGGTTGCCGGCCGTCCCGGCTCACGCGGGTCGATATCGACCGTGCGGCCGGTAGTGTCATCGAACAGCAACACCGGGCCCGGTGCAGGGCGGGACAGCGCACGTCGGCAGACCGGCAGCACCTCGGCCAGCGGGCCCGAGGCGATACGGTGGTCACCATCGAAGGCAGAGTAGATGCGGATAGGGGCGTCGTGCATGTCGCGGAGTCACAGAATGGGAATGGCGCGATTATTACCCGGATTAAATTGAAAAGTCAATAACACCCGGATATAAATGTCGATCTTGCGGCGCGCATTCGGCTGCGGTCACCGATGCCACACCAGCTGCTACACCGCAGTGCACAGCACGCGGCCATCCTGCAGCGCGATCAAATCGACGCCCCAGCATGCGCGGGCCTGGGCATTGACCGCCGCGATCGCCGCGTCGAGCTTGTCCAGCGTGCGCTCGTCTCCCAAGAAGTTGTCCAGCTGCTGATCAGTGCAGCCGCCCAGGCTCCAGCCCACCACCACCGGCATGAAGGTGCGTGCCGTGCCGCGCGGAAAGAAGGCCGCAATGCCTGCATTGCGCAGGGCATCGAGCGCCGCATCGCGGCGCCCGGCGGCCAGGCCGGGCGGAAGCGCGAGCGTGCCGTACAGCGTGTCAGAGGCACGCGCCAAGTCGTCCCCCAGGCCCAGGTTTTCATGGATCGGCGGCCGGGCGTGCGACACCCCTGACCCGGGGCCGAGCGCGCCCGCCTGCACCAGCTGGCCACGCAACCAGCTGCTGGACGCCACCAGCGACTGGTGCCAGACCTGCCCCACGGTCTGCTTGCGCACCACATCCAGCGCCAGTTCGCGCAGCCAGGCGCGCTCGTCGTCGTCGGCGACGCCGCCCGATGTAGCCTCGGCCACCACGTGGTCGGCGTAACACACAGCGAAGTACCGTTGGAGCGAACGGCCCGCAACCAGCATCACGGCGTGGCCGATGCCTTCCCCCACCGGCGCTGCCTTGTCCGGCGCGCGCCCGTACAAGAAAGGAGGGCCAGCCGCGTTGGCATTGCGGCGCACCGTCACGAAGCCGCCGGCACGCACCGCCACATGCACGTCGCCGCAGTCAAGAACAAAGGCATCGCGCTGGCCCAGCCAGCCGAGCACGGCGGACCAGATCCGGCCCGCTGCGCCGCCGGCGTCGGCGCGCTGTTGCAGCGCAGCGAGCGCATCGCGCAAGGTCGCCAGGCCACGCACGGCATCGACCGTGTCCAGGCCGATCAGCTCGGCGTCGGCCATTGCCTCCATCGTCCAGCCAAACGCATCGATGCGCTGCAACAGGCGGCCCGGCACCGTCTCGGGGGCCGGCGCGTGCCCGGTGTGCAACTGCATCAGCCGGTCCCGCAGGCGGGTCGGGAACGCGGTATTGAACGTATCGGCATCTGCCTCCAGCAGCAGCCGCACCAGTTCCAGGTCGCAAAAAACGTAGTGGCGCAGGTAGACAAAGAAGGCCTGCGCGTCGGCCAGTGCCGGCTGCACATGCGCGGCGCTGGACCAGGCCCAGCGCACGCTCAGGTAGCCGGCCAGGTAGGGGTTCGCCGACGGCGTGATGCTGCCCAGCAGCACCGCCGTCTTGCGCTGCGCCAGATCGGGGTGGGCGCCCATCTCGCACAGCAGGACTTCCAGACGCGCCATCAGCTCCTCCACCGTCGCCGCAGGCTTTGACGCCAGGTCGAGAAACAGGTGCGCGGCGTGCGCCAGCGGCGCGGGCAACACATCGCGTGAGCGCGAGCGAAGGTCGAATTCGCAGAACAGGGCCAGGCCTTCGGCCAGCGGCTCGAGCAGGTGCACCGCGGCTTCGTAGCGGCGCGCGTCGGCCATGGCCTCACGGTTGAGGGCCTCGTTTTCCGGATGTGCGCCAGGCCCGGCCAGCGCCGCCTGCTGCAGTCGCGCACCGGCGCGCTGGAACAGCAGGGCCAGAGCCACGCCCAGTGGGGCCGAGAAGCACCAATGGTGCGTGGCCTCGTGCAGCACCGAAGGCAACACGCCGCGCGGCAGCCGGCCGGCCATGAACTTGCCGACGTCGGCCGCCGTGGACAGAGCGCCGATCAGTCCTGCGTTGGTCGGCAGGTCGACAAAGCTGCGTGCCGGGCGACCCTGCGGGTTGGGCTCGCGAAACAGCATGCCGAAAAGACGCTCAGTTGGCGGCTTTCAGGGCGCTGTCCAGCCACTGCTGCAGTGCGCCGAGGAGTTGGGCCTTGGGCTCGTCTTCCTCGTCAATCGCGAGTTCGACGTCGTGCAGTTCGACCGCGCCACTGGCGCCTTCGACCCGCAGGAAGCCGATCCTTGCGCGCCCGCTGCGCCGGCCCTTGAGCAGGTAGCCCACCAGGCCCGACACCGCCAGCGAAGTGAGCATGACCACGGCCATCGTCACGGGCTCGCCAGCGCGCGTGCCGCCCGCGGGCAGCGTCTCGAAGCGCACACCGTCGGGGCCCAGGTAGTCCAGAAGTTCCAGTTGATCCTGGGCTGTGATGTTGCCCAGCACGAGCTTGCTTTCGGCGGCCATGGCATTGATCCTTTCATTGCTCGGTGGATCGTAAGGGTTAACCGCCAAACCGCGCAAGCCGGCGTCGCGACGCGCCCGTGCGCTGTCAACCCAGGCGTTTGCGTCCCGTTTTTGCACTGCCGGTGACACGTGGCGGCAAGCCCGTGTGCTGGGTCAGGATCTGCCCCTTGACCGGCCCGGCGCTGCCACCGGTGGAATTCTTGCGCCGGGCGCTGGTGTAGTTCCCATCGGTGAGCGGCTGGAACGTCGGGATCAGATGGTGTTTGCCGTTGCCGATCAGGTCGGCCCGGCCCATGGCCTTGAGCGCGTCGCGCAGCAGCGGCCAGTTGTTGGCATCGTGGTAGCGCAGGAACGCCTTGTGCAGGCGGCGGCGCCGCTCACCGCGCACGACGTCCACCTGTTCGCTGTCGCGCCCGACCTTGCGCAGCGGGTTGCGCCCGCTGTGGTACATCGCGGTGGCGCTGGCCATCGGGCTGGGGTAGAAGGTCTGCACCTGGTCGGCGCGATAACCGTTCTTCTTGAGCCACAGCGCCAGGTTCATCATGTCTTCGTCGCTGGTGCCCGGGTGGGCGGCGATGAAATACGGGATCAGGTACTGCTTCTTGCCAGCCTCGAGCGAGAACTTGTCGAACAGGGTCTTGAACTTGTCGTAGTTCCCGATGCCGGGCTTCATCATCTTGGACAGCGGACCCTGCTCGGTGTGCTCGGGCGCAATCTTCAGGTAGCCGCCCACATGGTGCGTGACCAGCTCCTTGACGTATTCCGGCGACTGGACCGCCAGGTCATAGCGCAACCCCGAGCCGATCAGGATCTTCTTGATTCCCTTGAGGCCGCGCGCGCGCCGGTACATCTGGATCAATGGGTCATGGCTGGTCTTGAGGTTGCTGCAGATGCCCGGGAAGACGCAGCTCGGTTTGCGACAGGCCGCTTCGATCTCGCGCGTCTTGCAGCCCAGGCGGTACATGTTGGCGGTCGGCCCGCCCAGATCGGAGATGGTGCCGGTGAAGCCCTGCACGGTGTCGCGGATGGCTTCGACCTCGCGGATGACCGAGTCTTCGGATCGGCTCTGGATGATGCGCCCTTCATGCTCGGTGATCGAACAGAATGTGCAGCCGCCGAAACAGCCGCGCATGATGTTGATGGAGAAGCGGATCATCTCCCAGGCCGGAATCTTCGTGGCGCCGTCGTGGCTGCCGTTCTCGTCGGCGTAGGACGGGTGCGGCGCGCGCGCATACGGAAGATCGAACACATGGTCCATCTCGGCCGTGGTCAAGGGAATTGGCGGCGGGTTGAGCCAGACATCGCGTGCGGTGGCGCCTTCACCATGGGCTTGCACCAGTGCACGGGCGTTGCCGGGATTGGTCTCCAGATGCAACACCCGGTTGGCGTGGGCATACAGCACCGGGTCGCCGCGCACCTGCTCGAAGCTGGGTAGCCGGATCACCGTGCGCTCACGTGGCGGCGGCCGCAGTCGTCCTTGCAGCGCCGGGTTCGGCACAAAGGTCAGCGGCTGGATACGCGGGTTGGCAACACCAGCGGTGTCGACCGGCGGACTCGGATCGGCGCCGGCATCGGCGTCGGTCGACGCGGTGGCGCCCGGCGCCGGGGATTCCTCCCGCTTGCAGCTCTCACCCGCGCCTGCAGCCTGTTCGGAGGTGGTCAGGTAGGGATTGACCTGCGCCTCGATCCGTCCGGGCTGGTCGACACTGGATGAATCGATCTCGGACCAGCCCAGGCCATTCGGGTCATCCGCACGCCGCACGAAGCCGGTGCCGCGCACATCGGTGATCGCCTGAATCGGTTCGCGCGCCGCCAGCCGGTGCGCAACCTCGACCAGCGCACGTTCGGCGTTGCCAAACAACAGCAGATCGCATTTGGCATCGACGACGATGGAGCGGCGCACCTTGTCGGACCAGTAATCGTAATGCGCGATGCGGCGCAGGCTGCCTTCGATGCCACCGAGGACGATCGGCACATCCTTGTACGCCTCGCGGCAACGCTGGCTGTAGACGATCGCGGCCCGATCCGGCCGCTTGCCACCGATGTCGCCGGGGGTGTAGGCGTCGTCGCTGCGGATCTTGCGGTCCGCGGTGTAGCGGTTGATCATCGAGTCCATGTTGCCGGCGGTCACGCCCCAGAACAGGTTCGGTTTGCCCAGCGCCTTGAACGCATCGGCGCTGTGCCAGTCGGGTTGGGCGATGATGCCGACCCGGAAACCCTGGGCTTCGAGCGTGCGGCCGATGACTGCCATGCCAAAGCTGGGGTGGTCGACGTAGGCGTCGCCGGTGACCAGCACGATGTCGCAGCTGTCCCAGCCGAGCTGCTCCATTTCGGTGCGGCTCATCGGCAGAAAGCGGGCCGGGCCGAAGCGCGCGGCCCAGTACTTGCGGTAGCTGGTCAGCGGCTTCGCGGCGCGCGCGAGCAGGGCAACGTCGACAGGTGCGTTCATGGGAGACAGGCCGGGGGAAGCCCTGGAGTGTACGGTTTTACCCTGATCCGGGTCGATTGCAGGGCCAATCAAAGGGCAAACACTGAGCCGGGCCGCCGCCCCGGCACCCTAGAATCAGCGTCTGTCTCAATCAGAGCCCGTGCCACCCTCGGGCCACCTTTACGGGAAACTTCATGAAAAAGCTCATCCTCGCGCTCGCCCTGGGCGCCGTTGCATTGACCGCGTCGGCGCAAGAAAAGGAACTCAAGGTCGCCATCGATCCGACCTATGAGCCGTTCACCTTCAAGACCGCCGACGGCAAGCCGGCCGGCTTCGACGTCGACATCGCCAACGCGATCTGCGCGCAGCTCAAGCGCAAGTGCGTGTTCGTCGAACAGGTCTGGGACAGCATGATTCCCGGCTTGCAGGCCAAGAAATACGACGTCATCATCAGCTCGATGTCGATCACCGCCGACCGGCAGAAGGTCGTCGACTTCACCGACAAGTACTACAACACACCGAGCAAGATCGTGGTCAAGAACGACGTCAAGTTCGACGGCCCTGCCTCGCTCAAGGGCAAGAAGATCGGCGTGCTCAAGGGCAGCACGCAAGAGAAATACGCCAATGGCGAACTCAAGAAGGCCGGCGTCATCGTGACGCCGTACGAGGCGCAGGACCAGGTCTATCTCGACATCAAGTCGGGCCGGCTCGACGGCACCGTGGCCGACGTGCTCGAAGTCACCGGCGGCTTCCTGTCCAAGCCCGAAGGCAAGGACTACGTGGCGGTCGGTCCCGAGTTGTTCACACCCAAGTACTTCGGCACCGGCGTCGGCATCGCCTTGCGCAAGGGCCAGCCCGAGCTGAAGAAGGAACTCAACGGCGCCATCAAGGCGATCCGCGCGGACGGTGTCTACAAGAAGATCAACGACAAGTACTTCAAGTTCGACGTCTACGGCAACTGATCCCCGCTGCCAACCATCAGCGTGGCGACCCCGCGGGTCGCCCGCCTGATTCCTCTTTGCATTCCCAGCGCTTGTGTCCGACTATTACGGGTCCATCCTCCACGGCGCGTTGCTGACCGTTGCGGTCTCGCTGGCAGCTCTGGCGGTGTCCATCGTGCTGGGGTTGATCGGCGCGGCGGCCAAACTCTCGGGCAACAAGCCTCTGGTGGGCGTGGCGACCGTCTACACGACCTTGATCCGCGGCATACCCGAGCTGGTGCTGATGCTGCTGGTGTTCTATGGTGGCAGCATCGGTATCAACGCCTTGCTGGAGATGTCGGGCACCGGCATCACGCTGGATATCGAGCCGTTCAGCGCCGGCGTGCTGACGCTGGGCTTCATCTACGGGGCCTACATGACCGAGACGTTCCGTGGCGCGATCCTGTCGATTCCGCACGGGCAGTTCGAGGCGGCGGCGGCGTTCGGCATGCGGCCGGCGCAGGCCTTCCTGCGCATCACCTTGCCGCAGATGGTGCGCTATGCGCTGCCCGGCTTCACCAACAACTGGCTGGTGCTGATCAAGGCCACCGCGCTGATCAGCCTGATCGGCCTGCACGAGATGACCTATCTGGCCAAGCAGGCCAGCGCCGCCACGCGCTCGCCGTTCGCGTTCTTCCTGTTCACCGGCGCCTTGTTCCTGCTCTACACCTGGGCTTCGCTGACCGCGCTGCGCTGGCTGCACGCGCGCTACAGCCTGGGCACCCAGCGCGGGGAGCTGTAGATGGATTGGGAAGTCATCTTCCGTCCCGAGAGCCTGTCCATGTATGGCCAGGGCATCCTGACCACGCTGTGGCTGCTGTCGTCGTCGCTGGTGGTGGGCGGCGTGATGGCGGTATTGTTCGCGCTGGCACTGACCGGGCCCTGGAAGTGGCTGGAGCGCATCGTCGGCGCCTATACCTTCGTGATCCGCGGCACGCCGCTGCTGATCCAGATCTACATGATCTACTACGGCCTGGGCCAGCTCGAATGGATCCAGGCACGCTGGGATGCCGTCTGGCCCTGGACCCATTTCAAGAACCCGGCGTTCTGCGCGCTGCTCGCCTTCAGCCTGAACACCGCCGGTTACACCGCCGAGATGCTGGCTGGCGCGATCCGCGAAACCCATGCCGGCGAGATCGAGTCGGCGCAGGCCTTCGGCATGAGCCGGATGCAGGTGATGCTGCGCATCGTGCTGCCCAGCGCGATGCGGCGCACCCTGCCCCCTTACAGCAACGAGGTGGTGATGATGCTGCACAGCACCAGCCTGGCCAGCGCGGTGCCCGGCCTGCTGGACGTGACCGCCGCGGCCAGCCGCATCTATTCGGATTTCTACCTGCCGTTCGAAGCCTATCTGGCTGCCGCGGCGATCTACCTGTGCGCATCCTTCTGCCTGATTGGCCTGTTCAAGCTGGCCGAACGCCGCTTCCTGGCGCATCTGGCCCCGCGCCGCGCTTGATGCGCCGCCACTGGACCCTGCCATGAACGACACCACGACCCTCAAGCTCCAGGCCATCGACGTGCACAAGCGCTTTGGCTCGAACGAAGTGCTCAAGGGTGTGTCGCTCGAAGCACGCGGCGGCGACGTGATCAGCATCATCGGCAGTTCCGGTTCCGGCAAGAGCACCTTCTTGCGCTGCATCAATCTGCTGGAGAAGCCCAACCAGGGTCGTATCGTCGTAGCCGGCGAAGAGCTGCGGCTGGTGCCGGGCAAGACCGGTGAACTGCATGCGGCCGACGCCAGACAGCTGCAACGCCTGCGCACCAAGCTGGCGATGGTGTTCCAGCATTTCAACCTGTGGGGCCACCTGACGGTGATGCAGAACATCATCGAGGCACCGGTGCACGTGATGAAAGTGCCGCGCGACGAAGCGGTGGCGCGCGCGCGCAAATACCTGGCGCTGGTGGACCTGCCCAATCTGGAAGACCGCTATCCGGCCCACATGAGCGGCGGCCAGCAGCAACGGGTGGCGATCGCCCGCGCGCTGGCGATGGAGCCCGAGGTGATGCTGTTCGACGAACCCACCAGCGCACTCGACCCGGAACTGGTGACCGAGGTGCTCAAGGTCATGCGCACGCTGGCCCGGGACGGTCGCACCATGGTGGTGGTCACGCACGAGATGGGTTTTGCGCGCGAAGTCGCCAACCACCTGATCTTCCTGCACCAGGGCCGCATCGAGGAGCAAGGCGTGCCGGCCGAGGTGTTGGCGAAGCCCAGGAGCGAGCGGCTGGCGCAGTTCCTGTCGGGCAGCTTGAAATAGGCCTGGCTGCGCCCGGCATCCCTGGCGCGCTGCACCTGAATCTGGCCGCATCGCGCCGATATACTGTGCGCCATGTCATCGATCCGCCTTGTGTCCGTCACCAAGCAGTGGGCCACTACCAAAGCCCTGGACGGCATCTCACTGGAGATCGACGAGGGCAGTTTCTGCGTGCTGCTCGGGCCATCGGGGTGCGGCAAGTCGACCACGCTGCGCATCATTGCCGGGCTCGAGACAGCCTCCAGCGGCCAGGTGTTCGTCAACGGCCGCGACGTCACCGCGCTGCCGCCATCCCAACGCGGCATCGCGATGGTGTTCCAGAACTACGCCTTGTTCCCGCACCTGAACGTGGCCGACAACATCGGCTTCGGCCTGTCGGTGCGCAAGGTGCCCAAGGCGGAAAGTGCCCGGCGGCTGCAGGAAACGGCCGAGCTGCTGGGCCTGGACAAGCTGCTCGACCGCCGGCCCTCGCAACTCTCGGGCGGACAGCAGCAACGGGTCGCGCTGGGCCGAGCACTGGTCGCGCAGTCGCGCATCTGCCTGATGGACGAACCGCTGTCGAACCTGGATGCGCAGCTGCGCCAGGAGATGCGCCACGAGTTGCGCGAGCTGCAACTGCGCCTGGGGCTGACCGTGGTCTACGTCACCCATGACCAGGCCGAAGCCATGAGCATGGCCGATCAGGTGGTGCTGCTGAACAAGGGCCGCATCGAGCAGACCGCCAGCCCGCGTCAGCTGTATTCGCGCCCCGCCACCACCTTTGCCGCACGTTTCATCGGCACTCCGGCGATGAACCTGATCCGTATCGATCAGGGTTGTATCGCCGGCAGCGCGGTCCGCGTGGGCCACGGTGGCGCGACGCTGGGTGTGCGCCCCGAGTCCATCACGCTGGATGGCGACGTGATGGCCGAAGTCAAGAGCCTGGAATACCTCGGCTCGGACCTGGTGCTGCGTTGCGCGGTCGGCTCCGAGCTGATCACGGTGCGTGCCGACGGCAAATCCGAATTGCGGGCGGGCGAACAGGTTCGCCTGCAATGGCCGGGCCATGAGGAACATTATTTCGATACCGCAGGCGCCCGCGTTGCCTGATGCATTCCCGACGGCTTGTTTGACCCCCCCACCACTGGAGACACACGATGCAAAGAAGAAACCTGAACCGGCTGCTTGCCAGCGCGACCCTGGCAGCTGCCAGCCTGCCTTTTGGTGCATGGGCACAGGCGCCAACCGAGATTTCCTTCTTTTACCCGGTGGCAGTGGGCGGTGCGATCGCCGCGACCATCGACGGATTCGCCGCCGATTTTTCCAAGGAAAATCCGTCCATCAAGGTGACGCCGATCTATGCCGGCAGTTACCAGGACACCATCGTCAAGGCACTGACCGCGCACAAGGCGGGCACACCGCCGGTGACCTCGGTGTTGCTCTCCACCGACATGTTCACGCTGATCGACGAGGACGCGATCATCCCGTTCGACAACTTCGCCAAGACGGCCGACGACAAGAAGTGGATGGGCAGCTTCTACAAGGCTTTCATGCTCAACAGCCAGACCGGCGGCAAGACCTGGGGCATCCCGTTCCAGCGCTCGACGGTGGTGATGTACTACAACAAGGACATGTTCAAGGCGGCCGGGCTGGACCCGAACAAGCCTCCGACGACCTGGACCGAGATGGCCGACTATGCCAAGAAGCTGACCGTCAAGGACGGCTCGGGCAAGACCACGCAGTATGGCGTGCAGATCCCGTCCAGCGGTTTCCCTTACTGGCTGTTCCAGGCGCTGGCCATCGAGAACGGCGTGGTGATGGCCAATGACGCCGGCAACGCAGTGAAGTTCGACGACCCTGCCGTGATCGAAGCGCTTCAATACTGGGTCGACCTGGCCAAGAGCGGCGTACACCCACCGGGCATCGTCGAATGGGGCACCACGCCGAAAGACTTCTTCGAGAAGAAGGTCGCGATGATGTGGACCACCACCGGCAACCTGACCAATGTGCGCGCCAATGCCAAGTTCGATTTCGGCGTTGCCATGCTGCCGTCCAAGAAGCGTGGGGGGTCGCCCACCGGAGGCGGCAACTTCTACATCTTCAAGAAGTCGACCCCTGCGCAGCAGGAAGCCGCATTCAAGTTCATCAAGTGGATCACCCATCCGGAACGCGCCGCGCGCTGGAGCGTGGACACCGGCTATGTGGCCACCTCCGAGGCGGCCTACCTGACCGACACCTTGCGCAAGTACGGGCGGGACTTCCCACCAGCGCTGGTGGCACGTGACCAGTTGCCTGTCTCGCTGGCCGAGTTCTCGACACACGACAACCAGCGCGTGACCAAGGCGCTGAACGACGGACTGCAGGCCGCGCTGACCGGCGCCAAGACGCCGGCCCAGGCGATGCAGGACGCGCAGCGCGAAGCCGACCGGTTGCTGCGCAGCTACAAATAGACCTGCGTGGCACACAACGCCGGCCCTGAGCGCATGCGCAGCGTGCATGCGTATCTGCTGCTGTTGCCGGCGTTCGTGCTGCTGGTCGCGTTCACCCACTACCCGGCGATCGCGACGCTGATCGACAGCTTCCATTCGACGCCCAAGGGCGCGCGGCCGCCGGTATGGGTGGGCCTGGAGAACTACCAGGTCATGGCCAACGATCCGGTGTTCTGGCAGGCGCTGGTCAACAACCTGTGGTTTGCGCTGGCCACGATTCCCGCCTCGATCGGACTGGCGATGCTGATGGCGTTGTGGGTCAACGAACGCATTGCCGGCCGCGGCTTCCTGCGCATGGCGTACTTCACGCCCACCGTCTTGCCGATGATTGCCGTGGCCAATATCTGGCTGTTTTTCTACACGCCGTCCTATGGGCTGCTGGAGCAGATCACCGGCCTGTTCGGGCTGCCGTCGCACAACTGGCTCGGTGATCCGCACACCGCCCTGGGCGCGGTGATCGTGGTCGCAGTGTGGAAGGAAGCCGGTTTCTTCATGATCTTCTATCTCGCCGCGCTGCAGAGCCTGAATCCGAGCCTGCGCGAGGCGGCAGCGATCGAAGGGGCATCGCGCTGGTATTTCTTCCGCCGCGTGCAATGGCCCCTGCTGATGCCCACCACCTTGTTCGTCATGATCAACGCCGTCATCAACGCGGTGCGCATGGTCGACCACATCATCGTCATGACCCGCGGCGGGCCGGACAATGCATCCACGCTGCTGCTGTACCACCTGTACGAGGTCGGCTTCAAGTTCTGGGACACGGCGTACGCAGCGGCGATCACCGTGGTGCTGCTGGCGGTGCTGGCCGGCGTGGCGTTGGCGCAGTTTTTCCTGCTCGACCGCAAGGTGCATTACCAATGAGCCGCAGTGTCGCGGCACGCCCGACGCGCCTGGTCTACAACCAGCCGACCTGGCTCGATACCGTCGCTGCCTGGCTGCTGGCGCTGATGTGGATCCTGCCGCTGGTGTATGCGGTGTGGACCGCGTTTCACCCCAGCGAATATTCCACCCGTTTTGCCCTGATGGCGCCACTGACGCTGGACAATTTTTCCCGCGCCTGGGAAGCGGCGCCGTTCGCGCAGTATTTCCTGAACACGATCTGGCTGGTGACGATGATCCTGGCGTGCCAGCTGGTGTTCAGCACGCTGGCAGCGTATGCCTTCGCGCGTTACGACTTTCCGGCCAAGAATGTGTTGTTCGCGCTGGTGCTGGTGCAGCTGATGATCATGCCCGACATCCTCTTGATCGAGAACTACAAGATCATGTCCGCGCTGGGCATCGTCGACACGCTGCTGGCCGTCGGGCTGCCCTACTTCGCTTCCGCGTTCGCGATCTTTCTGCTGCGCCAGACCTTCATGGGCATACCGAAGGAACTCGACGAGGCCGCGCGCGTGGAAGGCGCCAGCGCCATGCAGATCCTGTGGCGCATCTACATCCCGCTGGCCAAACCGGTCTACACCGCGTTTGCGCTGGTGTCGGTGAGCTTTCACTGGAACAACTTCCTGTGGCCGCTGATCATCACCAACAGCGTCACCGCCCGGCCGCTGACGGTGGGACTGCAGGTGTTCTCGTCGACCGACCAGGGCGTGGACTGGTCCGTCATCACCGCCGCCACCTTGATGACCTCGGCGCCGCTGCTGATCGGCTTTCTGCTGTTTCAGCGCCAGTTCGTGCAGAGTTTCATGCGGGCGGGGATCAAGTGAGGATCAAGCGATGCGGCTGCTGACCTGGAACGTGCAATGGTTCTGCGGCATGGATGACACGGTCGACGTCGCACGTGTCGTCAAGCATGCCCGTGCGATGGCCGACTTCGATGTGCTGTGCCTGCAGGAAGTGGCGGTCAACTACCCGCAACTCACCGGTGATGCCGGTTTCGACCAGGTCGCCCGGTTGCGCGAACTGCTGCCCGAACACGAAATCGTCTTCGGCGCCGCCGTGACCGAACTCGGTCGCCAGGGCCAGCGCCAGCAGTTCGGCAATGTGATTGCCACCCGGCTGCCGATCGCGCAGGCCCAGTCCTACCCGCTGCCCTACCCGCCCGATGCTGGCATCCGCACGATGCCGCGCATCTGCACCACGGCGACGGTATTGTCCGAACTCGGTCCGATCCGCATCATGACGACGCACCTGGAGTTCTACTCCAAGGCGCAACGCATGGCGCAGGCCAAGGCCCTGCTCGACCTGCACCGCCAGGCCTGCGGCCATGTGGTCGATCCGCCACTGGACGACGAGACCGGCAGCCCGTTCCAGAACAAGGCGCATACGACGCAGACCATCCTGTGCGGCGATTTCAACTTTGAACCCACCGATGCGGAATACGGCGTGCTCCAGTCCGAGGCGCCGATGGGAATCAGCACGCTGAAGGATGCCTGGCCGCTCGTCCATGGCGCGCAACAGGCACACGATCCGACCTTTCGGTTGTTCGACACGCGCTACGGACCCGTGCCGATCTGTTGCGACTTTGTGTTTGTCAGCGCAAATCTGCAGCGGCAGGTGCGCAGCCTGACTGTCGATGGCAGGACCCAGGTGTCCGATCACCAGCCGGTGCTGCTGCAGCTCGGCCGCACCTAGGACACCGGAGAACCGGCACAACAATGGCGATCGCGCTGCCACCGTCGCCCCGCGGCGCCATTCGCCACGCAAAAGGGGCGACAGGCCCGACCGACAGGCGCGTGGGGCGTGCCTACTGCCAGTCGCTGACGGCCTTGGCTTCGAGGAACTCTTCCAGCCCCCAGACGCCTCCTTCACGGCCGATGCCCGATTGCTTCATGCCACCAAAGGGCGACCCGGCCCCACCGGATTTGCCGTTCATCTCGACCATCCCCGACCTGAGCCGCCGAGCCACCCGGCGGGCACGGTCACGATCGGCCGTCTGCACGTAGTTGGTCAAGCCATAGGGTGTGTCATTGGCCAGGGCGATCGCCTCGTCTTCGGTGTCGAAGGGGGTGATTGCCAGCACCGGGCCGAATATCTCCTCGCGCCATATCGTCATGGCCGGCGTGACATCGGCAAACACGGTGGGGCGCACGAAATGCCCCTTCTTCATCCCGGCCGGCAGGCCCGGCCCACCCGCGAGGAGGGTCGCGCCTTCGTCGATCCCGGTCTTGATCAGCGCCTGGATCTTGTTCCATTGGACGCCCGAGACCACCGGCCCGATGTGACGCCCTTTCACATCCGCTGGGCCGACCTCGGTCTGTTCGGCTGCGGCGGCCGCGGTCTTGACCGCCTGCTCGTAGATGGAGCGCTCAACCAGCATGCGGGTGGGCGCGTTGCAGGATTGACCCGAATTGCTGAAGCAGTGGCGCACGCCCCGCGCGACGGCCTTTTCGTCGGCATCGGCAAAGATGATGTTGGCGCCCTTTCCGCCCAATTCGAGGCTGACCCGCTTGATGCTGTCCGCCGCCGCCTTGCTGATCGCCACACCCGCGCGCGTGGAGCCGGTGAAGCTGATCATGTCCACATCCGGATGCGCCGTGAGCGCGCTGCCGACGCCCGCGCCGTCGCCATTGACCAGGTTGAAGACTCCGGCGGGGAGATTCGCTTCGTGCACCATCTCGGCCAGAAGCATGGAAGACAAGGGCGCGATTTCCGACGGCTTGAGCACCACGGTGCAGCCCGCGGCCAAGGCCGGGGCGACCTTGAGCATCACCTGGTTCATCGGCCAGTTCCATGGCGTGATCAGCGCGCAGACCCCGACCGGCTCGTAAAGAATCATCTCGCCAGGCGCGTGCTCGCCCAGCGCCCGTTCGAAGGCGAACGCCTTTGCGGCGCGGATGGCGTCCTTCAGATGCCCTGACCCCGCGCCGACCTGTGCCGTTTGCGCCAAGGCAATCGGCGCGCCCATTTCGGCACTGATCGCTTGTGCCATCTCGCCCGCGCGGGCGGTGTAGGCCGTCAACAGACGCTCCAATGCCGCGATGCGCTGCTGCGGTGGGGTTGCGGACCAGGCGGGAAACGCCGCCTTGGCCGCTGCCACGGCTGCGTTGACATCGGCGACTCCGCCCAGCGATATGGTGGCGATCAACTCTTCGGTGGATGGATTTTCGACCGCCATGTCGCGGCCGTCGATCGAATCGACCCATTGGCCATTGATGTAGTGTTTGCGAGCGTCTTGCATGCAATTTCCTGTCGTTCAGATGTCTTCCGGATCTCCGGCAACACATTGGTCGCGGAGCACGCATTGTTCGATCCCGCCCGCGCCTGGCTGCGGGGAGGATTCCCATTGGACAAGCCTACCACGGCGACTTCAACCGCGTCGAGATGGATCGCCAAGCGCCACACGCAGCGCAGACCGGCGCCGCTGACGCGCCGGCGTACAGTCACCCCACCAACCGACAGCGAGCCACCCCATGCACCGCATCCTCACCGCCGCGTTCAAACACGAAACCAACACCTTCTCGCCCTTGCCGACGGATCTGGCCGCGTATGCTGCCCGCAGCCTGCTGTACGGCGCTGAGGTGCCGGCCTATTTCAAGGGCACTGCCACCGAGATGGGGGCCTTCATCGACGCGGCGCAGGAGCGCGGCTGGGAGCTGGTGCACAGCGTGGCCGGTGATGCGACGCCGTCAGGCAAGGTCACACGCGCCGCGTTCGAGCAGATCGTGGGCAGCATCGAAGACGTGCTGCGCACCCAGGGGCCGTTCGATGCGGTGCTGCTGTGCCTGCATGGCGCGATGGTGGCCGAACATGTCGACGACGGCGAAGGCGAGATCCTGCGCCGGCTGCGCTCGATTGCCGGTGACCGGTTGCCGATCGGCATCACGCTCGATCTGCACGCCAACGTGACCGACGCGATGGCTGCTTTGGCCAGCGTGATCGTGCCCTACCGCACCTACCCGCATATCGACCAATACGACGCCGGCCGGCGCTGCGCCGCGCTGATCGCACGCACGCTGGCCGGCGAGATCGACCCGGTCTGCACGGTGGCGCGTGGCCCGATGCTCGAAGCGGTGGACCACGGGCGCACCAGCGCGCCCGGTCCGATGCTCGAGACGATCGCCAGCGCCGACGCGCTCTGCGCCGGCACGCCCGCGGTGGTATATATCGGCATTCTTGCCGGCTTTGCCTGGGCCGACATCGCACAGGCGGGCCCCAGCGTGGTGGTGGTGTCCGACCGCACGGCAGGCACGCCCGATACCGCGCCGATCACGCAAGCACTGCTGCAGCAGATGTGGCGCGACCGGCGCCGGACGACGGTGCAGCCGCTGGCGCTGGCCGACGGCATCCAGGCCATCGCAGCGGCATTGGCCACACCCGGCGACGGCTTCGTGCTGGTGGCCGACAGCGCCGACAACCCGGGCGGCGGTGGGCTGGAGAGTTCGGTGGCCCTGCTTGGCGCCCTGCTGCAGGCCGATGTTCGCAACGTCGCCTTCGCCATGGTGTGCGATCCGGCGGCGTTGCAGACCTGCATCGACGCCGCAGCGGGCGCGCAGCTGGCGCTGCGACTCGGCGGCACTGCCGGTGGTCCGTTCCAAGGCCCCTTGACGCTGCAGGCGCAGGTGCTTTCGGTGCAGCAGGGTCGGTTCACGTTCACCGGCCCGATGAGCCGCGGCATTGCGCTGGACATCGGGCCGACCGTCGTGCTGCGCGCCGCCGGCATCGACATCGTCGTCTCCGGCACCCGGCACCAGGTGCTGGACCCGGGGTTCTTCACGCACGCAGGGCTCGATCCGACCCACTACGACGTGGTCGTCGTGAAGTCGTCGCAGCACTTCCGTGCGGCCTTTGGTCCGATGGCACGCCAGATACTGGTGATCGACACCGGCGATGGGCTGACCTCCCTCGACCTGAAGTCGTTTGGACACCAGCAGGTGCGTCGGCCGATCTATCCGCTGGACCCGATACCGGACTGACCCCGGTTCTGCCGCGGCCAGGTCCATCGGCATGGCTCAGGCGCGCCAGTCCCCGTGACACAGGGGGTCAGGCACCGCTTGACCCGCTGCCGGTTTGCGCTGGATCAAACAGTCGGCATGCGAACCGGTGCAAACTAATGAGAACAATTCGCATTAAAATCATCCCACCATGCCACTTGCAGCACTGCGCGCCTTCTTGCGTCCCACCTTGGTACCGAACAGCGGAGCGAACGCTCCGACAGCCGAGGCTGAAGCCGGGTTTTGCGGCGTCCTGGCCGACCTGGCCGTCGGCCAACCCTGCCAGGTGACGTCGGTCGACGCCCCGCCTGCCGCGCCCGATTGGGGTCGTTGGCTCGCCGAGATCGGCTTCATCGCGGGTGAACCGGCGCTGGTGACAGCCCGCAGCCCCTGGGGCGACGGTGGTCTGGTGGTGCGCATCGGCAGCTCGAATTTCGCGCTGCGCCGCGAAGAAGCCCTGTGCGTTTCGGTACGTGGCTTGCCAGGCCGCACGCACGCGCCGGCAGCAGCAGGCGCGCGGCCGTGAGCACGACCGCGGTCATCCATGTCCACCGGGGCGGCCCGCTGATCGCGCTGGCCGGGAACCCGAACTGCGGCAAGACGGCGCTGTTCAACCGCCTGACCGGCAGCCGGCAGAAGGTCGCCAACTATGCCGGTGTCACCGTCGAGCGCAAGGAAGGCCAGCTCGAATTGGCCAGCGGCAGGAAGCTGCGCATCCTGGACCTGCCCGGCGCCTACAGCCTGCATCCCCGTTCACCCGACGAACGCGTGACTTGCGAGGTACTGGCCGGGCGCGCCGTGGGTGAGAAGCGGCCCGATCTGGTGGTGTGCGTGGTCGATGCAAGCAACCTGCGGCGCAACCTGCGCCTGGTGCTGGCCGTGCGCCGGCTCGGACTGCCGTGCATCGTCGCACTGAACATGGTCGATCTGGCCTCGCGTCTGGGCCTGACCATCGACGCGCAAGCCCTGTCGCGCGAACTGGGCATGCCGGTCCTGCCTACCGTGGCCGTGCAGTCGGGCGGCGACAGCGCCCTGCGTGCCATCCTGGAAGACCGCACGGCGTGGCCGACCGCACCGGCCCCGATGGCCGACGACGGCAACGAGCAGGGGGACCATGCGGTGGTACAGCAGATCCTGCAGCGCCTGGGCCTCGATACCGCGCTGCCCGCCTCGGCCAGCGACCGCATCGACGGGGTCGTGCTGCACCGCGTCTGGGGGCCGCTGTTGCTGGTCGTCGTGCTGTTCCTGGTCTTCCAGGCGGTGTTCGCCTGGGCGCAGGGCCCGATGGACCTGATCCAGGCCGGCATCGAATGGATTGCCGCGTCCCTCACGCAATCGATGTCCGACAGCTGGGTGCGCAGTCTGCTGGTCGATGGCCTGGTCGCCGGTGTCGGCGGGGTGCTGGTGTTCCTGCCGCAGATCATCATCCTGTTTTTCTTCATCCTGGTGCTCGAGGAATCGGGCTACCTGCCCCGCGCGGCGTTCCTGCTCGATCGGCTGATGGGCAGCGTCGGCCTGTCGGGGCGCTCGTTCATACCGCTGCTGTCGAGTTTTGCCTGCGCCATACCCGGCATCATGGCGGCGCGCACGATTGCCAACCCGCGCGACCGGATGGTCACGATCATGATCGCGCCGCTGATGACATGCTCGGCCCGCCTGCCGGTCTATGCGCTGCTGATCGGCGCCTTCATTCCGGCGCGCAGCGTCGCCGGTGGTCTGCAGCTGCGCGGGCTGGTGCTGTTCGGCCTGTACATGGCGGGCATCCTGGGTGCACTGGGCGTGGCCTGGGTGCTCAAGCGCTTCACCGCGGCCGGCCAGGTGCGTACGCTGATGATGGAGCTGCCCCACTACCACTGGCCGGTGGCGCGCAACATCCTGATCGGCCTGTGGCAACGGGTGCAGATCTTCATGCGCCGGGTCGGCGGCATCATCCTGGTGTTGACGATCGCGATGTGGTTTCTTTCCAGTTTTCCGGGCGCGCCGGCCGGCGCCACCGGCGCCCCGATCGAATACAGCATCGCCGGCAAGCTGGGCCAGGCGCTGGCCCATGTGTTCGCGCCCATCGGGTTCAACTGGCAGATCAGCATCGCGCTGGTGCCGGGCATGGCAGCGCGCGAAGTGGCGGTCAGTGCGCTGGGAACGGTGTACGCGTTGTCCGCCACCGGCGCCGATACCGCGCAGGCCTTGCAGCCGCTGATCGCCGGCAGCTGGTCGCTGGCCACCGCCTTGTCGCTGCTGGTCTGGTATGTGTTTGCACCGCAATGCCTGTCCACGCTGGCGGCGGTCAAGCGCGAGACCGGCGGCTGGGCCATGCCGGCAGTGATGACCACCTATCTGTTTGGGCTGGCCTATCTGGGTTCGTTCATCACCTACCGTGTCGCACTGGCGCTGGGTGCGGGCTGACCCGATCGCGGGAACCTCCCGCAGCTGCCTCCATGGCACGCGGCGAGCGCGTGACAATAGCTGATGCTCAACAAGCTTCCCCCCTGGCTGGTCGGCAGCATCGCCAGCGTGCTGATGGTGCTCAACGCCTTGTTCTGGGTACCGGTCCTGCTGTTTTTCTCGCTGCTCAAGCTGCTGCTGCCGTTCAGCGCGGCGCAGGCATTTTTCGCGCCGATCCTGCTGTGGATCGCCGAGGCCTGGATTTCCTGCAACAGCGGCTGGATGGCGCTGACCCAGCGCACGCAGTGGGATGTGGCGGGCCTGGAGGCGCTTGATCCGGACAGTTGGTACATGGTCAATTGCAACCACCAGTCCTGGGTCGATATCCTGGTGCTGCAGCATCTGCTCAACCGCAAGATTCCCTTGCTCAAGTTCTTCCTCAAGCAACAACTGATCTGGGTGCCGGTGATGGGCCTGGCCTGGTGGGCGCTCGACTTCCCTTTCATGCGCCGGCACAGCGAGGAATACCTCAGGCAACACCCCGCAATGCGCGGCAAGGACCAGGAAACCACCCGCCGCGCCTGCGCCAAATTTGCCCTGGTGCCCACCAGCGTGATGAATTTTCTCGAGGGCACCCGTTTCACGCCCGCCAAACATGCACGCCAGCAATCACCGTACCGGCATCTGCTCAAACCCAAGGCCGGCGGACTGGCGCTGGCGCTGGGCGCACTGGGAGACAAGTTCCGCGCCATCGTCGACATCACCATCGTCTACCCGGACGGCACCCCGACGTTCTGGCATTTCCTGCAAGGGCGCATGCACCGCGTGGTCGTGCGCGCCCGGGTCTTGCCGATACCGTCCCACCTGATCAACGTCGATTACGGCGGCGACGCCGAGAGCCGACAACGGTTCGCGGCCTGGGTGCAGCAGTTGTGGCAGGAAAAGGATGCACTCATCACCGACCTGCTGCGGCAGAACCCGACGGGATGACACGGGCTGATTCGGGTTGATGCGGGTTGACGACGGTGCGATCGCTCAGTGCCCGGCTGCATCGCCCCACAACTGCTTGAGGCGTGCATCGCGGCCGCAGCCGCTGCGGTAGTAGCTGTAGCGCACCGGGTTCTTCATGTAGTAGTTCTGGTGGTATTCCTCGGCGGGATAGAACCTGCCGGCTTTCACCACCTCGGTGACGATGGGGTCCGCAAACGGCTTGCTTTTCTCCAGCGCCGCGCGCGAGGCCTCGGCAATACGCATCTGCGCGTCATCCTGCGCGAAGATGGCCGTGCGGTACGGCGATCCGACGTCGCAGAACTGCCGGTCCTTGGTGGTCGGGTCGATGGTGCGCCAGAAATGCTCCACCAGCTGCGCGTAACTGACCTTGGCGGGGTCGAACACGACTTCCACCGCTTCGGCGTGGCCGGTCGTGTGCGACGAGACCTCTTCATAACTGGGGTTCGCGGTCTTGCCACCGGTATAGCCCGAGGTGGTGGACACCACGCCGGGCACCTTGTCGAAGTCCGATTCGACGCACCAGAAGCAGCCGCCGGCGAAAACCGCCTTTTCGGTCGGCACACTGGCCTGCGGCGCCGGCGCAGCGGCCGGCGATGCGGCCGCCGGCACCGACTTGGGCGACTCTGCCTGGCTGCAAGCGGCCAGTCCGACGCTCGCAACGGCGATCGTCACGATGGCCAGCAGGCGCGACACGCGGCGGCGGCCGTCGTGTGGAAGGGTCGAAACACCAGCGGCTGGAATGGAGCAATGGTGGTACATGCACATGCCTTGTGGGCCACGTGCCCATGGGCGACGTGGCGTTGACGTTCAGGTTTCTTGCTGGGTCGTGCGCAACAATGGATTCTTACCTGAATTGACGTGCCGCCGGGCAGCACCATCCGCATGCCCCTGCCATCGGTCGGTCTGTATCGACCCGCGTGATGCAAGCGGCCTCGGGCAACTAGCGCCGCGGCGCCCCTGTGTCAATGGGTGCCGGCAGCGCCAGCCGGGTGACAGCAACACCGACGCGCATTAGCATGCTGCGACACCCTGGCGTGGCGCCCACCGGCCCGCCTGTCTGACCCAAGAGGCACATCCATGCAAGCAGACGTGTTGATCCGCGGAGCGCAAATTTTCGATGGAACGGGTTCGCCCGGGCGCGCGGGCGATGTCGCCATCCGGGGTGGCCTGATCGCCCGGGTCGGCGATTGCCACGGTGTGTCGGCTGACTCCACCATCGATGCGACCGGTCAGGTGGTGGCGCCCGGCTTCATCGACATCCATACCCATTCCGACCTCAGCCTGCTGCTCGACGGCCGCGGCCAGAGCAAGGTCAGCCAGGGCGTGACGACCGAGGTGACCGGCAATTGCGGTTTCTCGCCATTCCCGATCAATCCGCGGCAGATGCAGTTGCACCAGGACCTGCTGGCCGGCATCGGCGACGACGCGATGGAGCTGAGCTGGACCGACGTCGAGGGCTACCGCCAGGAGGCAGAACGCCGCGGCATCGCCGTCAACATCGCGCCGCTGGTGGGCCACGGCGCCTTGCGCATCGCCGCCATGGGGGTGGACAGCCAGGCCGCCAGCGCGACGCAGATGGCCACCATGCAGGCGCTGCTGGACACAATGCTGGACCAGGGCGCGTTCGGCCTGACCACCGGCCTGACCTATGTTCCCTCGCGCTACGCTCCGACCGAAGAGCTTGTTTCCCTGTGCGAAACACTTGCGAAGCGCCAGCGCATCTACGCGTCGCATGCACGCGACAAGGACCTGCACGGCACCGACCATCGTTATGGCCCGCTCAATGAAGCGCTGCATCTGGGGCGCACCACCGGCGCGCGCGTGCAATATTCCCACGCCGCGATCAACACACCGTCGGAGTGGGGCAACGCCGGCCTGTGGACGGCACGCTTCGACGCCGCGGTGCGGGACGGGGTGGACGCGGCATTCGACGTCTACCCGTACGACGCATCGAGTTCGGCGCTGACCCAGTATCTGCCGGCCTGGGTCCAGGAAGGCGGGGTTGCGGCGATGCGTGAACGCTTGTCCGACCAAGCCGTGCTGGACCGTGCCCAAGCCGATCTGGCCCTGGGCTGGTCGGCCCACCGCATCCCCTGGTTGTGGGACAAGGTCGTGCTCGCGCGCACCGACGGCGTGATGGGCGCCAAGGAAGGCCTGAGCATCGCGGCGGCCGCCGCGCTGGCGAACAAGACGCCCGCCCGCTACACGCTGGAGTTGTGCCGCGAGGGTGGCAACCGCATCATGGTGGTGCTGTTCTACCGCACCGAGGAAGACATGCGCACGTTCCTGACCTGTGCCCATTCGGTGATGGGTTCGGACGGCTCGGCGATCTGTTTCGACCAGGGCAGCCGGCAACCGCATCCGCGCAACTTCGGCGCCACCGCCAGGGTGCTGGGCCGCTTCGTGCGCGAGCTGCAGGATCTCGACCTCGCCACGGCGATTGCCAAGATGAGCGGACGGGTTGCCCAGCGGCTGCGCATGAAAGACCGCGGCACACTGGCACCCGGACTGGCCGCCGACGTCGTGGTGTTCGATCCGCGGGAGATACGTGATCGCGCAACCTATCTGGCGCCGTGCCAACAGGCCAGCGGCATCAGCCATGTGTTCGTCAACGGCGTCGCGGTCATGACCGAAGGCCGCCAGACCCCATCCCGCCCTGGCCGGGTGCTGCGGGCGTCATCATGAGCACCGCCGGGCCGTTCCCAAGGGCGAATTCCGCAATGCGCAGCATGGAG
>CAZLDV010000016.1:0-53857 GCA_964558425.1 uncultured Rhodoferax sp. | reverse complement strand
CCAGCGTCATGCCGGCATGGGCCGGGCTGGTCGATGGCAGCTGGACCAGTTCCAGCTGGGACGCGGTGATGCGATGTGGAAGCACCCGTCGTCGAAACAGTTCATGCGCCTTGGCGCCGTTGCAGCACACCCGGCTCAGATCGGGCAAGCGAGCGAACAACTCGGCGAAGTCGTTGACCTCGATGCTTTCGGCGTCGATGTCGGCATCCAGGCTTCCGGGGCGTTCGCATAGTGCCAGCACGTCCCACACGGCGACGCGGTGTTCCAGCAAGGCGGCGACGCGCTGCGCGTACGGCGCTGCCGCGTCGAACCCGAACAGGCTGGCCATGATGGGCCAGAACGCATTGCGCGGGTGGGCGTAGTACTGCTGGGCGCGCAGGGACGCAATGCCCGGCATGCTGCCCAGCACCAGCACCCGGGCGTCGCCGCGGCAGATTGGCGGAAAACCCTGGATCGGCATCAGGGGCTGAGCGGCAGGATTGCGTCCATCGCTCCATTCTCGCGCGCCAGCGCGGCACCCACCGCTGGCTGCTCAGCCGTCGAATGCCGGCGAGCGGTACAGCGTGCGCCCTCCCACGCGCAGCTCGGTGTCGAGCTGGTAGCGACGCACCGCATCCGCATCGATCGTGATGCCGAGTCCCGGCGCGTGCGGCGCACGGACACAGCCGTTGGCATCGGGTTCGATATGGTTGTGCGTCAGCTCCACCGCCAACGCCTTCGGTGCCGCCGGGTACTCGCAGATCGTGTGGTCCGCCAGCCCGGCGAACGGCTGCAGCGACGCACTCAGCGCCAGGTGCGAGGTGAAGGTATGGTTGACATAGGTGACGCCCTTGGCCACCGCGTAGTCCGCCACCTGCTTGGCCGGGCCGATGCCGCCGATGCGGCCGCAATCGATCTGCACGAAGCCAACGCCCCCATGGTCGATCAGGTGGCGCGCCATGTAGACATTGTGTGCGCCCTCGCCGCCGGCCAACCGGACATGCCTGCAGCG
Organism: uncultured Rhodoferax sp.; assembly: GCA_964558425.1. Taxonomy (GTDB): domain Bacteria; phylum Pseudomonadota; class Gammaproteobacteria; order Burkholderiales; family Burkholderiaceae_C; genus CAISIP01. Next base: position 52,866 of record CAZLDV010000016.1, on the reverse strand, counting down.
CAGCGACAGGGCATGGTGTTCGTCCAGTGCGCTGGCATGGAACGGCTCTTCCAGCCAGGTGGCGCGGGCAGCTTCCAGCGCAGGCAGGCGGGCAGCGGCACGCTCCACGTCATCCACGAAAATCTGCCCCACGTCGACCAGCAGGATGCCGTCAACCCCGATCGCCTCGCGAGCCGCGACAAAATGCTGCGCGTCCTGCTCGGCGCTGCCGCGACCGATCGGTCCCCAGCCGAACTTGACGGCCCGAAATCCCCGCGCCACCGCAGCGCGCGCACGCTGCAGTGTCTGCTGCGCATCGCCACCGAACAGCAACGACGCATATGGCGTCTTGGCATGGTTGTGGCTGTAGCCGAGCAACTTCCAGACCGGCTCGCCACGCGCCTTGCCCAGGATATCCCACAAGGCCATCTCGATACCCGAGAAGGTGTGCGCGGCCTGCAGCAGATCCATGCTGTTGTAGGCCACGTCGGCCGCGATGGCGGCGATGTCGCGTGGATGGTTCAGCTCGCGACCCAGCACCGAGGCGCTCACCGGCTGGCAGGCGCCATGCGACTGCGGGCAGACGAAGGCCGCGATCGATGGCAGCGGCGCGGCTTCGCATTCGCCGTAGCCGACATGGCCGCCGGCCTGCACCCGCACCAGCAAGGCATCCTGGCTGCCGTCCGCCTCCAGCGTCACCTGCGGCATGGCAAGGTAGAAAAAGTCGACCGCATCGATCTTCATGGAATGCCCTGGCGGTATGCGTTCAGCGGGTGTACAGCGTGGCCTGCGGTTCGAACGCGACGTCCGCGTCCAGCGGGTACATCGGCCGCGCACAGATCGTGTGGCCCAGCGTGGGCAGATTGGCCGAGGTGGCACCGGGCACGTCGACATTGAAGTTGCAATCGGCCCAGGCCTCGAACATATGGTGTTCGGTGTGCGGCGACTTCACGACGATCAGGTCGAAGTCCTGCGGGTTCAAGCCGTTGGAGAAATACATCGCGCGATCGAACAGGCTCAGCGTCTTGCTCAGCACCACCACGGTGAAGTTGTCCCATGTCAGCACGGCGGTCGGTCCGGCGTCGAGCGCGATCTTCATCGTCTCCAGGCGCGAGCGGCCGTCCGACAGCAGCCGCACGCGGGCCGTCACCGGCATCGGAGTGAAGCGCGCCGGATCGAGCGCACCGCCCAGCATCAGCTGCACCGTGGCGCCGACACCGGCCCGGTGTGCGGCGGCAGCGGCCTCGGGGTCGACGATCTGTGCCAGCACCTTCTTCGGATACTGCGCTTCCCGCAGGCCTTGCAGGATCAGGTTGGAGTCGCCGGTGGCGCCCGACGAGGTCGCATCGGCCGCGTCGGTGAAGATCACTGGCCCGGGAATCGACCGGGCCTGCGCGATCGAGCGCTCCAGGCTGCTGAACTTGCCCTGCATCCGGTGGCGCAGCGGCCAGAACTCCTGCGCCAGTCGCAACGCCTCGTTGCGGGCAACCACGGCATTGCCGTCGGTGGCGACGATCACCTGGCAGCACAGCTCGGGTACATCGGTGAACGGGTTGCCGATCATGATGCCGGCCGACATCGCCGTGCCCTCGAGCTCCAACCGGCGTGCCTCGCGGATCAGTGATCCGTAGCAGCCCGACTTGGTGATCAGCTCGTCGCCACGCACCAGCGCGGGAATCGTCACCCGCGCAATCGTCGGCTTCACGCGCTTGTCGGTCACCAGCCGGTGCAACACATGCGCCGCGCGGGCACCGGTGGAGGCAAAGTCCACATGCGGATAGGTGTGGTAGATCGCCAGCCCATCGATCTGGCGCAACATGCGATCGGTCAGGATGCCGTGCAGGTCGAGCGTGATGACGATGGGCACGTCCGGCCCCACCAGCTTGCGCGTTTCCGTCAGCAGATAGCCTTCCGGGTCGAGCTCGCCATCGGCGGCCATCGCGCCGTGCATCGAGAAGTACACGCCATTGATACCGCTGCCGGCCTCGGCGGCGATGGCCTCCATCACTTCGCCCATCACACGCAGCCAGCCCGGCCGGGACAACAGGCCGGCGGACCCCGCGCGCGCGGAGATGGTCAGTACCGGCTCCAGCCCGACTTCATCGAACACCGCCAATGCGCCGCCCAGGCCGGTGTTGATGCCTTCTTGCGCCAGCATCTGCCGGCCCTTTTCGATATGAAAATTGGCGTATTCGGATGGCAACGGATTGAAGGACGAGATCTCCTGCATGCATTCGGCGACCAGGATGCGCGGTTGCTGGGTCATGGATAGTCCTTTGTCGAGGAGGGTGGGCAATGCGGTGATGACGCGTGGCCACTCACGCTGGCAAGCTGCCGTCGGCGACCCGCAGGCACGCCACCTGATGACCGGCCGCAGTGCTGGCCAGTTGGGGATCTTCGACCATGCATCGCGGCTGCGCATGCGGGCACCGGCTGGCAAAGCGGCAACCGGTGCCAATCGTGTCCGGATCGGGCATGTCGCCACGGATCAAGGCCCGGGTGCGGCGCTGCGAAGGGTGCTCGCTGGGCAGGGCCGCCAGCAAGGCCTGGGTGTAGGGATGGCGCGGCTGCGTGAACACCTGCTGCGCTGGCGCAACCTCGACGATGCGCCCGAGGTACATCACCGCCACCCGGTCGCTGATATTGCGCACCACCGCGAGGTTGTGCGAGATGAACAGGTAGGTCAGCTTGAGGTCGCGCTGCAATTGGCGCATCAGGTTGATCACCTGCGCCTGCACCGACACGTCCAGCGCCGACACCGCTTCGTCGGCGACGATGAATTCGGGCTGCAATGCCAGCGCGCGCGCAATGCCGATACGCTGACGCTGGCCGCCGGAGAATTCATGCGGATACCGGCCCAGTGCACTCTCGGGCAGGCTGACCAGATCCAGCAATTCGCGTACACGGCTGGCGCGCGCAGCCGCATTGCCGACACCGTGGATCACCAGTGGCTCGGTGATGATGTCATCGACCCGCATGCGCGGATTGAGCGAACCATACGGGTCCTGGAACACGATCTGCATCGCGCGGCGCTTGGCGCGCATGCCGGCGGCGTCGAGCGTCGTGATGTCCTGCCCATGGTGCAGGATGGCACCGCCGCTGGGTTCGATCAGGCGCAGCAGCAGGCGACCGGTGGTCGATTTGCCGCATCCCGATTCGCCCACCAGACCCAAAGTCTCGCCAGCGGCGATCTGCAGGTCGACACCATCGACGGCACGCAGCGGCGGCGGCGCCTTGGCCAGAAAGGGGCGTGGCCGCGCGAAGTACTTGCGCAGGCCGCGCGCTTCGATCAGGGGCGGCGCGCTGCGCATGCCCTGCGTGCTGCGCACAGCGGGGCTATCCGCATCGGAAGCGGCCTGGCCAATCATGGCGTCAGCGGCTCGCGCCTGGCAGCCAGTTGCCGTGGCGGCGCGAAGGGAGTGACGCAGGCCGCCCAGTGCCCTTCGCCCACCTGCCGCAACGCCGGCACCACGCCGCATGCCGCTTGCGCCAGCGCGCAGCGCGGCGCGAAGCTGCAACCCGCCGGCATCTGCCCGAGCGCCGGCACCGTGCCTTCGATGGTGCTGAGCCATGCTTCGCCGGCGGCGATGCGCGGGCGCGATGCCAGCAAGCCACGGGTATACGGATGCGCCGGCCGATCGAAGATGTCCAGCGCAGAACCGGTTTCGACCACCCGGCCGGCGTACATCACGGCGACCCGATCGCTCATCTCGGCGATCACGCCGAGGTCGTGCGTGATCAGCAGCACCGCCATGCCGCTGTCCTGCTGGAGCTTGCGCACCAGATCGAGGATCTGCGCCTGGATCGTCACATCCAGTGCGGTTGTCGGTTCGTCGGCGATCAGCAACTTGGGACGACCGGCCAGCGCCATCGCGATCATCACGCGCTGGCGCATGCCGCCGGAGAGTTCATGCGGATAGGCATCGATCTGGCGCTGCGCATCGGGCATCTCGACGCGTTGCAGCAAGGCAATGCCTTCGGCTCGCGCCTGTGCACCGCGCAGGTCGGTGTGCCAGCGCAGCACTTCGCCGATCTGTTGCCCGACCCGCATCACCGGGTTGAGCGAGGTCATCGGTTCCTGGAAGATCATCGCCACATCGTTGCCACGCAGGCTGCGCATGGCGGCCGGCTCCATCGTCAGCAGATCGGCGCCCTGCAGACGGATGCGGCCGCCGCGCACCTGGATCGGTGGCGGCAGCAGTCCCATGATGGACAAGGCCAGCATGCTCTTGCCCGAGCCCGACTCACCCACCACGCCCAGCACCTCACCCGGCGCCAGTTGCAGATCGACCTCGCACAGGATCTCGGGTCCGCGCGCGCCCAGCCCGGTGGTCAGCTGCCGGACCTGCAGAAGATCTGCGCCCAGCCGCGGCATCGGGGTGGCAGCCGAGCCGGTCATCGGGTGTTCACCGCCATGCGCGGATCGAGCACATCCCGCAGTCCGTCGCCCAGCAGATTGAGGCCCAGCACGCTGATCAGGATCGCCATGCCCGGCGCCACCGTGATCCAGGGCGCCGCGATGATGAAATCGCGTCCATTGGCGATGATGGCGCCGAACGTCGGGATCGGTGGCGGCGGACCGACACCGATGAACGACAGCACGGCTTCGTTCAGGATCGCAATGGCGAACACATAGGTCACCCTGACGACCAGGGGCGCCATCGCGTTGGCCAGCACATGGCGCAGCAGGATGCGGGCATGGCCGGCTCCCAGCGCACGCGCGGCCTCGACATATTCCATTTCGCGCACCACCATCACCGACGCCCGCACCACGCGCGCGGTATGCGGCGTGGCGGCGATGGCCAGTGCGATCACGACATTGGTGACCGACGCGCCCAGCACCGCGCTGATGGCGATCGCCAGAATGATCGGCGGAAACGCCATGAACGCATCCATCAGGCGCATGATCGGACTGTCGGCGCGACGGAAATAGCCTGCTGCCGCACCGATGATGGCGCCAGCCAGCGCGGTATACAGGGCTACCAGGAAACCGATGCGCAACGACACCTGGGCGCCATACAGGATGCGCGAGTAGATGTCGCGGCCGAAATGGTCGGTACCCAGCCAGTGCTCGGCACCAGGGGGCAGCATGCGGGCCTTGAAGTTGCCCTTGAGCGGATCGAACGGCGCAATGATGCTGGCCAGCAAGGCCATCAGCACGACCAGACCGACCAGCGCCAGACCGATCGCGAAGGAACGGTTCGCCAGCAGACGGCGCAGGAATGCCATCCGGCGCGACGGCGACGTTGCGATGCGGCCTGTCACCGGCGCCGCTGGCAAGGACGTCGCAGTCATTCCAGCCGCACCCGCGGATCAATCGCCGCGTACATCAGATCGACCACCAGATTCACCGCCAGGTAGATCAGTGCCAGGAACAGCAGGCCGCCCTGGATGACCGGGAAATCGCGGCTGAGCACGGCGCCGATGATGAGACGGCCCAGGCCCGGAAGGGAAAACACCTGTTCGGTCACGACGGCACCGCCGAGCAGGCCGCCCACCATGATGCCCATCACGGTGACGATCGGCACCATCGCGTTGTGCAGGCCATGGCGCACCACCACGTACGGTTCGGGCAGGCCCTTGGCGCGCGCGGTGCGAATGAAGTCCTGCCCCAGCACCTCGAGCATGCTCGAGCGCGTCATGCGGGCGACAAAGCCCATCTGCACGCAGGCCAGCGAAAACGTCGGCAGCGCGATGTGACGCGCCCATTGCCAGGGGTCGGTGGCAAACGCCACATAGTCACCAGCCGGAAAGATCGGCACCAGCACCGCGATCAGCCAGATCAGCACCAGGCCGAGCCAGAACTCGGGGATGGACATGCCGATCAGCGCCAGCGTCATCATGCCCTGGTCGGCCAACCGACCGTGGCGCACCGCCGCCACGACGCCGGCCGCCACACCGAGCAGCACCGAGACCACGAACGCCAGCGCAGTCAACGACAGGGTCACAGGCAGACGTTCCAGGATGGCGCCAACCACGCTGCGGTTGAGCAGCAGCGACTGCCCCAGGTCCCCCTGCAGCAGCCGTGCGTACCACTTCCCCATGCGCACCAGGAAGGACTGGTCCAGTCCCATCTCGCGCCGCACCCGATCCAGCGCTTCGGCAGTGGCGCCAGCGTCCAGGAACATCGAGGCCGGATCACCCGGAACCAGCCACAACAGGCCGAAGGTGATCAAGGACACCAGCATCAGGACCGGGACCGAAGCCAGCAGGCGACGCAGGATGAAGCGGAGCATTCAGCAGTCAAGTCAGGCGGATGGGGCACGATCCGGCCCTGCGACCGGGTGATACGCGCGCGGGTCGCGGGTGCTCGGGAAGCCGTCGATATCGGGCTGGTCTATTCGAGCCACACGCCCCACATGCGGGTGATGCGGTAGGGCTTGAAGTTCTTCAGCTTGTTGGACACAACCTGGAACAGGCCGTAGTCGCCCAGGTTGATCGCGATCGCCTGGTCGGCCATGCGGTTCTCGAAATCGGCGAAGAGCTTCTTCTGCTTGTCGACATCCATCTCGCCGTTGAGCTTCTCGAACAGGCTGTCGATGACCGGGTCGTCCTTGCGCTGGCCCTGGCCCTTGACCCAGTGCGACATCGCCGACGCCGGGCCTTCATAGGGTTCGATGCCGAATCCGTGGGTCCAGAAATTCCAGCCCTGGTCGCTCTTGAGGCCGATGCCCGAGATGGTGGGCCAGTCGCCGACCTTGAGCTCGACGTTGACACCGATCGCTGCGACCTGCTGCTGGAACACCGTGGCCGCATCGATATTGGGCCGGATGTTGTCGATGATGAAGATCAGCTTCTCACCCTTGTAGCTCGACTTGGCCAGGTTGGCCTTGGCGGCAGCCACGTCCTGCTTGAGCAGCGCGCGGCCGGTGTGGTACGGCGATCCCGGGTAGACCCAGCTCTGGTCCATCAGGTACAGATCGGGGTACGCGGTGCCCAGGATTTCTTCGGCATTGATGGCCTGGGCAATCGCACGGCGGAAATTCAGATCGGTGCCTGGTCCTTGCGCCATGTTGAACTTGAGTACCTGCACCGCGTACGGCAGTGCTTTCACGACGGTGAAGTTCGGGTTGCCCTTCAGACGCTTGGCGGTCGTTTCGTCGCTGGTCTCGTTGAGCTGCACCTGGCCCGTCATCGTTGCCGCATCCCGCGCGCCCGCCTCGGGAATGAACCGGAAGGTCACGGTGTCGAGGTAGGCGATCTTGGCGCCGGCGAATCCGTCCCGCTCCTTGTAGGCCGGGTTGGGGACATACTCTTCAAAGCGCGCCAGCTTCACGTGGCTGTCGGGCTTGTATTCGACGAACTTGTAGGGGCCGGTGCCGATCGGTGCCGCCTTGCCCATCTCCTTGGCCGCCTCTTCGGCGGGCATGATCGCGATCGGCGCGCGCGGGCTCGACAGGTTGCCCAGGAAGGTGGACTGCACCGTCTTGAGCTTGATCGTGACCTGGTCCGCGCCGGTGGCGCTGACACTGTCGATGGCGGCGATCAGGCCGGCCGATGCACCGCCCTTGCGGTAGCGTTCGAGCGAGGCGACAACATCCGCTGGCCCCATGGTCTTGCCGTTGTGGAACTTGACACCGCTGCGCAGCGTGAACACATAGGTCAGGCCATCAGGCGACACCGCGACCGACTTGGCGAGGTCCGGAACCGCCTTGCCGCCTTCGTCACGCGCGTACAAGGTCTCGAACATATGCAGATTGACATGCCGGGCGCCTTGTGCCGAAGTGGAATGCGGATCGAACGACGGCGGCGCATTGGTGATCGCCACCACCGCATCGCCGCCCCTCTTTTGCGCGACCGCCGGGGCAGCCGCGCCCAGGACCAGGGCAGCGGCCAATGCGAGGTGCAGGAATTTCAGCTTCATGGACACGTTCTCCTTCGTTTGAGCCCGCGGCGCGGGAGGATTGCCATACACAGGGTGCGCGCACCCACTGAGGGAAACAGGTCATCAACCATCAGGCTTGGGGTTCGGCGTAGTCCTGCATGACCGCCGCCACGCCATCAGACCGCATCCGCCGGGTCGACTCCGGTGCCGCCGGCGACACGGCTGACGCCTTGGCGGACGCTGGCGCACGCTTGGGCAAATTTACAGTCGGGCTGTTGGCTTTGGGCATGGTGTCCGGATCCGATTGCGCGTAGAGTCAGAATAGCATAGTTTATAAATGTATACAATCTTCATATGGCCATCGCCCGCATCCATCCGCTGCACCTGCCGGAGCCGGCGCTGCCCGCATCGCCCCAAACCTTCGTCAAGCTGCAACCGCGCACGCTGGTGCACCAGGTCATCGATGCGCTGGTCGCCGGCGCCTCCGAAGGTCTGATCCTGCCGGGCGACCGCATCATCGAAGCCGATCTCGCCGCGCAACTCGGCGTGAGCCGGGTGCCGGTGCGCGAGGCGCTGCGGGTGCTCGAAAGCCAGGGCATCGTCGTCAACGAGCCCTACAAGGGCATCCGACTCACGCCGGTCACGCCTGAACGCATCGACCAACTGATCGAGGTGCGCATGGCGCTGGAGACGACTGCGGCGACCCGCGCGATCCGGCTCAAGCGCAACGACGCGGCCCATCTGCTGGAGCTCGAAACCATCGTGCGCGAGATGGAGGCGATGGCGGAACGCAACGACGTGTTCGGCTTCGCCACCGCCGACACCGCCTTCCATCGCGCCCTGTGCGCATGCGCCGGCAACGACGTGCTCAGCGACATGTGGGAGATGCTCGCACGCCAGATGACCATCATCTTCGGCTTGTCCGCGTTGGGCAAGCCAATGACCGAGATCGTCCAGGAGCATTGGGAATTGGTCCGCGTCTTCCGTGCCGGCAAGTTGGGCGACATGAAGCGCGCCATCAACGACCACATCGATGTCGAGATCCACAAGGTCAACCTGGAACAGATCATCGCTGAACGCCGTGCCCATGCGCTGCGCTCTGTGCCACACGCCTGACGCCGCACCATGCCCACTCGAGCGCCCTGCACTCCTCGCTTGCAACCGATCAAGATTCGCGCCATCACCAGCGCCGCATTGACCGGTGACAGCCCCAAGGGCGGCTGGTCAACCGAGATCAAGCCCGAAGACTCGGTGCATGCGCTGGTCGCGGTACACACCGATGCCGGCATCACCGGTTACGGCAGCGTGTTCACCGACGGGCGGCTGGTGCAGGCCGCGCTCAAGGTGCTCGAGCCGCTGTTCCTCGGCGAGAACGCGCTGGAACCCGAGCGGGTGAGCGAGAAGCTGCACCAGAACAGCTTCTGGATGGGCCGCGGCGGCAGCCTGACGCATGCCATCAGCGGCATCGACATCGCTCTCTGGGACATCCTGGGCAAGGCCACCGGGCTGCCGGTGGGCCGGCTGCTCGGCGGCAGCTACCGCCAGCGCGTGCAGCCGTATTGCTCGCTGTTGATGGAGCAGCCCAAGGAGATGTTTGGCGTCATCACCGAGTACCGCAAGCGGGGATTCACCGCGTTCAAGATCGGCTGGGGCCCGTTCGGCCGCGCGATGGACCACACGCTCGACGCCGCCATCGTGCGCGCCGCGCGCGATGCTGCCGGCCCGGACGCGAAACTGATGGTCGACGCCGGTGCCAGCGACGCCTACTGGCCGCACGGCCTGAAGTGGGCGCTGCGCACCGCCGACATGCTGGCCGAGTACGACGTGGGCTGGTTCGAAGAGGCCTTGCGCCCCGACGCCATCGACGACTTCTGTACCCTGCGCCGCGCCAGCCCGGTGCCGATCGCTGGTGGCGAAGTGTTGACGCGGCGCCAGACCTTTCTACCCTGGCTGGTACGGGGCGCGTTCGACATCGTACAACCCGACGTGACCAAGGTCGGGGGCATCAGCGAACAGCGCCGCATCGCCTGGACGGCACACGACTTCGGCATCAAGTACATCGGCCACGGCTGGAACACCGCGCTCGGCCTGGCATCCGACCTGCAATTGGCCAGCGCCATCCCGGACAGCGATCTGGTGGAATACATCGGAGGCAGCCCCTATGTGGACGGCATCCTGCGACAACCGTTCACGCTCGACTCCGACGGATTCCTGACCATACCCGATGCCCCGGGCCTGGGCGTGGAACTCGACCGGGAGAAGGTGGCGCGGTACTGCAGCGATGCTGCGGCGCTGTTCGCCATCTGACGCGCGCCACGCAACCCCGGCACGCTTCGATCACTGATCCGGACCGTACGGGTTCACGCTCTTGACGGAGCTGCGCACAGCGAGCCCAGCGCCCCGGCCGGGCGCGTCCGCTTCGACTGCAACGGCCCGGTGGTGCTGGGTTCACGGTGTTCAACGCATGGGCGGGCCGGACAACGAGGATTCGATCGCGCTGCGCAGATCAGACGGAATATCGACAGACCGATAGTCCAGCAGCGACGTGGTCACGAGCACCTGTCGCATCTGCATGCGAATTTCACCCTGCGCGCCGACACACTGCAATTGCAGCGTCATGGAACGCGTGCCCAGCCGCTCGACCGTCAAACACAGCTGCACCTGGTCACCCATCTGGCTGACGGCACGAAAGTCGGCCTCCACCCGCACCGTCGGCAACCCGATGCGCCGCTCGATGATGAGATGGCGGTAACCGACGCCCAGACCCTCTTCGACCCAGTCTTCCACCAGCCCGTTGAACATGACGAAGTACTGGGGATAAAAGACGATCCCGGCCGGATCGCAATCCGAGAAGCGGATCATGCGGGCACGCCAGAATGTGGCGTTCGGTTCCTGTGGTTGTTGCATGTCTCCGTGCTGCACCGGTGACGCCTGCTTGGTTTGTACGGGTCGGTTCATGGCGGGAGTCTAACGCGGTCGCCCGGCCGGCCGACACCGACGGTGCCGTCTGCCGGTGGCCGGTGGCCGACCCTGTTCCCACCAGCCAGGCGCAGAACGTGGCGCTCGCTGGCCAGGGGCGCGCAGTGGCGGCGAGAACCAGCGTGTGTGGGGCAGAATCAGGAACCACCGTGACGCACGAGAGGACTATTCCATGAACGCACCCCTGTCCCTGCCCGCCATCGACGCGATTCGTGCGCATGACGCGGAGATGGTGGCCATCCGCCACCAGATCCACGCCAACCCGGAGCTGGCGTACGAGGAGTTCGCCACCGCCGACCTGGTGGCGGACCGCCTGCAGCGCTGGGACTACGAGGTGCACCGGGGCCTGGGCGGCACCGGCGTCGTCGGCACGCTGCGCGCAGGCAGCTCCGGGCGCCGCATCGGGCTGCGCGCAGACATGGATGCGTTGCCAGTCCAGGAGACCAGTGGCAAACCCTGGGCCAGCAAGGTGCTGGGCAAGATGCACGCCTGCGGCCACGACGGCCATACCGCGATGCTGCTTTCTGCCGCACGCCATCTGGCGGCCACGCGCAATTTCGACGGGGTTCTGCACCTGGTGTTCCAGCCGGCCGAAGAAGGCCTGGCTGGTGCACGCAAGATGCTGGAAGACGGGTTTCTGGAACTGTTCCCGTGTGATGCGATGTTCGGCATGCACAACATGCCGGGCCTGGCCGCCGGCAAGTTTGCTGCAGTGCCCGGTTACGCCATGGCCAGCGGCGACACCTGCATCATCCATGTGCGCGGCACCGGCGGCCACGGCGCCATGCCGCACCATGCGGCCGACACCGTGGTGGCGGCATCGAGCATCGTCATGGCCTTGCAGACCATCATCTCGCGCAATGTCAACCCGCTGCACACCGGCATCATCTCGGTTGGCGCCTTCATTTCAGGCGATGCCCCCAACGTGCTGCCCGGCGTGGCCGAACTGCGCCTGACCGTACGCGCATTTCGCCCCGACGTGCGCGACCTGCTGGAAAGACGCATCACCGAGGTCGCACAAACCCAGGCTGCGGTCTACGGCGCGACGGCGGACGTGAACTACATCCGCCGCTACCCGGTACTGAACAACCACCCCGAGGAAACCGCGTTCTGCCAGCAGGTCATCCGCGACTGGCTCGGCGACGACGGCCTGCAGGCAGATGCGGAGCCAGTCAGCGCCAGCGAAGACTTCGCCTTTTTCCTCGAACGCGTGCCGGGCTGCTATGTGAACATCGGCAACGGCATCGGCTCGCAAGGCGGCTGCATGGTGCACAACGCAGGCTACGACTTCAACGACAGCGTGCTGTCGACCGGGGCGAGCTACTGGGTGAAGCTGACTGAGGCCTGGTTGAACAAGGCGTAGCAAGACGCCTTTGGCCCCGGGAAGGCGTGCCAGCCGGTCGTGGCTATCGACAGTCGACTCGAGTCCGGCTCCATGGAACGAGGCCCGTCGTTGCTCACGCTGGTCCGCCTGGCGCACGCAGCTGGCAAACGCCTCGTCATCGGTATCGAAGAGGAGGAAGGTACAACCAAGGAGTCGACCAGGATCCTGACCCTCTGAGCCCCAACCCTGGCTTCGCCAGGCCCCCCGAGCGAGCGCGAGAAAGCCTGGGGGCGGCCGGCGTTTTGTTGTGAGGTCGAATTGGACATGGACGCCGGGAAACTGGTCTGGTTTGGCCGAACACCGTGCCCGGTAGAGTAGCTGTCCAAGCCCGCGCCCTACCTCAGGTCACCCCAAATCGATTAAAGTCTTCCGGACTGACGGTGGCACCGATCCCACAGGCGCCGCCAAACTCTGGAACCACGACTGCATGACCGATCAAACCACCTACACCCCCCCCGCCATCTGGACCTGGGACAAGGCAAGTGGCGGCCGGTTCGCCAACATCAATCGCCCGGTCTCCGGACCGACGCATGACAAGGTGCTGCCGGTCGGCAAACATCCGCTGCAGTTGTATTCGCTGGGCACGCCCAACGGCCAGAAGGTGACGATCATGCTGGAGGAGTTGCTGGCGCTGGGCCATGCCGGCGCCGAATACGATGCCTGGCTGATCAAGATCCACGAGGGCGACCAGTTCGGCAGCGGGTTTGTCGACGTGAATCCGAACTCGAAGATTCCGGCGTTGATGGACCACAGCGAATCGCCGCCGGTGCGGGTGTTCGAGTCCGGCGCCATCCTGCAGTACCTGGCGGAAAAGTTCGACAACGCGTTCTTTCCGACGGCCCGGGCGGCGCGCGCGGAATGCCTGTCGTGGCTGTTCTGGCAGATGGGCAGCGCGCCGTACCTGGGCGGCGGCTTCGGCCATTTTTATGCCTACGCGCCGAGCAAGATGGAATACCCGATCAACCGTTTTGCGATGGAAGTCAAACGCCAGCTCGACGTGCTGGACAAGCGGCTGGCGCACAGCGAGTACCTCGGCGGCCCTGACTACACCATCGCCGACATCGCGGTCTGGCCCTGGTATGGCGCCCTGGCCAAGGGCCTGGTGTACGGCGCGGGCGAGTTCCTGCAGGTGCAGGAATACAAGCACATGCAACGCTGGACCGACCAGATCGCCAAACGTCCGGCGGTCAAGCGCGGCCGCATGGTCAACCGCACATCGGGCGATCTGTCGAACCAGTTGCACGAGCGCCATGACGCCGGCGACTTCGACACCCGGACCGCGGACAAGCTGCCGGCAAGAACCTGAACCGCCCGCCCATCCATGACCCGAGCACAGACGCTGCGCGTTCGCACACCGGCCATGGCACGTTACTGGTTGATGAAGTCCGAACCCAACGAATGTTCGATCGACGACGCGATGGCTGCGCCCAGACGCACGGTGCCGTGGACCGGCGTGCGCAACTACCAGGCGCGCAACTTCATGCGCGACGACATGCGGATCGGCGATGGCGTGTTGTTCTACCACTCGAGTTGCCCCGAGCCGGGCATTGCCGGCATCGCGCAGGTGGCCTCCAGGGTGCGACCCGACCCGACGCAGTTCGAACCGGATTCCGACTACTTCGATCCGAAGTCGGACCCAGCCGATCCGCGCTGGTTGCTGGTGGATGTCAAGGCGCTGCGCAAGACACGGTTGCTCGGCCTGCCCGAATTGCGCGCCATGCCCGCACTGGGGGACATGCTCCTGCTGCGCCGCGGCAACCGGCTGTCGATCACACCCGTGGACAAGGTGCACTGGGATTTGATCGTGGGCGAGCTGCTCGAGGACGGTGGCGCGACGGCATAAGGCGACTGCACGGCGACACATGGCAACGCCCGCACTTCCGCCGACGGCCAACCCCGTCATCGACGATTGCATCCGCGCCAGCCTGGCGCTGCTCAAGCGCAATCTCGGCGCGCACGGCATTCTGGCCGCCAGCCGCACCGACGCGGCGGTGGCACGCCGCTACACCCGCATCTTCGGCCGCGACGCCGCGATCTGCGTATTGGCGATGAGCGGCAGCGGCGACCCGGAGCTGGAGCAGGCGGCCATCGACAGCCTGGACGCGCTGGCCAACGCGCAGGCCGGCAACGGCCAGATACCGAAATATGTCGATCCGCAGGGCGGCGAGGCCGACTTCTGGTACCTGGGCTGCATCGACGCAACCGCATGGTGGCTGATTGCGGTCGACCATGCGCGGCGCCATGGCACTGCCGATGCGTCACGGTGGCAGGCGCAGGTCGCGCATGCGATCCAATGGCTGCAGGCACAGGAGCACCCGCAGTTGCGCCTGCTGCAGCAGAACGAGGCCAGCGACTGGGCCGACATCATGCCGCGCTCGGGCTACGTGCTGTACACCAATGCCTTGTGGTTCGACGTCAAGCGGCGCTTTCTGCTGCCCGATGCCCAAGCGACGTGCCACTACTTCAACACCCTGTTCAATCCGTTCCAGCACGAACGGCCGCACTACCACCGCGCCCGCCTGTTGCAGCACTACGCGCGACGCGGCAGGCGCGACCCCGGCATGTATCTGAGTTTTGTCAATCTGGGATTCTCGGGACACGAAGGCGACGTGTTCGGCAACCTGTTGTCGGTGTTGTGCGGCTTGTCCGACGCGCCGCTGACCAACCGGATCCTGGACACGATCACTGCGGCAAAGGCACACGACCCGTATCCGGTGCGTGTCGTGCTGGACCCGCTCAGCCGGCAAGACCCGCTGTGGCGCCGCTACATGGAACGCCACCAGCAGAACCTGGTGCACCAGTACCACAACGGCGGCATCTGGCCTTTTGTCGGTGGCTTCTGGGTGCTGGCGCTGGCGTCAGCCGGGCGCAAGGCGCTGGCATGGCAACAACTGGCCCGGCTGGCCGAGGTCAATGCGCTGGATGACTGGCGCTTCACCGAGTGGTTTCACGGGCAGACGCTGGCGCCGATGGGCATGGCGGGCCAGAGCTGGAACGCGGCCACGTTTTTGCTCGCCTGCCGCGCATTGCAGACCGACCAACGCTGCTGGTAGACGGCCCCGGCGACAAGGCCAGCGCGCGCGGGCGCCAGCGCAGGCAAACCCCTGTTGGCGCAAAGGCGGTTGGCTTGCGCGCATTGCCTCACACTGTGATACGAATTAAGATGCCGCGGCAATGCATCTTCATCACCATGCTGCACGCCAAAGACAGTTTGCCGATGGTGGTTCGTGCAGTTCTGCACCCATGCCCCACCGCACGCGCCGGGCACGACTGAAAGACGCCACGTGAGCACTGTCACCATTCTCTTGTCCGCCTTCGTACTCTCGTTCGTCGCGTTGCTGGTGTTCATCTGGTCGCAGCGCACCGGATTGTTCGATCGCCATAGCCGTGGCGCCGAAGTGATCTTCGCGCCACAGGAAATCGGTCGCATCGAGGACCCTTCAGCCACCCACGCGGACCGGGGATCGGCGCAGCAGGCGGCGGACGAGGCCACCGGCACGACTGCGGCGCACGCCGATACCGACGAACTGGTCGAACGCGCCCGTGCCGACGCATCGACCGGGCCGCTGGTGTTCTTCTTCTATTGCTGCGCGGTGATCTGGTTGCTGGTGGCGTCCACCGTCGGCCTGACTGCGTCGATCAAGCTGCATCAACCCGACTGGCTGGTACAGGAGGCCTGGCTGACATTCGGGCGCATCCGCACCATCCACCTGAACGCGGTCGCCTATGGTTGGGCACCCATGGCCGGGCTGGGAACGGCCATGTTCGTGATCCCGCGGCTGCTCAAGACACCGCTGATGGGCGCGCGCTTCGCGTTCGTCGGTGCGGTGCTCTGGAACGCTGCGCTGATCGCCGGCCTGGGCAGCATCGGCGCGGGCATCAACGACGGGCTGGAATGGCTGGAAATCCCGTGGCAGATCGGCACCCTGTTCGCGCTGGGTGGCGGCCTGATCGCGCTGCCGCTGGTGTTCACGCTGGTCAACCGCAAGGTGGAACATCTGTATGTGTCGGTCTGGTACATGGCATGCGCGCTGTTCTGGTTGCCGGTGCTGTTCATCGTCGCCAAGATGCCGGGCCTGCACCACGGCGTGCAGCAGGCGGCGATGAACTGGTGGTTCGGCCACAACGTACTGGGACTGTTCTACACGCCGCTGGCGCTGGCCTCGGTGTACTACTTCCTGCCCAAGGTGATCGGGCGGCCGATCCAGTCCTACAACCTGTCGCTGCTCGGCTTCTGGGGACTGGCATTCTTCTATGGTCAGGTCGGTGGCCACCATCTGATCGGCGGTCCGGTGCCCGAATGGATGGTCACGTTGTCGATCGTGCAGAGCATGATGATGATCATCCCGGTGGCCGCCTTCACGGTCAACCAGTACCAGACGCTGCAAGGACGGCTGTCGGCATTGCGCTGGTCGCCAACCTTGCGTTTCATCGGCGTTGGTGGCCTGATGTACACCGCCAGTTCGGTGCAGGGCTCGATCGAGGCGCTGCGCAGCGTCAACGTGATCACCCATTTCACGCACTACACGGTGGCACACGCGCACCTGGGCATGTATGGTTTCGTGAGTTTCGTCTTTTTCGGCGCGATGTATTTCGTGATGCCGCGGATCACCGCCCGTGAATGGCCGTTCCCCTGGATGATCACCGCGCACTTCTGGCTGGTCAGCGGCGGTTTCGCGCTGTATTTCGTCAGCCTGACCATCGGCGGTTGGCTGCAGGGCCTGGCCATGCTGGATGCGGCGCGGCCGTTCATGGACTCGGTTGCGGTCACCCTGCCCTACCTGAAGGCGCGCAGCATCGGCGGCGGCTTCATGGTGCTGGGGCATCTGGTGTTCGCCGCGCACTTTCTGCTGCTGATCCTCAATTTCGGCCCGCAGCGCCATCAACCAGCCCTGTTCCGGCAACTGTTCGCCCACAAGGTGGCCACGCCATGAAGAGCGAAGTCAAACTGATCTCCGGCGCGATGGTGATGCTGGCGCTGTCGACCAGCGCCCTGGTGGTGCTGCCCTACATGGAGGTGCACGATGTACCGCCGGCGCCCGGGCTCAAGCCCTACACCAGCGCCGAACTGCGCGGGCGTGCGGTCTACATCGCCAATGGTTGCCTGTACTGCCATTCGCAGCAGCCGCGGGCCAAGAATTTCGCACCCGATTTCGCGCGTGGCTGGGGCCGGGCCACCGTGGCCGGTGACTATGCGTACGACACCCCGCACCTGCTGGGCAGCATGCGCACCGGCCCGGATTTGATGAACATCGGCGTACGCCAACCCAGCCAGGACTGGCAACTGGGTCACCTGTACCAGCCGCGCGCCTACGTGCCGGGCAGCATCATGCCCAGTTACCCGTTTCTGTTCGAAGTCAAGGCCAAGGCCGACCAGGACGAGATCGAGGTCAAATTGCCCGCTGGCCTGGTACCGGCCGGCCAGGTCGTCGTGGCGCGGCCCGAGGCAGCAGACCTTGTGAAGTACCTGCTGTCGCTGAACCGCAGCTACCCGATCTTGCCGGCACCGGAACCCACGCCGGCGCCGACTGCAGGAGTGCAGAAATGACCGACCCGGAAATCCATAGCCAGCAACAACGCGAGAACCCGGAGCCGCAAGAAGGCAGCAACCCGATGCCGTGGTTCGTCTTGCTGCTGACGGCGGCGTTGCTGGTGTTTGGCATCGTCTACATCGCACGATCATCGATCAGCCAACCGCCGTCCTATGGCGATGGCCGGTCCGTGGCCGAACTGCAGGGCGCGGCCCCGGCCGCCGCAGGTGCTGCGGTCGACGGCAAGGCGGTATTTGGCTCCCATTGCGCGGCCTGCCACCAGGCCACCGGCACCGGGCTGGCGGGCGTCTTCCCGCCGCTGGCAGGTTCCGAGTGGGTGCTCGGCAAGGACACCACGGTGGCCAACATCGTGCTGCACGGCATCAATGGCAGCCTCACCGTGAAGGGGGCAAGCTACAACGGCGCAATGCCGGCATTCAAGGACCAGTTGCACGACGCGCAAATCGCCGCGCTGTTGACCTATGTCCGCAGCCAATGGGGCAACCAGGCTGCCGCCGTCACCACCGAAACCGTGGCGCAGGTGCGCAAGGACTCGCAGGCCCGCACCGAGCCGTTCAAGGGCGACGCCGAACTGGCGTCGATGCATTGACAACCAGCGCGGGCCGCGCCATGGTCGCATCCGGCAACCGACACGCTTCCCTGGCACGCCGGCTCAGTGCGACCCTATGCCTGGTGCTGCTGGCGGCATCCGTCTGGGGCCTGAATCGGATCACCCATGGATTCGAGGTCTGGACCTTCGAGGGCCGGCGCGCGCTGTTGCTGCACACGGGCGTCGTGCAGGCACCGCAGGTGGCACTGCAGGGCATCGACGGCCAGCCCCCGGCGTTGTGGAGCGCAGCGGGTGGCGCAGCACCGGCCGCCTATCTGGTCGACTTCATCTACACCCGTTGCCCCAGCGTCTGCCTGACACTGGGCAGCGAATACCAGCACCTGCAGCGGGCATTGGCAAGCCGCGGCGCCGCGGCCGCCGACGGTGTGCATCTGGTATCCCTGTCGTTCGACGTCGCGCACGACGATCCGGCCCAACTGGCGCGCTACGCCGCCAGCCTGGGCGCCGATCCACGCTGGTGGACGTTCGCGGTGCCCGCCTCGGCGGGCGAAGCACAAGCCCTGCTGCGCGGCCTGGGCGTCGTGGCCGTCCCGGACGGCCAAGGCGGCTTCGTGCACAACGGGGCGATTCATCTGATCGATCGACACGGCACACTGCGCGGCCTGTTTGCGCTCGATGCATGGCCGCAGGCGCTCGCCGCGGCCCGGCTGCTGGCGGCGTCGCCGCAGGTGGCAAGCCGATGAGCATGCTGCGTCGCAGCGGGTCGCGCGCGCGCCATGGCGCACCGGCGCTGCTCGCAATCGTGCCACTGGTCTTGCTGTGGCCGGCACTGCGCCAGACTGTCGAAGCGCGCATGTCGCTGCACATGCTGGTCGAGTTCCCGCTGCTGCTGGCCGCAGGATGGGCGATGCAGCGCCTGTGCCTGCGACGCGTCGCCATGCAGCGCCTGGCATCCGGCCTGGTGTTGCTCGACTGGCGCGGTTGGACGGGTGCCACCGTGGCGAGCGTCGTCACGGTTGCCTGGATGCTGCCGACACTGCTGGATCTGGCCTTGCTGGACCCGCTGGTGGCCGCAGCCAAATACGCCAGCTGGTGGATCACCGGCTGGGTGCTTGCCGGCAGCCTGCGCCGCATGGATCCGGAGCTGCTGCTGTTCCTGGCAGGCAATATTGCCTGGATGATGGCCAGCGCCGGAATGCTCTACCTCGACGCGCCGGCCCGCTTGTGCGTGAACTACCTGCAGGACGATCAACGCCAGACCGGCATCGCGCTGGTGCTGCTGGCAATCGTTCTGGGCGCGCTGGCCTTGCGGCAACTGGTGCGTCAAGGCGCCACTGCGCCGGCAGACGACCCCGACCGGGCTGCGCCTGCCCCGTCGTAGGTCCACGCGCCGGTTGTTCGACCGGTTCAGGCAGGTGGCTTGGCCAGCGCGACGAAAGCGCGCACCGTGCCTTCGACCGCGCGCACCTGCGCCAGTGTCTGCGCGTCCAGCGGCGCGCTCAGGTCCACCACGGCGGAGCCCATGCCGCCACCGGTTTCCAGATGCAGCTGCGACACGTTGTACCCGGCCGATGCCAGCACCCCGTTGAGCCGCGACATGACGCCCGGTCGGTCATGGTGCAGATGAACCAGGCGCGCGGCGGACCGGGAGGCACCGACCGACAGATCGGGCAGGTTCACGCTGCCGTTGATCGCGCCCAGCAGCAGATAGTCGCGCAGCTTGTCCGACACTTCGATGCCCAGATTGCTTTGCGCCTCGACGGTGGAGCCACCCACGTGCGGCGTGAGGATCACGTTGTCGAGTTCTCGCAACGGCGAATGGAAGGTGTCCTCGCTCGACGTCGGCTCGATCGGGAAAACGTCGACCGCCGCGCCGCGCAGCTGACCACCGCGCAGGACGGCAAACAACGCATCGATGTCGACCGCATGGCCGCGCGCCAGGTTGATCAGCACCGCATCGGGCTTCATCTGCGCCAGCCGCGCCGCATCGATCAGGTGGCGGGTCTGCGGCGTCTGCGGCACATGCAAGGTGACCACGTCGGCAACCTGGAGCAACTTGGCCAGTGACCCAGCCGGCTTGGCGTTGCCCAGCGGCAGGCGGGCTTCGACGTCATGAAACACCACCTGCATGCCGATGGACTCGGCGAGCAAACCGGTCTGCGTGCCGATCTTGCCGTAGCCAACGATGCCCAGTGTCTTGCCGCGCACCTCGTTGGAGCCCCGCGCGTCCTTGAGCCACTGGCCACGCCGCGCCGCGGCCTGGCGCTCGGGAATGCGGCGCAGCAGATGGATCGCATGGCCGATCACCAGTTCGGCCACCGAGCGGGTGTTGGAGAACGGCCCGTTGAACACCGCGACGCCGCGTTCGGCGGCGGCCCGAAGATCGATATTGTTGGTGCCGGTGCAATAGGCGCCCACCGCCAGCAACTGCGGTGCATGGCTGAGCAGCTGCGCCGTCAACTGGGTGCGTGATCGCAACCCGAGCACCTGCACGTCGGCCAACAGGTCGGCCAGTGCGTCGGTTGCCGGTGCGCCTTTCAGGCGCTCGATCCGCGCTCCGGGCAATTCGGCGAGGATCGGTGTCGCGCTGGCATGGACATCTTCCAGCAGCAGTATCTTCAAGGTCAAGTCAGGCCCTTCGTTGTTCCACCAGGAATGGCGGCTTGCCGGTTCACAGTCCCAGCATCAGCTGCGCGGCTTCGGACATGCGCGAGCGGTCCCATGGGGGGTCGAAGACAAATTCAACGTTGACGTCGGCCACGCGTGGCAGCGCCATCACCTTTTCAGCAATTTCTTCGGCCAGCACCTCGCCCATGCCACACCCCGGCGCCGTGAGTGTCATCTTGATCGAGACGCGCACCTGCTCGTCATCGATCGGGATCACGTCACAGACGTAGACCAGCCCCAGTTCGACGATGTCGACCGGAATCTCCGGGTCGTAGCAGGTCTTGAGCGTCTGCCATACCAGTCCCTTGACGTCGTCGATGCCGACGTCAGCCGGTATATCCAGCGCCACCGGCACTTCCCGGCCGATGGCGTCCGCGTCGCTTCCCTTGAGCCGGACCATCTGGCCTTCCACCACCAGCGTGAAACTCGATCCCAGCGCCTGCGTGAGCTGGCCCCAGGTTCCTTCTTCCAGCTCGATCGGCGTGCCGTCGGGAATGCATTCGACCTGCACCGGCCGGCGCAGCAATACCGATTCGCGCAAACGGGTCATGGGACTACCCTCCGTCCGCCGGACTGCGGGTCTGCGCGCCTTGGGAACGGCCCGTCGGCGCTCCTGGAGTCTCCGTTGCGGTGGCGTCGCTGTCGGCGGCAATGGCATGCATCATGGCGTGCCAGCCGAGCAAGGCGCATTTGATGCGGCTCGGGTAACGCCGCACGCCGGCCAGACTGATCAACTTGCCGAGCTCGGCGCCCTCGGGCTCCATCTGCCCGGTGAGCACCGCGCGAAAGCGCTGCTGCAGGGCCTGCGCATACGCGATGTCGTGCGCGATCACCGCCTCGGTCATCATCGAGGCCGACGCGATACAGATCGCGCAGCCCTGGCCATGGAACCGGATGTCGCGCAAGGTGTCGCCTTCGACCTGCAGTTCGACCTCCAGGTCGTCACCGCACTGCGGATTGTGGCCACGCGCATGGTGCGTGGGCGCATCGAGCCGGCCGAAATGGCGCGGGGCGCGCTTGTGTTCGACAACGATTTCCTGGTACAGCGCGCGTTCGGCCGCGTCGTCGGCCAGGGTGGGTTCGGGGCCGGCATTCATCGCAGCACCTCCAGCGCATGCGCCACACCCGCCACCAATCGTTCCACCTCGCCGTGGCTGTTGTAGAGCGCGAACGATGCACGTGTCGTCGGGCCGCAGCCCAGATGCTGCAGCAGGGGTTGCGCACAGTGGTGACCGGTGCGCACCGCGATGCCGCGTTCGTCGAGCAGGGTACCGATGTCGTGCGGGTGCACGTTGTCGGTCACGAACGAAACAATGGCCGAGGGCGAAGTCTCGGGCGAGAGCACGGTGACGCCATCGAGCGCGGCCAGTTCGGCCGCCGCCTGGGCGCGCAGCAGACCGACGTGGCGGTCGATCGCCTCGCGCCCGGTCGCGGTGATGTAGTTGGCCGCCGCCGCCATGCCGACTGCGCCCGCCACGTTGGGTGTGCCGCCTTCGAGCCGCGCCGGCAATTCCGCGAATGCGGCTTCCGTGTAGCTGACCCACTCCACCATGTCGCCGCCCAGCTGCTGCGGCACCAATCGCTCCAGCGCGGCGAGCCGCCCCACCAGCGCACCGGTGCCCATCGGGCCGTACATCTTGTGGCCTGAAAACACCATGAAGTCGCAGGCCAGTGCCGCGAAGTCGGGCGTGTCATGCGCGGCCACCTGGGCGGCATCGAGCACGGTCAACGCACCGGCTTGGGCGGCCAATGCCAGCAAGGCTTCATAGGGCGGCCGTTCGCCGGTGGCATTGGCGCAGGCGGTCACGGCAAAGATGCGGGTACGCGCCGTCAACAGCTGCTTGAGGTCGTCCACATGCAGGCGACCCTGCGCGTCTGGCAGCAGAATCCGCAGCGTTGCGCCACTGCGACGCGCCGCTGCCTGCCACGGCACCAGGTTGGCGTGGTGCTCCAGACCACTGACGATGATCTCGTCTCCCGGCTGCAACGCGCGCGCAGCGCCTTCGGCCGTCGACAAGCCGGTTGCAACCAGGTTCAGCGCGGCGGTCGTGCCCGACGTGAACACCAGTTCATGTCGGCTGTCGGCGCCGACAAACTGCTTGAGCGTCGCGCGGGCCTGTTCGAATGCGTCGGTGGCGCGTTGGCTCAAGGTATGGACACCGCGGTGGATATTGGCGCGGTCGTGGGTCTCGAACTGGCGCATCGCGGCCAATACTGCTTGTGGCAGCTGGGTCGTGGCGGCGTTGTCCAGATAGGCCAGCGAGTGACCCCGCACGGATTGCGCGAGTAGCGGGAAGTCCTGCGCCAGCGCAGCGAATGCGAGTCGGTCACCCATGGTGCACCTCGGCTGGCGTGTCCAGATGGCGCGCCACGTTGCGTGTGATCATGGCGTCGACGTCCAGGCTCTCCATCAATCCCGGCAGTTCCAGGCACGCCGCCAATGACGCCCGGGCCATGCCTTCGACGATCAAGGCACGGGCGTCGCGCTCGTCGAGGCCGCGTTGTGCGGCGTAGAACAGCACGTCTTCGGGCAACGCGCCCCAGGTCGCGCCGTGGACCGCCTGCACGTTGTCATGGTAGATCTCGAGCTGCGGGCGCAGTATCAGCTTGGGTTGTCCACCGGTCGGTACACCGCTCAGGCGCTGGCGCACATCGGTGCCATCGGCTCCCGGGTCGATGCGGGTGTGGGCGTTGACGACAATGCGGGCCTTCCCGCTGGCCAGGGCCAGCGCCTCGACAGTGCTGGACGCGTCAGCTGCAGCATGGATCACGCGCACCTGTTGCTCGACCGTCGTGTCCTTGGCCATCAGCACGCCCGCGACCCGCGCGCGGGCGCCTTGCGCCTGTGACAGATCGATCACGCTGCGCTGCAGGTGATAGTCGCAGCCCGACGCCACCAGCGCCTGGTGGTACAGGGCGCCCGGTTCGAGCCGTGCATGGACGAAGTGCGCCACGCGATCCTGCGGCCCATTGGAGACGATGCGCAAGTGCCGCAGCGTCGCGTTCGCGCCCAGTCGCACGTGCACGTGCAGGTTCTGCACCAGCGCCAGGCCAGACTGGTCAGCAGCGCGCTCATGGCTGTCGATCAGCACACACTGCACGCCCGGCAGCACATCGATCACGAGCATCGGCGCCTCGACCTGTGCGCGTGGCTGGTGGCGCAACTGCAGCCAGACGGTCCCGCCGGCATCGTCGCCATGACCGGACGCGTTGCCAATCTGCAGACGCAGGCCGTGACGGCACAAGGCGCGGTGCGCCCAGGCAAAGGGGGCTGCGTCGTCATCGTCTCGCGGCAGTGGCAAACCTTCGAACAGTTCGGCGCGCTGTGTGGGGTGCGCTGCGTCCAGCCAGCGGGCGTCGACCCGCGCCTGCGCGGCTTCGCCCACGGGCTCCAGCATCCAGCCAGCGCCGTTCAGCGCCGCAGCAGGCCGATCCTGGGGCGCCGCAGCATCAGCGTCTCCAAGCCAGACGCCGGCCGCTGGCGGCGGCAGGTGCCGGAACGATTCGGAAGTGCGGGCGATCCAGTGGCCTTCCGTGAGCCGATGGCGAGCCGACACGGCATCGGCATGGGTGTTGTTCATGCTGTTCGTCCTCCCTGCAGGTCCTGGTCCTGGTTGCGCGGCCGCAACGACACGATGGTGGCGGTCATGGTCAAGCTGGCGCCGACTCGCGGGCCCGGGTGAAGCCGGTGCGGGCAATGTCGTGCGCCATCGCGATGTCGCCGGCTTCGGCAATGCAGCCGTCATCCAGGCGCAACACCGCATCGGGCTCCAGCGACTCGATCAGCTGCAGGTAATGCGAGATCACGATGAAAGCCGTGCCGCGTGCGCGCAAGTCCTTGACCAGTTCGACCACCGCGTGCACGCCATCGATGTCCATGCCCGAATCGATCTCGTCGAGCACCGCCAGCTTGGGCTGCAGCAGTGCCATCTGCAGCAGCTCGTTGCGCTTGCGTTCGCCGCCCGAGAAACCGTCGTTGACCGGACGCGCCAGCATCGCTTCGGGCAAGCCCAGCCGGGTCGCGGCGGCGCGGGCGCCACCGAGGAAGTCGAACGCGTCCATTGCGGTCTCGCCACGCGCCTCGCGCACCGCATTGACCGCGGTACGGATGAACAGGTTGTTCTTCACGCCCGGAATGTCCGGTGGCGACTGGAACGACAGGAACAAGCCCGCGCGCGCCCGCTCCTGCGGGCTCATTGCCAGCAGATCCTGACCGGCCAGCTGCGCCTGGCCGGCGGTGACCTGGTAGCGGGGATGGCCGGCCAGCGCAAAACCCAGCGTGCTCTTGCCGCTGCCATTGGCGCCCATCAAGACGACCAGTTCGCCGGGAGCGACATCCAGCGATACCGAGCGCAACACCGAGTGGCCGGCAACGTCGACGCCCAGGTCACGCACGCTGAGCAGGGGGGGGGAATGGTTCATGAGAAATCCTTGTTATGCAGGGGCCAGCAGGTTCAACCGACCGATCCTTCGAGCGACACTGCCAGCAAAGCCTTGGCTTCGAGAGCGAACTCCATCGGCAGCTCTTCGAGCACGGCCTGGCAGAACCCGCCGACGATCAGCGCGGTGCCGTCATCGGGTGCGATGCCGCGTTGCTGGCAATAGAACAGACGCTCTTCGGAGATACGGGTGGTGGTGGCCTCGTGCTCCACCACCGCGTCGTCGCGTGCAGCGTCGATGACCGGAAAGGTGTGGGCGCCGCAATGGGGGCCGATCAGCAGCGAGTCGCACTGGGTGTGGTTGCGTGCACCGCGAGCCGTGGCCGCCATCCGCACCAGACCGCGGTAGCTGTTCTGCGCGTGGCCGGCACTGATGCCCTTGGATACGATGCGGCTGGTGGTATTGCGCCCCAGGTGGACCATCTTGGTGCCGGTATCGGCCTGCTGCCAGTGGTTGGCGACGGCGATCGAATGGAACTCGCCACGCGAGTCGTCACCGCGCAACACCACGCTGGGGTATTTCCAGGTGATGGCCGAGCCGGTCTCGACCTGGGTCCAGGAGATGTGCGAGCGCTTGCCGGCGCACAGGCCGCGCTTGGTCACGAAGTTGTAGATGCCGCCCAGCCCGTTCTCGTCGCCGGGGTACCAGTTCTGCACCGTCGAGTACTTGATGTCGGCATCGTCGTGGGCGATCAGTTCGACCACGGCCGCGTGCAGCTGGTGCTCGTCGCGCTGCGGTGCGGTGCAGCCTTCGAGGTAGCTCACCTGGCTGCCGGCTTCGGCGATGATCAGCGTGCGCTCGAACTGGCCGGTGTTGCGGGCATTGATGCGGAAGTACGACGACAGCTCCATCGGGCAGCGTACGCCCTCGGGGATGTAGACAAACGAGCCATCGGAGAACACCGCGGAATTGAGCGCCGCGTAAAAGTTGTCGCCCGGCGGCACCACGGTACCCAGATAGCGCTCGATCAAGGCCGGATGGTGCTCCACCGCGTGGGAAAACGAACAGAAGATCACGCCCACATTGGCAAGTTGCTCCCGGAACGTGGTACCCACCGATACCGAGTCGAACACCGCATCGACCGCCACGCCGGCCAGTCGGGCGCGTTCATGCAAGGGTACGTTGAGTTTTTCGTAGGTCTCGAGCAGCTTGGGATCGACGTCGGCCAGGCTTTTCGGTCCGTCTTTCATGGATTTGGGCGCCGAGTAGTAGCACAGCGCCTGGAAGTCGATCGGGTCGATGCGCAACTGCCCCCAGTTGGGCGGCGTCATCGCCATCCAGCGCTCGAGCGCCTTCAAACGCCACTGCAGCAGAAATGCCGGCTCGCGCTTGCGCAACGAGATCGCCCGGACCGTGCCTTCGTCCAGGCCCGGCGGCAAGGAATCAGACTCGATGTCGGTCACGAAACCGTGGCGGTAAGGCTGCTGCAGCGCCTGCGTCAGCGGAGCGGCTTGTTCGATGAGGGCCATGGCTGCAATCGGGTTAAGGAAATCGGTTGTCTGAATAGATGCAAATGTTATGCATCTTTATGGAATAACACAAGCCCAACATGCTTCGACCACGCATGAGACCCGGTCTTTGTTGCCGCGCCAAGACGGCAATGGCCGCCGATCCGCTGCGGCCGGTGTGGCCGAAATGGCCCAGGCTGACGTGGCTGCCCAAGCCGGCCGCGCACCGATTCGAAACCCCGCGCCGTGTTTCCGTCCACCATCGTCTGTGCTCCCTGTCAATGCGCTGCGGCGGCCGCCTGGGGCAGCGGTGCATCGCGCATCCACTGCAATGACAGGCGGTTCAACAACCATACCAGCCCGGCCGCCGCGATGCTCAAGCCCAGGACCAGTGCGATCCAGAACCCTTCGGCTGCCATGGCCTGGGCCGGCCGCCACGGCAGCCATGCCGGCGCCAGGCCCAGCACGCAACCGAGCGGCAGGCAGATGCCCCAGAACGCCGTCATATGGATCAGCATCGGCGGGCGGGTGACCTTGTAGGCGCGGATCGCGCAGCTGGTTGCCACCTGAATCGCGTCGGGCAATTGGAACAAAGCGGCGAACATCAGCAGATGCGCCGCCAAAGCGGCCACATCGCCGTCGCTGGTATAGGCGCCGGCGATGCGCACGTTGAACAGCCCAATGCCGATCGCCGACAGCACCGCCACCGACAGCGCCAACCCCACGCCATGCCAGGAGCGATACCGTGCCGCCTGGGCATCCTGCGCGCCGAGCGCCTGACCCACACGCGTCAGCAGCGCGATGCCCAGACTCATCGGAACCATGAAAACCAGGGCGGAAAAATTCAGCGCGATCTGGTGCGCTGCCACCTGCGTGGTGCCATACCCAGCCACCAGCAGCGCGATGAAGCTGAATGCGCTCGACTCCGCGAAATAGGTGACACCGATCGGCAAGCCGATCCGCAACAACACCCGGATCTGCGTCCACCGCGCCGGTTCGATGGCGTTCAGCGGCTGGGCCTTGCGGTAGGCCGGTGCGCGCCGGATCCACCAGGCAATGGCGAGCAGTTCGAACCAGACGCAGAGCAGGGTTGCCCACGCGCAACCGATGCCGCCCAGGCGGGGCAGGCCCCATTTGCCGAACACCAGCGCGTAGTTGATGACGATGTTCAGCCCCAGGGCGATCAGCGCAATCAGCATCAATGGCTTGGTCTCGCCCATGCTGGCGCTGTAGCCATAGAGCACCCGGTAACAGGCGAACGCCGGCAACGCGAAGCTGATGACGAAAACGAAGCTGCGGGCCACGTCGTGCACCCGCGGCTCGATCGCCATATGGTCGAACATCAGTGCCGCGCCGTTGGCCACCAGCATCGCGATCAGGCCCAGGCCCAGCGCCGTCCACAAGGCCTGGCGCACAACGCCGGGAATCTCGTGGAATGCCCGGGCACCGACGTGTTGCGACACGATGGGGTTGACCGCCATCAGGATCCCCATCAGCGTGATGATGACCAGATGCCAGATCGACACGCCCAGGGAGACCCCGGCCAGGTCTTGCGCCGACGCATGGCCGGCCATCGCCACATCGACCACACCCATGCCCATGGTCGCCAGCTGGCCGATCAGGATGGGCCAGGCCAGTTGCCACAAGGCAGCGGTTTCGAGTCGGAACGCGGGGGAACGGAGGCGGCGCACGATGAAAATGGACGAAGACGATGTGACGGAGCCGGCATTGTCGCCGCTGCGTCAGGCTGTCGACGCTGAAACCCAGGCCCGGATCGCACCCGCGCCCGCGTCACTGCGTCGCCGTCAAATTCGGTCAGGTGCGCTGGGAAGGCCTACCCATCACAGCGCGGCAGTCCTCCTGATGTTTGGACGGCGGTCGGTTCCGACGGGGCAGCCAGGGAGGCGCCCACCCTCAGGCAAACAAGGCGTCCAGCTGACCGGATATTCCCACGCCATTGCGGTCTTCGGTGATCAAGCCAAAGAGGCATTTGCCCAGGCTATTGCGTGCCCACAGCGCACCGATCTGGCGCTTCCCAATTTCGCAAGGGTCGTTCAACAGGTGGGCGCCCTTGTATTCGACCACTGCGACGCGTCCGTCCAACAACTCTGCGACGAAAACCGGAAAAAGGCACCCACGAGCGGTGGCCAAGGCAAAACCACACGGCGCTGTATCGAGGTTGCGAACCCAGCGCCGGACCTTGCCATGGTTGTCCGGGTATTGGCCAAGGTTGTTTGGTCACATCAGAAATGTGCAGGGTTAAACAACTGGCGCCTTTGATTCAATTGAATCGCTATCGCATGGGCGACGCCAAGTTGTTGACGAGGGCATTGCGATAAACAACTCAAACAGATTGCTTGATCCGCCAGATGGCGTTTGGACTGCGGGCACGCCCCGTCGGTTCTATGTCTATCCGTCCGCCGCCGCAACCCGCCAAGCACCCGCCACGGGCATGCGCGAGAATCACCCGACCGACTGACCGCCCGATCACCAGCCCCCACCATGCAACTGCACCGCGGCACTTCGCTCCTGCTCAACCTCGGTCACGCGCTGGACCACATGTTCCTGCTGATCTTTGCCACCGCGGTGGCGGCCGTGGCGGCGGATTTCGGCTTCGCGCAGTGGGAAGATCTGATGCCTTACAGCGCTGGCGCGTTCCTGATGTTCGGCCTGGGCTCGGTACCGGCCGGACGGCTGGGCGACCTCTGGGGTCGGCGCAGCATGATGCTGATCTTCTTCTTCGGCATGGGCGTCTCGGCGCTGCTGTGTGCGCTGGTGCAGAACGCCTGGCAGATGGCGGCCGCACTGGCGCTGTTGGGTCTGTTTTCGGCCATCTACCATCCGGTGGGCATTCCGATGCTGCTGCAGCACGCACGCAAGCCGGGGTTGACGATCGGCGTCAACGGTCTGGCCGGCAACATGGGCATTGCGCTGGCGGCGATCCTGACCGGCTTCATGGTGAAGTACGTCGGCTGGCGCGCCGCATTCGTAGTGCCGGCGCTGCTGTCGCTGGCTTGCGGCTGGTTGTTCTGGCGACTGGCGCCGCCGGAGACCGAAGCGCCGTCGCGCCGCACGGTGCGCGCCACGGTCAGGTTGTCACCCGCGCAGATGACGCGCCTGCTGCTGGTCATGACCTTCGCCGCGATCACCAGCAGCCTGCTGTTCAACTTCACGACCAACGGCAACGGGCAGCTGATGCGCGAACGTTTCGCCGGCATCGTCGAGGACCCGGCGCGGCTCGGCATCATGCTGGCCGCGGTCTACGCGGTTGCGTCGTTCTCGCAGGTCATCGTCGGGCGGCTGATCGACCGGTTCTCGATCAAGCGGCTGTACCTGGCCATCGTGCTGCTGCAGATTCCGATGTTCCTGCTCGCCGCGCAGGCCCAGGGCTGGATGCTGTTCTGGCTGCAGATCGGTTTCATGGTCACGATCTTCGGCGCGATTCCGTTCACCGATGCGATGGTGGTACGTTATGTCGACGACGCCTACCGCTCGCGCGTCTCCGGCATGCGGCTGGCGGTTTCCTTCGGTGTCGCATCACTGGCGGTATATTCGCTGGGGCCGGCGGTGAAGTCCGCCGGCTTCGACAGCCTGCTGCTCGCCATGGCGCTGATCGCCTGTTGTTCGGCCCTCATCGTGACGATGTTGCCCGACGAGGCGGCCAGCGCGCCGGCGACCAGCACAGCCTGACTGGCGCAGCGCCGTCGATCAGGCCGATTGAGCCATCCCATCTACTGACAAGGAGCCCCCATGCCCACCTACCACATCGAAATGATGGAAGGCCGCACCGTCGAGCAGAAGAAGAAACTGGTCCAGGAGATCACCCGCATCACGGTCGAGGTGCTGGGCGGATCGCCGGAATCGGTCGATATCCTGATCACCGACGTCAAGCGCGAGAACTGGGCCACCGGCGGAAAGTTGTGGTCCGAACCCAGAAGCTGATGCCGGCCATCGTGCCCGCCACGATGGCGCAGCCCCGTTGACAGGCGCCCGCACACTGCCCGAATTGCGGGCCTTGCACGGCGAGCGATACCGCTGGCTGCTGCTGTTCGCCGTGATGGTGGGTTCGGTCGCGGGCATCATGTCCTCGACCATCATCAATGTCGCGGTGCCCGACCTCAGCCGCCATTTCCGGATCGGGCAGGAGCGTGCGCAGTGGGTGGCCTCGGGCTTCATGATGGCGATGACGGTTGCGATGCTCGCAACACCCTGGATACTGAGCCGCTTCGGCTACCGACGCACCTATGCCGGCACCATGTGGCTGCTGCTGGCCGGTGGCGTGATGGGGGGCCTGGCCAGCAACTTTTCGCTCGTGCTGATCGCACGCGTCATCGAGGGCATTGCTGCCGGCGTGGTGCAGCCGATCCCGGCCATCATCATCATGCGCGCCTTCGGGCCGCAGGAACAGGGCCGCGCCATGGGTGTCTTCGGCACGGGCGTGGTGCTGGCGCCGGCGCTCGGCCCCAGCCTGGGTGGGATCCTGGTCGACTGGTTCGGCTGGCGTTCGATCTTCTTCATGGTGGTGCCGTTTTGCCTGGCCTCGCTGTGGCTGTCGTCGCGCTATGTGCCGATTTCGGGTCCGGGTGGCGCCGACGCCAGCCGCAACGCGCCGGCGATGGACTGGTTCAGCCTGCTGCTGGCTGGTGCCGGCACGCTGTGTCTGCTCAATGGCCTGGTGCAGCTGCACAATGACCTGGGCCCGCAGACATGGGTCTTGCTGGGTGTGGCGATCGTCATCATCGTCTGGTTCGTGCTGCGCCAACGCCGCCTGAGCCGGGCCATGGCACGCGGCGAATCCGGCTCACCCCTGATCGACCAGGCGCTGTTCGCCGATCGGCGATTCGCCTTGGGCAGCGTGGTGGCTTTCATCTACGGCATGGCGCTGTTCGGCTCCACCTACCTGCTGCCGGTCTACATGCAGGTCGGCCTGCAGTGGTCGCCATCGTTCGTCGGCGCCATCCTGCTGCCTTCGGGCCTGGTGCTGGCGCTGACGATTTCACTGGCCGGACGCCTGGCCGACAAGGTGTCGACCCATATCCTGGTCAGCCTGGGTCTGGCCTTGCTGGCGGTGTCGTTCGCGCTGGTGCTGGTGATCACGCTGCAGACACCGGTCTGGTACGTGGTGGGTTTCAGCGTGCTGGGCCGTATCGGCCTGGGTTTCATCCTTCCGTCGCTGAACCTGGGCGCCATGCGCGGCCTGCACAAGGACCTGATCGCCCAGGGCGCCAGCAGCATCAATTTCATGCGCATGCTCGGTGGATCAGCCGGTGTCAGCCTGTGCGGGATCGTGCTGGAGTGGCGCATTGCCGCGCATGGCGACGATCTGACCCGACTGGCCAGCAGCCCGGCCCGGTTGGCCGCTTTCAACGAGTCGTTCCTGATGCTGACAGGCTTGTGTGTGCTGGCCATGCTCGCTGCGTGGCAATTGCGGGCACCCCACGCCGATGCAGCGCCGCCGCAACAAACCCGGAAATAATGCCTGTGCCTGAAAGGGGCTGGCGCTAAACTGCGCCTGCGCCACCTCGGACGGATGTTCGCCCGGGCGCATCGGAACCCTCGCCCATGTGCCAGCTATTGGGAATGAACAGTCGGCTGCCTGCCAGCCTGACCCTGAGTTTCACCGGCTTCGCCCGGCGCGGCGGCGCCACCGACCACCATGCCGACGGCTGGGGAATCGCATTTTTCGAGAGCGAAGGCGAAAAGCCCGGCCGCGGCATCCGCCATTTCGTCGACAAGGAAAGCGCCGCCACCTCGCCGCTGGCGCAGATGCTGCGCAGTTTCCCGATCAAGAGCCACAACGTCATCGCCCATGTGCGCAAGGCCACCGTGGGGGCAACCACGCTGGAAAATGCCCACCCGTTCGTGCGCGAGTTGTGGGGCCGCTATTGGGTGTTTGCCCACAACGGGGACCTGAAGGACTACGCGCCGCGGCTGCACGGCCATTTTCAACCGGTCGGCGACACCGACAGCGAACGGGCCTTCTGCTGGCTGATGCAGGAGCTGGTCAAGGCGCATGCCGGGGTCCCCAGCGTGACCGAACTGAGCCATACACTGCAAGAGCTGGTGCCGCGGATTGCCGCCCACGGCACGTTCAACTTCCTGCTGAGCAATGGCCAGGCCTTGTGGGCACATGCCAGCACCAAGCTGCATTACCTGGTGCGCCAGTATCCGTTCACCGAGGTGCACCTGCGTGATGAAGACATCCGGATGGACCTGTCGCAGCACAATTGCGCCGAAGACCGGCTGGCCATCGTCGTCACCGAACCGCTGACGACCAACGAGAACTGGACCGCGTTGCAGCCCGGCGAGTTCATGACCTTTGTCCAGGGTTGCCCGCAACCCGGTGCCTGCTCCTCCCGGGCGAAGGCGGGCACCGATGCGATCGGGCTGGCAACCAGCTGAAGGGTGGCCTGCGCCGGCGCGGCGTGCCAATGCCACGCGGCAGCGCCGCCGCCGCCGGTGGCCAGCGTCACCGCTGCGCCAGCGCCGCCTCCAGCGCGTCGACGAACATTGCCGGCACATCGAACCCGGCCTGGTCGTGGATTTCCTGGAAACAGGTCGGGCTGGTGACGTTGATCTCGGTGACATAGTCGCCGATCACATCCACCCCCACGAGCAACAAGCCGCGCGCAGCCAGCACCGGCCCGAGCGCTTCGCCAATTTCGCGGTCCCGCCTGGACAGCGGCTGCGCAACACCTTTGCCGCCGACAGCCAGGTTCCCGCGCACCTCGCTGCCTTGCGGAATCCGCGCCAGCGAAAACGGCACCGGCTTGCCGCCGATCAGCAGCACCCGCTTGTCGCCCTGAACAATCTCGGGCAGGTACTTCTGCACCATCAGCGACTGGGCTCCCTCCCGGTTGAGCGTCTCGATGATCGCGCCCAGGTTCATGCCATCCTCGCGCACCCGGAAGATGCCGGTGCCGCCCATGCCGTCGAGCGGCTTGAGAATGATGTCGCGGTGTTCGGCATGGAACCGGCGCACGTCCTGCGCACTGCGCGTGACCAGGGTCGGGCCGATGAACTGGGCGAACTCCAGGATCGCGAGCTTCTCCGGGTGGTCGCGCAAGGCGCGGGGCTTGTTGAACACCCGCGCGCCTTCGCGTTCGGCCTGTTCGAGCAGGTGGGTGGCATAGAAGAATTCGGTGTCGAACGGGGGGTCCTTGCGCATCACGATCGCGCTGAAGTCCTTGAGCGCACTGCGCCGTCGGTCCAGTCCGGTCGCACCGGCGTCGAACCAGCGTTGCGGGTCGCCGGTGAGCACGATGTCGCGCACGCCGGCGGACACCGGCTGGCCCTGCGCCCAGGACAGGTCGGTCACCTCGCAGGCCGACAGCCGGTGGCCGCGCTTTTGCAGCTCGCGCATCATCGAAAAGCTGGTGTCCTTGTAGATCTTGAACGATTCCAGCGGGTCAGCGACAAACAGGATATGCATGGCAAGAATGGCGTGAGGGATGAACAGAACCGGCGGCGCACAGCAGGCGCGTCGGCACGGCGAATGACTGCGGCAGTGGCGTTATTGTGACGACTCGACAAGATTACGGCGCGACCAGGCCCTCGCGGTGCAACCCGCGCGTGGCCACGATCAGGGCACGCGCCGACGGTAGTCCTGCATCAGCATCGCCAAGGTGCCCGCGACCACACCCCAGAAAGCCGACCCGACGCCCGCCAGCGACACCCCGCTGAGCGTGACCAGAAAGGTGATGAGTGCCGATTCACGGTGGTACGCATCCTGCAGCGCCGTCGACAAGGCGTTGCCGATGGTTCCCAACAGTGCCAGCCCGGCGATCGCCGCGACCAGTTCGACCGGCAAG
This sequence comes from uncultured Rhodoferax sp., assembly GCA_964558425.1. GTDB lineage: Bacteria > Pseudomonadota > Gammaproteobacteria > Burkholderiales > Burkholderiaceae_C > CAISIP01. The sequence goes on along the minus strand of CAZLDV010000016.1, from coordinate 18,231 downwards.
GCGGTCAATACGCCGGTCACGGTGGCGCCGAAGATGCCGATGAGCACATACAGGGCGCCGCAGGAGACGGCAGCGGTGTAGCGCTTGGCCGGGTCTTCGTGCGCCTCGCGACCCATGCAGATCGCGGCCGTGATCGCGCTCAGGTTCAGCGCGAACGCGCCAAACGGCGCCAGCACCAATGTGGCGATGCCGGTGATGGTGATGACCCGGGACACCGGAATCCCGTCCGGACCACCATAGCCGGTGGCCTCGATCACCGCCACACCCGGCAGATTCTGCGACGCCATGGTCACGATGAACAACGGAACCGCCAGGCTGACGGCAGCCGACCAGCTGAAATGCGGCGACACGAATACCGGCAGCGCAAGACCGGCGCTGATCTGCGTGGGCACCAGTTGCCCGCGCAGCACCACAAACACGACTCCGGCCAGCAGCGTCAGCAGCACCGCATAGCGCGGCGCGAACCGGCGCCCCAGCAGGTAGCTGGCCAGCATCAGCAGCACCAGACCCAGGGCGGTCTGCGCCGCGACAAAAGCCTGCAGGCCGAAGCGCGTCAGCACACCGGCCAGCAGTGCCGAGGCGATGGCCATCGGAATGCGCCGCATGACCCGTTCGAACCAACCGGTCAGGCCGAACAGCGTGATCAGCGCCGCGCACACGATGAACGCCCCCACCGCGTCGTGCATCGTGTACCCACCAACGGCGCCCGCCGTGGCCAGCACCGCTGCGCCGGGCGTGGACCAGGCCACCATCACCGGCTTGCGCCAGAGCAGCGACGGCACCAGCGAGCACAGGCCCATGCCCAGCCCCAGCGCCCACATCCAGGACGCCACCTCGGCGGGGGTGGCGCCAAAGGCCAGCGCAGCCTGGAAAACGATGGCAACCGAGCTGGTAAAGCCCACCAGCACGGCAACAAACCCTGCCGTGAACGCGGACAGGGATACGTCGCGGAAAAAGCGCATGCCGCATTGTGCCGTGCGGCGGGAGGCAGCGACGCCTCAGATCTCGATCTTCGAGCCCAACTCCACGACCGCATTGTTCGGCAGGTTCAGGAAATCGGCCGCTGCCCCTGCGTTGCGGTGCATCTGGGCGAACAGCTTCTCGCGCCACTGTGCCATCCCGCTGCCGATGGTGGGGACGATGGTGTCACGCGAGAGGAAATAACTCGTCGTCATCGGTTCGAGGTCGCAGCCGCGCGCGCGCACCAGCTGCAAGGCCTTGGGCAGATCGGGATCGTTCTTGAAGCCATAGTTGATCAGCACCTGCCAGCAGTTGTGACCCAGCGACTCGACCTCGGCGCGTCGATCCATGCCGATCCACGGAACCTCGTGGTTGCGTACCGTCACGAACAGGTTGTTCTCATGCAACACCTTGTTGTGCTTGAGGTTGTGCAGCATGGCGTTGGGCACCGTCCCGGTGTCGGCGGTCAGGAACACCGCAGTCCCGGGCACCCGCGTCGGCGGCTCGACAAAGAGCGACTCCAGAAACGCCTTGAGGTCGATCGCGTCGGCGCGCAGCGCCTCGTTGAGCAGGTTGCGCCCTTGCTTCCAGGTGAGCATCAGCGTGAACACCAGGCCACCGATGGCCAGCGGGAACCAGCCCCCTTCGAACAGCTTCATCATGTTCGACGCAAAGAATGCGAAGTCGACGACGAAAAACACACTGGTCGCGGCCAGGCACAAGACCAGTGGATAGTGCCACTGGTAACGGATCACGAAGAACGTCAGGATGGTGGTGATCAGCATGTCGGTGCAGACCGCAATGCCGTAGGCCGACGCCAGGTTGCTCGACGAGCGGAACATCACCACGGCCAGCACGATGATCGCGAACAGGCCCCAATTGACCAGCGGCATGTAGATCTGCCCGGTATCGCGCACACTGGTGTGCTGGATGTCGAGCCGCGGCAGGTAACCCAGCTGGATCACCTGCTTGGTGACGCTGAAGGCGCCGGTGATCAATGCCTGTGACGCAATCACGGTGGCCATGGTTGCCAGCACGACCATCGGGATCAACGCCCATTCGGGTGCCATCAGATAAAACGGGTTCTTCACCGCCTCGGGATTGCGCAGCAACAACGCACCCTGGCCGAAGTAGTTGAGCGTCAGGGACGGCATCACGATCGAGAACCAGGCCAGCCGGATCGGCCGCTTGCCGAAGTGACCCAGGTCGGCGTACAGTGCCTCGGCGCCGGTCACGCACAACACCACGGCCCCCAGGATGATGAAGGTCACCAGCGGGTTGTCGAAGATGAATCCCAACGCGTACAGGGGGCTGATCGCGCGCAGGATCTGCGGATCGTGCGCGATATGGAACACCCCCAGCGACGCGATGACGACAAACCAGACCAGCGTGACCGGCCCGAAAAACCGGCCGATACCTCCGGTGCCGCGCTTCTGTACCGCAAACAGCACGAACAGCACAACCAGCGTCAGCGGTACCACATAGCGCGTGAACTCGGACGAGAGCACTTCGAGCCCCTCGACCGCCGACAGGACCGAGATCGCGGGGGTGATGACACCGTCGCCATAAAACAGCGCGGTGCCGAAGATGCCCACCAGCAACAACACACGGCGCAGCCGCGGACTCCCCTTGACCGCCTGCGAGGCCAGCGCCAGCATCGCCACCAGTCCCCCCTCGCCATTGTTGTCCGCACGCAGCACCAGGATCACGTACTTGGTCGACACGATGATGGTCAGGGTCCAGAAGAAAATCGACAGGACGCCGTAGACGTTCTCCGCCGTGAAGGGTACGTGTCCGGAATTGAACACCTCCTTCATCGCATACAGCACGCTGGTGCCGATGTCGCCGTAGACAACGCCAATGGCGCCAATGGTCAGGGCGGAAAGAGAGGATCTGGAAGAAGACACAAGTGAGTCCGGCCGACCAAGCCATCCGGACTTGCGCAATTCGAAGTTAGCGATTGTGCGCCCGGCGGGCGGGTTGTGGTGTCGCATACTGCCGCTTCAAGGCAGCTTTCGATGCAACTTGTTGCACCGCAACAACTGTGACAGGCAGTCCGTCGCTCAGTCGTAGACCTCGGCGTCCGGGTCGGTGGCTTCGAGTTCGTAACTGGCCGACAACATCGCCAGCCGGCCGATCACGCCATACATGTAAAACCGGTTGGGGGCACTCGCGCCTGGTCGCACGCCCGGCTGAGGTAAGTGCGTACTCTCTGCAAAGGCCAAGGGCACATAGCTGGAGCCGGGTGCGTTCAGGGGTTCGTCGCTGGCGCGTCCGGCGTGCACGCGGTAAAAGCCGCCCACCACATACCGATCGACCATGTAGACCACCGGCTCGGCCATTGCATCGTGCATGCGCTCATTGGTCAATACCCCCTCCTGGACGATCACCTCCAGCGGCGCCGGCAAGCGGGCCTTGCCGTCGGCCCGTATCCGGGCCAGATCCTTGACGTCGCGCACCGTCATGACACCGAATCCGGTGTTGCTGTCGTCGGCCTTGACCACGACAAACGGCTTCTCGTTGATGCCGTATTCCTTGTACTTGCGCCGGATCTTGGTCAGCAGGGCGTCGACATTCGAATTGAGGCACTCCATGCCCTGATCGGTGTTCAGGTCGACCTCGCCGCACTTGTTGAACATCGGGTTGATCAGCCACGGGTCGACCCCCAGCAACTTGCCGAACCGCTTGGACACCTCCTCGTAACTCTGGAAATGCCGGCTCTTGCGCCGTGTGAACCACCCCGCATGCAGCGGCGGCAACAGATACTGCTCATGGAGGTCTTCCAGGATGCCTGGCACACCCGCGCGCAGGTCATTGTTGAGCAGGATCGTGCAGGGGTCGAAGTTCTTCACGCCCAGCCGGCGCTTGTTGCGCACGACCGGTTCGAGCCGTACCTGCTCACCGGTGGGCAGATCGATCGTGGTGGTCTTGTTGATCTCGGGGTTGATCGAACCAATGCGCACGTTCATGCCGGCCATGTGGAAAATGCGCTGCAATTGCGCCACACCCGCCAGGTAGAAGCTGTCCTTGGTCTGGTTTTCCGGCACGATCAACAGGTTGCGGGCCTCGGGGCAGATTTTCTCGATCGCGGCCATCGCCGCCTGCACTGCCAGCGGCATCATGGCCGGCGTGAGATTCTGCCAGCCACTGGGATACAGATTGGTATCGACCGGCGCTAGCTTGAATCCGGCATTGCGGATGTCGACCGAGCAATAGAACGGCGGTGTGTGCTCCATCCACTCCAGCCGGAACCAGCGCTCGATCGCCGGCATCGAATCGAGCACGCGCTGTTCGAGTTCGTTGATCGGGCCGGTCAACGCGGTGACGAGATGTGGGACCATGGGATGATTGTGCTTGAGGCCGGGTTCGATGGGGCGGGTCCGCCGACGTGGCGAAACGTCCATTCTAGGAGGTGGGGCGCAGCGCCCAGGTTCCAAGATCTGCACCGCAATGAAACAACCCTGGGGGTACCATTGCCCGCCTACCCCCGCAACCGAGACCATCCATGCTGTACCGCAACCTTGGCAAAAGCCCCTTGCGCGTCTCCGCGCTGTGCCTGGGCACCATGATGTTTGGCGACCAGACCGATCGCGCCGAAGCCGGCCGGATCGTCGCCCATGCCCACGAACACGGAGTCAACTTCATCGACAGCGCCGATGTCTACAGCAAGGGCGGGTCCGAGGAAATGACCGGCGCCTTGATCAAGGCGCAGCGGCACGATTGGGTGCTGGCCACCAAGCTCGGCAATCCGATGTCGCAACGCGTCAACACGGGGCATTGTTCACGCAGCTGGATCATGCATGCGGTCGACGCCAGCCTGCGGCGCCTGCAGACCGAGTACATCGACATCCAGTACCTGCACCGCGACTTTGACGGCATGGATCTGGAGGAACCGATCCGCGCGCTCGGCGACCTGGTGCGCAGCGGCAAGATTCGCTATTGGGGCGTATCGAACTTTCGCGGCTGGCGCATCGCCGAGATGGTGCGGATCGCGGCCCAGCTTGGCGTGCCGCAACCGGTGGTCTGCCAGCCCTATTACAACCTGCTCAACCGCATGCCGGAGGTCGAGATACTGCCAGCCTGCCGGCACTACGGCATTGGCGTGGCTTCCTACAGCCCGATCGCACGCGGTGTGTTGACCGGCAAATATGCACCCGGCATCGCGCCCGAAGCGGCATCGCGCGCCGGTCGTGCCGACAAGCGGATCGCCGAGACCGAGCTGCGCCCGCAATCGCTGGTGATTGCACAGCAGCTCGGCGAACATGCCCGCGCGAAGGGGGTCACACTGGCGCAATGGGCCACCGCCTGGGTGCTGGGCAACCGCATCGTCAGCGCCGCCATCGCCGGCCCGCGCACGCTGGCGCAGTGGCAGGACTACCTGCCCGCGGTCGATCTCCAGTTGGACGCCGATGACGAGGCGCTGGTCGACAGCCTGGTATCGCCCGGCCATCCGTCCACGCCGGGGTACAACGACCCGGCGTATCCGCTGACCGGCCGCGTCCTGCAGCCTCAGGCCTGAGACGGCAAACACGCAAGGCGTTCCCGGGCTGATGTGGCCCGCAGGTACGATCACCGATCAGCCACCGCTCGCATCAGACACTGAACTCCGTCTCGGGCATCGCCTCGATCAGCAGGCGGGTGTATTCACTGTGCGGCGTCGCAAACAATTGCTCCGTCGGCGCGGCTTCCACCAGCCTGCCCTGGCGCAGCACGGCAACCTCGTCACACATGTGCCGGATCACCGCAAGGTCGTGCGAGACGAACAGGTAGGTCAACCCGAAGGACTGCTGCAGCGCATGCAGCAGATTGAGCACCTGGGCCTGCACCGACACGTCGAGGGCCGATGTCGGCTCGTCGAGGATCAGGAACTCCGGGTTGAGCGCCAGCGCACGGGCAATACCCACGCGCTGGCGTTGTCCACCAGACAGCTCGTGCGGATAACGATGCAGGTGTTGACGGCCCAGGCCGACCTGATCGAGCAACTCGGACACGCGCGCAGTGCGCGCACGGCTGTCGAGCCCCAGGTCGGTGTGGATGACCATGCCTTCAGCAATGATGTCGTGCAGCGTCATGCGCGGATTGAGCGAGGCGTACGGGTCCTGGAACACAATCTGCATCCGCGCCGAATGTTGGCGCCGTCCGGCATTGTCCAGCGTTGCCAGGTCCAGGCCCTGATAGAGGATCTGCCCCCCGTCAATCGGTTCCAGCGCCAGCAGGCAACGCGTGAGCGTAGACTTGCCTGATCCCGACTCGCCGACCAGGCCATAGGTCTGGCCCTTGCGGATCGTCAGGCTCACGCTGTCCAGCGCCGTGAGCGACGGCCGCGCACCGAACAAGCCCTTGCGCGCGAGCGCGTAACGACGCGTCACATCGCGCAGTTCCACCATGACCGGTGTCACGCCGGCGGCCGCTGCAACACTCATGCGGACACCTCGATCTGCAGATGGATGCAGGCGGCCCGATGATCCGGGCCAACCGATACCGACGGCGGAGTGGCGAGCGTGCACTGCGCCGTCGCCCGGCTGCAGCGCGGCGCAAACCGACAGCCCGGCGGTGGATGCACCAGCTGCGGCACCCGCCCTGGCAGATTCGCCAACTGCCCGCGCGCCACATGCGGCCTGGGCAGAGCCGCCAGCAAGGCACGGGTATACGGATGGGCGGGCCGCCCCAGCACCTGAGACGTGGCACCGGCCTCGACGATATGACCAGCGTACATCACCGCGACATGACTGCAGATTTGCGCCACGACACCCAGGTTGTGCGTGATCAGCAGCACCGCCGTATCGCTGGCGGCCACCAGGTCGCGCAGCAGCTGCAGGATCTGCGCCTGCAGCGTCACGTCGAGGGCAGTTGTCGGCTCATCGGCAATCAACAGTTCCGGCTGTCCGACCAGCGCCATCGCGATCAGCACGCGCTGCCGCATGCCGCCGGAGAACTGGTGCGGGTAGTCACGTGCGCGTTGCGCCGCGTTGGCGATGCCCACGCGGTCGAGCATCAACAGCGACATCTTCTCGGCGGCCACGCGCCGCGCACGCCGGCCAGCCGACGCATCGAGTCCGAACAATTCTGGTGAATGGCTGGCGACCTGGAGTGCCACGTCCGTGATCTGGTCTCCGATCCGCAACACCGGGTTCAGGTTGGTGGACGGATCCTGGAAGATCATGCCGATATGGCGGCCGCGCAAGGTCCGCATCTGCGGCTCGTCCATCTGCAGCACATCACGCCCGTTGAACAAGATCTGTCCGCCCATGTAGCGTCCCGGCGGGCTGCCGATCAGGCGCGAGACCGACAACCCGGTGAGCGACTTGCCGCAGCCGGTCTCGCCGGCCAGGCCCCATATTTCGCCGCGCTCGAGTGTCAGGTTGACGCCGTTGAGCACATGGGCTTCACCCTCGTAGGAGCGCATGCCCAGATGCAAATCGCGGATTTCCAGCAAGGCCATCGGTCTATAGCTCCGTCAGCGGCGCGACTTCGGATCGAGCACGTCGCGCAGTCCGTCGCCCAGCAGGTTGAAACTGAGCACCGATACAAAAATCGCCAGGCCCGGGAAGATTGCAATCCACCAGAAGTCCGGCATGTAGCCGCGCGCGTTGGACAACATCATTCCCCACTCCGGTGTGGGCGGCTTGACGCCAATGCCGACAAAGCCGAGCGAGGCCACGGTCAGCACGGCAAACCCGACATCCAGCGACATCTTGACAATCACCGGCGAGACGATGTTCGGCAGGATATGACGCCACAGGATGCGCACCGGACCGGCGCCCAGCGCCCGGGCTGCGAGCACGTACACCTCTTCGCGCTTGTTGAGCACTTCGCCGCGCACCAGCCGGGCGAATCCCGGCCACCACGACAAGGCAATGGCAAACACCATGACGCCGAAACCGGCACCCAATGCCGCTGCCACCGCCATCGCCAGGATCAGCCCAGGCAACGTCAGCTTCAAGTCGGCCAGGCGCATCAGGATCTCATCGGTCCAACCGCCCAGGTAACCTGCCAGTGCGCCGATGGTGGTGCCCACCACCGCCGCAGCGAGCACCACGGCCAGGCCGGCCAGCAACGAGGTACGGGCGCCACCCAGCACCAGCGACAACACGTCCTGACCCAGTTCGTTGGTACCCATCCAGTGCGCTGCGGAAGGTGGTTTGAACCGCATGCCGGTGTTGATTCCGCCCAGCAGGTGTTCCGGATACGGAGCCAACCAGGGCCCCGCCACGGCAAGGGCCAGCAGCAACACCACCATCACCAGGCCGGCGATGGACAACCAGCTCTGGCGCATGCGGTAGATGGCACGACCCCAGGCCTCGGAGCCCTTGTCCGCGCGCGGTTCTTCTTCCAGCAATTCCAGCGGTGATGCGGTCTGCACGTTCATCAGAGCGCCTCACTTTGCGAGCGGCGGCGCGAACGCCTTGGAACAATGCGGCGGTTCATTGCAGACGAACCTTGGGATTGATCACGCCATACAGCAGGTCGACGATCAGGTTGAACAAGACAAACAAGGTGCCGATCGACAACACCACTCCCATGACCGGCATGAAATCCTGCGTCAGGATGGCCTTGGTCGCGTACAGGCCGATGCCCGGCCAATCAAAAATCGTCTCGACCAGCACGGTACCACCCAGCAGCCAACCGAAGTACAGGCCAATCACCGTCAGCGTGGCCGACAGCGCATTGCGCAACACGTGTTTGAACAACAGCTTGCGTGGCCCGATGCCAAGCGCGCGCGCCGTCATCACATAGTCCTGCTGCAGCACCTCCAGTGTCGAGGCGCGCATCATCCGGGTAATGGTGGCCAGCGGCGACAGGCACATCGCAATCGCCGGAAGGCTCAGGTGCTTGAGCGCCAGCCACAGGCCGGCCATGTCGCCGGCGAGCAGGCAGTCGATGGTGAGCATGCCGGTGACCACCGGCGGTGGTGTACCCATCAGCGGGAACCGCCCGCCCAGCACGGCCCAACCGAGCCACATCGCGAATACCAGTTGCAGCAGCAGGCCCAGGAAGAAGCGCGGCATCGAGATCGACGCGAGCGACACCAGTCGCACCGTGTAGTCGACCCAACCGTTGCGGTAGACCGCCGACAAGAGGCCGGCCAGAATGCCCACCACGATGGCCAGCAGCATCGCCGCAAACACCAGCTCCAGCGTGGCCGGCAGATAGACCTTGAGATCGTCGAGCACCGGTCCGCGGCTGAGCAACGACCGACCCCAGTTGCCATGCATCAGGTCGGTGACGTATTTCACATACTGGACCGGGATCGACTGGTCCATGCCAAACTCGGCCCGCAGCGCCGCCACCTGCTCCTGCGTGGCGTTGGGACCGGCCGCCAGTCCCACCGGGTCACCCGGCAACAGACGGCCGATCGCGAACACCAGCACTGTCAAGCCCAGCAAGACCGGAATCAACAGGAGGATGCGCCGCAGCGTATAGGCGAGCACGTTGACTCCGGTCGCAGCAGGGGGGCGCCTATTTCAGCGACAGGTTGAGCAGGTCGATGGCGTTGCTCGCCACCGGCGTGAACACCAGGTTCTGCACGTCGGTTCGAACCGCCAGCCTGCGCTTTTCGAGCACGCCGAAGATGTCGGGCGCATCCTCGACAACGGTGCGCTCGAACTCGGCATAAATGGCAGAGCGCTTCTTGGGATCGAGCTCGGCACGACCCTTTTCGATCAGTTCATCGACCTTGGGGTTCTTGTAGACCGGGTTCTGCCAACCTCCGTTGCGCGAGCTGTGGTATGCGGCGAACGCGATGTTGTCCGGGTCGGCATAGTTCGCGGTCTGGTACACCGGAAAGAAGTCGGGCGTGGTCTGCGGCGACTTGGTAGCTGCCACCATGTCCGGCCAGACGGTGGGCCTGATGTCGAGTTCGATGTTGAGCTTCTTGAGACTGTCCAGCAACACCAGCGACCACTGGCGCTGCTGCTCCAGACCGGTCACATGCATCATGACCAGTTTGACGCCGCCATTGGGATACTTGGACTTGGCCAGGAATGACTTGGCCAGGTCCAGATTGGTGCGATAGACCTTCAGATGGGGCTCGGCGCTCAGCCCCGGCGGGAGTGGACCGTCCATCAACTGCGCGTATCCAGCCGAATCCAGCATGCCCTGGTAATTGAAGGCGTACGAAACCGCCTTGCGCAGATTGATGTCGGCCAGCGGTCCGTGGACGGTGTTCATCTTGATGCTGAAGGTTCGGTATTCCGGCTCCAGAATCAGTTTCACACCCGGCTTGTCCTTCAAGGCGTCGATATCTTCGCTGGTCAGGTCGACCGCGATATGGGCTTCGCCGCGCGCGACCATCAGCCGCTGGCTGGCAGTCTCACGCACGATCTTCCAGATCGCGCCGTCCAGATTGCCACCGGCCTTCCAGGGCTTGGCGACCCGTTCGAGTTCATACAGATTGCCCGGTTCCGCACGCTTGACCATGAAATGCCCGGAGCCGGCGATCGTTTTGCGCAGGTAGTCCTGACCGTCATCGCTGCCCTTGTTGGCCTCGACCAGTTTCGGATTCACGATGAACTGCCAGGGCAAGACCTGCAGCAGCGCCGCGAAAGGCTTGATCAGCTTGACCTTCACGGTGCCGGCGTCAACCGCCTGCAGTCCGGCTGGATCGACAATGCCGGCGATCATCCAGGCATTGCCCTTGGCCAGGCGCAGTGTGCGTTGCAGCGAATACACCACAGCGGCGGCATCGACCGGCGAGCCGTCATGGAACCGTGCCGCCGGATCGAGCTTGAAGGTGTACTCCATGCCGTTGGGGGCGATGGTCCAGGACGCCGCCAGATGCGGCAGCACCTTGACCGGATTGCCCTCGACCCGCACCAGCGCGTCATAGGTGTTGCGCAACAACATCGATGCCGAATACCCGGTCCCCACGTGCGGATCGAAATTCGGTATGTCCTGACCGCTGGCAATCACCAGCACCTTGCGCTGCTGCGCCCAGGCCAGCGACGACGCCGCAAGCCCGGAACCCGCCACGGCCGAACCGGCCAGACCTTTCAATACAGAACGTCGCTCCATCATCACACTCCTTGGTTGGAAAGAAAAAGGGCCGTGCCACCCTCAGGACGCGCGCTCCAGGGTCTGGAGTTGCGGGTCCTCGGATCGGCCGATCCCAGGGGAAGCTGTATGGCCATAGTCGCGCTGCGCACCCTGTAGGGTCACCCACCCCATGGCCAGATCCTGCTCGATATCGCTGCGCGCGCGCTCACTGGGAGGGCCGAATCCGGAACCGCCCGCCAGCACAATCTCGACCTGCTGCACGGTGTCGCTCAGCGTGACCAGCTCGCCGGTGCCGCAATCATGAACGACTGCACCTGTCTCACCCAGCACGACCCCGCGCGCCGTCAGACCAGGGCGGCCACCGAACAGGCCTTCGGGCTCCAGCTGCACACCTTCCGGATACACGGACACCAGCATCGGCAGTCCATCGTCCACCCGCTTGCGCACGCGCACCCGTTGCGCCAAACCGCCTCGGTGCCGCCCGGCCCCGCCCGAGTCCGGAATGAAAGATTTCTCCAGCACGATGATGGGTGTACGCGACTCGATCAGCTCGATGGACGTATTGGCGGCGGAGGTTGGCCACAACAGGCCCGACTTGCCATCCGAGCCGTCGCTGGCGCCTTGGCCTCCACCCATGAACAACATGTCCGAATAGGTGTGACCGTTGGTGTCACGCCCATACAGGTTGGCCGCGACCGGCAGACCGGTGAAGGCCTGTACACGTGTCGGCGCGGCCTGCGCCAGTGCCTGGAAGATGTTGGGCGCGATATACCAGCCGGTGCGGGTACGGATCGCCACCGAGGCCGGGTAATTGCAATTGAGGATCGAACCTTCGGGCGCCTTGACAGTGAACGGACGGTAACAACCGGCATTGCCGCGCACGCCAGGAGTCAGCATGCACTTGATCGGGTAGGTCGCGTGCGCCGAGGTGTAGTTCAGCGTCGAGTTCAACCCGCCTTGCGCCAGCTCGGGCGGTGCGCCGGCAAAGTCGATCTCGATCTCGTCGCCTTTGACGGTCAGACAGATCGGGAAGCGCATCGGCGTTCCCAGCGGGTTGTTCCAGATTTCCGACTTGTATTGGCCGTCGGGCAGCCGAGTGATCGCAGCGCGCATCGCCTGCTCGGAGCGAGACTGCACCACATGCGCCAGCGCACGCAGATCGTGCATGCCATAGTCGCGCATGAAGGCCAGCAGGCGCTCGCCGCCCAGCGCGTTGGCGCCGAGGAAGGACATCACATCACCCACCACCTGCTCGCCATTGCGCACATTGCTGTGCATCAGGCGAACCAGCGTATCGTTCAACTCGCCCGCGATGCTGATCTTCATTGGCGGGATCTGCAGACCCTCCTCGTAGACCTCGCGCGCATGCAGCGCGTCCTTGGTGCCGCCGATGTCCGAGACATGGCCCACCGTGCCCAGCAGTCCGACCACACGACCGTCCAGGAACACCGGCGTGACAACCGCGATGTCAAACAAATGGCCGGCACAGAGCCAGGGGTCGTTGGTGATCAATACGTCGCCGGGCTTGAGAGTGTCCGCCGGGTAATGTTCGAGCAAGGCCTTTACGGCGCGCGGCAAGGTGAGGTTGAACACAGGCATTGCGCGCGGAGAATGCGCCAGCGTCTCGCCCTCCGGGCTGAGGATTTCGCTGGCAAAGTCCTGCGCTTCCGAAATCACCAGCGAAAACGCGGTACGGCATACCGTGAGCCACATCTCGTCGACGACGTTGACCAGCCGGCTCCACATGATCTCGAGCGCGATCGGGTCGGCCTCGATGCTCGCAACCGCCTCGTGCAGCGGGGTCTCGGGCCCAACGGTGACTGCACGCGCCTGCGGCACGCCGATGGCGATGCGCAGGTTCAGCGTGTCGTCGACCGTCACCGCGTCCAGGGGACCGACGACGGTGGTCGCCTCGCGCTCCTCGACGATGCAGGGGCCGGCCAGGGTGTCGCCGCCGCGCAGCGCGTACCGGTCATAGACGGCGGCATCCCAATATCGGTCATCGAACCAGACCTGGCGGCGCCCCTTGCGCTTGTCCCTGGACGCTCCATCGCCCAGTGCACCCTGGACCGTCAACTCCGGTGTCGGGCCGCAGCAGTTGACGCGAAAGTTGATTGCCTCGAACCGTGCTGCTGCCGGAACTGCGGTGTAACGGGTGCGATAGGCCTCGATGAAGGATTGGCGCAGCGCAGGCAGCTGCTCCACGCCCAGCAAGCCATCGGGCAGACGAACCCGGATATCGTGCATCTGACCGACCAGCCGCATGTCTGCCCAACGCTCGATCACGATGTCGGCATCGGCCACGCCGGCCTCGGTCAGTTGTGCGCGACCCTGGACCTCCAATTCGTCCAGCAGCTCGTTGACCGCTTGCGGGTCCCGCAGATTGGACAACTCGACCGGCATTGAACGCACCCACTCAAAGGACAGCGGCGCAGCCAGAAAGCCCAGTGCCGAGGCCGCACCGGAGGCCGGTGGAATGATGACTTCGCGCACACCCAGCGCACGCGCCACGTCGGCCACATGGGCCGGGCCAGCGCCACCGAATCCGACCATGCTGAAGTTGCGCGGGTCCTGGCCGTGTTCGACCAGGTGCACCCGCGCTGCCGCCGCCATGCCGTCTACCACCAGGGCATGGATGCCGGCTGCCGCCTGCACCTCTGATAGACCGAGCGGCTCGGCCACGCGGCGCATTGCCGCCACGGCCTTGTCCCTATGCAGCTGCATGTTGCCGCCGAGGAAGAAGCCGGGGTCGTAATAGCCCAATACCAGACTGGCGTCGGTGACGGTGGGTTCGAGACCGCCCAGACCGTAACAGGCTGGGCCGGGATCGGAACCGGCAGAATGCGGGCCGACCTTGAGCAGGCCGAGTTCGTCGATCGCAGCGATCGAGCCGCCACCAGCGCCGATCTCGATCATGTCCATTACCGGCGTCTTGATTGGCAGGCCCGAACCCTTGGTGAAGCGGTGTACCCGCGCAGCCTCGAGCATGGTCATCACGTCGAAGCGTCCGTCCTCGATCAAGGCAGCCTTGGCGGTGGTGCCGCCCATGTCAAACGAAATCACGTCCTTGTGGCCGGCCAGGCGGCCGAACCAGGCGGTGGCCAGGCCTCCTCCGGCCGGTCCGGACTCGAGCAACCGGATCGGGAAATCACAGGCCGTCTGCGGCGACATCAGGCCACCAGCGGAGTGCATCAGGCGCAGGTTGCCCGCAAACCCCCGGGTGGAGAGTTCGCGCTGCAGCTTTTCCAGATAGGTCTTCATCAGCGGCTGCACGAAGGCATTGGCGGCCGTGGTGACGCAGCGCTGGTACTCCGACAATTCGGCGACCACCGCGCTGGACAGCGACACCGACAGGCGCGGGAACTCGGCCGCCACGATCCGGGCAACCTGCTGCTCGTGCGCCGGATTGCGATAGGCGTGCAGAAAGCACACCGCCACGGCGTCCGCGCCTTCGGCCACCAGTTGCGCCAAGGCCGCACGCACCGCGTCTTGGTCCAGCGGCTGCACCACCTGCCCGTTGCAGTCCATGCGTTCAGGCACTTCGATGCGCCGATCGCGTGGCACCAGCGGCTCCGGGAACTTCAGGAACAGGTCGTAGATGTCGTAACGTTGCTCGGTGCCCATCTCCAGGATGTCACGAAATCCTGCCGTCGTGAGCAACCCGAGACGGCTGACACCCTTGCGTTCGATGATGGCGTTGGTCACCAATGTCGTGCCATGCACGATATCGCCCACGTCGGCCAGCCGGATGCCGGCCAGCTCCATCAATTCCTCCAAACCCAGCAAAGCCGAACGCGACGGGTCATCCGCCGAAGTCAGCCGCTTGTGCAGGTGGATTCGCCCTTCCCGGGCGTCCAGCAGCACGAAGTCGGTGAAGGTGCCGCCAATGTCGAATCCGACCCGCCAAGGGCGAGCCGAGGTGTCTGCTTGCTTGTTCACGATAAAGCCCTCGTTAAATCGGCCTTGGCCTGCAACAACAAGGCGATGGCCTCGTTGCGCTCCACCGCGTCCACCGTCGCAATTGGATAGGTGATACACAGGCTCAACGTCTCATTCGTCTGCGGATGGGTGATTGCCACGGACAATGCCGCGATGCCCTTGCCCGCCTCCTCCATGGACTCTGCATAACCGCGTTCGCGCACCAGCGCCAGGCGCTCGAACAGATCTTCGAACGATCGCGGCGACTGCGGTGTATGGTGCGACAGGCGGTCGCCCAAGACAGCACGTACCTGCGCCGAAGGCATGCCCGCCAACAAGGCGCGGCCGGTGGAACAGGCATCGGCCGGTAGTCGCTGACCGAGCGGCACGCCAACCTGCAGCAGGTTGCGACCCACATGGTGCGACAAGCCGATCATCTCGGACCCCTTGAGCACCGACACATACCCGGTGTGGCCGATCTGCTCACAGATGCCGCGCACCGCATCGTCGGCCAGCGCGAGCAGGCTCTTGGTGGTACGCAAGGTCTGCCCCAATTCGAGCAGCAAGACGCCAGGACGGTATCCGCGGGCATCCTGGGCGTCATCGAGCAAACCCACGTCGCGCATGGATCGCAACAGCCGCGAGACATTGCTTTTCGGCAACGCCAGCATCTGCGAAACATCCGTCACCGTCAACGTATGACGGCCTCCGGTGAAACACCGCAGTGCACTGACTGTGTTTTCCAGAATAGCCATCAAAGTTGCAAAAATCGGATTTGCAGTTCCGTTTTTCGGAATTATCTAGTGCTCAAACAGAAAATACACTAGGGTAAACCCTTGTTTCTCCGGCAATTCGTGCCCAGTCTCGCCGGCATCATCCTGGTTGCCTTTGCTGCGGACATGGCCAACCGACGCGCCAGGGCCGCTGGTTGTGCCGATCCACGACATCAGCGCGCGACCGCGCCCACCAGCCCCAAAACCAACAGCACGAGGGTCGGGATGACCGTCAGCAGAAACCCGACATGGCGCTTGGCCGGGTCGGCGAGGTAGGCGTGGCGATAGATCAAGCGTCCGAGCAACCACACCAGCCCGAGCCCTGCAACGATCGCCTGCGACCAGTACTGACCGGCGATCAGCAGTGCGGGCATGAAAACCACCAGCTGCTCCAGCGTGTTCATCTGCACGCGAAAGGTCCGTTCGAACTGGTCGTTGCCAGTGACAGCGGGTGCCTTGACGCCATACCGGACACGCGCGCGTCCGACCAGAAAGCCGAACACGAAAAATTGAAGTACGGCAAGCAGGGCGACGATGTGGATGTAGTGCATGGGTGTTGAACGAGTGGTGGAAGAACAAGAGGACTCTGCAGCGTCCTGTGTCGGATTTTGCTCCCGTTGGGTCGAGCCACAACGGCATCACGCAACTGATATTCCGATTGGCGATCGATCGACGCTTTGCACCGACGATGCGGTTCGCCGTCAAGCGCCGGCCCCGACAACCGAGCGCGCCAAGCGTCGCAATTTTGTTTGGTAGGCTAGGGCGATGCTGTTCAAGCTGCTGCCCACCCATTTGCGCTCCGCCGCGCGACGCCTGTCCGTGATGGTGCGGCTACGCCATTGGTATCCGCACATGCCACTGGCCATGCTGCTGGCGCTGGGTGGCTTCTTGCTGCTCAACAGCGACGTCGGGCACAACTGGCGCCGCTATCTCGACGAACTGGCGCATGGCAGCTTCACGCTGGGCCCGGCATTGCTGCCGCCGCTGCTGCTGGGCGTCGGCATGGTGACGATGGCGCTGGGGCTGATGCTGCGTTCACGTGTCGCCTGGATCATGGCGCTGCTGCTGGTCGGCACCGCGGCTGCCAGCACGCTGTTCAGCCGCCAGGCAGGTGGCTTCGCGCTGCTGTCGTATTTCCTGGCGCTGCTGGTGGCCCTGCTGGTCGCCTGGCGCGCGTTCGATCGTTCCAGCGTTGCCGGCAGCACGCTGTTCGCGTTGACCTCGGTGGCGATGCTGATCATGTACGCAACCTTCGGCAGCTATTACCTGGGCGCCGACTACAGGCCGCGCATCGGCGACCTGGTCACGGCGCTGTATTACGCCATGGTGACAATGAGCACGGTCGGCTACGGCGACATCATCCCGACCACCCCCGAGGCCAAGCTGTTCACGGTGTCGATCATCGTGCTGGGCGTTGCGGTGTTCGCCACGTCGCTGACAGCGGTGATCGCACCGATGGTCAGCCGCAGTCTGCTACGCATCGTCGATCGGAGAGGCAACAAGATGAAACGCGAGAACCATTTCGTCGTCGTCGGCAATACGCCGCTGGCGCTCAACACCTGCCGTGAGCTGGCCCGCCGGGGTTGCCCGGTGACGCGCATCCTGCGCGAAGCGCCCGATGGCGACGCAGGCATGGACGTCGACACCGTCGTCGGAGATGCGAGCAACCTCGATGTGCTCAAGCAGGCCGGCGCTCACGTCGCCACCGCGGTGTTGGCCATGATGGAAGACGACTCCGAGAACGCCTTCATCGTGCTGGCGGTGCGCGAACTCGGCGGTGAGGCACAGACCATCGCCGCCGTCAACGATGCACGGCACCTGAGTCGCGTCAAGCTGGTGCAGCCCGATGTCGTCATCGCGCCCCAGGTGCTGGGCGCCGAACTGGCCGCGATGCTGCTCTCGGGTGAGGCGGTGACGCCGGACTTCATCATGCAGCGCGTATTCCAGCGCGACGCTTCGGCCAGGCCGATCCAGGCAGCAGCCCCGGTCGCCACAGCGGCGAACACGCCGGCCCCCGGCAGGCCACCCGGCTGAGCCGGGCCGGCAAAGCCACGGTCTCCGAGGGCGTGGGCCGCGCCCGACCCGACCCCGCGTGGACCGAACAAGCCGCTGCGCCCGCTACAACACCCGCCTCAGATACACCCCGGTATGGCTGTCCGGATTCGCGGCCACCGTCTCCGGCGTGCCCTGCGCCACCACCGTCCCGCCGCCAGCGCCGCCTTCGGGCCCCATGTCGATGATCCAGTCGGCGGTCTTGATCACATCGAGGTTGTGTTCGATCACGACGATGGTGTTGCCGCAATCGCGCAGGTGTTGCAGCACCGTGAGCAGCAGGGCGATGTCGGCGAAGTGCAGGCCGGTCGTGGGTTCGTCCAGGATATACAGGGTACGGCCGGTGTCGCGCTTGGAGAGTTCGAGCGCCAGCTTGACGCGTTGCGCCTCGCCGCCGGACAGCGTGGTGGCCGACTGCCCGAGCCGGATGTACGACAGGCCCACGTCCAGCAGCGTCTGCAGCTTGCGCGCGATGGTCGGTACGCTCTCGAAGAACTGGAATGCCGCTTCCACCGTCAGGTCCAGCACCTGC